>JAJDOG010000102.1 GCA_022340285.1 Betaproteobacteria bacterium
GAAGAAGCCCCGACGCCCACCTGTTACCCCTGGAACTCGGGATCGCTCGACGTGCTGACGACGCTCCTCGCCCCAAGACAGCGAACGAAGTGAAGTTCTTTCCCCTCCTGGTGGTTGCGAGGAGGAAGTTTTTTCCCCTCCTTTTCAAGGAGGGGTGCCGGCGAAGCCGGCGGGGTGGTTGCAACGAGGAGGTCTTTTCCCCTCCTTTCAAAGGAGGGGTGGCCGCGAAGCGGCCGGGGTGGTTCCGGTCGTTACCTTGCAATCCAAAGCATCCCCGCCGCAATCGCCCCGGCCAGCGGCGGCAGCATCAGCGTCACGCCGACCCGCAGCGCCACGAACCGCGGCCCGAGCATCGGCCACTCGAAGGCCACGATGCGGATCACGCCCAGCGTCGACCACGAAGTGATGAGCGCCACGAGTTGCGGCAACCCCGCGCCCGCGTCGTAGAACGACACCGCGAGCGGAAAGGCGATGAACGGGCCGCCCGGAAGAATGCTGCCTGCGGCGGTCGCCGCGAGAATGCCAAGCACACCCGAGTCCGGCCCGATCGCCGCGCCCACGATGTCGCGCGGCAGGATCTGCGTGAGAAACGATGCGGCGAGGAGCGCAAGCGGCAACCGGATCGCCAGTTCCCGCGCGAACGCGAGCGCCCGGCGTCCCGCATCGGTCAGCGCGGTGCGCGACTTCGCGCGCGCCACCACGCCGAGCACGATCACAAGGCACCATAAGAGGAGCTCGGCGACCATTCGTCACTGGCTCCGTGGCCGCGCGGCAATCCGCGTGGCGACCGCGCGTGCCGCGAGCCCGGCGATCAGCGCGAGCGGCAACGACGCCACCACCCGCAGCGCGACGAAGTGGGGGCCAATGAGCTGAATCTCCCACACCAAGATGCGGTTCAGCCCCAGCACGCTCCACGACGTGAGATAGGCGACCAGCACCCCGATGTCCGCGCCCGCCTCGGCGAGCGCCACGACGAGCGGAAACGACGTGAAAGGTCCGCCCGGCGTGATGATCCCGATCCCGACGGCGAGCAACAGCCCGCGCAAGCCGGACGCCGTCCCCAGCCAGCCCCGCACCCGATCGCGCGGCACGAGCTGCTGCACGAGCCCGGCGAGCAGCAGCCCCGCGGCAAAGATCGGCACGATGGTGAGCAGCGTGCGCCCCGCATTGCCGAGCGCCGCCTCGACCGCCTCGCGCCCACCGAGCCACGCGCACAGCGCGCCGGAGCCGGCTGCGAAGGCTGCAAATCCCAGATCAGTCCGGCTGATGCGCATCGGCAGATGATGCCGGTGGCGAACGCAAGGACACAAGGGGAGACCGAATTCAACAGAGCGAATACTCTGTGCTAGCCTGTGCGGTGTCCGCGCCGGCCGGCGCTCGACTTCACGGAGGGGTCCATGTCGCGATATCTCAAACCGTTGGTATGTGCAGCCCTTGTCGGAATCGTCGCCGCATTACCGGCGCGAGCCGCAGAGTTCACCGCGAAGCTCGGTTCGCAGGATCCGCCGACGACCGCCAAGCATCGCGGACTGCTGAAGGCGGCCGAACTCGTCAAGCAGCGCACGAAAGGCGCAGTAGAGATCCAGGTGTTTCCGTCCTCGCAGCTCGGCGGCGCGCGTGAGATGGCAGAGGGAATACAGCTCGGAACGCTCGAGGCGATGATCGCGCCGGCATCGTTCCTGGGCGGCTTCAACCCGGCGGTCTCGATATTTGACGTGCCCTACATCTTTCCATCCGATCGCGCGAAGTCGCGGCAGCTGCGCGATGGCCCGTTCGGACAGGCGGTGCTCCAGTCGTTCAGCAAGCGCGGGTTCGAGCCCATCGCCCTCTGGTCCGGCGGGCGCAAGCAGTTCACCTCGAACAAGCCGCTCGATGATCTCGGCGCTTTTTCGGGCCAGCGCTTCCGGGTGATGGATTCCAAGATTCTGATCAAGCAGTTCGACGCGCTAGGCGCCTCGGCGATCGTGTTGCCGTTCGGCGAGCTCTATACCTCGCTACAAAACGGCGTGATCGAGGGGCAGGAAAACCCGCGCGACATCATCCAGAAGATGAAATTCTTCGAGGTGCAGAAGAATCTCCTGGTGACCGATCACGGCGCGATCGTCGAAGTGATTCTCTTCAACCCGAAATGGTTCGCACGCCTCCCCGCCGCCCATCGCGAGGTCATCAAGGTTGCCTTCCGCGAGGTCGCGCCCGAGGTCGAGCAGGGCAAGGCGGCGGATGCAGCCAAGTCGCTCGAGTTCTTCAAGACGACCGGCATCAACGTTCGGATCGCCGACGAGGCCGAGCGTGCCAAGCTGCGAGCGATGGTTTACCCCGCTTCCCGGGATGCCTACATCGCGCAGGCGGGCGACGAGGGCAAGGCGCTGATCGAGCTCTACGAGAAGGAGCTGCAAGCCGTCAACAAGTGACAGGGTTGGCGGCGGAACGACCGCGATCGCCCCGAGAGGGCGATCGCGCGGTTTCAGCGTGACATGAGACGCGCTCTCGAGCGGATCGCGAACGGGGTGGGGCTCGTGGAGCGCTACGGCGCGGCCGGCGTGCTCATCTCCATGACCGCGCTCTACGCGTTCAACGTGCTTGTCCGGGCGTTTGCGCCGGCCTACGCGAGTTTGTTCGCGTGGATCGACGAGGCGGTGCGCTACATGCTGGTCTGGCTGGTGTTCCTCGCCGTCGGCATCACGCTCGAGTTGGGTCGCCACGTCTCGGTTGACATCGTTCGCGGACGTCTTCCGGCTGTGCCTGAGCGCCTTCTCTTTGGCGTAATCGATCTCGTCGGCGTCGCGTTCTCGGTCGGCGCGGCCATCGTTGCACTGAATCTGGCGTTGTTCGTCAAGGGAACGGGCCAGATCAGTCCCACCCTTGGCGTACCGACCTACGTGCTCTACGTCGCGCCCGTCATCGGTTTCGCGTCGCTCGCGTTTCGGTTTCTGCTGCGGCTTTTGTCCGTCCGCGACGCGCGCCGCTGGCCGGCGACACCGGCGTGGCTCGAAAGCGGCGAGGGTTGATGATCTGGCTGATCGTCGTCGTCGCCGCCGCGATGCTGTTTCTTGGTTTCGAGCTCCTGCTGGTGCTCGGTGTGCCGGTCTATCTCGTGAAGGTCGCCTTCTACGGCGCCATGCCGGACGCGATCCTGCTGCAAAAGATGATCGGTGGGATCAACCACAGCATATTGCTCGCCATCCCCTTTTTCATATTCGCGGGCGAGCTGATGGCAGACGGGCGCATTGCCCGCCTGCTGAGCCGGTCGGCGGAGGCGTGCTTCCGGGGCGTGCGGGGCGGATCGGGGCACGCGGCGATCGCCGCGTCGATGGCCTTCGGCTCAGTCTCCGGCTCGGCGCCGGCGACCGTTGCGGCGCTCGGTCGGCTGATGTATCCGCGGCTGCGCGAGGCGGGTTTCGGCGAATCGTTCAGCTTGGGACTGATCATTTCAGCGGCGGAAACCGCGCTGCTCATCCCGCCGAGCATATCTCTCATCATCTATGGCTGGCTGACTGGGACCTCGATCAGCAGGCTGTTCGCAGCTGGGCTGGCGGTCGGCGTGGTGCTTGGGCTGGCGTTTGCCGTGCTGGTGCTCTATGAGGTCTGGCGCCGCGGAGTGGTGGGCGGCATGACGCGCGGCGAAGCCGCCGCCGAAATCATGCGGGGCACCGTGTGGGCGCTCGGCATGCCATGCATCATTCTCGGCGGCATCTACTCGGGCGTGTTCACGGCGACAGAGGCAGCTGCGGTGAGCGTGCTCTACGCGGCTTTCGTCGAGGCCGCGATCTTCCGGAACCTCACTTTCAGTAGGCTGGTGCGCATCGCGCAGCGCAGCGCCGTCCTGATCGCGGTGATCTTCATGCTGCTCGCGGTTGGCAGCGTGCTGGCCTATTTCGTCACGATTGCCCGTGTTCCGCAGGCGGTGCTCGGATTCATGCAGGCAATCGATGCCGGGCCGCTGCTGTTCCTCCTGATCGTGAACGTGACCTTCTTGATCGCCGGCATGTTCATCGACCCCGGCACGGCCATGCTGGTGCTCGTGCCAACGCTCTTTCCGGTAGCGCAGTCCTTCGGCATCGACCCCGTGCACTTCGGCCTGGTGATCGGCGTCAACGTGTGCACCGCCATGATCACGCCGCCGTTCGGACTCGACATCTTCGTTGCGGCGTCCACCCTGAACAAGAAGGTCGTGCAAATCACGCGGGGGGTCTGGCCGTTCATCGTAGTCAATCTGATCGTGCTCGCGATCGTGACCTATGTGCCCGGCGTCGCGACGTTCCTACCCGATGCGCTGTTTGGCTAAACCACCCCAGCGGCAGGAGTAAAATGGCGGCCGCGAAAGGAGAAGCGTCGTGGATAAGCTAAAGTTGGCTAGAGAGTTTCTCGATTCCCTCAGGCTTCGCGACGGCCGCGTGGCGGTGCGTGCCGACCTGCTCGCGGATGAAGTCGAGTTCCAGACGCTCGGCAAGATTTCCGGACGCGAGGCCGTGCTGCAGCGCATGACTGCCGACGACACTGGGCGCGTCTATCGTGAGGTGATGTGGTCCCCGCCGGAGCTCGAAGGGGACACCGTCAAGATCACCGGAAAGCTCCCGCCGGGCGCGGCGAGCGGCGGCGTCATCCTGGTGTTGAGTTTCGTCGGCGAGCGGATTTCCGCAATCCGGCAGCAGCCGCTGTACGGTGGCACACCGATGCCGGCTGCGCCGGTGAAGCTCACCGACGAGCTGAAGAAGCTCGTCGACAATGCCCTGGCCACGCGGCATCCGATGATCGTGGCGTACGTCGATGCGAAGGGACAGCCGATTCTGTCGTTTCGCGGCTCTACACAATCATTCAGCGACGATCAGCTTGCCATCTGGGTGCGGAACTCGG
>JAJDOG010000103.1 GCA_022340285.1 Betaproteobacteria bacterium
CGAAGTAGAGCGACGCACCGATCCAGGCGATGCCGGAGATGAAGTGCAGCCAGCGCACGCCGAGGTTGAGCCAGTCGATGACGTAGGCTTCCATGCGTGACGATCTCCAGTCCTAGGCGTGCGTTGCCGACCTGAGGGATATACAAGGGAGCGTCGCTCCCTTGTTCGATCGGTGCAGCCAGCGCACGCCGAGGTTGAGCCAGTCGATGACGTAGGCTTTCATGTCAGATCTTCGAGACTTCGATCGGATCGCCGTCGCGTATCCCCGCCAAGGCGCGGGGATCGCCGTCGAGCTTTCCCAGCACGTTCACCGCGGTGACGAGCCGGCACTCGTCGCCTTTCGACACCGGCGTCGGACCATAGGGCAGGGCGAGCGAGCTTCCCTCGACCCAGAAGCAGACGGTGCCGGGCGGGACGACATCCACCGCGTCCTTTTCCTTCCGGACGCTGACGGGCAGCGAGAAGTAGACCTCCTCGCCCCAGGTGCACGCGCGCGAGCTCGCCGGCAGGGCCGCTACGAGCTTCATGGCCGTCGGCGTGTTGGAGAGGGTGGCAGTGACCTCGCCCTTGGGCCACTTGATCCGGATCCGATTCATCGCCTGCCCCCCTCCCGGGCGTCGAGCAGATCCATGTAGGACAGCGCGACCACCTCGGTGGCCTTGTAGAGATCGTCCAGCAAGAGATTCTCGTCGGCGCGATGCCCGTTCGCTTCCTCGAGCGTCCGCGGCCCGGCGCCGTAGAGGACCGTCGGAATTCCGGCCTCCGAGTAATGGCGTGCGTCGGTGTACAAGGGCACGCCGTGCGGCTTGACCTCGACGCCGAAGACGGCGTTCGCGTTGCGGCTGATCGCGTCGACGAGGCGTTCCTGGCCCGGCACCGGCACGAACGGATCGGCGAACAGGATCCGCCGCACTTCGACGCGGATTCCGTCCATCTTCCGCACCGACTCCTTGATGAGGGCATTCAGGAAGCGCTCGGCGGCACCCGGAACCTCGTCCGGAATGATGCGCCGATCCAGGCGGAAGACGACGTGGTCGGGGACCACGTTGGTGTTGATGCCGCCCTTGATCAGGCCCACGACCAGCGTCGGATAGCCGATGCCCGGGATCTTCGATTCGAGCGCAGTGAGTGCTTTCCGGTAGGCGTAGAGATCGTTCAGGATCAGGGCAGCCGCCTCGAGCGCGTCGTGGCCCTTCTGGGGCTCCGCCGCGTGGCCAGACTTGCCGAATACCTGCACCTCGAGGTGCAGGCAACCGTTATGGGCAGTCGTGACCCCGTACGAGAAGCCCGCGGAGATCGCGTAGTCGGGCCTGCTGATGCCCTGCTCGAGGAGCCATTTGGGACCGATCGCGCCGCCGGCCTCCTCGTCATAGGTGAAGTGCAGCTCGATCGCGCCCTTGAGGCGAGCGCCCGATTGCTTGAGCGCCATCAGCGCAAAGGCGTATGTCGCGAAATCCGATTTGGATACCGCGACGCCTCGGCCATACATGCGTCCATCGCGGGTTTCGGCACCGTACGGGTCGGTGGTCCAGCCGAGGCCGGGCGGCACGACGTCGCCGTGCGCGTTGCAGGCGATGGTGGGTCCGCCTTCGCCGAAACGTTCACGAACCACGAGGTTCACGCACGAGAACATGCCATTTGCGCGCACCAGCGCCTCCGGCGCGGGGTGGCGCTCGACCGCGAAACCGAGCGCTTCGAGGAGCCGCGCCGCTGCTTCGGCATGCGGCCGGCAGTCGCCCGGCGGGTTGTCGGAGGGAATCTTTACGAGCTCGGCAAGGAAACGCGCCTGCGCTTCGCGCTGCCCGGCAAGGAACGCGCGGATCGTCTGTCGGGCGCTCATGTCTTTCTCGCCGGGTCGAAGCGTTCGATGAAGCGCAGGAACACTCTCGCCCCGGTCTCGACGTCAGCCAGCGTGATCGCCTCGGCGGGATTGTGGCTGATTCCCTTTTCGCAGCGAACGAACAGCATTCCGATGTCTGCGAGGTCGATCATTGCCATGCCGTCGTGACCGGCGCCGCTCGGGAGCCTGCGCACCGGGAGCCCTTCGGCGGCGATCGCCTCGCCGATCTGCGCTTGCAGCCAGCCGGCGCACGGCGCCGTCTTGCCTTCGTGCGTCTTCGCGATCCTCCCCTGCACGCCGCGACGATCGCAGATCGCCTGTATCTCACGGACGAGGTCGGCGGCCGCGGCGAGCCGCGCGCCGTCGTCCGGCGAGCGGACGTCGATCGTGAACTTCACCCTGCCGGGGACCACGTTCACCGCGCCCGGCAGGCACTCGAGCTTGCCGACGGTGCCGACGAGCTCGGGCTCGGCGCACGCGCGCCGCTCGACCGCGAGCACGCATTCGGCCGCCGCGGCCATCGCGTCCTGGCGCAATGGCATCGGCACCGTGCCGGCGTGGCCAGCCACGCCGTCGATTTCGACCGCGTACCGGTTGGCGCCGCTGATCGCCGTGACCACGCCGACCGGCAGGCCCTCGGCTTCGAGCACCGGCCCCTGCTCGATGTGCAGCTCGGCGTAGGCGAGCACGTCTTCTCTGCGCTTCGTCGCCTCGCCGATGCGCGCGGGTTCGAGGTCGAAGCGGCGCAGCGCCTCGCGCAGGCTGATTCCGTCGCGATCGACTGCGTCGAGCACCTCCCTGCGGAAGGTGCCGGCCACCGCCCGGCTGCCGATCAGCGTGGCGCCGAAGCGCACGCCTTCTTCGTCGCCAAAACCCAGCACCTCCAGTGCGAACGGCAGACGCTGGCCCCGTGCGTGCAGGGCGTGGACGCACTCGATCGCGGTGACGACGCCCAGCATGCCGTCGTACTTGCCGGCGTCGCGGACGGTGTCGAGATGCGAGCCGAGCATCAGGCAGGGCATCCCCGGCCGCGTCGCTTCGTACCGTCCGACGACATTTCCCATGGCGTCCACGCGGGCGTCCATGCCGGCTTCGCGCATCCAACGCAGGGCGAGCTCGTTGGCGGCACGATGCTCCTCGGACAGGAACACGCGGGTCAGCCCGTCGGACTGCTCGGAGCAGCGCGCGAGCGCCTCGACGTGCGCGAGGATGCGCGCGCCCGAGACGGCGGTCGCTTCGCTCATGGCTCCATCTTGCGCCGTTGCGGACGGGACGAACGAGCGATGACGCGTGGCGGGCCTATCGTGAACCGCTCTTCTGCCCGACCTCGAAGTTTGCGAGCTTCTCGAGCGCGCGGACCGTCGCGGAATGGTCCCAAGCGGCGCCGTTGTTCGCGGCGCATGCGTTCATCAGTTGCTGCGTGATGGCGGTGATCGGCAACGACATGGCGAGCGCGCGCGCGCCGGTGACGGCAAGCGAGAGGTCCTTCAGATGAAGCTCGATGCGGAACCCGGGATCGAAGGTCCGCTTGATCATGCGCTCCCCGTGCACCTCGAGAATCTTGGACGACGCGAAGCCGCCCATCAGCGCCTGGCGCACTTTCGCCGGATCCGCGCCGGCCTTGGAGGCGAAGAGCAGCGCCTCCGCCACGATGGCGATCGTGCCGCCCACGATGATCTGGTTCGCGACCTTGCACGTCTGCCCGTCGCCGTTGCCCCCGACCAGCGTGATGTTCTTGCCCATCAGCTCGAAGAGCGGCTTCACCTTGGCGAAAGTCTCCTCGTCGCCGCCGACCATGATCGTGAGGGCGGCGTTCTTCGCGCCGACTTCGCCGCCGGAAACGGGCGCATCGAGATACTTGCAGCCGAGCTCGTTGATCCGCTTCGCAAAGGACTTGGTCTCGATCGGAGAGATGGAGCTCATGTCGACGACGATCTTGCCTTTCGTCAGCCCTTCGGCGACGCCGTTCTCCCCGAAGAGCACCGTCTCCACGTCGGGTGTGTCCGGAAGCATGAGGAACACGACGTCGGCCTTCTGCGCCACTTCCTTGGCATTCGCGCAGGGCTTGCCCTTGGCTGCAAGGTCGGCGGGCACGCCGCTCCGGCTGTTGAGATAGGCCTCGTGCCCGCCCGCGATGAGATGGCCGGCCATGGGCTTGCCCATGATGCCGAGCCCGATGAATCCGATTTTCATATTCGTTCCTCCGTTCGATGTCTTTCCGAGCAACCCGGCGTGCGCTGCTTCGCTACGCTCTTACAGATACGGTTTCGTCCAGCCCAGGCCCTCGACGGTACCCGCCTTCGGGTTGTACTCGCAGCCGATCCAGCCCTGGTAGCCGATCCGGTCGATCCAGTCGAGGAGAAAAGGATAGTTGATCTCTCCGGTGCCGGGCTCGTGGCGGCCCGGATTGTCGGCAAGCTGCATGTGGCCGATCCGGGCGAGATTCGTCTCGATGGTCCGCGCGAGATCCCCCTCCATGACCTGCATGTGATAAATGTCGTACTGCAGCCGGAGGTTGTCGGAGCCGACTGCGTCCATGATCTCGAAGGCCTGCCGCGAGCGGTTCAGGTAGAACCCCGGAATGTCGCGGTTGTTCACCGCCTCCGTCACCAGCTGGATTCCCGCCGCCTTGGTCTTCTCCGCGGCGAACTTGAGGTTCGCGACGAACGTCGCGAGCATCCTTTCGGGGGCGATGCCCTGAGGCGCGAGGCCTGCAAGGCAGTTCACCTGCTTGCAGCCGAGCGCGGTCGCGTACTCGATCGCCTTGCCCACGCCTTCCTGAAACTCGCCGACTCGGTCCGGGTGGCACGCGATGCCGCGGTCGCCCTTCGCCCAGTCGCCCGGGGGCATGTTGTGCAGCACCTGGACGAGATTGTTGCGGCCCAGGGCGTCGGCGAGTTTCTCCTTCGGATAGGCGTAGGGAAACAGGTATTCGACACCCTTGAATCCCGACTTGGCCGCCGCGGCGAAGCGATCCATGAAATCGAGTTCCGTGTAGAGCAGGCTCAAGTTTGCGCAGAGCTTGGGCATGAACGAATCTCCCTCGGCCAGTTTTCTTCAGGCGGTCCCGTAGACTGCGAAGACCTTGTTGGAGTTCAAGACGTGCGTCTCGACGAACTCGCTCCACTCGAGCCGCGCGCCGAGTTCCTCCATCGCGCCGGCGAGCGCGAACCAGTTGAGCAGTTCCTGCTGGCCGGCGTCCTCGACCGCCTTGAGCGGCGTTGCGCGCCAGGTGGCGAAATCGCCTGCGCGCATCGCTTCGTAGAGCCGCCGGTCGGCCGGCGTATCGGGACGCAAACGCCAGGTCGCGTCGCAGAGAAAGGCGTGTGACCAGCTCGACGAGGCGATCAGGGCCACGCGCCAGGGGCTCTCCTTCAGTACGCGTGCCGTCGCCGCGCCGACCTGCATGAAGCGCTTGGGCGAGGGCGAGGGCGGATCGAACTCGAGCGGCGCATCCATATGCGTGAGAAACCCCCGGCAAGACACGACGCGCCGTCCGTAGCAGTTGAGCGGGAAGCAGATCGTCGGGTAGTCGTAACCCCTGCGGTGGTAGTCGAGGTAGAGGATCGTGTTGGTGAAGGCGTGCGCGATGCTGCCGTGGTGGAGCGGCTTGTAGGCGTAGGCCACGTCGATGTCGCGCTCGAGCAGCCCGGTCGCGAGGTGCCTGGCGATGTCGGGCCGACCGCGCAGGCGGTAATGCTTCGATGCGTCCTCGCCCCAGGCATTCGCCTTGCCCTTCATCATCGACGAGGTCTCCGCGTGGCCCCAGGGATACAGGTCGAGATCGTCGAAGGCGAGGACCGCGAACGGCGGGATCACGTCCTCCTTGAAGTTCTCGTACTGGTCGTCGCCCCAGATCACGACGACATCGGGACGAAAGGCGTCGAGCGCGGCGCGCACGCGCTCGAACCCGGCGACCAGCGCCTTGCGGTGCGCGGCCGCTGCGCGCGTGCCGAGATCGTCTGCCCACTCCGCCTGCATTGCGGCAGGCCACTTGGCGACGTCCTTTTCTGCTGCGGGGATCGACGGGTCCTCCAGGGTCCAGCGCAGGAGGCTGGACATCTCCGCGTCGGGCAGACAGAGCGGCGGATAGTGGGAGAGTCCGAGACCTAGAATTTCCGCCATGTGGGCTCCTTTGCGATGGATCTGATGCTCAAACCACTCCGGCTCAGGTGGAGACGAAGGGGCCCCATGCCCTTCGGGGGCAGCCACCCCTCCTTGAGAAGGAGGGGAAGCCGGGCATGGGCCGAGCGTGCTTCACTTACGCCGCTTCCGACGGAGATTCGCTGCGGTGCGCAGCCGCAACGCATTCAGCTTGATGAACCCGGCTGCGTCCGCCTGGTCATACGCGCCCTGGTCTTCCTCGAAGGTCGCGATCGTCGGGTCGAAGAGCGAATCGGACTTCGACTCCCGGCCCACGACGAGCACGGTTCCCTTGTAAAGCTTCAGGCGCACGCTGCCGTTGACCGGCTGCTGGGACTCGTCGATCAGCGTCTGGAGCAGGCGCCGCTCGGGACTGAACCAGTATCCGTTGTAGATCAGCCGGGCATATCTCGGCATCAGGTCGTCCTTGAGCGCGAGCACCTCGCGGTCGAGCGTGATCGATTCCATCGCGCGGTGCGCCTTGAGCATGATCGTTCCGCCGGGCGTCTCGTAACAACCGCGCGACTTCATGCCGACGTAGCGGTTCTCCACCATGTCCAGCCGACCGATGCCATGCTTGCCCCCCGTGACGTTCAGCGCGGCGAGCGCTTTCGCGGGCGTCATGCGCCGCCCGTTCACCGCGACGATGTCCCCGCGCTCATAGGTCAGCTCGACGTGCTCGGGCCGACCCGGGGCCTTCTCGGGACTCACCGTGATGCGCCACATCGATTCCTCGGGCTCGTAGCTGGGATCCTCGAGGATGCCGCCTTCGTAGGAGATATGCAGAAGGTTGGCGTCCATCGAATAGGGCGCGCCGCCTCCTTTTCGCTTCTTGAAGTCCACCGGGATGCCGTGGGTCTCTGCGTAGCGCAGCAGCTTTTCGCGCGACGTGAGATCCCACTCGCGCCACGGCGCGATGATCTTCACGTCGGGCATGAGCGCATAGGCGCCGAGCTCGAAGCGCACCTGATCGTTGCCCTTTCCGGTCGCGCCGTGAGAGATCGCGTCCGCACCGGTCTTGCGCGCGATCTCGACCATGCGCTTGGCGATCAGCGGCCGCGCGATCGACGTCCCCAGCAGGTATTCGCCTTCGTAGACGGCATTGGCGCGGAACATGGGAAACACGAAATCCCGCACGAACTCCTCGCGCAGATCCTCGATGAAGATCTCCTTCGCGCCGCAGGCCCTGGCTTTCTTGCGCGCCGGCTCGACTTCCTCCCCCTGGCCGATGTCGGCGGTGAAAGTCACCACCTCGCAGCCATAGACGTCTTGCAGCCACTTGAGGATCACGGAGGTGTCCAGCCCGCCCGAGTAGGCGAGCACCACCTTCTTCACGTCGCCCGGCTTGGTCTTTGCCGATCTACTCGCCGTCTTTTTCGCCATTTCTTCTCCGACCCCGAACCCGTCAACCGGTCACCCGGCCGAGCACGACGTACTCGAGCAGCGCCTTCTGGGTGTGCATCCGATTCTCCGCCTCTTCCCAGACGACGCTCTGCTCGCCGTCGATCACCTCCGCGGCCACTTCCTCGCCGCGATGCGCAGGCAGGCAGTGCATGAAAAGCGCGTCGGGCTTCGCCATGCCCATCATCTCCGCATCGACCTGCCAGTCCTGGAAGGCCCGGCGCCGGGCCTCGTTCTCGGCCTCGAATCCCATGCTGGTCCACACGTCCGTGGTCACCAGGTCCGCACCGCGCGCCGCCTCCATCGGGTCGGGGAACTGCTCGTAGTGATCCGTGCTGTACAGGCCGGCCCGATCGGGCTCGACCTCGTACTTGGGAGGCGTCGAAACGTGGACCGTGAAATCGAAGATCTCCGCGGCCTGCAGCCAGGTGCTGCACACGTTGTTCGAGTCGCCGATCCAGGCGACGGTCTTGCCCCGGATCGAGCCGCGCTGCTCGATGTAGGTGTAGATGTCGGCGAGGATCTGGCACGGGTGGTACTCGTTGGTGAGCCCGTTGATCACGGGCACGCGCGAATGCCGTGCGAACCGCTCGATGATGTCCTGCTCGAAGGTGCGGATCATCACCACGTCGCACATCCGCGAGATCACCTGCGCGGCGTCCTCGACGGGCTCGCCTCGTCCGAGCTGCGAGTCGCGCGTGTTGAAATAGATCGCGAATCCGCCGAGCTGCTGCATGCCCGCCTCGAAGGAGAGGCGCGTCCGGGTGCTGGCCTTCTCGAAGATCATCACGAGGGTGCGGTCGGCCAGTGGCCAATACCGCTCGTAGCGCTTGAACCGTTCCTTGATCCAGCGCGTGCGCGCGAAGAGGTGCTCGATCTCGTCCCGCGAGAAATCCTTGAGCTGCAGGAAATGCCTGGGATCGGCCACGGCGCGGCGGCAGGCGCTCAGGCCGCCTGCTTTGCGGCAAATGCGCGAATCAGGGCGGCGAGACGCGTGACGAGCTCCCGCGCCTCTTCCGCGCTGATCACGAGCGGCGGCAGCAGGCGGACCACCCGCTCGGCCGTCACGTTGATGAGCAGACCGTCCTCGAGCGCGCGCCTCACCAGCTCGCCGCAGGGGCGGTCGAGCTCGATACCGATCATGAGCCCCTTGCCGCGGATCTCCTTCACGGCCGCCACGCCGGCGAGCGCCTCCGCCAGCCCGGCGCGGATGAGCTCGCCCATCGCCGCGGCGTGTGGCAAGAGGCTCTCCTTTTCCGTGGCCTCGAGCGTTGCGAGTGCGGCGGCGCACGCAAGCGGGCCACCGCCGAATGTCGCCCCGTGATTGCCCGGTTTGAACACGCCCGCAGCGCGTCCTGCGGCGAGGCACGCGCCGATGGGCACGCCGGAGCCCAGCCCCTTGGCAAGCGGCATCACATCGGGCCTGACGTCCGCCCACTGGTGCGCGAACCACTTTCCCGTGCGACCTATGCCGCTCTGCACCTCGTCGATCATGAGCAGCCAGTTGTGCTCGTCGCACAGCTCGCGCAGCAATCGCACGTACTCCGTGTCCGCGACGTTGATTCCGCCCTCGCCCTGCAGCACTTCGACGAGAATCGCCACGATGTTGCGGCTGTGCTCGGCCGCCTGGCGCACGGCCTGCGCATCGTTGTAGGGCACGCGGATGAACCCCGGCACCAGGGGCTCGAATCCCGCCTGGGCCTTACGGTTGCCGGTCGCCGAAAGCGTGGCGAGCGTGCGTCCGTGCCAGGCCTGCTCCATGACGATGATCGCGCCGTTCGCGACGCCGTTGTGGTGACCGTAGAGGCGTGCGAGCTTGATCGCGCACTCGTTCGCCTCGGAGCCGGAGGTGCAGAAGAACACCTCGTCCATCCCCGACAGCTCGCACAGCCGGTCGGCGAGCATCTCCTGCAGCCGAACCTCGTACAGGTTCGATGTGTGGATGACCTTTGCCGCCTGCTCGGTGATCGCCTTGACGATCGCCGGATGGGAATGCCCGAGTCCCGAGACGGCGATGCCGGCGAGCGCGTCGAGGTACTTCTTTCCCGCCTCGTCCCACAGCCACACGCCTTGCCCGTGCGTGAACGACACGGGCAGCCGGGCATAGGTGTTCATGATGTGTGAAGGCATCTTGGCACCATGAAGCAAGCAAAAAGCGCGACGAAAAGCACCCAAAAAAGGGCGGCAAAAAGGTTAGCTAAAAGCAAACGGCGGCTGGCGCCGCCGTATAAAATGCTCGAGCAAAAATGGTAACACATTGTCTAGACGGGAGGATCACCACCCTCGCCGGATTTCCAGGGACCGGATGACCCGGCTGGCCGTGTTCAACCAGAAGGGCGGCGTGGGCAAGACCACGACGGCGCTCAACCTCGCGGCGGGGCTTGCCCGGCGCCGCGTGTCACCGCTGCTGGTCGATCTCGACGCCCAGGCGCACCTCACCGACATTCTCGGTGCCGTCCGGGCGGCCGACGAGTCGGTGTTCGCCTTCTACAGCGAATCGAAGCCGCTCGCGAAGATGTTGCGCCCGGTGAGCTTCGGCGCGGAGCTCGTCCCGGCACATTCCGAGCTCATGAAGGTGGACACGCTGTTCGGCAAGGGGCCGCGGATTCTTTACCGGCTGCGCGAGGGGCTCCAGGAGTTGCTCGCGCCCACGCCCGCGCGCGCGGTGATCATCGATTGCTGCCCGATGCTCGGCATGTTGTCGCTCTCGGGAGTGTTTGCGGCGAACAGCGTTCTCATCCCGATCTCGACGGACTATCTCGCGGTGAAGGGCGCGCTCGCCCTCGAGCACACCCTGAAGGCGCTGGAGCACGTGCTCAAGGAGCGGGTCGAGCGCCGCTACGTGCTCACGCGCTTCGATTCGCGGCGCCGGATGTCGCACGACATCGAGAAGGAGCTGCGCGAGCGTTTCGGCACCGAGCTCTGCGAGACGCGCATCGCCGAGAACGTGAGCCTGGCCGAGAGCCCCTATCACAAGCTCGACGTCTTCACGTACTCGCCGGGGAGCCGCGGTGCGCAGGACTACGAGCGCCTGCTCGAGGAGCTGCTGGCGTCCGGATTTCTGGAAGTCTGAGGCGCCGGCGAGGACCGGCGCCGGGCGGTCACTTGCTGACCAGCTCGATCACTTCCTCGAAGGTGGCATTCCGTCCGGAGTGGCCGTTGCCCGGGTTCTTCACCCGGCACTCGAGCACTTCGCACTGCCGGTACATTTGCGCGAGCTTGCGCTGCGCATCCGCCTCGTCGCGGCCATGGATCATGAGGTTCTCGACCACCAGGCCGTCACGGGTCCGGATCCGGAAGCCGTACTTCGTCGTGGACAATGAGTGGTGAACCATGACTCCCCCTCTTGAATCAGGTACTTACGGTCGGTATAACACAGGGTCGTCACGTGCGCAACGCAACTAGCTCGCGCAAAAGGGACTTTTCCCCGTCGCCCTCAGGACAACGGCATGGGGGTTATTGTTTGCCGGCAGGGGCTTGGCGGCGCGGCCGATCGCTTCCGCAAGGGGGGTCATAAAATTCGCTCGGAGCCCGACTTTTGGGGCTCGAGAGATGGGCCGGGAGGGGATGTAAAAGGGTCTACCGGATTCGCTTCAAGGCGCGTTCCTCCGACGCCTTCAGCACGCGTAGGCACGGGACGTAACCGTCGTAGACGAGGCCGTGCAGCTCGAGCTGCTTCTGCGACCGCAGCAGCCCGATGAGGTACTCGAGGATGGGCCGGGTGATGATCTGGCCCGGAACGAGCACCGGGATGCCCGGCGGGTACGGCACGATCTGGTCGGCGCAGACGCGGTCGACGAGCGCCTTGTTGAGATTCTCCTTCTCGTTCAGCAGCGGCACCGCCTCGCCCCCGCAGTAGTAGGCGTCGCGCGGCAGGTAACGCAGGCTGGTGAACTCCGGCACTTCCGGAAACTGGTAGAGACGGCGCGCCGAGCGCCCCTCGCGGGCGATGCGCATCAGCGCGTCGTAGAGGCGCGACACCTTGCTGCGCGTGGTGCCCACGGTCAGCAGCAGGGTCACCGTGTTGAACGTGGACTTCTCCACCTGGATGTTGAAGCGCGTGAAGAGCTCGCGCTGCAGATCCTCGACGGTGTAGCCGCAACGCGAGATGTCGACGGTCGCCTTGGTCGGATCGAGCTGGATGCCGTCATCCTTGACTTCCTCGGGCAGCAACTCGTCCAGCTCGAGCACCCGGAACACGTCGGTGGAGTTGATCTGCGCGCGAATCTCGGTGGCGAGGGCCAGCGTGCGCGAAAGAAGCTTGTAGCCCTCCATCATCATCTGCTTGCGCGCCACGTCGAGGCTCGCGATCATCGCGTACTGCGGGCTCGTCGACGTGTGCATGTTGAAATTCTCGCGGAAGATGTGCTCGTTGAACGTCGGATCGTTCACGTGGATCATGCTCGCCTGCGAGAATGCGCTCATGACCTTGTGGGTGCTCTGCGTCGCATAATCCGCGCCGGCCTGCAGCGCCGTCGGCCGGAACGCCGGATGAAAGCGCGCGAAGCCGTACCACGCCTCGTCGATGATCACCTTGATGTTGTGGGCGTGGGCCGCCTCGACGATCGGCGGCAGGTCGTAGCGCAGCCCGTCGTAGGTGCACGACGTGAGGATCAGCGCCTCGGCATCCGGATGCGCCTCGATCGCCTCGAGCAGCGTTTTCTTGGGAACCGGGCCGTAGATCCCGTACTTCCGGTTGATCGAGGAATTCAGGTACACCGGGTGCGCGCCCGATAGCACCACTCCGTGGTGGACCGATTTGTGGCAATTGCGGTCGAGAAGCAGCTTCTCGCCGGGCGCAAGCAGGGTCTGGAAGATGACCTTGTTCGCGGTGGACGTGCCGTTGGTGGCGAAGAACGTGCGCCGCGCGCCGAATGCGTTGGCGGCCATGCCTTGGGCCTCGGCGATCACCCCCCTGGGTTCCATCAGGGAGTCGAGCATCGGGACCGAGACCGACAGGTCGACGTCGAAGACGTGCTCGCCCATGAATTCGTAGAAGTCGTTGATCCACGGGCTGCCTCGCAGCGACTCGCCCGAGGAATGTCCCGGCGTGTGCCAGGAGTCCTTGGCAAGCCAGACGTAGTTCTTGAGCTGGTCGTAGAAGGGGGTGCGCGCCCGCTCCTGGATCTCCGCGTTCACGATGCGGTACATCCCGCGGTAATCCCGCTCCTCGCGGTAGAAGTAGCCGTCCACGGCCTCGGCGAACAGGGTGTCGACGACCTCGTCCTCCTGCTCCTGGGCGACCAGGATGTAGATCTCGAGCTCCGGGCGCAGCCGGGTGATCCGCTGCACGAGCTCGAGCGCGGTCATCTGCAGGCGCTTGGACTTGCCGCCGTTGAGGTGGTAGAGCTTGTCGTCGACGATCACCGCCTGCAGGTCGCCGTCCGACTCGATGGCCGTCAGGGCTTCGCGCGCGGTGGTGACACCCGTGAAGGTGATCCCGAGCGGGTTGTCGAGCGAGCGCGCCGCCGAATTCAGTCCTTTGACGAACTCGCGCAGGATCAGGCTCTCGTCGTTGATGACGAGGACACGGCTGACCGGTTTACGCATGAGGCTCTGCGGCTCCCTCGGCGCGTCGGGCGCCGGAGCGGAAGGACCGGCGATTTAATCCCCAAAGGCTGAGGCATTGCAAGGGACGCGTCGCCCATCTTCGCTATAGTTGGCGCCAGCCATTCGTTTCGGTCCGTCGGGCGCGCACGACGCGCGCGTCAGGGCCGTCGAGCGAGCGCAGATCTGCTCATGCCCGCCACCCAGTCCCTGGAGTTCGTGATCATCGGCCTCACCCGGTCGGGAAAGCGCTTCCGGCCGAGCGACTGGGCCGAGCGTCTGGCGGGCGTCATGTCACAGTTCGGAGGCGTGCCGCCGGTCCGTTATTCGCCGTACTGCTATCCCGTCGTGGCCGACGGCGTGAAATGCGTGGTCGTCGACGCCCGGATCCGGGAGATCCAACCGCTCGCCTACCATTTCCTGGTCAATTTCGCTGCGGACAACGAGCTGCAGACGAGGGAAGGACGCCAGGCGAGGCGCCCGGCCGACGCGCCCGATGGCGGTCCTGCGCAGGGTTGAGCGGAAGCCCAGGGAAAATCGGCTCGGACCGGGACGCGGATATAGAAAAGGCGACCCAAACGGGTCGCCCCTTAAGCAGGCGAACGGACGCGCGTCAGGAAGGCGGGACGCGTCCGGTGGCTGGCCTACGCCATCGCCCTGATACGTGCGGCAAGGCGACTTTTGAAGCGTGCCGCCTTGTTTTTGTGAATGATGCGTTGCTTGTCGGCAATGCGGTCGACCACGCTGGTCGACTCGCGATATGCAATCTCGGCGGCCGCCTTGTCGCCTGCCTCGATGGCCTTGGTGACCTTCTTCGAGGCGGTGCGGACCATCGAGCGGAGCGAGGCATTGAGCTGGCGTCGCTTCTCGGACTGGCGGGCGCGCTTGCGGGCTTGTGCAGTGTTGGCCATGGACTGGATTCGGGTATTTGGGCTCGGGTGCCGTGCGTTTCGAGTGAACCGGGGATTATAGGCCGAGACCCGAGCCCGGGCAAGGTGGGCGAGGGAGCCGGGCCCGTATAATCCGCCCGGCATGAACCTGCTCAAGGCGATGGCCACCGTCAGCAGCATGACGCTGCTTTCGCGCATTCTCGGCTTCGTTCGGGATGCGCTGATCGCCCGGATTTTCGGGGCAGGGCTCGCCACCGACGCGTTCTTCGTCGCGTTCCGCATCCCGAACCTGCTGCGGCGCATGTTCGCCGAGGGCGCGTTCTCGCAGGCGTTCGTCCCGGTGCTCGGCGAGCACCGGTCGCGCCGGGGCGACGCCGAGACGCGCCTGCTCGTCGACCACGTCGCGACGCTGCTGTTCCTTGCAGTGGCCGCCGTCACGGCGCTGGGGGTGCTGATCGCGCCGTACATCGTCTACGTGAGCGCGCCAGGTTTCTCGGCGACGCCGGAGAAGTTCGCGCTGACAGTCGCGATGCTGCGCATCACGTTCCCGTACATCCTGTTCATCTCGCTGGTGTCGCTCGCGGGCGGGATCCTGAACACCTGGAGCCGGTTCGCGGTGCCGGCGTTCACGCCGACGCTCCTCAACCTGTCTTTCATCTTTGCCGCGCTCGTGGCCGCGCCCCATTTCGACCCGCCGGCAATGGTGCTCGCCTGGGCGGTGTTCATCGGCGGGGCGCTGCAGCTCGCGCTCCAGGTGCCGTTCCTCGCGCGCCTCGGCATGCTCCCGCGCCCGCGCTTCGCCCTGGCGGGACTGCGCGATCCGGGCGTGCGCCGCATTCTCGTCCTGATGGGGCCGGCGGCGATCGGTGTGTCGGTCGCGCAGCTCAGCCTCCTGGCCAACACGATCTTCGCGTCGTTCCTGCAGACCGGGAGCGTGTCGTGGCTCTACTACGCGGACCGCCTGATGGAGTTTCCGACCGGGCTGCTGGGCGTCGCGCTCGGCACGATCCTGCTGCCGAGCCTGTCGAAGGCGCACTCGCAGAACGCCGCAGAGGAGTATTCGCAGCTGCTCGACTGGGGACTGCGCCTGACGCTGATGCTCGCGCTTCCCGCCGCGATCGCGCTCGCGGTCCTCGCGGTGCCCTTGATCGGGACACTGTTCCTCTACGGGGAATTCACGCCGACCGATCTCGCCATGACCCGGCAGGCGCTCGTCGCCTACAGCGTGGGTCTGCTCGGACTGATCCTGGTCAAGGTTCTCGCACCCGGGTTCTACGCGCGCCAGGACATCAAGACCCCGGTGCGCATCGCCGTGATGACGCTGATCGCCACGCAGGTCATGAACGTGGCGTTCATCCTGCCGCTTCGCCACGCGGGCCTCGCCCTCGCAATCGGTCTCGGCGCATGCCTCAACGCAGGGCTGCTCTACCGGCGTCTCAGGCGCGACGGCATCTTCGCGCCCCAGCCGGGGTGGCGGACCTTCGCGCTGAAAGTGCTCGGCGCCGTGGCAGCGATGGGCGTCGTGCTGTGGTTCGCGATGGGGCCGGAATCGTGGTGGATCGCCGCGCACGGCGGCTCACGCGTCGTCGCGCTTTGCGGGCTCGTGGGGGTTGGCAGCGCGGTCTACTTCGGTACACTATGGCTGCTCGGCTTTCGTCCCCGCGACTTTGCGCGGCGCGTCGGATAGGCGCTGTATTCAATCTTCGTCACGTTGTCCCACTCGTAACTCTGGCTGCCAATCTAGACCGTTTCGCCCAGCTCCTGACGCGCGAGCAATTCAGCCTCGCCGAGGCGTGCCTGCTGCTCGCGCAGGACGAGTACCCGGACATCGACGTCTCGCGCAGCCTCGGGCAGCTCGACATCATGGCCGCGACCGTGCGCGGCCGTGTCGCGCGCGACGCATTCCCGGAGCAGCGCATCGCGGCGCTGAACCACCACCTCTTCGAGGAACTGCAGTTCAGCGGCAACGTCGACGCGTACTACGATCCGCGCAACAGCTACCTGAACGAGGTGCTCGACCGGCGCACCGGCATCCCGATCACCCTCTCGATCGTGTATCTGGAGGTCGGACGACGCGTCGGGCTGAGGCTGCAGGGGGTGTCCTTCCCGGGACATTTCCTGGTGAAGCTGCGGGTCAGGCG
>JAJDOG010000112.1 GCA_022340285.1 Betaproteobacteria bacterium
ATCTTCCTATGCAATTGTCCCGCCCCGTCGTCCTTTGGATATCGCGCCTTCGGTTTCGCTCACGTTGATCCATATCAGTGCCAACAATCTCCTCTCGCAATTACTATCTCGCAGCAATGGTGGTTTTGATCGATAAGCTTCGCAATCAGGCGGCCACGGAATCGAGGGGTGGCTCATGAGCGCCACCACGCCGGCGGTGCTCGCCTTGGACGACTTCCAGAGCCTGCTCGATGCTCTCGCGGAGCGAGGCTATCGTGTCGTGGGTCCCACCCTGCGGGATCGGGCGATCGTCTATGACGACATCGACTCGGTCTCGGACTTACCGGTCGGCTGGACCGACGAGCAGGAGGCAGGCCGGTACCGGGCCGTCAAGCGCGCGGACGACGCGTTGTTCGGCTATGCCGTCGGGCCGCATTCGTGGAAGAAGTTCCTGCATCCGCCGGTGCTGCGCATGTGGCGCGCGAGGCGCGATGGTCAAGACGTGCAGCTGATGCCGGAGCAGGCGCCCGAGAAGCCCTTTGCTTTCATTGGCGTGCGCGCCTGTGAGCTGCACGCGATCACTATCCAGGACCGCGTATTCCTCGGCGGGGCGCACGTGGATCCACATTACCGAGTGCGGCGCGAAGGGGCGTTCATCGTCGCGGTGAACTGTGCGGTGGCTGGCGGCACTTGCTTCTGCGTTTCCATGCACAGCGGTCCGAAAGCCGAGGCGGGTTTCGACCTGGCCCTCACCGAGATAGGCGCCGGGGGCGAACGCGCTCTTCTGATCGAGACCGGCTCGGACAAGGGCCGGGAGCTGCTCTCGTCGCTTGCTCATCGCGCGGCGAGGGCGGAGGAGATCGCCGAGGGGGAGGCGATCGTCGCGCGGACCGCGGACAGCATGGGTCGCGAGATGCGCTCGGATGGCATGCGCGAGCTGCTTGCCCGCAATCTCGAGCATTCACGCTGGGACGATGTCGCGCAACGCTGCCTGACCTGCGGCAACTGCACCATGGTTTGCCCCACATGTTTCTGCACCTCGGTGGAGGACTCCAGCGATCTCGCCGGCGTCGAGTCCTCGCGAACGCGCCGATGGGATTCGTGCTTCACCGTGGACTTTTCCTATATCCACGGGGGCAGCGTGAGAACGAGTGCGCGCGCGCGCTATCGCCAGTGGATGACTCACAAGCTGGCCACCTGGTTCGATCAGTTCGGCACATCCGGCTGTGTCGGTTGCGGCCGCTGCATCACGTGGTGCCCCGTGGGCATCGATATCACCGAGGAGGTCCGCGCCATACGCGCGAGCGAGGCGCGCTGAAGGAGAAGGTCATGGCCGTCGAGAGCCTCGAGCGCACTATCCGGGAGCACCCCTTTTTCGCCGATCTGGAGGACTCCTTCGTCAAGCTGCTGTGCGGCTGTGCCAAGAACGTTCGCTTCGAAGCCGGTCAGTATCTGATACGCGAGGGTGACCCGGCCGATCAGTTCTTCCTGCTCCGCCACGGACGCGTGGCGCTCGAGATGACGGCGCCGGGGCAGGGCGCGGTCGCCTTTCAGACTGTTCGCGAAGGTGAGATCGTGGGCGTGTCCTGGCTGATACCGCCGTATCGCTGGGCGTACGATGCCAGGGCGCTCGGCCTCGTGCGTGCGATTGCCATGGATGCGGCCTGCCTGCGGCAGAAATGCGAAGCGAACCATGATTTCGGCTACGCGATGATGATGCGCTTCGTGCCGGTGCTCGTGCAACGCCTGCACGCGACGCAGCTGCAGATTCTCGATGTTTACAGCGCCCCCGCCTGACGCCGGCGCCGAGGGGTCGACGTCCGACTCCACGACACCGGTCATCGCGCGCGTTCGCCGGCGTCGGCGGGACGGCCCGCAGATCTGCACGCTGGAAATCGAGGCGCCGGAAGGCGACATGCACGCATTCGCTCCCGGCCAGTTCAATATGCTGACGGCATTCGGTGTCGGCGAGGTGCCCATCAGTCAGAGCGGTGACCCCGCCATGTCGCAGCGGCTGCTGCACACGCTGCGGGCCGTCGGCCCCGTATCGGCGGCGCTCACACAGCTCGGGCCCGGAGATGCTCTGGGTCTGCGCGGCCCGTTTGGAACCGGTTGGCCGATGGAGGAGGCGGCGGGCCGCGACGTCGTCATCATCGCCGGAGGGCTCGGCCTCGCGCCCTTGCGCTCGGCGATATACCGTCTGCTCGCCGAGCGCGAGCGCTACGGCAACATCGCGCTGCTCTACGGCACGCGCAGTCCCGGCGACATCCTGTTCCGCCGCGAGCTCGAATCATGGCGCCGCCGCCTGGACGTCGATATCGAGGTGACGGTGGACCATGCCCTGGGACAGTGGCACGGGCATGTGGGCGTAGTGACGACGCTCATCCCGCATGCGGCATTCGATCCAATGCATGCCATCGCATTCGTTTGCGGCCCGGAGATCATGATGCGTTTCGCCATTGCGGCTCTTTGCGACGCGGGGCTTGCGCACGATGCCATCTATCTGTCCATGGAGCGCAGCATGAAGTGCGCCGTCGGCACCTGCGGCCACTGCCAGCTGGGGCCGGTATTCGTGTGCCGCGATGGTCCGGTGTTCCGCTACAATCGCGTGCGCGATGTCCTGAGCGTGAAGGAGATCTGAGGTGACGCAGAAATCGTCCAAGCCGCGACTCGCCGTTTGGAAGTTCGCCTCCTGCGACGGTTGTCAGCTGACGCTGCTCGATTGCGAGGACGAGCTGCTCGCCGTCGCCGACGCGCTGGATATCGCCTTCTTTCCAGAGGCGACCCGCGGACGGGTCCAGGGCCGCTACGATCTCTCCCTGGTGGAGGGCTCGATCAGCACCGCCCACGACGCCGAGCGCATCCGCGAGGTGCGGCGCCGTTCGCGCGCTCTGGTGACCATCGGCGCCTGCGCAACGGCGGGCGGCATTCAGGGGCTGCGCAACTTCGCCGACGTCGCCGAGTACGCTGCCATCGTCTACGCCCGGCCCGACTACATCGAAACGCTCGCCACATCGACCCCTATCGCGGAGCACGTGCCGGTGGATTTCGAGCTGCGCGGATGCCCCATCTCGAAGCGCCAGCTCGTCGAGGT
>JAJDOG010000078.1 GCA_022340285.1 Betaproteobacteria bacterium
GCAAGGTCGAGGACAAGGATGCGTTCCTCAAGGCGATGCGCACGGTGCAGGTCAAGGCGCCGCGCGGGCCGGTGAAGCTCGACGCCTACGACAACCCGGTGCAGAACGTGTACATCTCCGAGATCCGGAAGGTGAAGCACCCGGTGCTCGGGGAGGTGCTGCTGAACGTCCCGGTCAAGACCTACGAGAACGTTTCCCAGTTCTGGACCTGGAAGCCGGACGAGTTCCTCGCCCGGGGTCCTTACAAGCGCTAGCAACACGTGCCCGAGCACGCCGCGGGCGGCGAAACGACGCCGCCCGCGCGGTTTCTGCGCGCCTGCGGGTAAGCACGTGAGCCGGTTCCCGATGCGGCGGTTGCCTGCATGACGAGCACCATCCTCCAGGCCATCAACGGCGTTTCGTTCGCCGCGCTGCTCTTTCTGTTGGCGAGCGGTTTCACGCTGTCGTTCGGACTGATGCGGGTCGTGAACATGGCGCATGGAGCCTACTATCTGCTCGGTGGCTACGTCGGCCTCACGCTGGCGGAGCAGACGGGAAGCTTCGCCGTCGCGATCCTCGGCGGTGGGGCCGCCATCGTCGTCCTCGGATATCTCGTCGACCGGTTTCTCATACGGCGAACCGGCGAGAACCATCTCGCGCAGGTCCTGCTCACCGTCGGTCTGGCCTTCGTTATCGGTGACGTCGCGCTCGCGATTTGGGGCGGCGACAATCTGAAGGTGCCAGTACCCCCGTTCCTCCGCGGCGCCGTCGAGCTCCCGGGAGGCGTCTACTATCCCAAGTACCGTTTCGTCCTGATCTTCTTCGGGGCGCTCGTGTTCGCGGTGCTCTGGATCCTCTATCGCAAGACCCAGATCGGGGCGGTGGTCCGCGCGGGAGTCGACGACCGTGAGCAGGTGAGCGCGACGGGAATCAACATCGACCGTCTGTTCGT
Organism: Betaproteobacteria bacterium; assembly: GCA_022340285.1. GTDB lineage: Bacteria > Pseudomonadota > Gammaproteobacteria > Burkholderiales > SG8-39 > JAABRB01. Next base: position 932 of record JAJDOG010000078.1, read on the forward strand.
GATGACCTCCGGCCTCGCCTCCTTCCTCGCAGGGATGGCGGGCGTCGTGGGAGGAGCGTTCCTGACGCTCTATCCCGGCGCGGAATGGGAGATTCTCGTGTTCGCGCTCGTCGTGGTCATCGTCGGCGGGCTCGGCAGCCTGGAGGGCGCGATGGTCGGCGCGCTGATCGTGGGGCTGCTCGACGCCTATGGCCGCTGGCTCTTGCCCGAGTTTTCCTATTTCGTCCTGTTCGGACCCATCGCGCTGCTGATGCTCTTCCGGCCGCGCGGACTCTTCGGCACGGAGCACTAGTGGATCGGAGCCGGGTCACTGTCGTGATCGTCGTGCTCGCTGCCGCGCTCGCGCTGCCTTTCTACGCCGGACCGTTTTGGATGGGGCTCGCTACCCAGATCATCATCTTCGGCCTGCTCGCCCTGTCGGTCGATCTCCTGCTCGGACATACCGGGCTCTTCTCGCTCTGCCATGCTTCCTTTTTTGCGGTGGCCGCCTACACCACCGCGATCCTGCAGGTGCGCTACGGGACTCCGACGGTGTTCGCGGCACCGGCGGGCGTTCTTGCGGGCACGCTGCTGGCGCTCGTATTCGGCATCGCCGTACGCACGCGCGGCGTGTACTTCATTCTCATCACGATCGCGCTGGGCTTCATCGTGTGGGGGGTGGCCTATCGGTGGTCGTCGTTCACCGGCGGCGACAACGGGGTCACCAACGTTCCGTTCCCGAGCATCGGGCCGCTGGCGGTCACCTCTCATCTCCAGTACTACTATCTGGTGCTGGCGATCGTGATGCTGTGCGCGCTGGGCTATCGCATGCTGGTGAGTTCCCCGTTCGGCCTGGGACTGCGCGGAATCAAGGCGAGCGAGTCGCGGATGCGCAGCCTTGGTTACCGCACGGCGCTGCATCTTTACGTGGCCTTCGTGCTCTCCGGCGCGCTGGCCAGCCTCGCAGGGGTGCTATACGTGTACTACAACCGCTTTGTGAATCCCGTTACGGGCTCGTTCCAGATTTCCGTCGAGGTCGCGCTGATGGCGATCGTGGGAGGTAGCGGGACCATCATTGGGCCTTTCATCGGTTCGGGCGTACTGCTCGGCCTGCGGAACTGGGTGAGCAGCTTTTTCGAGCTGCACGCGGCCGTCATGGGAGTGGTGTTCATCGCGACGGTGCTCTGGGCGCCGGACGGCCTGGTGGGGCTCGCTCGCCGCTTACGGAAACGGCGCACCGGGATCAGGAAGGACCCGGCGTGAAGCAGAGCGCGCTCGAAGTCGAGCAACTCGTCAAGGAGTTCGGGGGGCTGCGCGCCGTTGCCGGTGTCTCGCTGAGCGTCGAAGCAGGTCAACGCCGGGTGCTGATCGGGCCGAACGGCGCAGGCAAGACGACTCTCTTCCATTGCATCACGGGAACCCTCCGGCCATCGCTTGGACGCGTTTCGCTCTTCGGACGGGATGTGACCTACCTCGAAGAGTATGAACGTACCGCGCTGGGAATGGGGCGAACGTTCCAGATCTCCAACGTCTTCACGGAGCTCACTCTGCTCGAGAATCTCACGCTCGCCATTGTCGGAACCGATCGGCGGAAATGGACGATGCTTCGGCCGGTGCGGGCCTTCGGTTCCGTCCGCGAGGAGGCACTGCAGGGGCTCGAGGCAGTGGGGCTCGAACACCGCGCTGCGGAGACGGCGCAGCACCTTTCCTATGGCGAGCGTCGCCAGCTCGAGCTTGCGCTGGCACTCAAATCCAACCCCCGGCTGCTGTTGCTCGACGAGCCTTGCGCCGGACTGTCGCCCAGCGAACGGCAGCGGATTTCTAGGATGATCGCCGACCTCCCGCGCACCACCACGGTGGTCATGATCGAGCACGACATGGACGTGGCGCTCGGGCTGGCAGACCGCGTGACCGTCCTGCACCGCGGCAGCGTGATTCTCGAGGGGACACCGGACGAAGTGCAGGCCAACCCGAAAGTGCGCGAGGTGTATTTCGGCCATGCCTGAGACGCTCCTGTCCGTCAGGGAGATCCACACCTACTACGGCGACAGCTACGTCCTGCAGGGTGTGAGTCTCGAGGTCGCGCAGGGATGCATTGTCGCGATCCTGGGGCGAAATGGGATGGGCAAGACGACGCTCATCCGTTCGGTGGCGGGTCTCACTCCGCCGCGCGAGGGCGACATTCTCTTCAGGGGACGGTCGCTGCGCGGACGGCCTTCGTACGCGATCGCCCAGGAGGGCATGGCCATTGTTCCGCAGGGGCGCAGGATCTTCCGCTCGCTCAGCGTTCGCGAGAACCTGGTTCTCCCGACGAGCGGGCTCGCGCGCGGCCCACGCAGCATGCCAGTCGACGATCACAGCCGGCGATGGACTCTCGAGCTCGTGCTCCAAGAGTTTCCGCAGCTCGCGGAGCGCATCAATCATCTGGGCGGCGCGCTCAGCGGCGGCGAGCAGCAGATGCTCGCGGTCGGTCGGGCGCTGATGGCAAATCCCGAGCTCATCCTGATGGACGAACCATCGGAGGGGCTTGCACCGCGGCTCGTCCAGCACGTGGAAGAGATCATGCGGCGCCTCAAGGCACGTGGGCATTCGGTCCTGCTGGTCGAGCAGAACCTCGCGCTTGCGATGGCGGTGGCCGACGAAATCCACGTCCTCTCGTCGGGTCGGTTCGTCTTTCACGGTACGCCGGCCGAGCTTGCAGGCGCGTCCGAGATTCTCGATCAGCACCTTGGCGTCGCGGCAACGCGCTTCGCGTAGAATTGCGGTGGCGCTGCAGCGTCGTGGCGCGACAGTTTACGCAGGCAGATTGAACGTACTCGCCATCGAGACCTCCTCAGACCAGCTTTCGCTGGCGCTTGCGTATTCCGGCTCGGTGCGCTCGTTCGACCAGGTCGTCGGAAATCGCCACGCGGAGCTCGTCCTTCCGGAAATCGAGCGGCTGCTGGAGGAGACCGGTACCCGCATCGATTCGCTCGATGCGGTGGTCTACGGTGCGGGTCCCGGTGCGTTCACAGGGCTGCGCATTGCATGCGGGGTCGCGCAGGGGCTCGCACTGGCGCGGGGCCTGCCCGTGCTCGGAGTCGGGACGCTCGAGGCGCTCGCCGAGGCGTCCGGCGCCGATCGAGTGATCGCATGCATCGACGCGCGGATGGGCGAGATCTACCATGCGGCCTACCAGCGCGCCGGGCGGACGTGGACGTCGCTGAACTCGCCGGAGCTCGTTCGGCCTGACGAGTTGCGGGTTCCGGACGGGGGCGGCTGGGTCGGCTGCGGAAGCGGGTTCCGCGTGCACGGTGCGGCGCTGGGGCGACGCTTGGGGGCGCGGCTCGTGCGGGCCGATCCGGACGCTCTGCCGCGCGCGTCTGCTATGCTCCGGCTCGCGCTGCCACGCATCGCGGCGGGCGAGGGCCAGGACCCCGCGGAAGCCGTGCCGCTTTACGTGCGCGATCGAGTTGCGTTGAAGATTCAAGAGCGATGAGCGCCGTCCTCAAGCCGGAAAGCTGGTTCCGCCCGCTCGTCGAGAGCGATCTCGAATCCGTCATGGCGATCGAGTGCGATCTTTATGAGTATCCCTGGACATTCGGCAATTTTCGCGATTCGCTCAATGCGGGATACAGCTGCTGGGCGATGCTCGGCGAGCATGGTCCGATCGGTTACGCGGTGCTCATGCTCGGTGCCGGTGAAGCGCACCTGCTGAATCTCTCCATCGAGCGCGACGTGCAGCGACGGGGCCATGGTACGCGCCTGCTGCACCACCTGATCGGCGTGACGCGGCGTTACGGCGCAACGCGCCTGCTCCTGGAGGTGCGGCCCTCCAATCTTTCGGGGCGTACGCTGTACGCGCGGAACGGATTCGTCGAGGTCGGAAGGCGGCGTGGCTATTATCCCGCTCGCAGTGGCCGCGAGGATGCGATCGTCCTCAGTCTCGCAATATGACTTCGCGGCGGGATTTGATCATCGAGGAGATGGAGCTCGGCCCGGTATGGCGCCTGCGCGGGACCACGGGCGGCGCCGTAGCCGAATCAGGCGCCGCCGAGGCGTCGCTTGAGCCGCCGCAGTCGATTCCCGGGGTGAAGAACCGGGAAGGCGAACCGCCGCTCGTCGCCCCGGACACGGCCATGGATACCGGGGACCGCGCCACGCAGATCGCGCGCATGGCATGGCCCGAGCTCAAGCACGCTGTCGCCTCCTGCGACGCCTGTGCGCTCTGCAAGACACGCAAGAATACCGTCTTCGGCGTGGGTGACGAGCGTGCCGACTGGCTCCTCGTCGGCGAGGCCCCCGGCGCGGAGGAGGATGCGCGCGGGGAGCCGTTCGTGGGGCAGGCGGGGCGTCTGCTGGACAACATGCTGGCTGCAATCGGCTTGCAGCGTCGCGCCGGCGTGTATATCGCGAACGTCCTGAAGTGTCGCCCGCCGGGCAACCGCAATCCCGAGCCGGAAGAAGTGTCGCGATGCAGCCCGCACCTCATCCGCCAGATCGAGCTGATCCGTCCGAAGCTCATCGTGGCGATGGGGCGCTTCGCCGCGCAGACGCTTCTGCATAGCGACGCCAGCATCGCATCCATGCGCGGACGGATGTTCGAGTACCAGGGTGTTCCGCTGGTCGTGACCTACCATCCCGCGTACCTGCTTCGCAACATGCCGGACAAGGCGAAGGCCTGGGAGGACCTGGTCTTCGCGCGCCGGGCATTGCGGAGCTTGATTTCCGGTGCGGCGCCCGCACATTGATCCTTCACGGAAGTCCATCTGGGAGTAACGTCGTGCTCATGCGCAAACTCGCGACCCTTGCACTCGTTGTTGCGGCGATCATGCTGTCTGGCTGCGGCTACAACGACATCCAGCGCTCGGACGAAGCGGTCAAGGCCGGATGGTCGGAGGTCGTCAACCAGTATCAGCGCCGCGCTGACCTGATTCCGAACCTCGTCAACACCGTGAAAGGGTTTGCACAGCAGGAGCAGCAGGTGCTGACGCAAGTGACCGAAGCGCGTGCGCGCGCGACCGGCATCCAGATCACGCCCGAGACGCTCAACGATCCCGCAGCCCTGCAGAAGTTCCAGGCGGCGCAAGGCGAGCTTTCGAGCGCGCTCTCACGCCTGATGGTGGTCGTGGAGCGTTATCCGGAGCTCAAGTCGAACAAGAATTTTCTGGAACTGCAGGCGCAGCTCGAAGGAACCGAGAATCGGATCGCCGTCGCGCGCACGCGCTACATCAAGACGGTGAACGACTACAACGTTCTGGTCCGGCAGTTTCCCGTGAATCTCACCGCGATGGTGTTCGGCTATTCGACCAAGCCGAACTTCACCGTCGAGAACGAGCAGGCGATCCAGCGCGCACCGACTGTGGATTTCAACAAGCCGGCGCCTGGGGCGCCGCAAAAGTAGGGGCGGGCCTCACGGGATGCGGGCGCCCATGCGCGCACGCTGGCTCACCGTCGCGACCCTGCTGCTCGGGTTGGCATTTGCGCCGCTCGCCCTGGCGCAGGACCTCGTTCCGGTGCCGCCCCTGTCCAAGCGCGTGACCGATTTGACCGGCACGCTTTCGGCAGAGCAGATCGCAACGCTTGACCAGCGCCTCGGCGAATTCGAGGCGCAGAAGGGGGCGCAAATCGCGGTGCTGCTCGTCCCCACAACTCGACCGGAGACCATCGAGCAGTTCGGGATCCGCGTCGCGGAGCAATGGAAGATCGGTCGCACAAAGGTGGATGACGGTGCGATCGTGATCGTCGCCAAGAATGATCGCGCCCTGCGCATCGAGGTCGGATACGGGCTGGAGGGGGCGGTGCCGGACCTGAAGGCGTCGCGAATCATTCGCGAGATCATCACGCCCCGCTTCAAGGAGGGTAATTTCTACGCAGGCCTCGAGGCCGGGACGCAGGCGCTGATGGGCCTCATCGAGGGCGAGGAATTGCCGCCGCCGAAACCGGCGGCCAGTCCGCGCGGCGGCGAGTTCAGGAACCTCAACTCGCTGTTCGTGATCCTCCTGATCGGTGCCACGCTCGTCGGGGCGATCCTGACTCGTGTCGTGGGGAGATTGTTCGGTTCGCTGCTGACCGGCGGCGCTGCGGGCTTGGTCACCTGGCTGATCGCGGGAACGCTCATCGCGGCGATCTTCGCCGCGCTGATCGTGTTCGTGTTCACGCTCGCGCGCGGCGCGACCGGTCTCGGCTCCACGGGATCACGTCGCGGCGGCGGCTGGCCGGGTGGGGGCTGGTCGGGCGGAGGAGGAGGTTCTTTCGGCGGCGGGGGCTGGTCGGGCGGAGGAGGAGGTTTCGGCGGGGGCGGCGCCTCCGGGCGTTGGTGAGTCCGCATGAATGTCAAACGCTTCCTGCGCCATCTCGTGACGGACCGCTGGGTCGCGCGCGGGGTCTTCCCGCCTCGCACGATGGCGGCAATCGAGGCGACCATCGGCCGCGAAGAGGCGCGCCACGACGGCGAGGTGCGGTTCGCGGTAGAGCCGTCGCTGCCTTTCGGGGCACTCCTCGCCGGAGCATCGCCGCGTGAACGAGCGATCGAGGTCTTCACCCGCCTCAGGGTCTGGGACACCGAGCAGAACGCGGGGGTGCTGATCTATGTGCTGCTCGCCGACAAGGACGTGGAAATCGTTGCCGACCGGGGAATCCATGCGCGGGTGGGCGAGACCGCGTGGGAGGCGATCTGCGGCGCGATGCAGCGCGAATTCGCGGAAGGGCGTTTCGAGGCGGGCGCAGTCATGGGCGTGCGTGCGATCAGCGATCTCCTGGCGACTCACTTCCCGCCGCGACCGGTGAACCCCGACGAGCTGCCGAATCGACCGGTGATTCTTTGAGCGAGGAGGAGTGGTTTCCCCTCCTTTTCAAGGAGGGGTGCCGCCGGAGGCGGCGGGGTAGTTCTTGGCGTTCGGGTCACCACCCCGGCGCTTCGCGCCACCCCTCCTCAAAGAGGGGGGAAAAGCGAGGCTGCGTCTAACCGACCCAAGCGTGGGCCAGCACGTCGAGCCGCAGATCCTGCGTGAATCGTTCCGTGCCGCGCGCCGCTTCGAGCGTCACGATGTATTGCCCCGGCTCTTTGTAGGACACTTCGACGTTGAAGGGTTGCGGCGGCCTCACGTCTTGCGCGGCGAGCGTGGCGCCCGACGCGTCGCGCAAAGTGCATTTCGCGCTGCTTGTGCCGGCGATGAACGCCTGGATACGAAAGGATTCGCCGGCGACACGGCGATAGACCTGCGGGTCCCGATTGGCGTTGAACTGCAGGTTGTTGAGCTTGACGAGCTTGACCAGGCTGCTCACGGTCGACTCCGCGCTTGGTTAGAATGCGGTTACATTAGCAAACTCTAATACGCCCGGCAATGCATGGACCTCGGTAAGCGGCTCGAGGAACTCGACACGCGGATCGGAGCGCTCGAAACGAGCGTCGGCGCGACCGGCGACGCGGCGCTTGCCGACGTGTTGGAGCCCGCTATCCGGCTGGCGAACGACACGATGTGCGCATACATCGAGGCTGCGGGTGAGAAAGCACCGCCCGCGCAGGACGCCGACATCCTCGAGACGTGGAAAGTGCTGGTAAAGGGCGATCCCACCTGGAACGCGATCCGCGACAACTGCCGGGAGCTCGTGTTCTACCGTAACTGCATCGTGGGCGGGAGAGCGGACGCTCTTCCGGCCGCGCCTGCGCGGATGGCCGTGCGGCTCGTGCGGCACGTCTATCTCTACGTTCGCGTGCGTTGCGCGCGTGAAGGGCGGGTTGCGGGTTGAGAACGGACGCCAACACGCGGTCGATTCCGGCAGGTCGCAAGGCCCGCTTCGTCGGCTCTACCCGCTACCGTCGCCGGGCATACGGAACCAACCACCCGCTTGCCATTCCGCGCGTCGCGCTGGCACTCGAGCTGATCGAGGCCTACGACGCGATCACCCCCGCCGAGATGCTCGAGGGTCGTCTGGCGGCCGATTTCGAGCTCGAGTGGTTTCACGATCGCGACTACGTCGCGGCGATCAGGCGGGCGGAAGTGCTCGGGCGCGTCAAGCAGCCCTACCGCGCGCGCTACCAGCTCGGCACGCTCGAGAATCCGTACTTCGATCATTTCTTCACCACGCCGGCCACCGCGACGGGCGCGAGCATCCAGGCGGCCGAGCAGGTCATCGCAGGGCGGGTCGCGTTCAATCCGGCAGGCGGCATGCACCATGCCCGGCCCGGGCGTGCCCAGGGGTTCTGCTACTTCAACGACCCGGTGCTGGGCGTGATGCGCCTGCGCCGCGCGGGCTTGCGCGTGCTCTACGTCGACATCGACGCGCACCATTGCGATGGCGTCGAGGCGGCGTTTCGCGACGACCCGGATGTCCTCACGCTGTCGCTTCACATGGACACCGGATACGCCTACCCGAACCAGGGTGGCCGGCTGGCGGACTGCGGCAGCGCCGAGGGCGGCTACACGACCATCAACGTGCCCCTGCCGCGCGCGCTGAGCGACGGGGAATACCGTCTCGTGTTCGATCGCGTATGGCCGCGGGCGCTCGAGCGCTTTCGGCCCGATGCAATCGTCCTGCAGGCCGGCACCGACATGCTGGCGGGGGATCCGCTCGGCAAGTGGCGGTGTTCGACGCAGACGTTCCTCGCAGTGGCCGAGCTGATCGTGGACAACGCGCCCCGACATCCGGATGCAACGCCCCGGCTCATGGCCACGGGCGGCGGCGGCTACCACCCGCTGCTGGTGGCGCGCGCCTGGACCGGACTCTGGGCGATCCTGTCGGGGCGCACGCTGCCCGCTGCGATTCCCGAATTCGGCGCGGACATCCTCCGGCGGGTTCCCTGGGAGCAGGACGAGGAGAAGTCGTTCACCGAGTCGTTGGTCGGGTCGCGGCTCGACCAGGCAGTGGACCATTCCATACGCGATGAGATCCGCGATCTCGCGGCGCAGGTACTCCGGCACCCGCTGTTACGCTGACCCGCCCCGACACGCCATGACCGGGCTGCTTCCAGGCTACGCCACGCGCTCCGCCACCGAGGCCTACGCGCGATCGTTCGGGGCGCAATGCGGGGCCGGTCACTACAGCGACTTCCTGAATCTCCACCTCAAACTCTCGTCGCTCGGCGTCGGCACCTTTCCAGGTGCGGCGACCGATGAAGTCGACGAAGCGTATGCAGAGATCGTTCGGACCGCTGTCCTGGCCGGGATCAACGTGTTCGATACAGCGGCGCATTACCGCTACGGTCGCTCTGCCGGCGCGCTCGGCGAAGGGCTACGGCGAGCGTTTGCCGATGGCGTCGCGCGCGAGCAGGTCTTCGTCGTGGCAAAGGGCGGATTTCTCGCGTTTCCGGCGGGAAGGCCCGACAACGTGGAGGCGTGGTTCGACGCCAATATCATCGCGCAAGGCCTCGGCACCCGCGCGGATCTGGCGGGCAGCCACCTCATCGCACCCGAATACGTGCTGGCGCAGCTCGACGCGCTACGCGACGCACTCGGGATCGAGACGATCGATGCGTTTCTTCTCGACCAGCCGGAGGTCCACATCGCGGCGATCGGGAAAGAAGCCGCCAACCGGAAGATCCTCGCGGTATTCGAAGCGCTCGAGGTAGCGCGCGCCGCGGGCAAGCTCCGCGGCTACGGCATCTCGACGTTCGACGGGCTGCGAGTCGAGACCGATGCGCCGCTTTTCCAGTCGATCACGTCACTGCTGGGACTTGCGGAGAAAGCGGCACAGTCTGCGAGCGGAAGCTCGGGCGGCGCGCACGGCTTCCGCATGGTCCAGTTTCCCTTCAACCAGGCGATGGCCGAGGCGTTCACGCGATTCTCGCAGGCAACCGGAGAGGGCAACGTCGCCTCGAGCATCCAGGCCGCTCACCAGCTGCGTGTCTACGCGATGGCAAGCCACACGCTCGGCAAGGGCCTGCTCGCCACGCAATGCGCCGACGCGGTTGCGGGCGCCTTGGCCGACTTGGCGAACGACGCACAGCGCGCGATGCAGTTCAACCGGTCCACGCCGGGGATCGGCACCAGTCTCGTCGGGATCAGCGACCCCGCGCATCTCGACGACCTGCTTGCCGTGGCGCGGCGCGCGCCGCTTGCGCGCGCCGAGTACCTGAAGCTCTACGAGCGCGCCTAGCGGGCGCAAGCGGTCAGGAAGCGTGTGGTGGGCTGCCGCTCCGGGCCGGCTTCTCCATCCCGATCAGGTGCAGGGCGTCGCCCTGCGCCTGGTTCATCTGATGGCGTCTGCGCACGAGCAGCATGGACAGACTGACGAAGAGGCCGAAGAGCGCGATGATGGTATAGATCGAGAGGTCGAGCTTGAGCATCAGCGCGTAGAGCGCAAGCATCACCAGAATCGACACGTTCTCGTTGAAGTTCTGGACGGCGATCGAGTGTCCGGCTCCCATCAGGATGTGGCCCCGATGCTGGAGCAGCGCGTTCATCGGCACGACGAAAAATCCGGCAAACGCACCGATGAGGATCAGCAGCGGAGCGGCAAGCGCCGTGGAATGCACGAAGTTCATGCCGATGACCACGATTCCCATCATGACGCCCACGGGCAGCACGTTGACCGACTTCGTCAGGGGGACGAAGCGTGCGGCGATGATCGCCCCCGCCGCGATGCCGATCGCAACGACCCCCTGAAGAATGCTCGCCTTCGAGAGCGGCATGCCCAGTGCGACCTCGGACCATTTGAGAACGATGAACTGCAGCGTCGCACCGGCGCCCCAGAACAGCGTGGTCGTCGCCAGGGATATCTGCCCGAGCCGGTCGCGCCACAGCAGGCGGAAGCAGTGGTGGAAGTCGTGCAGCAGGTAGAGCGGGTTGCGCTTGAGGACGTGGTGATCGACGCCGGTGTCCGGGATGTAAAGATTGAAGATCGCAGCGATCACATAGGTTGCCCCGATGAATAGGATCGCGGCCTCCGGCGCGGTGTCGACGGTCGTGTCGAAGAACGGGAAATCGAGCTGGAGGAGGGATGCGGAAACGTCCGAACTGATGAGCACCCCGCCCAGTACTGTCCCGAGCACGATGGAGCCGACCGTCAATCCCTCGATCCAGCCGTTGGCCGCGACCAGCTGCCGCGCCGGGAGCAGCTCGGTGAGGATGCCGTATTTGGCGGGCGAGTAAGCGGCGGCACCCAAACCCACGACCGAATAGGCAACGAGCACCATGGCGTACGGCGGGAATCCAGATGTGGAGAGCTGCTCCCAGAAGAACATCATCGCGCAGCCGACGACCTTGACGGTGTTGGTGATGAACATCACCCGGCCCTTCGGCATCGAATCGGCGAAGGCGCCGACGAATGCGGCGAGCAGAACGTAGGAGATCGTGAAGAAGAACTTGAGGAGCGGCACCATCCACGCCGGGCCCTTGAGCTGCAGCAGCAGCGCGATCGCGGCGATCAGCAGGGCGTTGTCGGCGAGCGAGCTGAAGAACTGCGCCGCCATGATGGTGCCGAATCCGCGCTTCATGGGCGTGGATCCGGTGCGGCGCGGCGCACTCGATGCCGGATATCGCGGACGGCGGGGCGCATCAACTCGAGGCCTCGAACGGACACTTTCTTGCGAGGATCAGGCGCCGGGCGCGCGAACGCGTTCAGCGCTCTCCTTCCGACGAGGACGAAAGGTCGGTCCGGCGCCGTTTGGCAAGCTCGCGAAGCAACTGCTCCTGCTCCGCGAAGGAGGGCGAACGCGGCGCGCGCACTGCCTCGTCGTCGTCCGTGTACTGGCCCTTGAATCCTCGCGGGGCGCCGGCAGTCTGGGAAAGATAGACCCTGGTGCGGATGGCCTTGTTGAGCGCCACGATCCGCCGCTCAATCCAGAAAAAATCGTGCACGAGCGCGGCAGCGATGAGGCAGGCGACCGGCACGGCGAGACGCCAGTCGAGCATGATCAATGCCAAGGCGATGGCGCTCGCGACCCGGTACAACCAGGCGCCACGCGGGTCATCCAGGTAGACGCGATGCAGGCCGAGCGGAAACGCGGCAAGCAGGCTGTAAGCGCGCGGCCTGCGTTTAAGTGCCTGAGCCAGGCGGATATTCGCCGCCTGGAGGCCGCCTCCTCGGAGGTCCAGCCCTCGCCACGCCTCGCTCACCGGGCATCCTCATAAGTGTTTTTCATGCCCGGGTTTATGGTTCAATAGCGGGGCGCAGCATAACACATGGAAAAGGCGCTCCGATGGCGGACCGACGGTTGCAGGTTTTTCACGCTGTGGCAAAACAGATGAGCTTCACCAAGGCGGCCGAGGTCCTCTACATGACGCAGCCGGCCGTCACGTTTCAGATCAAGCAGCTGGAAGAGCACTTCAACACTCGTCTGTTCGAGCGTGGCCACGGCAAGATCTCGCTCACGCCAGCCGGCGAGGTGGTGCTCAAGTATGCCGAGAAGATCCTCGGCATGTCCCAGGAGCTCGAAACACGCGTTCGCGAGATGACCGGAACGCTCTCCGGTCCGCTTCTGATCGGTGCCAGCACGACGATCGCGGAATTCCTCCTGCCGCCGGTGCTCGGTGAGTTCAAGGGACAGCATCCGGAAGTGCAAGCGAAGCTCACGGTCGGGAACTCCGAGGCGATCGAGAACCGCGTGGCCGAGCACACGCTCGACCTCGGCCTGATCGAGGCGCCCTCGCACCTGCCGGCGCTGCTCACCGAGGTCTGCTGCGAGGACGAGCTGCAGGTGATCGTGAAGCCCTCGCACCCGCTCGCCAAGTCCAAGACGGTGACGCCCAAGCAGGCCGTCGCTCACCCGTACGTCACCCGTGAGCCGGGCTCCGGCACCCGCGAGTTCACCGATCTCTACCTGCGCAAGGCGGGCATCCAGCCGAACGAGCTCAACGTGGTGATGGAACTGGGCAGTCCCGAGGCACTGAAGGGCGTGGTCGGCACCGGGCTCGGATTCGCGATCATGTCGCGCGTGACGGTGGAGCGGGAGCGAAAGCTCGGCGAACTGGTGGCGATACCGCTCCAGCCGAAGCTGATCCGCACGCTGTCGCTCGTCTATCCGAAGGAAAAGTTCCGCTCGAAGCTCGTCAACAAGTTCGTCGATTTCGCAAAGTCGAAGCTGAAAGACGTTCAGACTTGACGTGAGCCGTGTGCGTGGGACGGCGGTCCGACCCGCGCAGGAAATGGTATAGTTCTTTCACACGCAGGCGTGAGCGGAGATAAGCGTCGCGTGTCACGGCGCCGGCTTCCCCGAGAACCGGCCCTCCTCACGCCGCATCCCAAATACACATATAAGGAGCGACGCCATGGACCTATCGGCACTCGCAGTCTCATTGCAGAGCACGCTCGGAGCGCATCTTCCCGGAGTTCTCGGCGCCCTCGGTATCCTGATTCTCGGCTGGGTCATCGCCGTCGTTGCGCGCGCCGGAACGCGCAAGCTGCTCGGCATGCTCAAGGTGAACAAGCGCATCGAGGAAAGCGCCCACCAGCACATGGACGTCGAGATGGGCATTGCCGTCGGCGTCTTCTGGCTGATCATCCTCGTGACGCTCGTCGGGGTGTTCAACGCGCTCGACCTCTCCACGGTCTCCAACCCGTTCGCCGAGATGATCACGCAGATTCTCGGCTACCTGCCGCGGCTGGTCGCCGGCACAGTGTTGGTCCTGATCGTGTGGCTCATCGCGACCGTGCTGCGCGCCATCGCGACGCGGCTGCTCGGGGCCACCGCGCTGGACGAGAAGATTGCCGCCGAGGCCGGCATGCAGCCGCTGAGCAAGAACGCGGGCAACGTGCTCTTTTGGCTCGTGATCCTGCTCTTCCTGCCGGCGATCCTGGCGGCTTTCGATCTGCGCGGACTGCTCGAGCCGGTGCAGTCGATGCTCAACAAGATCCTCGATCTCATCCCGCACCTGTTCGCGGCGGCCGTGATCGGGTTCGTGGGCTGGCTGGTGGCGAGAGTGCTGCGCGGCCTGGTGACGAATCTCCTGATGGCCACCGGGGTTGACCGGGCGGCGATTGCCGCGGGGCTGCACGAGTCGGTGCGGATCTCGCGCCTGGTGGGCACGATCGTCTTCATCGTGGTCTTCGTTCCAACGCTGATCGCGGCACTGGACGCCCTCAAGATCGAGGCGGTCTCGAGGCCCGCGACGGACATGCTCGCGCGATTCCTCGACGCCGTACCGAATCTCGTCGCCGCGGCGTTGATCCTGGTCGTGACCTACTATGTGGCGCGATTTGCCGCGCAGCTCCTGGCACGGTTGCTGGCAAGCCTCGGCGCGGATGCGCTGCCGCAGAAGCTCGGGATCCAGACTATGTTCCAGGGCGGCATGAAGCCCTCGAATCTCGTGGGATGGCTGCTCCTGTTCTTCGCGATGCTGTTCGCGACGGTCGAGGCGGCCAACCGGCTCGAGTTCACGCAGGTGCGCGACGTCATCACCACCTTCATCGAGTTCGGCGGCAACATTCTCCTCGGTGGCGTGATCCTCGTGATTGGCTTCTGGCTTGCCAACGTCGCGTACCTGGCCATCTCGCGTGCATCCGGCGAGCGGACTTCGGGGCTTGCGCAGGTGGCCCGGCTGGCGATTCTCGGGCTCGTGATCGCGATGGGGCTCCGCGCGATGGGGATCGCCGACGACATCGTGAATCTCGGCTTCCTGCTGACGTTCGGCGCGGTCGCGATCGCGGTGGCGCTCTCGTTCGGGCTCGGAGGTCGCGATGCAGCCGGTCGGCAGATGGAGTACTGGCTCTCGAAGCTGCGCAAGGATTGACGCGGCGGGACGGCGCCGGAGCGCCGGCATGATAGGATTTGGCGCGCTGCCCCGTCGGGGGCAGCGGGCCAGATGATTCGCTTCGTCGCCGTCCAGCATACCTTCTCCGAATTCTTCGGCGCGCTCGAGCCGCAGCTCGAGGCGCGCGACATCGGGTTCACGTATCTGCGCGTGGTCACCGGCCAGGACGTGATCGGCAGCGCGTTGCAGCACGACGCGCTCTGGCTGTTGGGCGGCGCCTATCCAGCCACCGACCGTGAGCACTGTCCCTGGGTGGCAGACGAGCTGCGCCTGATCGGCGCCTTTCAGAGAGCGCGGCGGCCAGTGGTGGGCCTCGGTTTTGGCGCGCATCTGGTCGCGCTGTCGGCTGGCGGGACGGCACATGCCGAGCCCTTGCACGATGCCTACTGGACGACCGCACACGCCACGCCATCCGGGCGCAGCGACCCGCTTGCCGAGGCCATCGACGGTCGCAAGGTCCTCGTTATGGCGAACGGCCGCGTCGACCTCCCGTCCCGTCTCGATCCCGTCGCCGTGGACGACGCCGGGCACTGGATCGCGATCCGCCCGGATGCGCTGACCTATGGACTGCTCTTTCGCCCCGAGCTCAAGCCCGGAATGATCGAGGACATGGTGATGGAGGAGGACCGTCCGGTCCCCGACCATATCGGGGAACTGATCGAGTCCGCGCGAGCGCAATGGGATGCAACGCAGAAGACGGCGGATCTCGTCATGATCGCGCTCGTCCAGGCACTCGATCTGATGCGCGAACGCAGAAAGATGCCGGTCTTTACCCTCAAGACGGTGAGGAGCGATGAGTAGGTGAAGGCTTACCGGGCGAAACTCGTGGCACTCGTCGAGAAGCTCGACGAAGAGGGGCGACGCACGCTGCTCGAGTACGCCGAATTCCTGGTGAGTCGCGTCGAGGCGCCGGCGACTCCAACGGGCGCCTCCGCGCGACCTCCCGACGAGACGGTGCTCGAGGCGCTGAAGCGGCTCAATCGAGACTACCCGGGACTGCGCAAGGGAGCGCTGATGCAGCCTGTGGGTGAGCTCCTTTCGCAGCACATGATGGATGCCCGCGCGGCGGGGGAAGTCATCGGAGAACTCGAGGCGCTCTATGCGCGGGCGCATGCCGATCGCGCGGGGCGCGCTTAGAATCCCCGGCACCCACGGACTTCCTCAAGATGCCACGGCCGATCCGCGCCCTGTTCGATTCCGCTGCCCTGCGCAACAATCTCGCGATCGCGCGTGCGCGGGCGCCGAGCGCGCGGGTCTGGGCGGTCGTGAAGGCCAATGCGTACGGTCATGGGCTTTCGCGCACGGTCGAAGCGCTCGCTTCGGCGGACGGCTTCGCGCTGCTCGACCTCGACGAAGCCGTGCGCCTGCGCGATGCCGGCGTGAGAAAGCCCATCCTGCTTCTCGAGGGGTTCTTCTCGCTCGACGATCTGGCCACCGTCGTGGAGCACAGCCTCTCGGTGGTGATCCACAGCGAAGAGCAGGTGGACATGCTCGTGTCGGCGGGATTCCCGGCACGCATTCCGCTCTACCTGAAGCTGGACACGGGCATGAATCGGCTCGGTTTCTCTCCCGCCGCGTTCGCCATCGCCCTGGAGCGGCTACAGGGGTGCCGGATGGCCGGCGAGATCACCTTGATGACACACTTCGCGGACGCGGACGGGGAGCGCGGGATTCGTGATCAGTTCGAACGCTTCGCGAGCGCCACGGACGGCCTCGCTTTGCCGCGGAGTCTCGCGAACTCGGCCGCGCTGCTGCGCTACCCGGAATCCCATGCCGAGTGGGTGCGTCCGGGGATCATGCTCTACGGCTGCTCGCCGTTTCCGGACGAATCGGCGCAAACCCTAGGACTGCAGCCCGTGATGACGCTCGCGAGTGAGCTGCTTGTCGTTCGAGAGCTCGGCAAAGGCGATCGAGTCGGCTACGGGGGGGCATTCGTCGCGCCCAAGCGCATGCGCATTGGCGTCGTGGCTTGCGGATATGCGGACGGCTATCCGCGGCATGCACCGGACGGTACGCCCGTTCTCGTTGCGGGCCGGCGCGCACGCACGGCAGGTCGCGTCTCGATGGACATGCTTACCGTGGACCTCACCGGAGTTCCCGAGGCCGCCATCGGGGCCCCCGTGACACTGTGGGGCCAAGGGCTGTCGGCCGATGAAGTCGCCGCAGCGGCGGGAACGATCAGCTACGAGCTCCTCTGCCGGCTCGCTGCACGTGTGCCGCAGGTCGATCTGGATTAGCCCGTGACAAAGGCCCGGTCGCTATACGCCTGCACCGAATGCGGGGGGCAGTCCACCAAATGGCAGGGTCAGTGCCCGCATTGCGAGGCCTGGAACACGCTGGTCGAAAGCGTCGCCGAGCCGGTGTCCCGGCACCGAGCGGGCGGCGCCTCGAAATCGGGTGCCTTGACGTCGCTCGCGGAGATCCGGGCCCGCGAGGCGCCTCGCATGCAGACTGGCGTCGCCGAGCTCGACCGGGCGCT
The DNA here is from genome assembly GCA_022340285.1 of Betaproteobacteria bacterium. GTDB lineage: Bacteria > Pseudomonadota > Gammaproteobacteria > Burkholderiales > SG8-39 > JAABRB01. The sequence goes on from JAJDOG010000078.1 coordinate 18,062, forward strand.
GGGCGGGGGGCTGGTGCGCGGGCAAGTGGCTCTGATCGGCGGCGATCCGGGAATCGGCAAATCCACGCTGCTGCTCCAGGCGCTCGCCGCCATGGGCGGATCGCGAAACGTCGTGTACGTGAGCGGCGAGGAATCCGCGGAACAGGTCGCGTTGCGCGCAACGCGGTTGCAGCTCGATTCGGGTGGTGTGCGCCTGCTCGCGGAGACGAGCCTCGAGCGCATTGCCGCGACGCTTTCCGAAGCGCGCCCCGAAGTCGCCGTGATCGACTCGATCCAGACCCTGTACTCGGAGGCGCTGCAGTCGGCGCCGGGTTCGGTGGCCCAGGTTCGTGAGTGCGCAGCGCAGCTCACGCGCCTCGCGAAGGCGCAATCGCTCGCGCTGATCTTCGTCGGCCACGTGACCAAGGAGGGCGCGCTGGCAGGACCGCGCGTCCTCGAGCACATCGTCGACACCGTGCTCTACTTCGAAGGCGATACCCAGTCGAGCTTCCGCCTCGTGCGGGCGTTCAAGAACCGCTTCGGGCCGGTGAACGAGCTCGGCGTCTTCGCGATGACCGAGCGCGGTCTGCGCGGCGTGTCGAACCCCTCGGCGCTGTTCCTTTCGGAGCACCACGAAGGCGTTGCGGGCTCCTGCATACTCGTGACGAGCGAAGGAACGCGGCCGCTGCTCGTCGAGCTGCAGGCCCTGGTGGACAGCGCGCACGGGATGATGCCGAAACGTCTTGCGCAGGGTCTCGACGCGAGCCGGCTGGCGATGCTGCTCGCCGTGCTGCATCGACATGCCGGCGTGGCATGCCACGATCAGGACGTCTTCGTGAATGCGGTGGGCGGGGTGCGCATCGGCGAGCCCGCCGCGGATCTGGCCATCGCGCTCGCGATCGTCTCGTCGCTCACCGACCGGGCGCTGCCCGGCAAGCTGGTGGTGTTCGGCGAGCTCGGACTGGCGGGCGAAGTGCGGCCCGCGCCGCGCGGGCAGGAGCGCCTGCGCGAAGCGGCGAAGCTCGGCTTCACACGCGCGCTGGTTCCACGGGCCAATGCACCGCGCCAGCCGATCGCAGGGATCGAGGTCGTCGCCGCGGATCGGCTGCAAGAAGCACTCAAGGTGCTCGGTTAGCGCGCCGCTGGCGTTTTCTGCCGAGGGCTAATGCTCCTCATCGAGCGCGGCGAACGCGGCGCGCACTCGCTCGTCGAACGCGGCGCGGTCGGCCCGGGCGGGAAACTGCCCGTCTGCCGAATCGCGGATCGCCTCGGCCTGTGTGCGGAGCGCCTCGCGGAACGGCTCGGGAAGATCGCCACGCGCGATCTCGGCAACCGCCTCCAGGAGGCGCAGCAAGACCGCGAGATGGCCGTGTGCCGCCTGCCGAATCTGGTTGAACGCCGCATCCACGACGCCGCCGTAGGTGTAGGGATCGGTCACCAGGCGCACCCGGCCCTTCGCGTCGCGCAAATACCGCGACGGCAGGTCGCGGCCTGCAAGGAGGCAGAGTGCGGCAGCCAGTCGATCGATGCAGTTCAGAGCGGTGTACGGATCGTTGATGCCCGGCGAAAGCGCACGGACCGCGACTTCGACCAGCTGGTGGACTGCGAACTCGGGATCCTGGGCGGACGTACGCTCGGGACCGGTGACGATCGCCCCGGCGATCTCCGCAGCGAGCGCCTCGTTCACCTTTGCCGCCGGTCCTGCGTGGGCGAGTGGACGCCCCAGATACACGAAGTGCCCGGGCCGACAGCCGAGCTCGATCAGGATCCCGTGCTTGGAGGCGAGCGCCACCAGGCCCGATGTGTCGACCGCTTCGACGTAGCCCGACCGCAGCGCGGCGATTGCGTGGCCCTGTTCCTCGTCGCCTCGCGAATCCCCATCGTCCTCGGTAGCTTCGTCGTCGGGGGTGCGCTGTCCGTCCTCCAAGCGCTCGGGAAAGTTCGCCTGCAGTGCCTGTTCGAGATCGCTCGCGACGTCGTCGATGATGCGCGCCGCCTGCACGAACACCGAGACGTGGTGAAACAAATAGATTAGAAGCATGAACGCGAGGACGCCGAGCAGCAGTCCACCGGCGACGGCGAACTGCGGCACGAACGTGCGCCCGCTTTCGCTGGTCACGGCCGCGAGCGTCAGCAAGCAGTACAGGAAGGTGCCAACGAACACGCCCATGACCAGCTGGGTCGCCTTCTGGCGCATGAAATTGGGCAGCAAGCGCGGTCCGAACTGCGCGGACGCCATGTTGAGCACGACCATCGTGATCGAGAAGACCAGCGCCGCCACTGTGATGGCAGCGCTCGCGATCGTCGAGAGCAGGGTCCGGGCGCCATCCGGGCCGACCATTGCGAAGCGCCCCAGTCCGGCGAGCTCACGACCTTGGACGGCGACATCGACCGCGATGAGCGTCGCGGCGAGCGCCGCTGCGACCACGGCGAGCAGGCCCGGGATGAACCAGTAGCTCGTTCGCAGTCCGAGCCAGAGTCGGAGAAGATGCGTTCTCATGGGCGCAAAACGACGCTAGTAAAGGCGGGCGGTCGAATCGATGGCGAGCCGCGCGGCGGCGACGCCGCTGCGCACTGCGCCCTCGAGCGTGGCGGGGTAGTCACTCGCCGTATAGTCGCCCGCGAGAAAGAGCCGCGGCACATCGGTCGCATGGCCGGGGCGCGCCAGATGTGGCACGCAGCTGAATGTCGCGCGCCGTTCCGCGATGACGCGAGACCAGCGAGGTGCCGGCAATCCCGGTATGACGCGCGCAATCTCGCGATGCGCGGCCTCGGCGAATGCGCCATGCATCAGCTCCTCGTGCTCGCCGCGCGCGCTGACCACGGCCGCGATCAATCCGCGCGGGCCCCCGAGCGCGCCGCGATCGAAGACCCATTGCAGGAGACCCTCTCTGAGACCGAGCATCGGTCGCGGCAGCGCGACTGTCGCGTCGTACTGGAGATAGCAGGTGTAGATGGGTTCGAACGTCATGCGCTTGAGCGTAGCGCACGTCTCGGGAATCAGTCCGCTCGCCTCGAGGAGCCGTGCGGCCTCGCGGGGGGCGCATGCGACAAGCGCGGCGCCGTACGTCTCGCCGCCGATCTGGAGACCGTCTGCGGATTGCACGACCGCGCCAACGCGCTGGCCGAGCAGCACGCGCCCGCGGCGGGCCTCGACATAGCGTGCGGCCGGCTCCGGGAGCAGCGCGGAGAGATCGGTTTGCGGGAGGAGGAGATCGCTTGATTCGCGGTCGGCGCCCAGGCTGTCGCGCAGGACGTTGAGGAACACCTGGGCCGACGCTACGGCGATTGGTGTGTTGAGCGCCGCGACGCAGAGCGGCTCCCAGATCAATTCGGTCGGAGCGCCGAGCTGGCGATGCTCGGCAAGCAGAGCGGGAACGGCTACATCCTCCGCGAGCCGATATCCGCATGCGCGCATCGCGCGCATGAAGCCGATCACCCGCAGACGGTCGCGCAGCGCCAGACCACGGGCGCCGAGCAGCCCCGCAGCAACGTGTATCGGAGCAGGGAGCCGCACGGTGCTCAGACGGAAGCGGCCCGCGATCTCGAGCGCGAGCGGCATACGCAGGAGCGCGACGCGGGAATCGACCCCGACTTCGCGCAGCAAGCGAAGCGTCTCGCGATAGGCCCCGATCAGGATGTGCTGCCCGTTGTCGAGATCGATCCCGTCGAGAGTCGTGCGTCGTGCCCGGCCCCCCAGCGTTCGGCCGGCCTCGTAGACCGTGGCAGCGGCTCCCGCTTGCGCCAGCGTCACGGCTGCGGCCATTCCGGCCCAGCCGCCCCCCACGACTGCCACGCGGCCCGCGCGGTTCATGGGGCGATCCAGGTTTTCCAGGCGATCCAGAGCTTGCGGATGGGCGTGAGGGTCGTGCGATGCGAGAGGACCTGGCAGCCGTCCCGGCGGATCTCTTCCAGCAGCGTGCGATAGATCGCAGCCATCATCAGTCCGGGCCGTTGCGCGCGGCGATCTTCGGGCGGCAGCAACCCGATCGCCTCGTCGTAGGACTGTTGGGCGCGCGCGATCTGAAAGCGCATGAGCTCGGCGAAGGCCTCCGTCTGGCGCAAGGCAAGGACATCAGCGACGGGGACGCGGAACCGCGCAAGCTCGTCGGTGGGGATATAGATACGGCCCTTGCGCGCGTCCTCGCCGACGTCGCGAACGATGTTCGTCAGCTGGAACGCCGTGCCCAGCCTTTCCGCGTACTCCAACGTCTGCGCATTGCGGTAGCCGAAAATCCCCGCGGCGAGCAGACCGACCGCTCCGGCGACGCGGTAGATGTAGCGACGCAGCGCCGCGAAGTCCGCATAGCGGTCCGTCGTGAGGTCCATTTCCATGCCGTCCAGGACGTCGTTGAGCAGCTCCTGGCGGATGCCGCAGGATTCGATGTGCGGCGCGAGTGCCTGGGTCACCGGGTGCTGGGGACGGGCGGCATACAGGTTCTCGACCTCGGAACGCCACCAGACGAGTTTCGTATGCGCAAGCGCGGGATCGGAACATTCGTCGACGACGTCGTCCACTTCGCGGCAGAAGGCGTATAGCGCCGTGATGGCCCGCCGGCGATCGTTGGGCAGGAAGAGGAAGGAGTAGTAGAAACTCGATCCGCTCTGCGCTGCCTGCTGCTGGCAATACTCGTCGGGGGTCATCACATGCGAAGGGCGCGCCAGAACATCAGGGGCCAGTCGGCGGGACGGAGCACCGGCCGGTGGCGGAACATGTCCCAGCGCGCGGTGTCCAGCTTCTCGAGGATGCGCAGTCCGCCTTGGACGATCATTCGCAGCTCGAGTCCGATCCGGCCGGGCAGGGTTCTCGCCAGAGGCGCGCCGGATTCTAGCATCGCACGCGTCCTGTCAATCTGATAGGCGAGCAGGTTTTGCCATGCAGGACCAGCCTCCCGCGCCGCGATGTCGTGCTCGCCGACTCCGAAACGCGCCATTTCGTCCTGCGGAAGGTAAATGCGCCCCTTGCGGTAGTCGAGCTCGACGTCCTGCCAGAAGTTGGCGAGCTGCAGCCCGGTGCAGATGGCATCCGAGCGGCGCAGATTTTCCGGGGTGGACGCCTCGAAGAGGTGCAGCAGCAGGGCCCCCACCGGATTAGCCGACCGCTCGCAGTAATGAAGCACTTCCGCAAAGTCGGCATAGCGGCCCTTCACCACGTCCTGCGAGAACGCATCGAGTAGCGCAAAGAAGGGATCGAGCGGCAGGCGAAACTCCGCAATCGTTGCGGACAGCGATCGGAAGAGCGGCGTTTCGGGGCCGCGCTCGGTCCGGATTCGCCGCAGTTCGTCTCGATAGTGCTCGAGGGCGGCGAGGCGCTCCACGGGCGGCGCGTCGCCCTCGTCGGCAAAGTCGTCCGCACTGCGCGCGAATCCGTAGATCAGCTTCACGGGCTGGCGCAGCCGCGCCGGCAGGAGCACCGATGCGACGGGGAAATTCTCGTAGTGCCCGACTGCCATTCGCTTCGAAATATCCCAGAGAATCAGAGGGTTTTGCTGACAGTCTAGCAGCCGGTACGCTACAATCGCAGCCTTGCGCGAAGGTGGCGGAATTGGTAGACGCACTAGGTTTAGGTCCTAGCGCCGCGAGGCATGGGGGTTCGAGTCCCTTCCTTCGCACACCCCGAGCAATTACGATTGGGCAATTGGGATTCAGTGATGCAAAACACAATTGAGAACCTGAGCGCGCTCGAGCGCCGGCTCACCATGGCTGTTCCGGTCGCAGAGATCGACAAGCGGGTCGACGAGCGCCTGAAGAAGATCGCACGCACCGTCCGGATGGCCGGCTTTCGGCCCGGGAAGGTGCCCCTGAAGGTCGTGGCGCAGCAGTACGGTCCGCAGGTTCGCTCGGAGGTGATCAGCGACGCCGTCGAGAAGGCGTTCACCGATGCCGTGCAAGGCCAGAACCTGCGCGTGGCGGGCTATCCCCGCATCGAGCACAAGGACAGTGGCGAGGAAGGCAACCTGGAATTCAGCGCCACGTTCGAGATCTATCCCGAGATCCAGCTCGGTGATCTGAGCGCGATTCGGGTGGAGCGGCCCGCCCTGACGGTGGGCGACGCCGAGGTGGATAAGACCATCGAGGCGCTGCGCAAGCAGCGCAAGCAGTTCGACGTGGTCGATACGGCCGGCGCGGCGGGCGACCGCGTAACCATCGATTTCGAGGGAACGATCGACGGGCAGCCTTTCGCTGGCGGCAAGGGCGAGAATGCCGTGTTCGTCCTGGGTGAGGGGCGCATGCTCGCCGATCTCGAGGCAGGCGTCATCGGCATGAAGGCCGGCGAATCCAAGACGATCACCGTCAAGTTCCCGGACGACTATCACGGCAAGGAAGTCGCCGGCAAAGCGGCAGCCTTCGCGATCAAGGTGAACAAGGTCGAGCACGGCAGGCTTCCCGAGGTGGACGCGGATTTCGCGAAGTCGCTGGGCGTGGCGGACGGCGATATCGCCAAAATGCGCGCGGAGATCAAGTCAAACGTGGAACGCGAGGTCAAGCAGCGACTCGGGGCACGGCTGAAGACCCATGTCATGCAGGCGCTGCTGGATGCGACGAAGGTGGATCTGCCGAAGAGTCTCGTCGACATGGAGGCGCAGCGGCTGGTCAGCGCGGCGGCCGAGGACCTGAAGGCGCGCGGCCTCAAGCTCGAGGACATGCCCATCGGTCCGCAGATGTTCGAGGAGCAGGCCCGTCGCCGGGTCGCGCTCGGGCTGATCATGGGCGAGTGCATCAGGAAGCACGATCTCGGAGCGAAGCCGCAGCAGGTGCGCGCACTGGTGGAAGAGCAGGCCGAGAGCTATGAGCAGCCGGGCGAGGTGGTAAAATGGTTCTACTCTCAGCCGGAACGACTCGCCGAGTTCGAGGGGCTCGCCGTGGAGCAGAATGTTCTCGATTGGGTGCTCAAACAGGCGAAGGTCGAGGATCAGACCGTGTCGTTCGACGAGTTGATGGGTGGAGCATCATGAACGTATGGGATCCGCGCGCGGCGCAGATGGCGATGACCGGTATCACGTCGATGGCCGGTTCCGGATGGCAGGACCCGCAAGGGCTCGGCCTGATTCCGATGGTGATCGAGCAGAGCGGCCGGGGCGAGCGCGCCTACGACATCTACTCGCGCCTGCTCAAAGAGCGCGTCGTCTTCATGGTCGGCGTGGTCAACGAACTCACCGCGAACCTGATCGTCGCGCAGCTGCTCTTCCTCGAGTCCGAGAATCCCGATAAGGACATCTTCTTCTACATCAACTCGCCAGGCGGAATAGTCTCTTCGGGGCTGGCGATTTACGACACGATGCAGTTCATCAAGCCCGACGTGTCCACATTGTGCATCGGGCAGGCGGCGAGCATGGGATCCCTGCTGCTGTGCGCGGGGAGCAAAGGCAAGCGCTACTGTCTGCCGAACTCGCGCGTGATGATCCACCAGCCGATGGGCGGCTTCCAGGGCCAGGCGTCGGAGATCGAGATCCACGCCAAGGAGATTCTTTACCTGCGGGAAAAGCTGAACGAGATCATGGCAAAGCACACCGGGCAGCCGATCGATCGGATTGCCCGCGATACCGATCGGGACTATTTCCTATCGGCCGAAGAGTCGCGCGAGTATGGTCTGATCGACCGCGTCCTCACCTCGCGGACCGAGGCGGCCGCGGCGTAGGGAGGCACGTCAGGATGTCGGACAAGAGCGGCGAAAAGCTTCTGTACTGCTCGTTCTGCGGCAAGAGCCAGCACGAGGTGCGGAAGCTCATCGCGGGCCCCTCGGTGTTCATCTGCGACGAGTGCATCGAGCTCTGCAATGACATCATCCGCGAGGAAAGCGCCGGCGACAAGTCCGGCAAGACGGCGAAGTCCGACCTCCCGACGCCGCGCGAGATCTGCACCATCCTGGACGAGTACGTGATCGGGCAGGACCCGGCGAAGCGGATCCTCTCGGTCGCGGTCTACAACCACTACAAGCGGCTCAAGCACCTTTCCAAGAGCGACGAGGTCGAGCTGGCAAAGGCGAATATCCTACTGGTGGGTCCCACGGGGTCCGGCAAGACGCTGCTTGCCCAGACGCTCGCCAGACTGCTCAACGTTCCGTTCGTGATCGCGGATGCGACCACGCTGACCGAAGCGGGCTACGTGGGCGAGGATGTCGAGAACATCATTCAGAAGCTGCTGCAAAACTGCGACTACGACGTCGACAAGGCGAAGCGGGGCATCGTCTACATCGACGAGATCGACAAGATCTCGCGGAAGTCCGACAACCCCTCGATCACCCGCGACGTCTCGGGAGAGGGCGTGCAGCAGGCGCTGCTGAAGCTGATCGAGGGCACGATCGCTTCGGTGCCGCCACAGGGCGGGCGCAAGCATCCGAACCAGGATTTCGTGCAGGTCGACACGACCAACATCCTGTTCGTCTGTGGCGGAGCCTTCGACGGCCTCGAGAAGATCATCCGCAACCGGACCGACAAGACCGGCATAGGGTTCGGCGCCGAGGTGCGCAGCCTGTCGAGCGGCAAGGACGTGGGCGAGGTACTGCGCACGGTCGAGCCGGAAGACTTGATCAAGTACGGTCTGATCCCGGAGTTCGTGGGACGCCTGCCGGTGGTGGCGACGCTCGAGGAGCTTGATGAGGAGGCGCTGATCCGGATCCTGACGGAACCCAAGAACGCGCTGATCAAGCAGTACGAAAAGCTCTTCTCGATGGAAGGGGTCGACCTCGAGGTGCGGCCCCAGGCGCTGCACGCGATCGCGGAGCGCGCGCTGGCGCGCAAGACCGGCGCACGCGGACTGCGGTCGATTCTCGAGCAGGTGTTGCTGGACGTCATGTTCGAGCTGCCGACGCTCGAGAACGTCAGCAAGGTCGTCGTCGACGAGCCGACCATCTCCGGCGACGGCAAACCGCTTCTCATCTACTCTGATCAGCCCAAGGTTGCCGGCGGAGCGTAACGCGCCGATTGTGCGCCGACCCCAAGGGCTTCCCGGTGGAAGCGAGAGGGGCCGCATCGGTGGGATTCGTGCCGTGCGACCTTGTTTTCGGGGGGATCGCCCGGATATCTTAGGTTGTCGTCCAATGGATTGGTGCCGCCATGTCTAGCCAGAACGAAGTCACAGCCGTTTCCGGTCAGTATCCGCTCCTGCCGCTGCGGGATGTGGTGGTCTTTCCGCACATGGTCATCCCCCTGTTCGTGGGGCGGCCCAAGTCCATCAAGGCGATGGAAGTGGCGATGGAGGCCGGCAAGAGCATCTTGCTGGTTGCGCAGAGGTCCGCGGCCAAGGACGATCCGGCCGGCGACGACCTCTACAATATCGGCTGTATTTCCAACATCTTGCAGATGCTCAAGCTGCCGGACGGCACCGTGAAGGTGCTCGTCGAGGGCAACCAGCGCGCGACGATCGAGGACGTCGTCGATCAGCGGACGCATTACATCGCGACCGCCGTGCCGGTTCCGCAAGGCCCCCCGGACACCTCCGAGCTCGAGGCGATGCGGCGCGCCCTGATCAGCCAGTTCGACCAGTACGTCAAGCTCAACAAGAAGATTCCACCCGAAATCCTTACCTCGCTTGCGGGAATCGAGGAAGCCGGCCGGCTGGCCGATACCGTTGCAGCCCACCTGCCGCTCAAGTTGGAGCAGAAGCAGAAGGTTCTCGAGATGTTCTCTCCGCGTGAGCGGCTCGAGAGCCTGCTCTCGCAGCTCGAGGCGGAAATCGACATCCTGCAGGTCGAGAAGCGCATCCGGGGCCGCGTGAAGCGGCAGATGGAGAAGAGCCAGCGCGAGTACTACCTCAACGAGCAGGTCAAGGCCATCCAGAAAGAGCTCGGCGAGGGCGAGGAGGGCGCCGACCTCGAAGAGATGGAGAAGCGCATCAAGCGCGCCCGGATGCCCAAGGACGCCCGCCACAAGGCCGAGGCCGAGCTCAAGAAGCTGCGGCTGATGTCTCCGATGTCGGCCGAAGCGACGGTGGTCCGCAACTACCTCGACACGCTGGTCGGTCTGCCCTGGAAGAAGCGGAGCAAGATCTCCAAGGACATCGCAGCGGCCGAGAAGGTGCTCGACCAGGATCACTACGGGCTGGAGAAGGTCAAGGAGCGCATCGTCGAATACCTCGCCGTCCAGAGCCGCGTGCAGCAGATGAAGGGGCCGATCCTGTGTCTCGTCGGACCGCCCGGAGTCGGAAAGACCTCGCTCGGCCAGTCGATCGCGCGTGCGACGAATCGCAAGTTCGTGCGGATGTCGCTCGGTGGCGTGCGAGACGAGGCCGAGATCCGCGGCCACCGGCGCACCTACATCGGATCGATGCCCGGCAAGATCCTCCAGAACATGGTCAAGGTGGGCGTGCGCAACCCGCTATTCCTCCTCGACGAGGTGGACAAGCTGGGAATGGATTTCCGCGGCGATCCGTCGTCCGCGCTGCTGGAGGTGCTGGATCCCGAGCAGAACCACACCTTCGTCGATCACTATGTGGAGGTTGAGTACGACCTCTCCGAGGTGATGTTCGTCGCCACGGCGAATACGCTCAACATTCCGCCGGCGCTGCTGGACAGGATGGAGGTCATCCGCCTGTCCGGCTACACGGAGGACGAAAAGGTCAACATCGCGCAGCGCTACCTCCTGCCAAAGCAGATGAAGAACAACGGCGTGAAGCGCGAGGAGCTCGCGATGTCCGAAGGCGCGGTGCGTGACATCATCCGCTACTACAGCCGCGAGGCCGGAGTGCGGAGCCTCGAGCGCGAGATCTCGAAGATCTGCCGCAAGGTCATCAAGAGCCTCATGACCAAGGGCGGGCAGAAGCGCCTCTCCGTGACGCCACGCAACCTGGACAAGTTCCTAGGCGTGCGTCGGTTCACCTTTGGCATGGCCGAGAAGGAAAACCAGATCGGCCAGGTCACCGGTCTCGCATGGACGGAAGTCGGCGGCGAGTTGCTAACGATCGAGGTCGCCGTCATGCCCGGCAAGGGAAAGACGATCACGACCGGCAAGCTGGGCGAGGTCATGCAGGAGTCGATCCAGGCCGCGCTTTCCGTGGTGCGCAGCCGCGCCGAGCGGCTCGGCATCGATGCGAAGGTATTCCAGGAAAGGGACCTGCACATTCACCTTCCGGAGGGCGCCACGCCCAAGGACGGGCCGAGTGCCGGAATCGGCATCTGCACGTCGATGGTGTCTGCGTTGACCGGCGTGCCGGTCCGCGCCGACGTGGCGATGACGGGCGAGATCACGCTGCGCGGCGAAGTGCTCGCGATCGGCGGGCTCAAGGAGAAGCTCCTTGCGGCGCATCGCGGCGAGATCAAGACCGTTCTGATCCCGGAAGAGAACGTCAAGGACCTGGCCGAGATTCCGGAGAACATCAAGAACCGGCTCGAGATCATCCCGGTCAAGTGGATCGACAAGGTGCTCGAAGTGGCACTCACCCACATGCCGGACGTGGCGAAGGACGGCGAGGCGGGTGCGGCCGTTGCCGCGTCGAAGGGCGGCGACGACAAGCAGCCGTCGACGGGGGTGGTCACGCACTGACGCGCGCGTCCTAGACTGCAGCGACATCAGGGCCGAGCGGAGCGATCCGCGCCGGCCCTTTCCATTTCTTGCGGATTAGTTCAGATCACCGCGCCGACTGCGCGAAGAAATCCGGCGCGGTCCTTCTCGGTGGTGAGTTCGTCGGCGAGGATCTGATAGAACTCCTGCCGATTCTGCGTCACGGCAGCCGCGCGCTTGACGACGACCTTTGCGATGGGGCCGAGATACGGCGTCAATGCGCGCGCCGCCTCGTCGACCGCCTCGGGGGTGAGGGCGACGGTGGCAGCCGTACGCGTCCCCCCGACGCGCGTCGCACTGGTCCGCGTCGCAGCGGTACGTGTCGCCGAGAGCGTGCCCCCCGGGTTCGTGGCCGAGCGCTTCGGTCGATTCGCCAGAAAGGCGTTGCGCTCTTCGGGAGATGGCAGCGCTTCGGAGATCAGCGTGTACAGCTTTTCGAGGTCAGTCGTGCGCTGCGCGGCCCTTTTGACCATCACCTTGGCAACGGGGCCGACAGTGCGTGCAAGTTGCTCTTCCACCTGCTTGAGCACCGCCCCGTCCCAGCCGGTTGGTGGTGGCGTGCTGCCGCCCCCCGAGCCGCCGCCGGAAACGGGCGTCAGGTCCGGATGCGAGCGCGACGGGCTGCTCGGTTCGTGTATGCCGATCGGCTGCGTCGGCTCGGTGATGATCGTTTCCTCGGACAGCGACGGACTGACCGGTGCCGCATACGCCTCGAGAATTGCGGCCCGCATCTCCGCCGCGGTCTGGTACCGATCCTTGGGTTCCTTTGCCAGCGCCTTGGAGATCACGGGATCGTAGCGCTCCCAGCCGCGTGTCGCGTCGAGTTGCGACGGCAAGGGCGGGTTCTCGTAGCAGATCTTGAAGGCAACGGTCTCGGCGCGACCGCTGAACGGGCGAGCGCCGGTGAGAAGCTGATACAGCACCACGCCGGAGGAGAAGATGTCGGCACGCCAGTCGACCGATTGACCCGCATACTGCTCGGGCGCCATATAGCCTGGCGTACCCATCACCGCGCCGGTCTGGGTCAGGTTCGACGTGTCGATCCGGGCGATGCCGAAGTCGGCCACCTTGAGCCGACCGTTGGTCATGATCAGGACGTTGGCCGGCTTGATGTCGCGGTGCCAGACACCCTGTTCGTGCGCGTACTCGAGCGCATCGAGGAGTTGCGCCATGACGCTGACCGCATCACGCTCCTCGAAGCGGGTGCCGCGATTGAAGTATTCGCGGAGCGGATTGCTCTGCACGTACTCCATCGCGATGTACGCGACGTCTTCGTCCTCGCCGTACTCATACACGGCGACGATGCCGGGGTGCGAGAGCCTTCCCGCCGCCTGCGCCTCGTTCTTGAACCGGGCGACGAGCGTCCCCGCCCGGTCATCGTCGATGATTTCCTTGCGGATGGTCTTGATGGCGACGAGGCGACGGATATTGGGATCGAACGCCTTGTAAACAACGCCCATGGCCCCTTTGCCGAGCACCTCGGTGACCTCGTACTTCCCGAAGCGCAGCGGCTGGTTCATGTGCGTGTATCT
>JAJDOG010000093.1 GCA_022340285.1 Betaproteobacteria bacterium
TCATCGACGGCGGAAAGGGACAGGTGAACGTTGCGAAGGAAGTGCTCGCCGAGCTGGGACTCTCGGACGTGTATCTGATCGGCGTCGCAAAGGGAGTCGAGCGCAAGCCGGGCCTGGAGGAGCTGATCCTGGCAGGCAGCGACAAGACGCTGCGACTGACCGGCGACCATCCCGGCTTGCACCTGATCCAGCAGATTCGAGATGAAGCGCATCGGTTCGCCATCACCGGCCATCGCGCCCGCCGCGGAAAATCGCGCGTGACCTCGTCGCTAGAAGGAATTCCAGGCGTGGGAGCGAAGCGCCGCCGGCAACTGCTCGAGCGATTCGGCGGGCTGCGTGGCGTCACCGCAGCGAGCGTCGAGGAAATCTCGCAGGTGGAAGGCATCAGCCGAATACTCGCCGAGCGGATCTATCGTGAATTGCACTGACCTCCTGCCGTGAGAGTCGCGCCATGCGCATGAACGTGCCGAATTTCCTAACCTGGCTGCGGATCATCGCGATTCCGCTGCTCATCGCAATCTATTACGTGCCGGAGCAATGGATGACCATGGCGGAGCGCAACATGACCGCGACGGTACTATTCATCGCCGCGGCCATCACGGACTGGCTCGACGGGTATCTGGCGCGTCGCTTGAACCAGCAGTCCGCGTTCGGCGCGTTTCTCGATCCGGTGGCGGACAAGCTGATGGTCGCCGCAGCGCTCATGATCCTCGTGGAACTCAACCGGGTGAATGCGCTCATCGCCGTCGTAATCGTGGGCCGCGAGATCGCCATCTCGGCATTACGAGAATGGATGGCGAAAGTGGGCGAGGCGAAAAGCGTGGCGGTCAATTATCTCGGGAAGATCAAGACCACCTCGCAGATGGTCGCGATCCCGATGCTGCTCTATTTCGATCCGATCGGAGGCTGGTTCCAGCCCTTCCGGGTCGGGACATGGCTCATCTACCTGGCGGCGGTCATGACCATCGCATCCATGTTCTATTACCTGAAGCTGGCGAGCCCTCGAGCCTTCCAGGACCCCTGATCCGTTGACACGTCTTGCGCCCCGGACGGTATAATTCTCAGCCGCAACGCGGGAATAGCTCAGTTGGTAGAGCGCAACCTTGCCAAGGTTGAGGTCGCGAGTTCGAGACTCGTTTCCCGCTCCAGATTCATCAAGGAAGCTCTGCGTGACATGCTCGCCGCAGAGCCTCCGGAGGGAAAGCGCAGCGCGCTTTCCCTTTTCGTTTTCCAGGGCCTGTCCTTCGGTCGGGAATCTCCGACCCCGGCGCAGGGCACCCGCGGCGGGGTGGCAGAGTGGTCATGCAGCGGCCTGCAAAGCCGTGGACGCCGGTTCGATTCCGACCCCCGCCTCCAGTTCCACCCCTGACCGGTCCGCGTGCGACGCATCGAGAGGCTGCTATTGAATCGCAATGGGGCATTCATGTAGCGGTTGACGCGCCGCTCGGGTCGCGCGACGCTCGGATCACGACTGCCCGGGTGGCGAAACTGGTAGACGCAAGGGACTTAAAATCCCTAGCCCGCAAGGGCGTGCAGGTTCGATTCCTGCTCCGGGCACCACCATCTCGTGCGGGCCGTTCGATTGCTCGCAGGCCGCAATGGTCGCCCTGCACGAAAGCCTTCCTGATCCCCGCGCGACACGAAATTGCCAACTCCTCCGCATGACGCGGGCGGGCCGCCGCTCGCACCGTGCAATGCGTCTCAAAATTCCTCTGCAAGCGCTTATTTCCGTTGCGGAAAGCCACGTCAGATCGCTACCATAGCGGGCGATCGGGCGGCCCCTCAACGTGCAACCTCCAGCGCTGTCAAGACGCCCACAAGGAGAGATCAGAATGGCGACCAAAGCCGCAAGCGAAGACAGCACCAAGGCCGCGCCGCGCCAGCAGGCAAGTGCCACACCCCAGGCAGCCACCGGCGCACGCGTGCGCTGGAAGACGGACAACGTCAAGAGCTCCTATGCGAACTTCTGCAACGCGTCCAGCACGCGCGAGGAAGTAGTGCTCAATTTCGGCGTAAGCCACGACTGGGAGCGCCAGCCGCAGGACATGGAGATCGAGCTTTCGCACCGGATCGTGCTCTCGCCCTTCGCCGCGAAGCGCCTGTCCCAGCTTCTGAACAAGCTGGTCGGTGAGTATGAGTCCCGCTACGGCGAATTGAAGCAGTAGCTCGCGTACGCAGCGAGCTTCGCGCCAACTGTCCCTTCGGCCCAATATGTCCACCCCTGCTTTGGACGAGTCCGCATCAGGCGGCATCACCAGAACCGCGCCGCCTGCCCGGCCGGCTAGCGGCGGCCAGGATTCTGCGCTATGGGCCGGACTCGCGGGTTCCAGTGACTCGCAGGTCTTCACGCAGAGCTGGCTTGCAATTCAGTGCCGCTTGATTCCCGGCGTGGTCGGCGGGCTGGTCCTGCTGCGCGTCGAACGCGACGGCAACTACGCCCCCGCCGCGGTGTGGCCTGACGTGCGCCGCGACATGCGCTATCTGACGCCCGTGGCGCAGCGTGCGCTGGCCGAACGGCGCGCCTTCACGACACCGCGGCCGGCTGGCGGCGACAGTATCGGGGGCGAGTGCGTGGCCTATCCGATCGAGGCAGTGGGGATGCTGCAGGGCGTAGTGGTGCTGGACCTCTCGTCGCGCCCGGAGGCAGATCTGCAAGCGGCGCTACGCCAGCTGCACTGGGGCGCTGCAGGGCTGGAGCTGCTGTTTACGCGTGACGCTGTCGCAAAGGTCAATGCGCGGCGCGAGCGCCTCCAGTCGGTCCTCGAGATCGTGGCTGCCGGAGCTGTGCAGGAGCGATTCGGTGCGGCTGCCATGGCGGTCGCGAACGAGCTTGCAACGCGCCTGCGATGCGACCGCGTGAGCATCGGGCTCTATCATGGCCGGCGGCTGCGCATCGATGCGGTCTCGCACAGCGCGCAGTTCAAGGAGCGCACGAACCTCATGCGGGCGGTTGCGGCCGCGATGGAAGAGGCGATCGACCAGGCGACGACCGTCACTTTCCCGCAGGTCGGGCGGGGAACGCCCGCAGTCTCGCGCGCGCACGAGGCGCTGAATCAGGGGTACGGAACAGCCGCATGCGTCACGGTTCCGCTCACATCGAGCGGCAAGTCGATTGGCGCAATCACCCTGGAGCGACCCGCGCAGCGCCCGTTCGAACCGGAGACGATCGAGATCTGCGAGGCGGTGGCGGGCCTTGCCGGCCCGATGCTCGACACCCATCGGCGCGAGGATCAATGGCTGGTCGGACGCGCCATCGAAAAGACGGGCGATACGGTTCGCAAGCTCTTCGGACCTCGCCACGCCGCGCTGAAGCTCAGCGCTATTGTGCTCACCCTGCTTGTCGGATTCATGGCGATCGGGAAGGGCACGTTCCGCGTAGCCGCCACGACGACACTCGAGCCGCTCGTGCAGCAGGCAGCCGTCGCGCCGTTCGACGGTTACATCAGGGAGGCGCCCGCACGCGCGGGCGACGTGGTCAAGCAGGGCGCCGTGCTTGCCCGGCTCGACGATCGCGAGCTGCGTCTCGAGCGTTTGAAGTGGATGGCGCAGCAGGAAGAGTATTCCAAGCAGTTCCGCCAGGCGATGGCGGATCGCAATCCCGCGCAGGTGCAGATCGTGACGGCACAGCTCGAGCAGGCACGGGCCCAGGCGGAGCGCGTCGCGGACCAACTCGAGCGCACCACGGTTTCGGCGCCGTTCGACGGAATCGTCGTCTCGGGCGATCTGACTCAGCAGCTCGGCGCCCCCGTGGAGAAGGGGAAAGTGCTGTTCGAAGTCGCGCCGCTCAGCTCGTTCCGGGTGGTCCTCCACGTGGACGAGCGCGACGTCGCCTACGTCAAGGCCGGGCAACGGGGCACGTTGCTGCTCGGCGCCTTCTCGCAGGACCCGGTCGGCTTTACCGTCCAGCAGGTCACGCCCGTCTCGGACCCGAAGGATGGGCGCAATACGTTCCGCGTCGAGGCGGAGCTCGCCCAGAACTCGTTTCACCTGCGTCCCGGCATGCAGGGCGTGGGCAAGATCGAGATCGAGGATGCGCGCTACCTCTGGATCTGGTCGCGCGAGATCGTGAACTGGCTGCGGCTCGCCGCGTGGCGCTGGCTCCCGTAACAGGTCCTCGAGCCTGCTGACGGCATGTCCCAGTCCCTGTTCAGTCCCTCCTGGTACCGCGTTGCCAAGCTGACGCCGTCGCTGCGTGCCCATGCGCAGATCCATCGCCAGGAGTATCGCGGAGAGACCTGGTACGTCCTCCAGGATCCCGCTTCAGAGCGCTATCACCGCTTTTCCCCTGCGGCCTACTTCATTCTGGGGATGATGGACGGGAAGCGCCCCATCCAGGACATCTGGGATATCGCCCTGCACAAGCTCGGCGACGACGCCATCAGCCAGGACGAGTTCATTCAGCTGCTCGCGCAGCTCCATGCGGCCGACGTCCTGCAGTGCGACGTGCCACCCGACACGCACGAGATGTTCCGTCGTCGCGAGCGGCTGCGCCAGAAGAAATGGCAGCAGAAGGTCATGAGCGTGTTCGCTTGGCAGATTCCGCTCATCGATCCCGAGCGATTTCTGGCGCGCTTCGTCGGGATCGTCGCGCCGTTCTTCACCAAGATCGGCTTCGTCCTGTGGCTGCTGGTGGTCGGGACCGCGATCCTGGTCGCGGGCAGCCACTGGAGCGAGCTCGGTCACAGCACGCTCGATCAGCTGCTCGCGCCGCGGAACCTGCTCATGATCTGGCTGCTGTTTCCGCTCATCAAGGCGCTGCACGAGCTCGGTCACGGTTTTGCGGTCAAGGCGTTCGGCGGCGAAGTCCACGAGATGGGGGTGATGATTCTCGTGCTGACGCCGGTTCCATACGTCGACGCTTCGGCGGCCTGGGCATTCCGCAGCAAGTGGCAGCGGGTCGTGGTCGGTGGCGCCGGCATGGCCGTGGAGCTCGTGATCGCCGCGATTGCCTTGGCGATCTGGGTGAATGCCGAGCCGGGCATGACACGCTCGATCGCCTACAACACGATGCTTATCGCGGGAATCTCCACGGTCATGTTCAACGCGAACCCGCTGCTGCGGTTCGACGGCTACTACATGCTGATGGATTTCCTGGAGATCCCGAACCTGCGCACGCGCGCGAACCAGTATCTCGCGTACCTTGCAGAGCGCCACCTCTTCGGACAGCGCGACGCCGAGCCGCCGATCTCCACCCGCGGGGAGCGGTTCTGGTTCGTGGGATTCTCGGTCACGTCTTTCATCTACCGCATCCTCGTCGTGCTCGCGATCCTCGTCTACGTCGGGGAGATCTCCTTCCTGCTGGGCATGATCTTCGCGGTGATGACGACGACCGTGTGGTTCGTGATCCCGGCGTTCAAGATCGTCGAATACCTCCTGAACAGTCCGCGGATCCGGCGCGTGCGGTCCCGGGCGGTCGTCGCGACCGGCCTGGTCGTCGGCGGCCTGCTCGCCCTCATCTTCGCGGTCCCCGTACCGCTCAGGACCATGACGGAGGGCGTCGTCTGGGTGCCCGACGAGGGGCTCGTTCGCGCAGGCGCGGACGGATTCGTGCAAAAGGTGATTCCCAGACCGGGCGACTGGGTGAAGAAGGGCGATCCCCTTCTCGAGATCTACGATCACGACATCGCGACCGAAGTCCGCGTGCTCGAGGCGCGCCTGCAGGAACTCCGGGCGCGCCATCGGGAACAGGTGGTGACCGATCGGGTCAAGGCGCAGATCCTCGACGAGGAGATGGCTTACGTCCGTTCCAAGCTGGCGCGCGCCAAGGAGCGCTCCGAGGAGCTCGTGGTGACCGCGAAGGCCGAGGGTCGGTTCGTACTGCCGCGCGCCGTCGACATGCGGGGCCGCTATCTGCGCAAGGGCCAGCTCGTGGCGCACGTCGTGAACCTCGATACCGTGACGATCCGGGCCGTGCTGCCGCTCGAGGATGTCGACCTCGTGCGAGGCGAGACGCGGAGCGTCGACGTCCGCCTCGCGGAACGCGTCGGATCGCCTGCGAACGCGGAGATCGTGCGCCTCGTGCCGGGCGCAAGCGAACGCCTCCCGAGCCCGGCGCTCGGTTCGACCGGAGGCGGGCCGCTCGCGGTGGACCCGAGTGACTCTTCCGGTCAGAAGACGCTGCAGAAGTTCTTCGAGATCGAACTCAAGCTGCCGCCCGAGGAGCGCACGCCGCATGTGGGCGGCCGGGCATACGTCCGATTCCATCACGGGTGGGAGCCGATCGGGTTCCAGTGGTACCGTGAAGCGCGCCAGCTGTTCCTCTCGCGCTTCAACGTCTGACGCGCGCCTGTGACGAGGCCTGGTGCCAAGCGCCGCTGATCTGACCCTCGCCAGCGCCTCGCCGCTGGCCGCGTACCCTGAGCAGCACGTCGATCGCCTCGGCTGGCTCGACCGGGCAGCCCAACGACTGACCGCGCCGATCGAGCGATCGCTTGCCGTGCGCCGGGTGACGCGCACGCCGATCGTGGACATGGTCGATCGCGCCGCCCAGGAACTGAAGGGCAGGGGGCTGAACGAGCTGCGCCGGGCGGCCGACCGCCTCAAGGCGACGTTGCGCCGGGAAGGCATGCGGGACGAGCTGGTTGCCGCGAGTTTCGCGCTCGTCCGGGAGGTGGCTGGCCAGACGATCGGCATGCGTCATTTCGATTGCCAGATCCGCGGCGGATGGATACTTCTGAACGGAATGATCGCCGAGATGGAGACGGGCGAGGGCAAGACCCTCACGGCGACACTTCCGGCATGCACGGCGGCGCTGGCGGGTTTCCCGGTCCACGTCATCACGGTCAACGACTACCTTACCGCGCGGGACGCGGAGCTCATGCGGCCTGTCTACACCGCTCTCGGGCTCACCGTGGGCGTCGTGGTGCACGGTGGCGACCCGACGAGCCGCCGCGCGGCCTATGGCTGCGACATCGCGTACTGCACCAACAAGGAGCTCACCTTCGATTACCTGCGCGACCGGATCGCGCTCGGGTCGAATCCCAACCGCGTCCAGCTGCAGGTCGAGAAGATCGCAGGAACGGAGACCCGCTCGGCGCAGCTCGTGCTCCGGGGGCTCTATTTTGCGATCGTCGACGAGGCCGATAGCGTCCTCGTCGACGAGGCGCGCACTCCGCTCGTCATCGCGGGCCGGGGCGATTCCGGTGGGGCGCGCGAGATGTACGAGGGGGCCCTGGGGCTGGCGAAACGACTGGAGCCCGGCGCGCATTTCTCGCTCGATACCCGCGAGCGGCAGGCGCACCTCACCGACGCCGGCCGTGCAGCGCTCGATGAATGGGCAGTCGCCCTGCCAGGCGTGTGGAGCGGCCGCAGGCGGCGCGAGGAGCTCGTGGGCAGGGCGCTTTCGGCGCTGCATCTCTTCGAGCGCGACAAGCACTACATGGTGCATGAGGGGAAGATTCAGATCATCGACGAGTACACCGGGCGGGTGCTCCCGGACCGCTCCTGGGAGCTCGGGCTGCACCAGATGGTCGAGACGAAGGAGGGTTGCGAGATCACCGATCAGCAATCGTCGCTTGCCCGGATGACCTATCAGCGGTTCTTCCAGCGGTATCTCCACCTCGCCGGGATGACCGGCACCGCAAGCGAGATCGCGAGCGAGCTCTGGTCCGTTTACCGACTACCGGTCGTGCGAGTGCCGACCAACCGGCCGGTGCAGCGGCGCGATCTCGGCGAGCGCGTCTACGCGAGCGAACGCGAAAAATGGAACGCCATTGCGCGGCGCGTTCGCGAACTGCATCTGCAGGGGCGGCCGGTTTTGGTCGGTACGCGATCGCTTGCCGCCTCCGAGCTGCTCAGTGCGATCCTGACCACGCATGGCGTCAGCCATCGCCTGCTCAATGCACGCCAGGACAAGGAAGAGGCCGAGGTGGTGGCACAGGCCGGACAGAAGGGGCGCGTGACGGTCGCGACCAACATGGCCGGACGCGGGACCGACATTGCGCTGGGAAAGGGCGTGGTCGAGCTGGGTGGATTGCATGTCATCGCCAGCGAGCTGCACGAATCGCGTCGCATCGACCGCCAGTTGTTCGGTCGAGGTGCGCGCCAGGGCGACCCGGGGTCGTTCGAGGCAATCGTCTCCGCAGAGGACGAGCTGCTGCGTTCATATCTCGGTCCAGCCGCGCGCTGGGCGACCCGACATCGCGGAATCGCGAGTCGTCGGCTGGGACAAGCGTTGCTGCGAACGCTTCTCAGAACCGCCCAGCAGCGCGCAGAATACAGTCACGCGCGGCTGCGCAAGGATTTGCTGCGAATCGACGAGCAGCGCGGAGACATGCTCGCCTTCTCGGGACGCGGCGAGTAGAGAGGCGACAGCTTGCCGGAATGCCCGGCGCCTAGCGGTTCGGTCGTGGCGACGCGGCAGTCGCCGGCGAAGCAGGCGTAAAGAACCGTACTTTGCAGCGTGCCCCGGCAGGGAGCTCCTGCTTGGGGTTGGGGAGTTCGAGCCGTACGCCGAACGTGCCGCTGGCCGCGTTGATGACCTTGTCGACGACCACCACCATCGCATCGAAAACCCCTTTGGGGGTCTCCGGCATCACGTCCGCGTGGTCGCCAATCTTGACCGTGCCGTACAGGCTCGCGGGAATGATCACTTCGACATTGAGCGGATCGATCTCCGCGAGCCGCATGATCGGCTCCTTCACATTCGTGCTCGCGAGCTCGCCCGTTTTCATGTTGCGCTCGACGACCACGCCGCCGATGGGGCTGCGTATGGTGCGCAGATTGAGCGCCTCGGTGGCCCGCCGGACTTCGAGTTCGGCGAGCCGCTGGCTTTCGCGCGCCACTTTCAGCTCCGATTCGGCCAGCATCCGCTCGGTGCGCGCCTCTTCGAGGGCATTGGACGAGACGAAGTTCTGGCGGCTGAGCTCCTCGGCGCGGCTCTCCTTGCGCTGCGCGAGCGCAAGTCTCGCCTCCGCGGCTTTGACCGCGCCGGCCTGCTCGGCCCGCGATCTGGCGACCGCCAGAGCAGCCCGCTCCGGCCCGCCCTCGAGCGTCACGACCACCTGGCCGCGCTCGACGGTATCGCCGCGCTCGACGTGGATCTTCTCGATGAGCCCTTCGACCGGGCTGCGGATCTCCACCATCTGACGCGCCTCGATGATGCAGTCGAACATTCCGTCGGACTGCGCACGCGCTGCAGCGGGGCAGGTGAGGGTCAGAGCGAGCAACAGGGAGGCTATGGGGAGTCGGACAACGCGCATAGTGCAACTTCCAGGTAGGGTCGCAGCGTAACATTAATATATCGCCGTAAGGCCCTGATCCGCTGAAAGATGGTGATCTCTCGCACGGTCGATGCCCGATGCTGCGCTAGAATCGACTTATCGGGTAAATGCCGATCGAAGCCACATCGTGATCGTGTTCGAAATGCAGTGCAGTCAGCTCCACCGATTCGAGGGGTGGTTTGCATCCCCCGAGGCTTTCGATCGTCAGCACGCGGTCGGCGAGAT
Organism: Betaproteobacteria bacterium; assembly: GCA_022340285.1. Taxonomy (GTDB): domain Bacteria; phylum Pseudomonadota; class Gammaproteobacteria; order Burkholderiales; family SG8-39; genus JAABRB01. Next base: position 9,447 of record JAJDOG010000093.1, read on the forward strand.
CACTTGCCCGGTGTGCGCCGATCCGATGGTCCAGAGGGTTCCCTCAGCACGGATCAAACGCCCGCAGGTGGCGCCCGCGACGCAGCCTCCCGCGGCGAAGTCCCCGACCGCGAAAGAGCAGCAAAAGGACGCCGCCATTCCGGCGCCGCAGCAGCAGCAGATGACGCTCGCGGCGTTCATCGATCACGTGCTGGTCACCAGCGAAGACGTCGGAACGCGCTTCGCCGAGGAGGCGCGCAAGATCCACCAGGGACAAGCATCGCATCGAAGCATTCGCGGTCAGGCGACACCGGCCGAAACCGAGGCGCTTCTCGAGGAAGGCATTCCCGTCCTTCCTTTGCCGATCCCGCCAAAGGACAGCTGGCAATAACTCCCTGGGAGGCTCATAGCGCCCAGCACGCCGCGTCGGGGTCTATGCGTATAATGTGTATTATGTCAAATCTATCCTCTGGCCCTCACTCCCAGTTTCCCGGACCAGCGTTCTATTCCTTCGCCCCGGCGGCCTTCAAGAGCGTCACGATCTCCGCGTTACCCGACCCGTTCGCCCACTGAAGCGCCGTTCGCCCTGTATCGGTCTTGGCATTGGGATCGGCGTGCGCGTCCAGTAGGAGCTTTACAGCTTCCGCCTGGCCCTCCCGTGCGGCCATCATGAGGGGCGTCGTGCCATTCGCTGAGGGGGCGTTGATCGGTGCCCCTTCGTTGATCAGATACTCGCAGATTCGGACGTGGCCCCCGAAGGCCGCGTAATGGAGCGGCGTCCAGCCGGGCTGATCGATCTTCGCGCCGGCCTTGCGGAGCGTCTGAACGATTACGTAGCGGCCCGTAAGCGCCGCGATCATGATTGCCGTATCGCCCGCGGCATTTTGGGCATTGACCCGAACCTTCCGCGATATCAACAGGTTCACGACCTCGGGTTTTCCTTCCCGGGCTGCTTCCATCAGGATCGAGTTTCCTGCTGGATCGGTGGAATTCACGTCCATGCCCCGGTCCAAAAGGGCCTCGACGCCGGACGTATCGCCGAGCCGAACGGACTTGAACAGGTCGTCCAGCGTCGGTTGAGCGAACCCGGAAAGGGGGGAAAGCATGGCCAGTAAAGGTATATACAACAAATATTTACGCATTATTATTCACTCATAACATCATTTTCGATCGAGAACAGCTTGAAAAAATTACCGGAAGTGGCGTCTGCGACCTCCTCAAAGGTCATCTGGCGCACACGGGCGAGTTCTTCGGCAACGTACCGCACGTAGGCGGGCTGATTGCGCTTTCCGCGATATGGGGTCGGAGCGAGGTACGGCGAGTCAGTTTCGACCAGGATGCGCTCCAGGGGCACCCCCCGGGCCACGTCGCGCAGGTCTGCGGCATTCCGGAAGGTCAGAATCCCCGAGAACGAGATATGGAATCCCAGATCCACCGCCGCGTCGGCAACCTCCCGACTCTCGGTAAAACAGTGCATCACTCCCCCTGCTTCACGCGCACCCTCCTCCCGCATGATTCGAATCGTGTCGTCCGCGGCAGCGCGAGTGTGGATGATCAGCGGCTTGCCGCATTCCCGCGCCGCGCGGATGTGGGCACGGAATCGCTCGCGCTGCCAGTCGAGATCCCCTTGCAGGCGATAGTAATCCAGCCCGGTTTCTCCGATTGCGACGATCTTCGGGTCCTCGGCGAGCCGGACGAGATCCTGGGGGGAAACCGCGCCCGCGTCAGGATAGTCCGGGTGCACGCCGACCGAGGCAAAGAGATTCGGATGCGCTTGTGCGAGCGCAAGCACCGCAGGGAAGTCTTCCAGCGTGACGCTCACGCAGAGCGCGTGCGACACCCCGGCGCTCTGCATCTCCGCGAGAACCTCGGGTATGCGTCCGCGGAAGTCCTCGAAATCGAGATGGCAATGGGAATCGACGAGCGTGGAGGCCATATCAGCAGCGCGGGCCTTGAGTCTGCGGACCGGATCCGCTGCCGGAACCCGAGTCGCCTACATCCGCGGCTAGTACGTGTGCGTCGTTCGGGAAGATTGCAGCAGCCCACTCAGCAAGGACTCGATGCGACGCCGGGCGGCATGCCCGCTTTCGTCATCCGTGAAGTGCACGCCGACGCCCTGCGTCTTGCTGCCCTGGCAGTTGGGCGGAGTGATCCACACGACCTTGCCGGCGACGGGCAGCTTGTTCGGGTCGTTCATGATGCTCAATATCATGAACACGTCGTCGCCGAGCCGATAACGCTTCGTCGTCGGGATGAACAACCCCCCGCGCTTGAGCTGCGGAATGTACGCGGCGTAAAGTGCCGAGCGCTGGCTGATGGTCAGCGACAGAACGCTGGGGCGCAACCCGCCCTTGCTGGCATCATCCGCCATCCGGCGCTCCGGACAGCTTGCGGTATTGCATCAGCAAGTCCTCAAGAAACAGTTTCGGGTTCAGCGGATGCTGAGCCACGGCCCTTGCTTCGGCAATCCGATTCGCCAGTCGAGTCAAACGGATTGGGTCAGCGCGGCCCGCCAGCCCTGCAATTTTCTCTGACGCGCCGGGATGATAACGCGGGTCGCCGCCCGCCCGCACGCGCGCCAGGTCATAGACCCACTTCTGAATCCAGATCACGACGTCCGGGAGCGCCGTCCCCAGAAGCTGCTCCGCGCCCCGCACGGGGTCGAGTCCCGGGGTAGCCAGCAGCCCAACTAGGACTGCTCGTTCATCGGCGCGATCCGCCTGCTCCATGGCGGCGAGGGGCGCGCCACCGGCGAAGCCTAGCGCCGCTTCGGCGTTTGCGATCCCCTGAGAGGCCAGCCATTCCGACGCAACGCGCTTATCCGGGACCGGGACGGGCACGCCCTGGCAACGACTGCGAACCGTAGGAAGAAGGCGCTGGGGATCGCTGGATACGAGCAGCATGAGCGTCGCGGGCGGAGGCTCCTCGAGGCTCTTGAGCAGCGCGTTTGCCGTCGAGGGGTTCATGGCTTCGGCCGGTCGGATCAGTGCCACTCGCAGGCCGCCCCGATGCGTCCCGATACGGAGAAAAGCCTGCAAATCACGGACTTGGTCGATCCGAATCTGCTTGCTGGTCGACGCTTCGCCGCCCTCGCTGCGATCCGCGCCCTCGCGCCCCGACGAGGCGATCAGCGCGTCGGGTTGCACCAGCCGAAAATCAGGGTGATTTCCCCGCTCGAACCAGCCGCATGGTGGACAGGCCCCGCACGCGAGTTCCGGACCCTGCGCCACTTCGCAAAGGAGCCGTTTCGCAAAACCCAGCGCCAAATGCGTCTTGCCGAGGCCTGGGCGTCCCTGGATCAGGAGCGCATGGGGAAGCGTGTCGCGCCGTTCCATCAGCCTCGACCATGTCTCTATGAACCAGGGAAGAATGGCTTTCTTAACAGGCATCTATAAGAACATCTTCTACTGATTTCTTAACTTCGTCAAGGCTCGCGGATGCGTCAATCACGTGAATCCGATCCGGATTGCGCCGGGCACGTTCCAGATAGGCAGACCGCACCCGTTCGAAGAAGCCCACGTCCTCCCGCTCGAATCTATCCGGACTGGACTCCATGGCCGCCAAACGGGCCCGGGCCACCTCGACCGATAGGTCGAAATACAACGTCACGTCAGGCTGGAAATCCCCGTGGACCCATTGCTCGAGATCTTCCAGCGCGCGCGTGGACAGCCTGCGCCCGCCCCCCTGGTACGCGTACGTGGCGTCGGTGAATCGGTCCGAAAGGACCCATTCGCCGGCATCGAGCGCCGGCCGAATACGCTTGACCAAGTGCTCCTGGCGCGCCGCGAAGACCAGCAGCGCCTCGGTGCGAAGATCCATCGGCTCGTTCAATACCAGCGCGCGAAGCTGCTCCCCGAGCGGCGTCCCGCCCGGCTCCCGCGTCACGAGTACACGATGACCCCGCGCCCGGAGCCAGTCGGCGATCCACTCGACATGGCTGCTCTTGCCAGCACCGTCCATGCCTTCCAGGGTAATGAATTTCCCGCGCATGCCGCTTGTCGCCCCGCGATTACTTCTCCGCGGCCGGGGACTTTCCGCGTCCGCGCAGCTGATATTTTGTCACGGCCCGGTTGTGCTCATCGAGCGTGCGCGAGAAATGGCTCGAGCCGTCGCCGCGCGCGACAAAATAGAGAGCGTCGCTTTCGGCGGGATTGACGATTGCCTGGAGGGAAGCGAGCCCGGGACTCGCGATCGGAGTCGGGGGTAACCCGGCGCGGGTGTACGTGTTATAGGGCGTGTCGGTTTCGAGATCCTGCCGCCGCAGGTTCCCGTCGAATTTCTCGCCCATTCCGTAGATCACTGTCGGATCGGCCTGAAGTTTCATCCCGGCCCGCAGCCGATTCAGGAAAACCGCAGCTACCGTCGCGCGATCCATGGAGTGGCCCGTCTCCTTTTCCACGATCGAAGCCAAAATGAGCGCCTCTTGCGGACTAGCCAGGGGAATGTCGTCCTTACGGGAAGCCCATGCTGACTCCAGGTGGCGCTGCATCGTGCGATACGCAGTGCGCAGGATCTCCAGATCAGACGCACCCTTGGCGAAATGGTATGTGTCGGGGAAGAACCGGCCTTCGGCAGGGATGTCGGGTGCGCCGAGCCGACGCATGATCTCCGCATCGGGCAGGCCGCGCGTCTCGTGCCGTAAATCCGGATGTTCATCGATTGCATCGCGAATCTGTCTGAACGTCCAGCCCTCCCCAAACGCGATATCCACCTGCACGACTTCGCCCCGTGCAAGCTTTTCGAGCAGACCGAGCGGCGTGATACCAGTCTCCACGGTGTACGTGCCGGCCTTGACGGTCTTGTCCTTGCCCAGCGCGCGCGCGAGCAGCGTGAATTGCCACGGAGACATCCCTACGCCGGATTGGGCGATGTCGCCCGCCGCACGGGTCAGTGTACTGCGCGGCTGGACCGTGAACTCGAGTGGACTTTCACGCAAAACAAGCGGCCGATGCGCGAACCATGCCATCCACCCGGCGCCGGCGGCGGCCAGTAGAATCGCTGCAACGAGCAGCCCGATGAATGCTTTGACCATCCTTTACGAAGCCAATGCCGCGAAACCTGATGGCGGCGCCGATATAATAGCCATCTGCGCAGCGCAGCGCGCTGCATCCCGCCGCCGGATGGGCGGAAGTTCCGCAGAAATACCAAGATGACAACGGGCTGGCTGGAATTCCTTGCATCGCGCGGTGCGCGCGTCTCACCGCCCTCGACCATCGATTTCGGCGATCCCGAGGGGGAGCTCCGCAGTGCGCAGTCGGGAAACGTGATCGCCCCGCTCGCTCATCTCGCAACCCTTGGGTTTTCAGGCGTGGACGCAGTTGAGTTCCTGCAGGGACAGTTGAGCTGCGACGTGCAGGGACTCGATTCCTCCCACGGCGCGCACGGTTGCTACTGCACGCCGCAGGGCCGGATGCTCGCGAACTTTCTGCTCTGGCGCGATGAGGACGAACTCCGGATGGCGCTTGCAGCCGACGTCGCGGCCGCTGTCCAAAAGCGACTGCAGATGTTTGTTCTCCGCTCGAAGGTGAAGATCGTCGCGCTCGCTCCGGACTTCGTTCTGCTCGGTGTCGCCGGCGCCGCGGGAACACGCGCGCTGCAACAAGCGATGGGCGCCGCGCCCAAGGAATCCATGAGTCTAGTGAGCGCGGGCGGCGGTACCGCGATCCGGCTGCTCGGAGAACGCTTTCTCGTCGCTGCGCGATCGGAAGACGCGCAGGCGCTCTGGGGGCAGCTTGCCAAAGCGCTCGTTCCAGTCGGAACGGCAGCGTGGCAGTGGCTCGACATCATCGCTGGCATGCCGCTCGTCACGAGCCCGACGCAAGACCAGTTCATCCCCCAGATGACGAACCTCGAGCTAATCGGCGGCATCAACTTTCGCAAGGGCTGCTACACCGGCCAGGAAATCATCGCGCGCACGCAGTACCGCGGAACGGTGAAGCGACGTATGTACCTCGCCCACGTTGCTTGCGGCGAGGCGCGTGCCGGCGATCAAGTTGTGGGCAGTGGCGGCGGGGAATCGGGCGGCGGCATCGTTTTGAATTCGGCGCCCTCTCCCGAAGGCGGCTGTGATGTGCTCGCCGTGCTGCAGAGCGCATCCGCCGGCGCCGGCGACTTGCACCTGCGTGCGCCGGACGGGCCCCTCCTCGAGCTACGCCCCCTCCCCTACGGGATCGTGTGAGCGTCTCTTTTTTTGTCTATTACCGCCTGGCGGGTGTCCGGGATTCCGCCGTGCGGCAACGCGTGAGAGCGATCCAGGCGGACGTTTTCGCGGCGACCGGCGTGCAAGGACGCCTCTTGAGGCGACGCGACGACCCGACGACCTGGATGGAGATCTACGAGCCGGTATCCGACATCGACCCGTTCGAGCACGCGCTGGAGGCGGCCCTGACGCGCCACGGATTTTCGTCGCTCCTTGCCGGTAGCGACGGTCGCCACACCGAACGGTTCATTGCAGCGTAGATGTGCCTGATCCTCATTTCCTACCGGACTCACCCTGAGTATCCGCTCGTCGTGGGCGCCAATCGCGACGAATTCTACGAACGTCCAACCGCACCGGCCGACTTCTGGCACGACGCTCCCAAAGTACTCGCAGGGCGGGACCTTCAGGCCTCGGGAACGTGGCTCGGGATCACCCGCGACCTCCGATTCGCCGCGGTCACGAACTTTCGCGATCTGAGCAGCATGCAGCCCCGCGCGCGATCGCGCGGCGAGCTCACCAGCGCGTTTCTGCGCGGAGACAGTCCGGCGGAGCAGTATCTCGAAAGCGTCGGTCGGCGTGCAGACGAATACAACGGCTTCAACCTCTTCGTCGCCGACGCAACCGGGCTCTTCTATTTCTCCAACCGTGACGGCGAGGTGCGCGCGCTTGGTCCGGGAACCTATGGCCTGAGCAATCACCTTCTCGACACGCCGTGGCCCAAGGTTTCCGAGCTCAAGCCGCGGTTCGATGCGGCGATTCGGGAGCCTTTGGATGCGGATGCCATCCGTCGCATTCTCGCGGACCGCGGGGTCGCGCCCGACGCGGCACTTCCGGACACTGGCGTGGGCCTGGAACGCGAGCGCATGCTCTCCGCGGCGTTCGTCGTCTCCGAAACCTACGGAACCCGCTCGACGACCGCGCTTGCAATCGGAGCCGATCGGACCGTACGATTCAGCGAGTGGACGTTCGGACCGGGAGGTGTGCCGGCGGGGGAACGGGAGTTCTCCTTCGGCGCGACTTAGACTTTCAGCCGGGCGACTTGCGCCTCAATCGTCTTCGTCCAGGCGCCGCTCCATGGCGACATGTGGAATACCCGCCTCCATGAACTCGGCGCCGTGCTGCGTGAAGCCGTGAAGGGCGTAGAACCCTCGTGCGCGGGTCTGGGCGTTGAGGATTGCGCGCTTAACTCCACGTTCCTTGGCGCGCGCCAGGA
>JAJDOG010000027.1 GCA_022340285.1 Betaproteobacteria bacterium
GGACGAGGTGGGTCGCGGCACGTCGACATTCGACGGCCTCGCGCTCGCCTGGGCGATTTCGCGCCACCTCGTGGAGCGGAACCGCTCGTTCACGCTGTTCGCAACGCACTACTTCGAGCTGACCCGCCTTGCGCTGGAGCACCGCGAGGCGGTGAACGTCCATGTGAGCGCCGTCGAGCACAAGGACACGATCGTGTTCCTGCACGCCGTCGAGGAAGGCCCCGCGAGCCAGAGCTACGGTTTGCAGGTGGCCGCACTCGCGGGTGTGCCCGGCAGCGTCATCCGCGCGGCACGGCGCCATCTGCAGACGCTCGAGCAGCAGAGCCTTTCGCGCGACGGGCAGCCGGACCTTTTCGTCGCGGCCGGACCGACACCCGAGCCGCCTCGCCATCCAGCACTCGACCTCCTCGACGACGTGAATCCCGACGAGCTTTCGCCGCGCGACGCGCTCGAGCTCGTCTACCGGCTGAAGCGGCTGTGAGCTCGCGCTTCCGGGTGCTGGTCATTAGGACGGCGCTCGCCCTGGCGACGGCGCTCACCCTGACGACAGCGGTTCATGCGCAGCGCCCGTTCAGCTTCGCGGTGATCGGCGACACCCCGTACTTTTCGATCGAGGAGCAGGGCTTCGCCACCCTGCTCGGGGAGCTCGATGCGGAGCCCCTTGCCTTCGTCGTGCACGTGGGCGACATCAAGCGCGCCGGCGCGCCCTGCAGTGACGCGCTCTTTGCGGCGCGCCGGTCGCTCTTCGACGCATCGCGGCATCCGTTCGTCTTCATCCCGGGAGACAACGAGTGGACCGATTGCCACGCATCGGGAGCCGATCCCCTCGAGCGCCTCGCGGCGCTCCGGCGGATCTTCTACTCCCGCGGGGAGAGTCTCGGGCAGCACCGTATCGCACTCGCGTCGCAGTCGAGCGATCCGCGCCACACCGAGTACCGCGAGAACGTGCGGTGGGAGTACGGCCACGTTCTGTTCGTCGGGCTGAACGTCCCGGGCAGCAACAACAATCTCGGCCGTACCGCTGAGATGGACGCCGAGCATCGGCGCCGCATGAGCGCGGTGTTCGACTGGCTCGATGCGTCGCTGAAGCTCGCCGAGCGCCGCCGCCTCGCCGGCGTCGCGATCCTGTTCCACGCTGATCCGGGGTTCGATGGCAAGGCGCATCGGCCGCGCGGCGCGCCGGACGGCTTTGCCGAGCTGCGCAACGTTCTTCGTGCGAGTGTCGAACGGTTAGAACGACCGGTCCTGCTCGCCCACGGCGACACCCACGCATTCCGGCTCGACCAGCCGCTCCGCAATGCGACATCCGGCGCGCCGCTCGCCAATTTAACGCGCGTCGAAGTCCCGGGTTCGCCGGCCGCCGAGGCGGTAGTGGTGGACGTGGATCCGGCGACGTCCCGCGTCTTCACCGTTCATCCGCCCGCAGGCGCGGCGATCTTTCCGGAAAATCCGTGATTCCTCCCACGGCTCGCTGCGCTCACCAGCGCAGCGTCAGCCCGAAGAGCCACGCGAGGTCCAGCGCGGGCTGCTGATGGCCGCGCCGGATGCCCAGGTCGAGATCCACGTTCCTGGCGGGCGTATAGATCGCGCCGAGCACCGTTCGAACCACGCCGTCGGCGCCGAACTGGATCGGGTTGGTGTCGTAGGCGACGTCCGCAACGAGCTTGAGCTGCTCGGTCGCCTGCCACGTGACGGCCCCGGACACGTGCCAGAGCGAGCGCCGCTCGCCTTCGATGCCGTTGTAGAGATAGCCGAGGTGAGAGTGGAAAGCGACCGGGCCCGGCTCATAGGAGCACACCAGCAACGAACCGCCCGCGTAGTCTCCGCGGCCGAGGCCCTTCGCCTCGTTTCCGGTCGGAATGACGATGCCGGGCTTCACGGCGACGCTGAACGGTCCATCCTTGAAAAACCGCCACTTGAGGTCGACTGTGAGGTCGGAGAGGCCCGCGTTGCGCGTCCGCGCGAGGCCGTTGTCGAGCGTCAGCCGTAGATACGACGTTCCGATCTGCAGGTCCGCCGTATCAACGATCCCGTACGACAGCAACGCGGCCGGTTGCTGCGCGTGCAAGTTGCCGGCGTCGGTCGTCCCGTGCCCCTGCTCGCCGGTGAGCTCCAGCTGGAAATTCCCTTTGCCCTGGGTGCCTGTGTCCTCCGTGAGCAAAGGATGCGCCGCGTGCGCGGACTGGCCAGCAATCAGGCCAAAAAGCGCGACGGCCAGGCTGCGCGAGGTCCCCATCGGGGGTGCGAGTCAGTCGCCGGTGTGGCGAGCGATGAACGCTTTCACCGCGTCGACGCTCGGATCCATCACCTCGACTCGCTGCGGCAAACTCTCGAGCGACTCGTATCCCGGCGGCACGTCCGGAGCACGGCCGATCGCCTCGCGAATCGCCTCCGCGAACTTCACCGGCTGCGCCGTCTCGAGGCAGACCATCGGGGTCGCGGGGTCGCGATAGTCGCGCGCGACCTTGATGCCGTCCGCGGTATGCGTGTCGACGAGCACGCCGTACCGCTGCTGCACATCGCGAATGGTCGCCAGCCGGTCGGCATGGGTGCTGCGCCCCGACACGAATCCGAACTCCTGCAGATTCGCGAGGTACGGCGTGCCGACGAGATCGAATCCGCCCTCTTCCTCCACCTGGCGCCAGAGCGCCGCCACGACACCGGCCGCCCCGCCCACGAGATCGTAGACGAACCGCTCGAAGTTCGAGGCCTTGGCGATGTCCATCGACGGGCTGGAAGTCTGGACAACCTCCGCGCTCGCACGCACGCGGTACCGACCCGTGCTGAAGAACTCGTGCAGCACGTCGTTCTCGTTGGTGGCGAGAATAAGCGCGCGAATCGGCAATCCCATCATGCGCGCGATATGCCCGGCGAAGATGTTCCCGAAGTTGCCGGACGGCACTGCAAAGGAGACCGGTGCGCCGACTTCCTCGCCGCTTTCGGCGATCGCGGCGAAATAGCCCCGGAAGTAGTAGACGACCTGCGCGACGATGCGCGCCCAGTTGATCGAGTTCACGGTACCGATGCGGTGACGCGCCTTGAATTGCGCGTCGCCCGACACCGCCTTCACGATGTCCTGGCACTCGTCGAAGACGCCGCGTATCGCGATGTTGAAGATGTTCGGGTCCTGCAGGGAGTACATCTGCGCCGCCTGAAACGCGCTCATCTTCCCGTGGGGAGAGAGCATGAACACGCGCACGCCGCGCTTGCCGCGCATCGCGTATTCCGCCGCGGACCCGGTGTCGCCCGAGGTGGCCCCCAGGATGTTCAATTCCGCGCCGGTCCGGGCCAGCACGTGCTCGAACAGGTTGCCGAGCAGTTGCATCGCGATGTCCTTGAACGCGAGCGTGGGCCCATTGGACAGCCTGAGCAGGTGGAAGCCCGGCTCCAGGGTGGTCAACGGCGTGATGGCCTCGGTCCGAAAGATCTCCCTGGTGTACGTCCGATCGACCAGCGCCCGCAGATCGTCCTCCGGGATGTCGTCAACGAAAAGCCGGATCACCTCGAAGGCGAGGTCCGCATAGGCAAGCGGCCGCCAGCGCTCGAGCGTCGCCGGGTCGAGCTTCGGATAGTGATCGGGCACGACGAGCCCGCCGTCGGGCGCGAGTCCCTCGAGCAGGATCTCGCAGAAGGGCCGCGGGGCCATGCCCCCACGGGTGCTTACATAGCGCATTCGCTCGGGAGTAAAGAGTGCTCTGAGAGCGTGGGGAGGTTGTGCATTTCTCCCCTCCTCTGTGAGGAGGGGTGGCGCCAAAGGCGACGGGGTGGTGAGCGGAATCGAACCAACGCATTAACCACCCCGCCCGCTTCGCGGGCACCCCTCCTTGAAAAGGAGGGGAAGCATCTTTCGTCCCACCGCACTGCCCGCACTTCGCTCCTCACAACAGATTCTCCAGGCGAATCCGCGTCACCTGCCCGGTCACCACCGGCAACCCCTCGATCGCCCGGATCGATTCGTTGATCCGCTTCTCGCGCGCTTCGTGAGTGAGCATGATGATGTCGACCTGCTCCTCGCCTTCGCCCGGCTCGCGCTGGATCATGGCGTCGATCGAGATCATCCCGTCGGCAAGGATGCGGGTGATGTCCGCCAGCACCCCCGGCCGGTCGAGCACGCGCATGCGCAGATAGTAGGAGGTGACCACGTCCTCCATCGGCAGCACGCGTTCGTCGGACAATCGGTCCGGCTGGAACGCGAGGTGGGGCACGCGGTGCTCCGGGTCGGCGGTGTGCATGCGCGTGACGTCGACGAGATCCGCGACGACCGCGCTCGCCGTCGGCTCGGCGCCGGCGCCCGCACCGTAGTAAAGCGTCGGGCCGACCGCGTCGCCTTTCACGAGCACGGCGTTCAGCACCCCTTCCACGTTGGCGATCAGGCGCCGCTCCGGAATGAGCGTCGGGTGAACCCGCAGCTCGATGCCTTCGGCCGTGCGCTTCGTCACGCCCAGCAGCTTGATGCGATAGCCGAGACTCTCCGCGTAGCGGATATCCGCCTGGGTGAGCTTCGCGATGCCCTCGGTGTAGGCCTTCGAGAATTGCATCGGGATCCCGAAGGCGAGCGCCGCGAGGATCGTAAGCTTGTGCGCGGCATCGATGCCTTCGATGTCGAAAGTCGGATCGGCCTCCGCGTAGCCGAGCGCCTGGGCTTCCTTCAGGACCGCCTCGAACGGCAGGCCCCGTTCGCGCATCTCGGAGAGGATGAAGTTGGCGGTGCCGTTGATGATCCCCGCGATCCACTCGATCCGGTTCGCCGTCAGGCCCTCCCGTACCGCCTTGACGATGGGAATCCCGCCGGCAACGGCCGCCTCGAAGCCGACCATCACGCCGTTGGCCTGCGCCGCCGCGAAGATCTCGGTGCCATGCAGGGCAAGCAGCGCCTTGTTTGCGGTGACGACGTGCTTGCCGTTGCCGATCGCGCGCAGCACCAGGTCCTTCGCCACCGTATAGCCGCCGATCAGCTCCACGACGATGTCGATGTCGGGGCTTGCGACGACATCGAAAGCGTCCGGCACGATGTGGACGGTTCCTCCGGTCAGGCGCTTTGCCTTCTCGACGTCCTGGTCGGCCACGACGGAAATTCGGATGTCGCGCCCCGCGCGGCGGCTGATCTCCTCGCGATTGCGGGCGAGGACGCTCCAGGTGCCGCTGCCCACGGTGCCGATACCGAGCAGGCCTACGTTGATTGGCTTCATTTGACGGGGACTCTGGTCAACGGTTGTTCAATAGCGCACAAGGCGGGCCACAAGCGCCCGGCCGGCGCGCGCTGCGCGGCGACCGCGGGTCGCGTTCAGCCCGTGGCGGCGACGGCGGTGCGTACCAGCAGCCCGTCCTTGCGCAGCATCTCCTTGATGCCGCGCACCGCCTGCCGGGTGCGCGCCTCGTTCTCGATCATCGCGAAGCGCACGTGCGTATCGCCGTATTCGCCGAAGCCGATTCCCGGCGACACGGCGACCTTCGCCTCGATCAGGAGCTTCTTGGCGAATTCGAGCGATCCCATCGCCTGATAGGCCTCGGGGATGCGGGCCCAGATGTACATCGAGGCCTTCGGCACGTCGACCATCCAGCCGGCTTCGTGCAGTCCTTTGGCGAGCACGTCGCGGCGTCTCTGGTACTTGAGCCGGTTCTCCTCCACGCAGTCCTGAGGCCCTTCCAGCGCGACGATCGACGCGACCTGCACGGGCGTGAACGTGCCGTAGTCGTGGTAGCTCTTGATGCGGGCGAGCGCGTTGACGAGCTTGCGGTTCCCGACCATGTACCCGACGCGCCACCCCGCCATGTTGTAGCTCTTGGACATCGTGAAGAACTCGACCGCGACGTCCCGCGCCCCGGGCACCTGCATGATCGATGGCGCCCGGTAGTCGTCGAAGACGATGTCGGCGTACGCGAGATCGTGCACCACGTAGAGCTCGTGCTGCTTCGCGAGCGCCACGATGCGCTCGAAGAATTCGAGCTCCACGCACTGGGCGGTCGGGTTGCTCGGGAAATTGATGATGAGCATCTTCGGCTTCGGGAAGGACTCGCGGATCGCGCGCTCGAGCTCCTCGAAGAAATCGACGTCCGGGGTCATGCGCACGTGCCGGATGTCGGCGCCGGCGATGACCGGTCCGTAGATATGGATCGGGTAGCTGGGGTTGGGCACGAGCACGATGTCGCCGCGATCCAGCGTCGCCAGCGCCAGATGCGCGATGCCCTCCTTGGAGCCGATCGTGACGATCGCCTCGCTCTCCGGATCGAAGGCGACGCCGTAGCGACGCTCGTACCAGGTGCAGATCGCGCGGCGCAGCCGCGGGATGCCCTTGGACACCGAGTAGCCGTGCGTATCGGTCCGTCGGACGGACTCCACCAGCTTCTCGACGATGTGCGGGGGCGTCGGGCCGTCCGGGTTGCCCATGCTCATGTCGATGATGTCTTCGCCCCGTCGGCGCGCGGCCATCTTCAGCTCGCCCGTGATGTTGAAGACGTACTGCGGAAGCCGCTTGATGCGCTCGAAGTCTGTCATGACGTGGCCGCAACCCGTGAGCTTGCGCCAGCGCCGGAGATGGCGCGACACAAAAGACCTATAATGTAACGTTTCCAACTGCTTACGGCAATTTAACCCGATTGTGAAGCTGCAACTCGCCGAATTGAGCGGGCAAAATGCCTTCACGGGCTACGGGCCGGGGTATGTGGCGATCAACGACGTGCGACACGTGTCGAGCCTGGTCGTGCTGCCCGATCGCCTCATCACCGACTGGCCCGCCACGGGCTTCGATTCCCTGGCCGCCGCCCACCTGGAGCCGCTCGCCGGACTCGGCCTCGAAATCCTGCTGCTCGGCACCGGCGCGCAGATCCGCTTTCCGCGCCCGGAGATCCTCCGGCCGCTCATCGAGGCCCGCATCGGCGTCGAAGTGATGGACGTGCCGGCCGCGTGCCGCACCTACAACTTCCTCATGGCGGAGGACCGCAAGGTCGGCGCCGCGCTGTTGCTCGAGTGAAAGATCCGCGCGGATGACCGGTCCGGCGTCTCGCGGCGTTGCGCTCGCAGTTGCGCTCGTGCTGGTGATCGGCTGGTTCGCCACGCTCGGCGTGCGCCCGCTCGTGCGGGCGGACGAATCCCGCTACGCGGAAATCTCGCGCGAAATGGTCTCGAGCGGCGACTGGGTGACGCCGCGCCTGAATGGCTACAAGTACTTCGAGAAGCCCCCGCTCCAGTACTGGGCGACGGCGCTGGCGTTCGTCGCGTTCGGGCTCGGCGAGTGGACTGCGCGGCTGTGGACGGCGCTGACCGGCTTCCTCGCCATCCTGTTCACGTGGTACGTGGGCAACCGGCTCCGCGGCCCCCCCGTCGGGCTCCTCTCGGCCGCCGTGCTCGCCAGCTCGCAGCTCTTCGCGGCGCTCGGGCACTTCAACACGCTCGACATGGGGGTGGCGGCGTTTCTCTCGGTCGCGGTGTTTGCATTCCTGCTCGCGCAGCTCGACACGGCTTCGGCCGCGGCACGCCGGGGCTGGATGCTCGTGGCCTGGGCCGCCGCGGCGCTGGCAACGCTTTCCAAGGGATTGATCGGCCCGGCGCTGCCTGCCGTGGCGCTGATCTTGTACGTGCTCGTCGAGCGCGACTGGCGGCTCCTGGCGCGTTTGCATCTGGCGAGCGGCGTATTGCTGTTTCTGGCGATCACCGCACCGTGGTTCATCGCCGTCGCGCGCGCGAATCCGGAATTCGCGCACTTCTTCTTCATCCACGAGCATCTCGACCGGTTTCTCACGAAGGTTCACGGCCGGTACCAGCCGATGTGGTACTTCGTTCCGATCCTGCTCGGCGGCCTGATTCCTTGGACGCTGACGTTCTTCCCAGCGCTCTTCCGCGGGGCGCGTGCGGAGCGGGGGACGCGCTTCAGGCCGTTGCGCTTTCTCGTGGTCTGGGCAGCGACGGTGTTCGTGTTCTTTTCGGTGTCGAGCTCGAAGCTGCCCTCCTACATCCTGCCGATCTTTCCGGCGCTAGCAATCCTGATCGGTGCCGCGCTTCCGACGCTCGGCAAGCGCTGGACCGTTGCGCAGGCTCTCGCCGGCGCCATCGGCGGCGTCGCCGCGGCGGTCGTGGCGCCGGCGCTGCTCATGCGCGCCGCGAGGCCCGAGCTCCCGGCCGCGCTGCTTGCCGACTACGTTCCCTGGGTGGTGGGCGCGGCGCTCGCGCTTGCCGTCGGATCCGCCATTGCAGCATTTCTCGCCTGGCGCGGCAGAATCATCCCGGCCGCGCTCGCGCTGGCGGCGGCGGGATTCACGATGGGACAGATCGCGCTCACCGGACACGGCACACTGTCGCCCGTCTATTCCGCGTATCATGTCGTCGCGCAGGCGAGGTCCCGTCTCGGGCCGCAGTTTGCCGAACTGACGACCGAAGCACCGTTCTTCTCCGTCGAGACCTTCGACCATTCGTTACTCTTCTATCTTCGCCGGGCGGTGACCATGGTCGTCTACAAGGATGAGCTCGCCATCCCGATCGGCTGGTCGCCGCAGGGGTTCATCCCGGACCGCGCCGGATTCGAGCGCGCCTGGGCGCAAGCGGACCGCGCCTACGCCATGCTGCCCGCACGCGACTTCGACGAATGGGTGAAGCGCGGCCTTCCCATGACGGTGATCGCACGCGATCCGCGCCGCGTCATCGTGCAGAAACCGTGACGGCCCTCAGCTTCGCACTGGTCCTGGCGGGCGTCATCCTCAACGCCGCCGCGCAGCTCCTGCTCAAGGCCGGAACGAATGCCGTCGGTCGTTTCGAGTTCAGCGCCGCGAACGCGGTACCGGTCGGACTCAAGCTCGCGTTCGAGCCCCATATCCTCGGCGGGATCGCCTGCTACGTCGTGAGCGTCGTGATCTGGATCATGGCGCTGTCGCGCGTCGAGGTGAGCATTGCCTACCCGATGCTGTCCATCGGGTACATCCTGAATGCGCTCGCCGCCTGGTACCTCTTCGGCGAGGCCGTCACGCCGATGCGGCTCGTCGGCATCGGGATCATCATCGTCGGTGTGTATGTCGTCGCGCGCAGCTAGCCGGGCCGGCTCGCGAAGCGGGGTCGCGTCGCGTCCCGCCGACGCGCCGTACCTGCCCTTCACGCGCCCGAGCATCGACGAAGCGACCATCGAGGCAGTCGCCGAAGTCTTGCGCTCGGGTTGGATCACGACGGGTCCCAAGGCGAAGGCGCTCGAGACGGCCCTCTCGGACTACTTCGGAGGCCGCCCGGTGCGCGCGCTCGCGTCGGGCACCGGCGCGCTCGAGCTCGCGCTCGAGGTGGCGGGCGTCGCGCCGGGAGACGAGGTGATCACCACGCCGCTGTCCTGGGTGGCGACGGCGAACGTCGTCGTGCGCGCCGGCGCCCGGCCGGTATTCGTGGACATCGACCCGACGACCCGGAATATCGAGCTTGCCCTTGCCGAGCGGGCCGTCACGCGGAAGACGCGCGCGATCCTCCCGGTCGATCTCGCCGGCTTGCCCGTGGATCGCGATGCTCTGTACGCGTTGGCTGAGCGCCACTCGATCCGCGTGATCGAGGACGCTGCCCAGAGCATGGGTGCCACCTGGAACGGGCGGCGCATCGGGAGCTTCGGCGATCTGGTCGCCGTCAGCTTCCACCCCAACAAGAACATGACGACCACCGAGGGCGGCTGCCTGGTCGTCAACGACGACGCGGAGGCGACCCTCGTCGAGCGCCTGCGACTGCAAGGCGTGATACGACTGCCGGGCGGCGAGCAGGAGGTCGAGCGCGCCGGCGCGAAGCTCAATCTCACCGATGTCGCGGCGGCGATCGGGCTCGGCCAGCTCGCGCAGCTCGACGCGTTCAACGCCCGGCGCCGAGAGCTCGCCAGGCGCTACTTCGAGAGATTCGACCGGACGGTGGAATGCGCGCTCCCGCCGGAAGATTTCGCGAACTCGAACTGGCACATGTTCCAGATCCTGCTGCCGCTCGAGCGGATGTCGATCGGGCGCGGCGAGTTCATCCAGCGTCTGCACGAGCGGGGCATCGGCTCGGGCGTGCACTATCCTGCCATGCATCTCTTCAAGCTCTACCGGGCGATGGGCTACGGTCCTGGCCAGTTTCCCCACGCCGAGCGCGTCGGCGCCTCGATCCTCACGCTGCCCCTGTTCCCCGCCATGGTCGATGCGGACGTCGAACGGGTGTGCGTCGCGGTGCGTGATATCCTGCGAACCTGCAAACGGTAACGTGCTTTCCGGCAGGCGTTTTCGGTGACTTCGGTGACTTCGGTGACTTCGGTGACTTCGGTGAAATCCCCCCGCGCATGACCGCACCGGATCTCTCGGTCGTCATCCCCGTCTACAACGAGGAAGCCGGCCTGCAGGCGCTCTTCGACCGCCTGTATCCCGCGCTCGACGCGCTCGCCATCCGCTACGAGGTCATCTTCGTGAACGACGGAAGCAGCGATCGCTCGGCGGCAATCCTCGCCGGGCAGTTCTCGAAGCGCCCCGACACGACCCGCGTGATCCTCTTCAACGGCAACTACGGGCAGCATCTCGCGATCATGGCGGGATTCATGCACACCCGCGGGAATCGAGTGGTGTCCCTCGACGCCGATCTCCAGAACCCGCCGGAAGAGATCGGCAAGCTGCTCGCGAAGATGGACGAGGGCTACGATTACGTGGGCACGATCCGCAGGCAACGCCAGGACTCCACGTTCCGCCGCTGGACCTCGCGCCTCATGAACTGGGTGCGCGAGCGCATCACGCGCATCCGCATGACGGACCAGGGCTGCATGCTCCGCGCCTACAGCCGCCAGATCGTGGACACGATCAACAGTTGCCGCGAGGTGAACACCTTCATCCCGGCGCTCGCCTTCACCTTCGCGCAGCGCCCCACCGAGGTGGAGGTCGCCCACGAGGAAAGGGCGGCCGGCGAGACGAAGTACTCCATCTACAAGCTCATCCGGCTCAATTTCGATCTCGTGACCGGATTCTCGCTCGTGCCGTTGCAGACGTTTTCGCTGGCCGGTATCGCGATCTCGCTCGTCTCCCTGGTCTTCGTCGTCGTGCTGGCGATCCGGCGACTGATCGTGGGCCCGGAGGCAGAGGGGCTGTTCACCCTTTTCGGCATCGCCTTCTTCCTCATCGGGATCGCACTGTTCGGGATTGGTCTCCTCGGAGAGTACGTCGGGCGGATCTACGAGCAGGTGCGCCAGCGGCCACGCTACCTGATCGAGGCCGTGCTGGAGCAAGCCGACGGCGAGCGCGCCGCCGGCGATTTGAAGGCACGCCGGGTTGTCTGAGCGCGCAAGTCCCGGCGGTTCTCCACCCAGCGCCGTCGTTTTCGGCTACCACAACGTCGGCGTGCGATGCCTGGCCGTGCTGCAAGCCCACGGCGTGCGCGTTCCGGTCGTCGTCACGCACGAGGATGCTCCCGGAGAGGCGATCTGGTTCGACAGCGTGGCGCGGACCGCAGCCCTGCACGACATCCCGGTCATCACGCCGCCGGACCCGAACGCACCCGACGTCGTCGAGCGCATGCGCGCAATCGCTCCCGACTTCCTCTTCTCGTTCTACTACCGCGCCATGCTCAAGCCCGGCTTGCTGAAGCTCGCCCGGCGCGGCGCGTTCAACATGCACGGCTCGTTGCTGCCAAAGTTCCGCGGTCGCGCTCCGGTGAACTGGGCAGTCCTGCATGGCGAGGGGGAAACCGGCGCGACGCTTCACGAAATGGTCGAGAAGCCCGATGCCGGCCGGCTCGTGGATCAGCAGGCGGTACCCATCCTGCCGAACGACACGGCGCGCGAGGTGTTCGACAAGGTGACGGTCGCCGCCGAGATGGTCCTCGATAGGAGCCTTCCCCGACTCGTTGCGGGGACGGCGAAGCTCACGCAGCAGGATCTCGCCGCAGGCAGCTACTTCGGTGGTCGGCGACCCGAGGACGGACGCATCGATTGGACACGCGGCGCCCGCGAAGTCCACAACCTGGTTCGTGCGGTTGCGCCGCCCTATCCCGGCGCGTTCTGCTTCGTCGGCGGCGCGGAGCTTCGGTTGCTTCGCACGCTCGACCTCGACGAGCGTGACGAGAGCAGCCGGGATCCTGCGCTGCACGTGCGCGATGGACACCTGTATGTCCGCTGCGCCGACGGCGGCCTGCTGCGCGTCCTCTCCGCCGAATTCGGCGGCGCGGTGCTCACGCGCGATAGCTTCTGGACGCGGTTCGGCGCCGAGTCCGTTGTGCTGCATAACTGATTCCGGAACACGAACCTCTCAGGAAAATGAAAAAGATTCTGATCCTCGGCGTCAACGGCTTCATCGGCCATCACCTTTCGAAACGAATCATCGCGACCACGCCGTGGGAAGTGTACGGAATGGACATGAGCACAGATCGGGTCGCGGACCTGCTCGAGGAGAAGCGGTTTCACTTCTTCGAGGGCGACATCACCATCAACAAGGAGTGGATGGAGTACCACATCCGCAAGTGCGATACGGTGCTGCCGCTGGTCGCCATCGCGACCCCGGCCACCTACGTCAAGGAGCCGCTGCGGGTGTTCGAGCTGGACTTCGAGGCCAACCTGCCGATCGTCCGCGCCTGCGTGAAGCATCGCAAGCGGCTGATCTTTCCCTCCACGTCGGAGGTGTACGGCATGTCGCGCGACCGCGAATTCGATTCCGACACGTCGGACCTCGTGCTGGGACCGATCAACAAGCCGCGCTGGATCTACTCGTGCGCGAAGCAGCTTATGGACCGGGTGATCTGGGCCTACGGCATGGAGCAGCAGCTCGACTTCACGCTGTTCCGCCCGTTCAACTGGATCGGCGCGGGCCTGGACTCCATCAACACGCCGAAGGAAGGCAGCTCGCGCGTCATCACCCAGTTTCTGGGCCACATCGTCCGCGGCGAGCCGATCAAGCTGGTCGACGGCGGCCAGCAAAAGCGCTCGTTCACCTACATCGACGACGGCATCGACGCGCTCCTGAAGATCATCCAGAACGCCCAGAAGGTCGCGTCCGGAAAGATCTACAACATCGGCAACCCGAAGAACAATCTCTCGGTGCGCCGGCTCGCCGAACTCATGCTGAAGAAGGCGCTGAAGTACGACGAGTATCGCACGCACGCGAAACGGGTGAAGATCGTCAACGTCGCCGCGGCCGCGTATTACGGCAAGGGCTATCAGGACGTGCAGAATCGCGTTCCCCAGATCGCGAACACGCGCAGGGAATTGCGCTGGACGCCCCGTGTCGGCATGATGGACGCGCTCGACCGCATCTTCGAGGCCTACCGGGA
>JAJDOG010000044.1 GCA_022340285.1 Betaproteobacteria bacterium
GAAGAACTTGTTCGGCAGCTGGAACATCGCGAGCATGAGCCCGCCCTCGGGGCCGGCCCACGCTTCGTGGCGGCTGCCCGCCGGGCGCCACACGAAGTTGCCGGCGGTGCACACGCCCTCCGGGCAGACGAGGCTGCCTTCCAGCACGTAGGTCTGCTCGATCAGCACGTGCTCGTGGTCGGGAAGCCGTACGTTGGGTGCAAACCGCATGAGCGAGGTGATCAGGCCCGTGCTGCGATCCACGATCAGGTTCTTGCACTCGACGCCGGGATACGCCGTCTTCGCCCAGGGCAGCGCCTCGACGTCGACAAAGCGGGAAGCCAGCGGCGCCAGGTTGGCGTGATTGGGGGCATTGGGGGTGATGGCCGTCGTCATGGCTGTCGCGCCTCCGGTCGCGTGTTGCGGGCCCGCCGCGTGCGGGCTCGGCCGGGGGACTGTAGCCCGTTAGGGCGGGGGGGACAAGCGGTGGGGTGTTGCGGTGCAATGCTAGCGCGGCTGGGTTGGTTTCCCCTCCTTTTCAAGGAGGGGTCCGCCCGGAGGGCGGGGGGTGGTTGCCCTTTTGTTTAGCACTCAAACCACCCCGGCTGCTTCGCAGCCACCCCTCCTTGAAAAGGAGGGGAAACAACATCACCCGATCGCTGCTCTCAAGCCTTCCTAGGCCTCGAACCCCTGCCTTCTCCAGACATCAGCCCGCGTAAGCGGGCTTGAGGCTCTCGTAGTAGCGCAGCACGCGCGGCACGTAGGCGCGCGTCTCGGGATACGGAGGCACCCTGCGACCGAAGCGCAGCACGGCCTGCTCGCCCGCGTTGTAGCTCGCGAGCGCGAGCTCGATGTTGCCGTTGAACATCTCGATGAGCTCGGCGAGATAGCGCACGCCGACCGCGATGTTCTGTTTCGGCGAGTAGAGGTCCTTCACTTTCGCGCCGAAGCGGCGCCCGGTGTCCGGCATGATCTGCATGAGCCCGATGGCGCCCTTGTTCGAGACGGCCTTCGGGTTGTAGTTCGATTCGGCGGCGATCACCGCGTGGACGAGCGCCGGATCCACCTCGTTCGCCCGCGCCGCGTACTGCACGTGCTGCTGGAACGGCCGGCCCCTGAGGAGCGGGTTGTTGTACGGATCGGGCTGGCGCGCGGAAGGATTGCGCAGCCGGTAGTCGCCCGGGTTACGCATGTTGCCGAGCGCGCCCGCGGGCTTGAGCTTGTACTCGGTGGGCTCCTTCAGGAAGAGCCGGTAGCGCGGGTCGTCCGGCTGGTTCGTGAAGTGCTTCTTACCGTTTGCGTCCACGAGCACGTAGACATCCGCCGCGGCCTCGAGCGGCCAAGCCAGCGCCATGGCCAGCAGGGCCCACCCCGCGATGCGCGGCGCCAAGCTGCCGATTCCTCTTTTCGTCCTTGCTTGCGTCTTTGCTTCCATTTCCCCGTTCCGGCTGGTTCGTGCTCGCCGGCCCCAGGGTCGTTGGGGGCCCCATCGGGGGCCCGGACCCCATCGGCCGGCGGCCCGGAGGGTGAAAGCAGGATCCGGACCATGGATTTTTACGCCGCGTCGCCCATGTGAAATGTTGCGCAAAACATACACTTAGGGCCATTCTTCGAGAACCCTGTTGAAAAGTTCCAGGATAACGCTATGATTTGAAGTCCAAAGCGGCGACGGCCGCCAAGGGGAATCAACCTAGCCGGAGAAAACAACGATGAAATACAGACACCTTCAAATTGCCTTCGTGACTGCCGCGCTTGCGGCCCTGCCTGCCGTCGCTGCCGCGCAGACGCCCAAGGTTCCGCCGTCGCATCAGACCGGCTTCTACATCGGCGCCGGTGGTGGCCTGACGACCGTGAGCCTCGACAATTCGACTTTCGTGCCGCCGGCCGGGACCGCCTGGGACAACGAAGACACCGCGGGCGCCGCCAAGGGCTTCGTCGGCTATCGCTTCCACAAGCACTTCGGGGTCGAGGGCGGCTATTACTACCTGGGCAAGCTCACTCAGACCTACGCCGGCGCCGGCGGCTACGGAACCGTCGAGAACACGCTCGACGCCTGGATGCTCGACGCCGTCGGCTACCTACCGCTCAATGAAGGCTTTAGCTTCATCGGCCGAGTGGGCGCGGTCAACGGCAGCCTCGATACCAAGCTCACGGGCACGACCCCTTCCAACCTGCTGCCGGTCTCGCAGAACAACACGAACTTCACGTGGGGCCTCGGCGCGCAGCTCGACATCAACCATCGCTGGGGGATTCGCGCCGAGTACGAGAACCTGGGCAAGTTCGGCGGCACCAGCACCGGTGAGATGCGGGTCAACTTGTGGTCCGCCAGCGCGCTAATCAAGTTCTGAGCGCGACGTAAACCCTCAAAGAAAAAGCCCGGCAGAAGCCGGGCTTTTTCTTTGCAGCGCGCGACGGCGCATCAGACTGGCATCGGCTTCGCAGAGGCGAGCGCGATCCAGCCGCGCACGATGCGGTAGACGACCCAGATGGTGATGACGATCGCGATGCCGATCGCGAACGGCAGGCCGATCACCGTGAAGGCCGCGATGACCGCGATCACCACCCACAGCAGCGTGTACCAGAACGTGCGGATCTGCCAGCCGAAGTGCGTGTCGAGCCAGGTGCCGCGCGCGTCGGGCCGCTTCACGTAGTTGATGATCACCGCGATGATCGAGGGCCAGCCGGTCAGAAACATGCCGACGATGGACGCGGCGCCGATGATTCCGGCGATGACGCTCCACGTGTGCAGCGCGTACACGAGGTGCGCGACGTTCACCAGGGATTCGGATGGCTGCGAAGTGGTCGGGGTCTGATCAAGTTGGGCGCTC
Organism: Betaproteobacteria bacterium; assembly: GCA_022340285.1. Classification (GTDB taxonomy): domain Bacteria; phylum Pseudomonadota; class Gammaproteobacteria; order Burkholderiales; family SG8-39; genus JAABRB01. The sequence goes on from JAJDOG010000044.1 coordinate 2,808, forward strand.
ATCGGGGCTCCTTTCAGAGGCCAAGTTTGCCCCAAAGCTCGTCGACGCGCTTCCGCACGGCCTCGTCCATCGCGATCGGCGTGCCCCACTTCCGCGCGGTCTCGCCGGACCACTTGTTCGTGGCATCGATGCCCATCTTCGAGCCGAGCCCGGCCGCCGGGCTCGCGAAGTCGAGATAGTCGATCGGGGTGTTCTCGACGATCGTCGTATCGCGCGCGGCGTCCACGCGCGTCGTGATCGCCCAGATCACTTCCTTCCAGTCGCGGATGTTCACGTCGTCATCGGTCACGACGATGAGCTTGGTGTACATGAACTGGCGCAGCACGCTCCAGATCCCGAACATCACGCGCTTGGCGTGGCCCGGATAGGCCTTGCGGATGCTCACGCACGCGAGGCGATACGAGCAGCCTTCCGGCGGCAGGTAGAAGTCGGCGATCTCCGGGAACTGCTTCTGGAGGAGCGGCACGAACACTTCGTTCAGCGCCACGCCGAGCACCGCGGGCTCGTCAGGCGGCTTGCCGGTGTAGGTGGAGTGGTAGATCGGGTCGCGCCGCATGGTGATGCGGTCGATCGTGAAGACGGGGAAGCGCTCCTGCTCGTTGTAGTAGCCGGTGTGGTCGCCGAACGGTCCCTCTAGCGCGGTTTCGTCCGGCGTGATGTGGCCCTCGAGCACGATCTCCGCGGAAGCCGGCACGCTCAGATCAGAGCCGATGCACGTCGTCACTTCGGTGCGCGCGCCGCGCAGCAGCCCCGCGAACTGGTA
>JAJDOG010000050.1 GCA_022340285.1 Betaproteobacteria bacterium
GCGCCACGTTGACGCCGCAGCTCCGCGGTGATGCCGGACCGAGCGAACTCATCCTGGTGGATCTCGGATGCGGTCGGAATCGGCTCGGCGGTTCGGTTCTCGCCCAGGTGTCCGGGCAGGTCGGCAACGTCGCGCCGGATCTAGATGATCCGGCGTTGCTCGGGGCTTTCTTCGAGACGATGCAGGCCCTCAACCGGGAGAAGCGGGTCCTCGCCTACCACGACCGGTCCGACGGGGGGCTGTTCGTTTCGCTCTGCGAGATGGCATTCGCCGGGCGGGTCGGCGTGACGCTCAACCTCGATGTTCTGGCGTACGATCCGCTCGCGCACGACGTGGACGGAAACGAGCGTCGTCCGGAACTCATGCAGGGGCGCGACCTCGAGCGCGTGCTCGCAGCCCTTTTCGCCGAGGAGCTCGGAGCGGTGCTCCAGGTGCGCAGCGAGGACCGCTCGAAGGTGATCCGCGCCTTGAGCGAAGCTGGCCTGGTGGCCCATGTCATCGGTCATCCGAACGCGCAGGACGAGATCCGGCTCATTCGCAACGCCAAGCCCGTTCTCGCGCTGTCGCGCGGGGCACTGCAGCGCGAGTGGTCCTCGGTGACATTTCGCATGCAGGCGCTGCGCGACAATCCGGAGTGCGCCGCAGAGGAATTCGACCGGATACTCGATGTCGACGATCCTGGACTGTCCGCGTCGGTCACGTTCGATCCTGGCGCGGACATTGCCGCGCCCCACCTCGGCAGGGGGCGACGGCCACGCATCGCCATTCTTCGCGAGCAGGGAGTGAACGGTCAGGTCGAGATGGCCGCCGCGTTCGACCGCGCCGGTTTCGAGGCCTGCGATGTGCACATGAGCGACGTGGTCGCCGGTCGCACGTCGCTCGGCGATTTCAAGGGATTCGCGGCCTGCGGCGGATTTTCCTATGGTGACGTGCTGGGTGCGGGCGAAGGATGGGCCAAGTCGATACTCTTCAATCCGCGTGCCCGGGAGGAGTTTGCGGCGTTCTTTGCACGCACGGACACCTTCGCGCTGGGCGTCTGCAACGGCTGCCAGATGATGTCCAACCTGCACGAGCTGATTCCCGGCGCGTCGGACTGGCCGAAGTTTTTGCGCAATCGCTCCGAGCAGTTCGAAGGGCGCTTCGTGACCGTCGAGGTGAGCGAGTCCCCGTCCCTCTTCTTTCAGGGCATGGCCGGCAGTCGCCTGCCGGTCGTCGTCTCGCACGGCGAGGGACGTGCGGCGTTCCCATCGCCCGAGGCCCGGGCGCGCGCGATCGTGGCGCTGCGCTTCGTCGACAATCGCGGCGCGCCGACGGACGTCTACCCGCTCAATCCGAACGGCGCGGAGGGCGGCGTCACGGGGGTGACGACGGCCGACGGCCGATTCACGATCCTCATGCCCCATCCGGAGCGCGTCTTCCGCACCGTGCAAATGTCGTGGCATCCGCAGGAGTGGGGCGAGGACAGTCCCTGGATGCGCATGTTCCGTAACGCGCGGGCGTGGGTCGAATGAAGGTAGGCGGCTGCCCGTGAAGCTCGACGCGCCCTTCTATACGGAGGAAGAGCTGGACGCGCTTTACGAGAGCGATCCGGTCGCGGCCCTGAGAATCTCCCGGGAGCAGCATCTTCTTGCCAAGCAGCTGGCCGAGCGGGTCGCGGACGATCCTTCGGCACCGCTGCCGGACCGCGACGAGATCGAGGCGGTCCTATCAGAGACGCGCATGATTCTGCTTCGAGATGGGGGCGATCTGGAGTTCGTCGCATTGCAGGGCAACGTGCTATGCGTGCGCCTGAAGGGCGCCTGCGCGGGATGCCCCCGGGCCGTTCTAGATCTCAAGAACGTCGTGGAGAGGATGGTACGGCGGCGATTTCCGCAGATTGCGGAGGTGCGGAACTCGTACTGATGAGCGTGAATTCGGTCGAGGCGGAGTCACCCTAGGGGACGGGAAAGGAGAGGGCGGAGTGAGTCAGAAGAACGTCGTGCAGCTGAACGCGTTCGGCCCGCTCTACGTCGAAGGCGACGTGGAGGTGCTCGACGCAGAGGGCAATCTCCTGCGCAAGGAGTCGGGCGTCTGGCTGTGCCGGTGCGGCAATTCGCAGGACAAGCCATTTTGTGACAGCAGCCATATTGCGGCGGGTTTCCCCGATGACGGCGTGTTCATCGCGAAAGGCGGCGAGGCCCCCGACGACGGCGGGCCGCTGAGGATCGTGGCGCTACCAAACGGCCCGCTGGTGCTCCGGGGCCCCGTGATCATCTACGGCGCCGACGGCGCGGTGGGTTTTGCGGGCGAAAAATGCCGCCTTTGCCGCTGCGGCGGCTCCCTCGATAAACCGTTCTGCGACAGCTCGCACACGAAGATCGGCTTCACCACCTGAGGCGCGGCCCGCCGCAAGCGCCAGGGCGCCCGCCAGACGTTACTCGATCTTCGCCTTCGCGCGCAGTTCGGCGACGTTCTTCTCGAGCGCTTGCTGCTGGATCCGCTCGGTGAGTTGCGGCTTCACCTCTTCGAGCGAGGGAAACTTCGCCGGCCGCACGTCCTCGAGCAGGATCACGTGCCAGCCGAAGCGCGACTGCACGGGCTGCTCGGTGTATTTCCCCTTCTCGAGCTTGACCATGGCATCCGAGAACGGCTTGACGTAGCCCGAGGGCGAATTCCACTCGAGCGCGCCGCCCGTGGCCTTCGACCCCGGGTCCTTGGATACGGACGCAAGGTCCTCGAACTTCTCGCCCTTATTCAGCTTGACGATGATCGCCTTGGCCTCGTCCTCCGTCTCGACCAGGATGTGGCGCGCCTTGTACTCCTTGTCGCCCACACCCGCACGGATGCGGTCGTACTCGGCCTTCAGATCGGCGTCGCTCACCGGATGGGTCTTGGCGAAATCGTCGCGATATGCCCGCGAGATGATCTGCGAGCGCGCCAGGTCGAGCTGCGCCTTGACCGCGGGTTGCTTGGCAATTCCCTTCCGAGTGGCCTCCTGGACCAGGAGCTCCGTCATGACCAGGCTCTCGCGGACCGCCGAGCGAAGCTGGGGCGAATCGGGCACCCCCTGCTGGATCTGCATGCGCACGATCATGTCGATCTGGGAATTCGGAATGACGACACCATTGACCTTGGTCACCTTCGTCGACGCGTCGCCGGCTGCCTTAGCCTGCTGAGCGAGCGCAGGCGCGGCAAAGGCAAGCGCGCACGAAAGCGCGATTGCGTGCCGCAGGGAGAAGATCTTCATCGAGTATCCTTTCTGGAAGTGCTGCTTGGGGCCGGAGACTCGCCGGGCGCGTAGGCGCGGATGGCGAGCGCATGGATCTCGCGCCGCATGAGCGGCCCGAGCGCTTCGTAAATCAGGCGGTGCCTGGCGATGGTGTTCTTCCCTGCGAACTGCGCCGAGACGATGGTCAAGTCGAAATGCCCGCCGCCGCCCCGGGCGCCCTCGTGACCCGCGTGCAAGGCGCTGTCGTCCCGCAATTCCAGCGTTTCCGGGTTGAGGGCCTGGAGCCGCTCGCGAATCTGGGCCTCGACGCCGCGCGTCACAGCGTGCCTCGAGGATCGTGAGTGCGAATGCGCCGCCGTATTCCGCAAGTCGAGCCCGTGCCGGGATGGATGGCCGGCACTACTTGCGCTCCTCCACGTACTTTGCGAGGAACATGGCCTGGCCGATCACGAAGAGGAACATCAGTCCCATCGCGCCGAAGAGCTTGAAATTCACCCAGGTGTCGGTGGAGAAGTTGAGGGCGACGATCAGGTTGGCCGCCCCCATGAAGAGAAAGAATGCGGCCCAGCTCCAGGTCAACCGGGACCAGACCTCGTCGGGAAGCTGCATCTGCTCCCTGAGCAGCATGCGAAGGAAATTCTTCCCCGCCAGGGTTCCCCCGGCGAGGACCATGGCAAACAGCCAATAGAGCACGGTCGGCTTCCACTTGATGAACGTCTCGTCCTGCAGGGCGAGCGTCGCGCCGCCGAACACCACGATGATGCCGAGGCTCGCCCAGAGCATCGGGTCGATCCTGCGGCCGCGCAAACCGAGCCATCCGACCTGCAGGAAGGTGGCCGCGATCGCCACGCCGGTCGCAACGTAGATGTCGGTGACCTTGAAGGCGATGAAGAAGAGGATGACCGGAAAAAGGTCGAACAGGAACTTCATTGGCGCGCGATTATGCCACGTTGCGTCGGATCGAACGGGCGGGCGGGGATCATTTCTTCTTGAAATCCAGCGACGCCGAATTGATGCAATAGCGCAGCCCCGTGGGCTCGGGCCCGTCCTCGAACACATGCCCGAGATGCGCCGCGCAGGCGGCACAGTGCACTTCCGTCCGGCGCATGAAGAAGCTGAAGTCTTCCCGGGTTTCCACGTTGCCGGGGTCGATAGGCGTCCAGTAGCTCGGCCAGCCGGTTCCGGAGTCGAACTTGTGGTCCGAGGCGAAAAGCTCGGTGCCGCAGCACACGCAGGTGTAGACGCCTTCGTCCTTGTGATCCCAGTATTCCCCGGAAAATGCCGGCTCGGTGGCATGCTTGCGCGCCACGCGGTATTGCATGTCGCTCAGCTGCTTGCGCCACTCGGAATCGCTCTTGACGACCTTTTCCTTGGCCTTGTCCGCTTCCTTCTTGACAGCATCTTCGCTCATGGTGCCTCCACCGGGTTGGCCAGCGCGCCCAATTTCGCGTAGCCTCGATTCAGAGCCCATTCGAACGGCATTGGTTCCCGACCGTTCGTCGGGCTGCCCGACCCGCCCGGCGGAACACGCGTGGCGAATGACGCGAATCGGTGCGTTCCTGGCGCGGGCGACGGTCCGTGCGGCGCTACTATAACGCCCTACAGATGTACGAGGGAGAAGGCCATGCAGATGGTACCTATGGTCGAGTACGCGGATGCCTCGCCCGAGGTCAAGGCGGTGTACGACGACATCATGGCGACCCGCAAGACGGACTGGATCAACAATTTCTGGAAGATACTCGCGAGCCACCCCCCGACCCTCGCGCGGCTGTGGCAGGACGTCAAGCAGGTGATGGCCGCGGACGGTGCGCTCGATCCGCTGGTGAAGGAGATGCTCTACATCGCGGTGAGCGTCACCAACAATTGCGATTACTGCATCTACTCGCACACGGCGTCGGCGCGCGCCAAGGGCATGACGGATCAGATGTTCGGCGAGCTGCTCGCCGTGGTCGGTCTGGCCAACCAGACGAACGCGCTCGCCAACGGCTACCGCATTCCGGCCGATCCGCAATTTCTCCCGCACGACGGCGCGGTGGCCGAGCCTGCCTCGCTCACCGAATTGGATTTTACGGACGAGCCGGCCGAGTGACTCTGGCGGGGCTGCGCGGGGGCCTGCCTCCGCAAATCAGCCGCGTTCGCGGAATACCCTGATCCGGTCGGGCAATCCAGGCTCGGCGAGCGAAGCGACCAGATCCGCCATGTCCTCCGCGCGGGTGTCGACGGCGGTGGCGGCATTCAGCCGTGCGGCGGCGGCAGCACCGAGCGCAGTGGCGCGCGACCGCTCGGCGACGATGTCCTCGCCCCATCGATCACGAGCGGTCCGGCGATGCACGAGTCCGATGCTCAGCGCGTGCGCCGCAGTCACCGTCTTGCTCGCGGCGAGCATCGTGCGTGCGTGTTCCGTGCCGATCCGCTGTGCCAGGCGACGTGTCCCGAGCTGGACGCCAAACCGGAGGCCGGGCATTCGGAAGCTGGAATCGGGCGCGGCGACCCGAACGCTGCAGGCGACGAGCAGGTCGACGCCGGCACCGAAGTTCTTGCCGTGGGCGAGTCCCAGTGAGGCGAATGGCGCATGGTAGAGCGCTTGCAGCAGTTGCTCGATGCGCACGAACCGCCGCAGTAGCTCGCCTTCGCCCGCCGCCTCGAAATCCGAAAAGTCGAATCCGGAACTGAAGTGCTGCCCGTTGCCCGAGAGGACGAGCAGGCGCGTTCCGTCGCGGTACGCTTCGTTTACCGAAGCGAGCAGCGCCTCGACCAGGTCCGGAGAAAGGGCGTTCGCCTTTTCCGGACGGCTCAGCGTCAGTAGTGTGACTGGCCCGTCATGCTCGACGACGAGTTCCATGCTCACCTCCCGATGCGCGCTCGGACGTCGGCCGAACGGTCCCAGAAGTTCGGCAGCTGCGAATTGTGATAGCCCGTTACGAAGTTGGAAGCCTGCCCGGTGCGTGGATCGAACACATGCCGGGCGACGGCGCCGATGTTCGCGCCGTAAGCGTGGATGCTGACGGAGGGGCGGTCGGGCAGGGCGTTCGACACGACGTGGATGTCGCCGATGGTCGGCGAGACCTTATCGATATCGCCGGGTCGGACGCGATGCTCGCCCGTCTTCCGCATCGGCTGTCCGGCGACGGGTGGGGCGTACTCTTCACAGATCTCCTCGCCGCGCATCACGCCGACCAGCCCCCACACGGTGTGATTGTGGATCGGCGTGTGTTGACCGGGCCCCCAGACGAAGCTCACGACCGAGAATCGCTCGCGCGGGTCGCAGTAGAGAAGGTACTGGCGGTACGACTCGACCGACTCGCGGGCGAACTCGGGCGGGAGCCAATCGTCCTGGCTGACGAGCTCGGCGAGGAGCCGGCCGCCTTCGGCAAGGATCGGCTTCTCGTCCGTGCCGTGCCGGTCGACCAGAGCGCTGAGACGCGCGATGAATTCGCGAAACCGGGCGGGATTCGTCACGGCTTGTTCTCCCTCTCGATGCCGAGCTCGGCCAGCACCGCGTGGGTATGCTCGCCGAGGGCTGGAGGATCACGGTACACGCCAAAGGCGGCACGTGTCATGCGGAGCGGCGAGCCGAACGTGCGAGTTTTCGCGCCGCCGGGCAGGGTGACGGGTTTGACCCATTCCATGTGCGCGACCTGCGGGTCGGCCAGCACCTGCGAGTAGCTGTTGATCGGTGTGCACGGCACCCCCTGCTCCGCGAAGACGTCCAGCCAGTGCCCGACCGGCTGCTTGGCGAAGTCCGACTCGAGGAGATCTCTTAGCGTCTCCTGGTTTTGCGCGCGCAGCGACGTGCTGGCGAAGCGGGGATCGTCGGCGAGATCGGGGCGATGCATGCCCTTACAGACAGCGCGCCATAGCCGGTCGTTGCCGGCAGCCATCGCAAAGTAGCCGTCCTGCGCGTGAAACGCCTGGTATGGCGCGTTACGGGGATGCGCCGAACCGAGTTTCACAGGATCACGGCCGGTGCCGAAATGCTCGCTCGTCTGCAGCGCCGCCATGCCGAGCGTTGCGCCGAGCATCGATACGTCGACGTGATCGCCAATTCCTTCGCGGTCGACCTTGCGCAGCGCGGAAACGATCGCGAACGCGGCGTACAGGCCTGCCCCGAAATCGGAGATCGGCACGCCGCACTTGACGGGCGCACCGTCGCGCTCGCCCGTGACACTCATCACGCCACCAATGGCCTGAACGGTGAGGTCGAAACCCCCTTCCTGCGCCCGCGGACCCGATTGACCGTAGGCGGAAATCGAGCAGTACACGAGGGCAGGCTTTTCCTTCGCGAGCGCTTCGTACCCGAGGCCCAGCCTCGCCAGCGTTCCCGGTCGAAAGTTCTCGATGATGACGTCGGCGGACAGCGCAAGCTTGCGTGCCGCGTCTTGGTCGGAGGGCTGCTTGAGATCGAGCACCACCGATCGCTTGTTGCGATTCAGCGACGCGAAATTCTCGGAATAGCCGTCCGTGATCGGTGGCCACTGGCGCAGGCCGTCGCCTTCCGGCGACTCGACCTTGATCACATCGGCGCCCATGTCGGCAAGCAGCATGCCGCAGAACGGCCCTGCGGCGACCTGACAGAACTCGATGACGCGGACGGCTGAGAGCGGGAGCATGGCGGTACCGGCGCGAAAGCTGCATTCTACGCGACGCGTCGGGCCCGGCCGCCCGGGGAAGAGCGTTGGTCGGGCGACGATCTCACCGGTATTCGGTGCGGGCCACCATGGCGTTCGATTCTCCGTGGACCCCCTTGTAACCGAATGCGAACGGCAGGCGCTGCTGCCCCGGGCGGTTTCGGTAAGCCACTGCGAGATCGGGTTGCCGGTCGGCCGCGAACAGCGGAATCGGGCCGGTGTAGTCGCCATACAGGTGGACCTCCCACCCGCGGCTGCGCAGCAGGCGGTACGGGATGCCCGTGTCGTCCTGGACGACGAGCTCGGCGATGTCGAGCACTGTGTCCCGCAGCCGGCTGAAGTACGAACGATGTAGCAGGTACGAGCCCGACTTCACCAGCACCGTCGCAGGCTTCAGCGCGAGAAGGAACGCGGCAAGCTCGGGGGCCCGGTCGAATCCGGCGTTGCTCGCGTCAGCGGCGAGGTAGTACAGAGCCTGCGACCTTCCGACGTCAGGGTGGAAGAACGTGATCTTCGTGCCTCGCACCGTCGGCTTGCGCCCCGCGCGGGCTGCGGGCAGCGCGAGGGGCTCGACCGCGATGATGCGGATCCTGATGAGGCCCATCGATGCGGCCAGCGGAGGCACGACGCCGTTGACGTGTGGGGTATCCAGCTGCTCGGCCATGTGCTTCGTCATGAAGAAGTTGTGCGCGAGGAGATCCTGCAGGGCGGCGCGCATGTCGCGCAGCGTTCGGGCTACATCCGCCTCGGACATACGGTCCAAATCGGGAAGCGATCCGGGCGGCTCCAGCCCGACGAACACATAGGCGTCGCAAAGGGGGAAGAGGAGGTAGGCGTTCAGGAAATCCGGGCCGCTGAACGGATAGAGCAGGGTCCGGCACTTCGGCACGTCCCGGATGAGCGCCTGGTCCCGCCAGGCCTCGATCGCGCTGAGGCGCCCCGACCGCAGTTTTCTCCATTGCGGCGTGAGCGTCCGGGCGTGCGCTCGCCACGCGTCGAGCGCCGCGAGGCGCGCGTGCAACGCGTATTCCGGCTCGACGCCCGCCAGGAGCTGCGCAATCGACGTGACTCTTGGATCGTGTGGAGGATCGTGTGGAGGACCGTGCTGAGCATCGTCGGCCCGCGCGATGCCGCCCGCGAACAGCGCCAGGATCGCGGCGAGGCAGAGCAGCGCCCACAGCGCCCGTTGCGCGCCCGTTCGCACGATGCGGTCAGTTCAGCCGGACGTACTCGTAGTCGACCGGCAGGTTGTTGATGCCGCGGTCAGGCGGTGCAATCCAGCCGGCCATCTTGCCGGGCTCCTTGACCTGCTGCATCAGGCTGCGCACAAACGCGCGGTCGTCCTCGCTCGGCACCCAGTCGACGGATTGCCGCTCGAATGCCTCGCGAGTGATGGGTGTGCCCGCCTGATCGGTCGGGACCCCGGCCCAGGCGCCAATCGCGCGTCGAAACCGGCGCGAAGGAAGCGCGAGCTGGAAGTCCTGGCCGGCCCGCTTGATCGCCATGTTCCAGCGCTTCACGCCGATCTCGCAGTCCTTGACGTAGGCGTCGCGGGCGATCTCGTTCATGGCATTGCGCATCGGTACCTTTTCCTTCGCAACGCCACCCTGGCCGTCCGGGACGTCGAGCTCGAAGCTGGCATCCGCGCAAACGTGGTCCTCGAACTGTGATTCGTCGGGCCGGCCCTTGATGCCGTTCGCGAAAGTCGTGGCTGCGTTGGACGATACCTCGGAGCCGAAGAGATCCAGCGACGATGTGAACCAGTAGTTCAGGTATCGCTGAATGGTCGGCAGGTCGATTGCGCCCTGCCGCCGGATCGCCCCGGGATCGTTCGTCCCGAGCTCCTTCATCACCTCCAGCGTGCGCCGGATCACGCGACCGATGCCGGTCTCGCCGACGAACATGTGGTGGGCTTCCTCGGTGAGCATGAACCGGCACGTCCGGGCGAGCGGGTCGAACGAGGACTCGGCGAGGCTCTTCAGCTGGAACTTGCCGTCGCGATCGGTGAAATACGTGAACATGAAGAACGACAGCCAGTCGCTGATCGGCTCGTTGAATGTGCCGAGGATGCGGGGCTTGTCGGCGTCGCCCGAGTGTCGCGCCAGCAACTCCTCGGCCTCCTCGCGGCCGTCGCGACCGAAATAAGCGTGCAGCAAGTAGACCATCGCCCACAGGTGCCGGCCTTCCTCGACGTTCACCTGGAAGAGATTGCGCAGATCGTAGAGCGACGGGCAGGTGTGTCCCAGCAGATGCTGCTGCTCGACCGACGCCGGTTCCGTGTCGCCCTGCGTCACGATCAGCCTGCGGAACTGCGCCCTGAATTCTCCGGGCACCTGCTGCCAGACCGGCTGGCCATAGGAATCCCCGAACCCGATCGTGCGGTCCGGGATGGCATCGGCGAGAAAGATGCCCCAACGGTAGTCGGGCATCTTCACGCTGCCGTAACTCGCCCAACCCTGCGCATCCACGCCGACGGCCGTACGCAGGTAGACGTCGTTGCCGGCGAAGTCGTGCGGGCCGAGCGCGCCCCACCACTCGAGAAACTTCGGTTGCCAGTGCTCCAGGGCGCGCTGCAGGGTGCGGTCCGTCGTGAGGTTGACGTTGTTGGGAATCTTCTCGGAATAGTTGATGCTCATTCAGGCTCCTGGCGGTCTGCTTCTTTTCGATGATCTTCTAGTAAGTCTCGACGTGGTAGCGGCTCTGCGCGCGTAGCTCCGGTAACAACGCATTCCAATCCATCCCGTTCGCGCGACAGGCTTCCTGAAAGGCCTCCTCGACCCCTTTCTCCATGCCTTTCAGACCGCAGATGTAGACGTAGCAGTTCTCGTCCTTGAGCATCTCCGCGACCCGGTCGCCGCGCGCTCGGATGAGATCCTGCACGTAGTGCTTCGGCTGGTCGGCAACGCGCGAGAAGGCAAGGTTGCTATCGATGAAATCCTTCGGCAGCTTCATCAACGGCCCGAAATAGGGCAGCTCACCCGCCGTGCGGGCGCCGAAGAAGAGCATCAGGTCGCCACCTTCCTTGCGCCCGATGCGACGCCGGCGCCGCTCGGTCATCGCGCGCATGGGCGCAGACCCCGTTCCGGTGCAGATCATGAGCAGAGAGGAGCCGGGGTGATTCGGCATCAGGAAGCTCGCACCGTAGGGACCGACGACCTTGACCTGGTCGCCTTTCCCGAGATCGCACAGAAAGTTCGACGCCACGCCCTTGACTGGCTTGCCGTCGCGATCCTCGATCACGCGTTTCACGGTGATGGCGAGGTTGTTGTAGCCCGGCCGCTCCCCGTTGCGCGGGCTGGCGACCGAGTACAGACGCACGTGATGGGGTTTGCCGTGCGCGTCCTCGCCCGGCGGGATGATGCCGATCGACTGGCCTTCCAGCACCGGGAAGGCGACCTTGCCGAAGTCGAGCACGATGTGATGGATCTCGCTCGACGTGTCTTCGGCGGTCAGCCGGAAGTTCCCGCTGCACGTTGCGATCGCGGGACGCGCGAGTCCGTACAGGTTCAGATACGGATGCGCTGCGGACCACGGCGGCGCGACGGTGCCGCCCTGGCCTGCCGTGGCCTCGGCGGTGATCCGTGCCACGTCCTCCGGAATGTCCTCGGCGCCCCCTTCCTCCGGCTCGCTGTCTTCCGGAAGCGAATCCCACCCTAGCTGCTCCTCGAGACTGAACGGCGAATCTTTCCCGACGCGCCGCCAGCTATCGATGGCCCCGGTCGGGCAGGGCGAGATGCAGAGATTGCACGCATCGCAGACGTCGAACTTGACGACGTAATTCCGCGAGTCATGGGTTATCGCGTCGATCGGGCAGGTCTCTTCGCACGTGTTGCACCGGATACAGATCTCCGGATCTATCAGGTGCTGGCGGACGAGTTCCGTTGGCGCATTCATGGAAGACCCTCGAGCCAAATCCTCAGTGGAACCGGACGTACTCGAAATCCTGCGGCTGATTGTTGATGCCGCGCGCGGGTGGTGCGATCCAGTTCGCGAACTTGCCCGGCTCGGCGACCCTGCCCATCAGCGAGCCGACGAACTCGCGGTCCGCTTCCGTGGCGAGCCACTCCCTGTGATGATGCGTCCAGTCCGCCTCGGAGAGCACCTGGCCGTCCGGACCGATGTGCGCCCCGGCAAAGGTTCCGATATGCCGGTTGAATGCCTTGTGCGGGAGCTTGAAGCGGAAGGCGATGCCCGCCTTCTCCACGATCCTGTTCCAGCGCCCGATGCCCGCTTCGACGTCACGGATGTAATCGTCGCGCAGACGCTCGTTCAGGGCGGTCAGCGCCGGAACGTGCTTCGGCACCAGCTTGTCGCCGACTAGGTCGAGCACCTCGTACTCGGCGTTGGTCAGCTGGTGGTCGTCGCCCACCTTCGTTTCCTCGAAGCGGCCCTTCAGACCCTGCGTATAGAAGTTGGCCGCATTGGAAGACACCTCCGAGCCGTACAGGTCGAGGGTGACGCTATAGTGGAAGTTGAGGTAACGCTGGATGGTCGGAAGATCGATGACGCCGAGGGCGCGAAGCTTTTCGGGCTCCTCGACACGGTTTGCCTTCATCGCTTCGCAAGTGCGCTGGATCACGCGGCTGATGCCGCTCTCGCCGACGAAGAGGTGGTGTGCCTCCTCCGTCAGCATGAAACGGCAGGTGCGCGCGAGCGGGTCGAAGCCCGACTCGGCGAGCGCGGCAAGCTGGTACTTGCCGTCGCGGTCGGTGAGGAAGGTGAACATGAAGAACGAAAGCCAGTCGGGCGTCCTCTCGTTGAAAGCACCGAGGATGCGCGGATTGTCCGCATCGCCCGAACGACGCTCGAGCAGCGCTTCGGCCTCCTCGCGGCCGTCGCGGCCGAAGTAGGCGTGCAGCAAGTACACCATCGCCCAGAGGTGGCGGCCTTCCTCGACGTTCACCTGGAAGAGATTGCGCAGATCGTAGAGCGACGGGCAGGTGAGACCGAGATGTTGCTGCTGCTCGACTGACGCCGGCTCGGTGTCGCCCTGCGTGACGATGATCCGCCGCAGCGTCGAGCGATACTCGCCCGGCACTTCCTGCCACGCGTCCTCGCCCTTGTGTGCGCCGAAATTGACTTTGCGGTCGGCGTCGACCGGTGTCAGGAAGATGCCCCACCGATAGTCGGGCATCTTCACGTAGTCGAAGTGCGCCCAGCCCTTCGGGTCCACGCTGATCGCGGTGCGCAGATAGACCTCGAGCTGCGACGACTCGTCCGGGCCCATCTCCTTCCACCAGTCGAGATAGGCCGGCTGCCAGCGCTCCAGCGCGCGCTGGAGCGTCTTGTTCTCCGACAGGTTGACGTTGTTCGGAATCCGCTCGTTGTAATCGATGGTTGACATCAAATGCTCCAGATTGGGTGAATCGAGAAGTGAGTGTTCTACACACGTTCCCAGTTGAATTTGGCCTTGGCGCCCTTGCCGAATACCTTCAGCGCGCCTTCCTCGCCCACGGCATTCGGCCGGTTGAAGATCCAGTTCTGCCAGGCGGTCAGCCGGCCGAAGATGCGCGTCTCCATGGTCTCGGCGACCGGAAAGCGCAGACTCGCTTCCAGACCGGTCAGCGCGTCGGGCGATTGGCTGGTCCGCTCCTCGACCGCGAGTCGTACCTCGTCGTCCCAGTCGAGATCGTCCGGCGTGAACGTGACGAGGCCGAGCTCGCCGGCGGCCTCCGCTGCGAGCTTTTCACCGATACGCTTGCGCGCCGTGTCTACGGGTCCTTGGTCGCCGCAGAAGCGCGTGAGAACGCGCGTCCAGCCGTTGACCATCGGGTAGGCGCCGAAATTCATCTCGGTCAGGACGATCGACGGTGCATTCGCCGGGTCATCCGGTAGATGCAGCATGTAGCCGCGGTCGGCCGCAAGCGCGAGCTCCGCGAGCGTTCCGGCAAAGCATGACCCCTGATCGATGATCGCGTACATCGTGCGTGAAGTGACGTCCAGGCGCGCGAGCGTCCGCCGGAGCATGCCGAGGGTCTCGTTCACGAACCAGTCGCCCTCCTGCGCTTTGAGCACCTTGTCGACGGAGAGCGCGGCCTCAGCGTCGCCGCGGGTCTTGAGCAGCCAGGTTCCGAGCTCGAGTTCGTTCGAGCGCAGCATCAGGATCGCGTCATCCAGATCGCGCGCCATGGCGAGCGGCCACCATGCCGCCCCGGCGGCGTGAATCCCTGCCAGGTCGCTCGGCTGTGGCTGCGCCGGTGCGGACACGGTGATCGTCGCGGTGCGCGCCGCGCGGTCGATCTGCACATCCACGGTGTCGTAGTGATAGCCCGCATCATCGATCTTGCGCTTGATCGGGGGGAGGGCGACTCCTTTGCTCGAGCCTTTGCGGCCACTTTCGCTCACCATGCGGGCCACGTGATCCTTTACGGCTTGGGCCCAGCCCTGCGGCTTGGCGGTGTGATCGACGAGATTCCACTGCTTGGCGCGGTCAGCACGGACGCCCTCGGTCGTCGTGCAGAAGAAATCCGCGAGGTCGCGCCGGACCTTGCGCTTGTCCGTCACCCGGGTAAGACCTCCCGTGCCGGGCAGCACGCCCAGGAGCGGGACTTCCGGAAGGCTGACCGCGGAGGAGCGGTCGTCGATCATCAGGATCTCGTCGCAGGCGAGCGCGAGCTCGTATCCGCCCCCGGCCACCGCTCCATTCACCGCGGCGAGGAACTTGAGTCCCGAGTGCCGGCTCGAGTCCTCGATGCCGTTGCGCGTCTCGTTGGTGAACTTGCAGAAGTTCACTTTCCAGGCGTGCGTGGACAGACCGAGCATGTAGATATTGGCGCCGGAGCAGAACATACGCTCCTTCGCGCTCGTCATGACCACGCACCTCACTTCGGGATGCTCGAACCGGATGCGCTGCAGCGCATCGTGGAGCTCGATGTCCACGCCGAGGTCGTAGGAGTTGAGCTTCAGCCGGTAGCCAGGCCTGATGCCCTTCTCCTCGTTGACGTCCATGGACAGCGTGGCGACCGCACCGTCGAACGCGAGGCGCCAATGGACGTAGTGATCGGGATGCGTATCGAAGGTGACCAGTTGCCTGGCTTCGCCGCCTGCCGGCTTGTCGAGTACTGCGCTCATGATGGGGTGTCTCCTTCCTTGATGTCTCGGTCTAGTGTCGTCAGCTCTCGAGCGCCCTGTGCAGTGTCTCGAGACTTGCTTCGATCGTGCGGTCGGCCGTGTCCACGGTCCGGTCCGCCTGGCCGTATAGGGCTTCGCGTCCAGCGAGAATGCGCCGCAGGTCTTCCATTGCCTCGCCGTTGCCGGCCATCGGCCGGTAGTCGCCTTGCGCGGCGACACGGCTCATGTGCTCCTCGGGTGCCGCCTTCAGCCACACCGTGAAGCAGGTCGAGAGCAGCAGGTCGTACGTGCCGGGTTCCGAAACGATGCTGCCTCCGGTCGCGATCACGCAGGCGTCGTTTCGCTCGATGATGCGCTCGAGCGCGCGCCGTTCATAGCGCCGGTAGCCTGCCTGGCCGTGGAGCAGGAAGACTTCGTTGAGGCTGGTGCCCGCATCCGCCTCGATCTCGCGGTCGAGCTCGATGAACGCGATGCCGAGCTCCCTGGCGAGCGCTGCACCCAGCGTGGACTTGCCTGCGCCGCGCAAGCCGATCAACGCGATGCGCTTGCGGCGGTCGCTGGCTGTGGCGCCAAAGTCGCGCAGCAACTGGGCGCGCAACTCGGCAAGCTTGGCGGGTGGCAGACGCTTGAGGAACTGCTGAGTGAGGAGCAGCTCGACCGACTGGCCGTTTTCGTCGCGCACCAGCTCGGCCAGGGGCAGATTGAGCGCCTCCGAGATCTGCTTGAGAACCAGAACGGAGGAATTGCCCTGCCCGGACTCGAGCTGGGCAAGGTAACGCTCGGAGACCCCCGAGTCGCGCGCCAGGATCTTGCGGGTCATGCCGCGACGCGCGCGAGCCTCCCGCACCCGCTCGCCAAGCCGTTGAAGGAATTCGGTTTCTTGTGGTGCGCGCGCGGCCGGTTCTGCCTTGCGTGCAAGCCGCTCCGATGCTACGGGGGCGCCCATCGTGTCTTGGTCTCCTGGCGATTCCACTCGAGATTCCCGGCCTTTCTTGTGCTGCGGCGGGTAGATCAGGGCTGCACGACTGGAGCAGCCAAAGATGTCGTGATATGCACTATAGTGCTTGAGTTTTGAAGAGACTGCATTATAATGCATCTCAAGAAGAAATCAAGGGGCGTTCGGGTACACATCCAATCTTGGCGGGTGTCCCGCGCGCGCCCGGAGTCAGGAGACCAAGACGATGCCGTTGGATCTGACGATCCTCGTGGGAACGATGACCGGAACCGCAGAGTCGGTGGCGCAGACGCTGGAGCTGGTGCTCGATGACGGGGAGACGACTGTCACGGTGAAGCCCATGGATGGTCTGGACGCGAGCGTGTTCTCGGTCGGCAAGCTGTTCCTGATCTGCACATCCACCTACGGCCAGGGCGACGTCCCCGACAATGCGAAGCCGCTCTACGAATCCTTGCAGACTGCCCGGCCCGATCTTGCGGATGTGCAATACGGAGTCATCGCGCTCGGCGATCGCACCTACGCGGACACGTTTTGCAATGGGGGCAAGCGTTTTGACGCGGTGCTCACCGAGCTCGGCGCGCGGCGGATTGGTGACGTCCTGTGCCACGATGCGAGTGCGGGAACGATGCCCGAAGAGGTGGCCGAGGAGTGGATCGGGACCTGGATCGCGGCCGCCCGGGAGCGCGTGCAAGTGACGGCCTAGCCCAGGAGGAAACATGACTCCAGCGGCGTTTCGTGACCTGGTCATACCCGTGACGCGGCATATCGCGGGATGGCCGCTCGACAAGGCGCTCGAGACCGAGCTCATGCGCGCGTTTCCGCCCGAAGGGGAAACGTTCCGCGCCATCGAGCACGCCTGCCAGGCGGCGATTGCCGCGGGCTGGATGTGCACCCAGGGGAACGCGCAACGCAAGTTCGGCCGAATCTTCGAGCCGGATACGGCCCTGGCCGGATTCAGCGTCGACGTGGTGGACATCACCGATCTCGTCGGCAATCATCACAATCACCCGACCGGCGAGATCGACATGATCATGCCGGTGACCCCCGCGGCGAAGTTCGACGGCCATGGACGCAGTTGGCTCGTGTATGAGCCTGCGTCGGGGCATCGACCCACCGTGAGCGAAGGGCGCGCGCTGGTGCTATACCTGCTTCCAGAGGGGCGGATAGAGTGGACGGCGGCGAGCTGAGCGCGGCAATCGCGATCGAATCGAAGGAGGGGAAGTGACACCGCAGGAATTCCAGGGACTGCTCGCGCCGGTGGCGGAGCGCATCCGCGGCAAGACGCTCGACAAGAGCCTCCAGGCGGAGCTGAACGAGGCCTTTCCCGCGGACGGTCCGGCGTTCAAGGCGATCGAGCAGGCGTGCCACGCCGCGATCGCCGCGGGATGGATGTGCAACCGCGAGGCGGGTGGCATACGGTTCGGGCGGGTCGTCAGGGCGGATGGCGGGCTCGCCGACTGCAGTGTGGACGTGGTCGAGATGCAGAGCGTCAAGGGCCCGCATCACCGCCATCCGAACGGTGAAATCGACATGATCATGCCCATCTCTGCGGGCGCGAAATTCGACGGTCATGGTCGAGGATGGCTCGTGTACGGTCCGGACAGCGCGCACCACCCGACGGTCACCGATGGCAAGGCGCTGGTGCTCTACCTGCTGCCGGGCGGAGCGATCGAATTCACCCAAACCTGACGAGGAGGGGGCGTGGCCAAGCTCAGTTCGGCTGACCGCAGTGTCAGCCCGCCCGTGATGGAGATTCCGCGCGAGTACAACGCGGCGCATGACCTGGTCGAGCGCAATCTCGCCGCGGGTCGCGGCAAGAAGATCGCATACATCGACGACGCCGGGCGCTACACGTACGACGACCTGGCCCAGCGCGTCAACCGGGCCGCCAACGCCCTCACCGGCCTCGGGCTCGAGATGGAGCAGCGGATCCTGATCGCGCATCTGGACACCATCGACTGGCCGAGCGTGTTTCTCGGTGCCATCAAGGCCGGCATCGTTCCGGTTGCCGTCAACACGTTGCTCACGCCGGCGGATTACGAGTTCATGCTCAAGGACAGCCGCGCGCGCGCACTGGTGGTCTCCGAGCAGCTCCTGCCGAACCTCGCAGCGGGCATCAAGGCGTCCCCCCATCTGAAGCACGTGATCGTTTCGGGCAAGAACCCGGGCAGCCACCTTTCCCTGGCGGCGTTGATGGACAAGGCCGCATCGACGTGCGAGCCGGCTCCCACGACCAGCGACGATCCGTGTTTCTGGCTTTACTCCTCCGGCTCGACTGGCATGCCCAAGGGAACGGTGCACGTCCACTCGAGCGCGATCCAGACCGCCGAGCTCTATGCGGGCCCGATTCTCGGGATCCGCGAGGAAGACGTCGTGTTCTCGGCGGCGAAGCTGTTCTTCGCCTACGGCCTCGGCAACGCACTGACGTTCCCCATGGCGTTCGGTGCGACGACTGTCCTGATGGCCGAGCGCCCCACGCCCGATTCGGTGTTCAAGCGCCTGACCGAGCACAAGCCGACGATCTTCTACGGTGTGCCGACGCTCTATGCGGCGCTGCTCGCCAGCCCGGCCTTGCCGAAACGCGCCGATGTGACGCTGCGCGTCTGCACGTCGGCGGGCGAAGCGCTGCCCGCGGACATCGGCAAGCGCTGGACAGAGCACTTCGGCGTCGAGATTCTCGACGGGATCGGCTCGACAGAGATGCTGCACATCTTCCTGTCCAACCGACCCGGCGAAGTTCGCTACGGAACGACCGGCAAGCCGGTGCCCGGGTACGCGATCCGTCTCATCGACGAGAACGGTGCGCCCGCGAAGCAGGGCGAGCTCGGCGAGCTCCAGATCGCGGGCCCTACCTCGGCCGCGATGTACTGGAACAACCGCGCGAAGTCGCGTGACACCTTCATAGGGGAATGGACGCGGAGCGGGGACAAGTACACGGCGGATGGGGACGGGTACTACACGTACGGCGGGCGCTCCGACGACATGCTCAAGGTGAGCGGCATCTACGTGTCGCCCTTCGAGGTGGAGGCAGCGCTTCTCACGCATGCAGACGTGCTGGAGGCGGCGGTGATCGGCGTGCCGGACGAGCAGGCCCTCATCAAGCCGAAGGCGTTCGTCGTCGCGAAGGAGGGCGTCAAGCCGTCCGCTCAGTTGGGTGACGCGCTCAAGCAGCACGTCAAGGATCGGCTCGCACCCTACAAGTATCCGCGCTGGGTCGAGTTCGTTCCCGAGCTTCCGAAGACCGCGACCGGCAAGATCCAGCGCTTCAAGTTGCGCGCGCTGGAGGAGAGAGCGGGCAAGTGACGCCGGCGCGGCCTCCTTGCGTGGCCGGATGACGAAGCATTCGTCGTCGCTCGCCGCGCGGCCCGCCGTGCAGTCCCTCGTCGCGTCCAAGATTCGCGAAGTGGCGAATGCCGGGATCGGACGCGAGGACGTGGCCGCGTTCTGGTTCGGTGAACCCGACGAGGTCACACCGGAGTTCATCCGACGCGCCGCCGCCGCGTCTCTGGAAGCCGGCGAAACCTTCTACACCCACAACCTGGGCATCCCGGAGCTGCGCGAGACGATCGCCGCGTATGTCACGCGATTGCGTCGCCCGACCGGAGCGGACGAGATCGCGGTGACCAACTCCGGCATGTCGGCGCTCATGCTGCTGACCCAGGCGCTGGTCGGGCCGGGAGACCGGGTCGTCGTGGTGACGCCGGTCTGGCCGAATCTGCAGGAGATCCCGAAGATTCTGGGTGCCGAGGTCGTCAAGGTTCCGCTTGCATTCGATGCATCGGGTTGGCGGCTCGACCTCGACCACCTGATCAACGCGTTGACGCCGGGCACCCGCGCGGTCTACATCAACTCGCCGAACAACCCGACCGGCTGGACGATCGATACAGCGGCGTTGCGCACGATTCTCGAGCATTGCAGGCGGCACGGCATCTGGATTCTCGCGGACGATGCATACGAGCGCCTGTACTACGGCGCGAAAGCGGGCACGCCCGCCCCCTCGTTCCTGGACATCGCCGCGCCGGAAGATCGGCTGGTCAGCGCCAATACCTTCTCGAAGTCGTGGCTGATGACCGGCTGGCGCTTGGGATGGATCCTGGCGCCGCGCACGACGCTGACCGATATCGGCAAGCTGATCGAGTACAACACGTGCTGCGCGCCGGTGTTCGTGCAGCGCGCCGGCATGGTCGCGATCCGCGAGGGCGAGCCGATCATCGCGCACACACTCGAGCGCTACCGGGGCGCACGCGATTTTCTACTGCCGCGCTTGCAGGCACTTCCCGGCGTCGAAGCGGCTTCGCCTCCCGGAGCGATGTACGCATTTTTCCGCGTCCGGGGTGTGACCGACAGCCTCGAGTTTTGCAAGCGACTGGTCGCCGAGCAGGGGCTGGGTCTTGCGCCAGGCGCCGCATTCGGCCCGGAGGGCGAGGGCTTCGTGCGCTGGTGCTTTGCAGCCGCCGAGGAGCGGCTCGCTGACGGTATCGCGCGGTTCGAGCGCGCGATACGCCGCCGCGAGGCGGCATGATTTCTGGCTTCGCGCTACGCGGGCTCGGGGTCGAGGACGATGGTCACGGTCCGCGGCCGTCGACCCCGCTCGGCGGCGTCGTCCGACATCGTGCCGACCGTGGGGCCGCGCACGATGCTGTAGAGGATCGGACGGTAGAGCCGCTCCTGACCCCGGCTCGCACCGCCGGCGCGCATGCGCCCCGCGATCGGCGGGAAGAGTTGCTCGTCGAGGGCCTGGAGGAAGTGGGAGTCGAGCTCGCGGCGCCAGTCGGCCTCAGTTCCGTTGACGGCTCGCAACAGATCGCCCCATGTCCGTTTGCCGGTTCCGCCGGCCAGGTCGAATAGCGACATCGTGTAGCCCGAGGTGTCGTTCGGACCGATCATCACCCGCGCGCTCTCGGGGATCCCGCTCGCGATATCGTCAGTCTCGGACAACGACAGTACCAGGCGATGGCAAGGATAGTAGGTCGAAGCCGACCCCGAACGGCGGAATGCCTCGGCGATGGCACGCGCAGCGGCCTCCAGTCGGTCGGGCGCAACCTCGAGCTGCAGCGCCCCTCGGCGCCAATCGTCGGAAATCTCCCACGTGCGGCGGCACAACGTGTCCAGAAAGGCACGGACATTTTCGGCATTGGCGGGTACGCCCTGCAAATCGGCGAGCGGGCTCGGCGAGGCTTCACCGGGGCTGAACAGGCAGACAACCGACCGGGCCTCGGACTGGTCAAAGCGGGTGTAGAGGCCGGTCTCGTAGAGGCACCAGTCCCAGTTCTTCGACGGTGCGGTGAACAGCAGCACGAGGAGGTGGCTCTTGGCGAGCGCGCTTCGGATCTCGCGCCGCCAGTCCATGCCCGCCGTGATGTCGACGCCGGAAACGAAGCAGTCGATGCGCTCCGGGTCGAGCCCTTCCATGGCGTTCATGACCTCGAGCGCGAGTGCGTGATCCTCGTGCTTGTGGCTGATGAACACCGTAAAGACGTCGTCAGAAATGGACACCGTTACGCCCTCCTCGGTGAACGCCAGTCAGTCTCGCACTCCCGACGCCGTGGCACGACGGTCCACTAAGCCTGCTCCACGAGCCGGAGCGCGGCCTCTTCGCGCTGTTCCTTGCGGGCAAGTGCGATCTCGCGCAGGACGGCGTCAGGATCGGCCGGGCGTTCGTCCGCGGCGAAGCGTCCACACAGCTTGACCCCAGGGACCAGCAAGCCCGCCTGATACAGCGCCCAGATCTCCTTGCCGTATTCGCTGACAAGTAGCTGTGGTGCAAATCGACCGAAGTACGCAGCCAGGTTGCCGACATCGCGCTCGAACATTTCTGCGGCGCTGCTATTGCCGGCCGCATCCACGGCCTGCGGCAGGTCGATGATGACCGGCCCGTCAACACCTAGGAGGATGTTGTACTCGGACAGATCACCGTGAATCACGCCGGCGCACAGCATCAGCACGACCTGGTCAAGCAGTGCGGCGTGGATCTCGAGCGCCGTCGTTTCGTTGATCTCGACATCGCTCAATCGCGGCGCAGCGTCGCCAGCAGCATTGGTCACGAGTTCCATTAGCAACACGCCTTCGAAACAGATGTGCGGCCGCGGTACGCGCACGCCGGCCGCGGCCAGGCGATACAAAGCACCCACCTCCGCGTTCTGCCAAGCCTCTTCCTGAATTCTGCGGCCGTAGCGCGTGCCCCGTCCGCGTGCACGCGCGTCGCGACTGTTCTTTACTTTACGACCTTCCTGGTATGCGGTGCTTTGCCGGAAGTTGCGCTGCTGGGCCTCCTTGTACACCTTCGCGCAGCGGAGCTCGTCGGCGCAGCGGACCACATAAACTGTGGCCTCCTTGCCGCTCATGAGTTGACGAACAACGTCGTCGACGAGGCCTTCCTCGACCAACGGCTGGATTCTCTTTGGGGTCTTCATCACCCAGTGTACCAAGTATGCGGAGCGTACGGCGGCCGTCCACTGGATACGAACCGCGGCGTTTCTTTGCGAGATCAATTGTTAGCGGCGTACCTGTGACCAGGATGTGGCCGCGTATTCGTCACGGTACTCGATCGGGCGTTCTCCGATGTTCGCGCACTCACGC
Source organism: Betaproteobacteria bacterium (assembly GCA_022340285.1). Classification (GTDB taxonomy): domain Bacteria; phylum Pseudomonadota; class Gammaproteobacteria; order Burkholderiales; family SG8-39; genus JAABRB01. The sequence goes on from JAJDOG010000050.1 coordinate 22,442, forward strand.
TACGGCGGGATTCGGCCAAGTGAGGTGTGCGTAACGACCGAATGGTTGTCGTATCGCAGGGCCTCCGATAGATCGCGGCCGATCCATGCGGTCGTCCTTGACAAGTAGGATGCGCATGGTTTGGCTCTGTTTCGGATCGACTCGCATCGGTGCGCCCGAAGCCGCGAAGGGGAACGCCGTTCTTCACTGGGGATACGC
>JAJDOG010000054.1 GCA_022340285.1 Betaproteobacteria bacterium
CGCGGAGTGCGGCGCGGCCCTCGCGAGCGACGCCCGCTTCTGCACCCAATGCGGCCACGCGGTCGCCGACCCGACCGCTTCGCCCGCCCCTCGGTCTTACACACCACGGCATCTGGCGGAGCGGATCCTCACCGCCCGCACCGCGCTCGAAGGCGAGCGCAAGCAGGTCACGGTGCTCTTCGTCGACATCGTCGAATCGACGCGGCTCGCCGAGCAGCTCGGCCCCGAGGCGATGCACGAAGTCCTGGACGGGGTTCTGCGCCTTTGGGCCGATGCGGTCCACCGCTACGACGGCACGGTGAACCAGTTCCTCGGCGACGGTCTGATGGCGCTTTTCGGCGCGCCCATCGCGCTCGAAGACCACGCGGTGCGCGCCGCGTATTCGGCATTCGCGATCCAGGAGACCGCCGCTGGATTCAGCGCGCAGCTGCGCCGGGAACGTGGCGCCGACCTGCAGGTGCGCATCGGAATGAACACCGGACTTGTGGTCGTCGGCAAGATCGGCGACGACCTTCGCATGGACTACACCGCGGAGGGAGACACCACGCATCTCGCCGCACGCATGCAGGCAGCAGCCTCGCCCGGTGCGATCCTGGTTGCGCAAGCGTCCCACCAGCTCATCGAGCCGTACGTTCGGAGTGAACCGATAGGCTCACTCTCATTGAAGGGAATCACCGCACCGGTTCCGGCGTATCGACTCACGGGTCGCCGGCGGCGTACACGATTCGAGGCGCGCGCCGAGCGGGGTCTGACGGCACTTGCGGGCCGGACGCGCGAGCTCGATCTGCTCGAGGAGCGTCTTGCACGAGCGGCGCGGGGCGATGGGCAAGTCGTTAGCGTCGTCGGCGAGCCGGGTGCAGGAAAATCGCGCCTACTGCACGAGTTCAGGACTCGTATCCCGCCGGGCGAAGCGGTCGTACTGGAGGGGCTTTGTGTCGGCTGGGGGCAGACGACCCCCTATCTCCCGGTGGCGGACGTCGTGCGGTCCAGCTTCCAGATCGAGGACGGCGACAACCCTCTTCAGATGGAGGAGAAGCTGCGCCAAGGTCTCGATCGACTGGGGCACGCTCCCTCCGAAGCATTGCCGTTCCTGCGTGGACTGGTCGGCCTGCCACTCGACGAGGCGACCGGCAAGCTCGATGCGCGCGTCCGTCGGCAGAAGACCTTCGAAGCCGTTCGAGCGGTCACGATGGTTGCAAGCCAGCGCCGCCCCCACGTGATCGTCATCGAGGATCTCCACTGGATCGACACCACTTCGGAAGACTTCCTGGTGTTCTTTGTCGACAGCCTCGCCGCCATGCCGCTTCTCCTCGTCGTCACCTCGCGCCCGGGACAGGCAGCACGCTGGGGCGACCGGGCGTATTTCACCCAGATCGCACTTGACCTCCTCGACGAGCGTGAGGCCGAGGCGGTGATCGCCGATCGCCTGAAGACGGATGCGCTTCCAGCCGGGCTTGTGCCGATGGTGTACGAAAAAGCGGAAGGGAACCCGCTTTTCGTGGAGGAGATTTTGTACGCACTGCTCGATCGCGGCGCTTTGGTTCGGCGGAATGGTGCGGTGCATTGGGTCGCCGACGCCCCCGTCGAGGTGCCTGCAAGCGGACGCGACATTATCCGCGCGCGCATCGATCATCTATCGGACCCTGTAAAGCGAACCCTCCAGACGGCATCCGTGATCGGCCGTCAATTCACGCCGACGCTGCTTGGACGCGTTGCGGAAGAACCTGGCGAGCTTGGTAGCCACTTGGAAGCTCTCAAGCGCGTGGAGCTCGTTCGCGAGACGCGGTTCTTCCCCGAGATCGAGTACGGCTTCCGCCACGCACTCATTCAGGATGTGGCCTACGAGTCGCTGCTCGAACGACGCCGGCGCGACCTGCACGCCAGCATCGGCCAGGCATTGGAGGAAGCCGGGGGCGGCGAGCATTTCGAGCAACTGGACGTGCTTGCCCATCATTTCGCCCGCAGCGATCGACGCGACAAGGCGCTCGAGTACCTCACCAAAGCTGCCGATCGCGCGTTGGCAGCTGGCGCTAACAAAGACGCGGTCACACGGTACGAGCAGGCGCTGAAACTGGCCGATCGCGACGACACGGCCCGTCGCGCGTCACTCCTGCATAAACTGGCCGAGGCAAATGTGAGGCTTCCCGATCCCGTTGCGAGCCGCCAGGCAGCCGAGGATGCACTCGCCCTCTACGAGGAATCGGGCGACAAGCCGAATACGATCGCAATGCACCTGCACATGAACCACCTGTTCACCCAGTACTGGGACGGAGCGCAAGAGTTTCGCGCCCTTCAGCATGTTGAGGCGATCGTCAAACTGGTGGAGAACGATCCCGACAGCGTCGAGAAGGCCCTGGTCCACCAGCGCGTAGCGCACCAGAATCTACATGCCGGTCGTCCCGCGGAAACGCTGCGCTGGGCGCGCAAGGCTGTCGAAATACTGAAACGGCTCGGTATTCCGATGGGAACTTCGTTTGGAACGGCCCTGACTTACGTCGGAAAGATCGACGAAGGCGTGAAGTACGCGGAGAGCGTGTGGCCGGGAGCCTTGAACGCCGGCCACCCGATGATCGTGGCGATCTTTGGGCATGACCTCGTGCTGACGCTTACCTTGTCTCGCCACATTGCGAAAGCTGTGGAATGGGGAGAGCGTGTGCTGACGGAATTGGTCAAGCTCATCGAGCCAGGCCATTTCTTTGAGGCGTTCCTCCGGCGGCCGCTGACGCTCGCGTACACGTTGTGCGGCGACAAGGAGCGCGCCGAGGAGTGTGCACAGATAGTCGTCGATATCGAGCGGCGCACCCACTGGGGTTGCATCTACGAAGACGCGGCTGCTGTGGGTCTGCATCGCTTTCGTTGCGGAGACTGGGACGCCGCGCGGCAGGCTCTCGAGGCGGAGCTCGCGGTGCACGAAAACCGCTACACGCTCACGGCGGTCGCGGGTTGCTCGCTTGGGCTGGGCGCCGTGCTATCGAGCATTGGCGAAGTCGAATTGGCCGAAAAGCACCTGCAGCGAGCATTGGACATCAGCCATGCTGGCGGCAACGTGCTCGACGAGCTGTGGGTACTGCCAGTCCTCGCAGAATTGCAGCTACGCACCGGCGCGCCCGACCAGGCTGCCGAGACGGTGCGCCGCGCATTCGAGCTGATCGACCCGGACCGAAACTGGTACGGGCTGCCGGCGCCGCTCTATCTCGCGCGCGGGCGCGTCGCGCAGGCGCGCGGCGAGCTTCAAGACGCGGCGGACTGCTATCGACAGGCAGTGGAAATCAACCGGAAATGGCAATTGCCTTGGGACGAGGCGAAGGCGCTCGAAGCCTGGGGCGCCGTCCCGGGCAATGAGCGGCGGCGCAGCGAAGCCCTCGAGATCTTCTTGCGATTGGGCGCGGTCCGGGAGATCGAACGGCTGCGTCACTAGCAATTCACGGGCTATCACACCACCCGGCTGCTTCGCAGCCACCCCTGCTCGAAGAGGAGGGGAAAGCCACTCATCTATTTCGCTAAGGGTGGCGGCACCATGCGCGGGCGGCGATCCTCGCCGGTCGCGACGTAGGTCAGCGTGGCCTCGGTGACCTTCACCACTTCGACGTCGGCCGGCGTACGTTGCGCATAGACCTCGACCTTGATCGTCAGCGAGGTGTTGCCGACGCGGATCACATCGGCGTAGAACGAGAGCAGGTCGCCCATGAAGACGGGCTGCTTGAACTGGAACGCATTGACCGCGACCGTGGCGACGCGTCCGCGGGCGCGCTGGCTTGCCGCCACACCGCCCGCGATGTCCACCTGGGCCATGATCCAGCCGCCGAAGACGTCGCCGTGAATGTTGACGTCGGCGGGCATCGGCACCACCCGCAGTACGGGATCCTTGCCGGCCGGGAGTTGCGCGCCCTCGCTCATGCGCGGATTGTAGCTGCCGCGCGTGGTATCAGGCGCCGCGCTGGGCCAGGTAGTGCATTGGCCCACCGCGGAAGGGCGCAAAGCCGGTGCCGAAGATCAAGCCCGCATCCGCCAGATCGGCGTCGGCGACGATGCCTTCCTCGACGGCTTTCTTCGCTTCGGCGAGGTAGGGCTCGATTAGCCGGTTCGCGAGATCGGGCGGCACGTCGCCGTCCGGTCCCTTCTGCGGCTTGCCTTTGACCCAACGGTAGAAACCTTCGCCGGTCTTCTTGCCGAGCTTGCCGGCGTCGACGAGCTTCGCGAGGCTCGCCGGCATCGTCGCCCCTTCGCCCGCGAGCGACTTGCCCGCTGCCGCGCAGATGTCTAGGCCGACGGTGTCCGCGAGCTCGATCGGCCCCATCGGCATGCCAAACTGCGTGGCGGCCGCGTCGATCGTCTCTTTCGCAACGCCTTCGTCGACCAGCATGAACGCCTTCAGGAGATAAGGGCCCAGCACACGGTTCACCAGGAAGCCGGGCGAGTCCTTCACCGGGAGGGGCAGCTTGTCGATTTGCCGGGCGAACGCCGCGCCCTTTTTCGCCCATTCCGGATCGGTCGCCTCGCCGGCAACGATCTCCACGAGCTGCATCTGCGGAACCGGGTTGAAGAAATGCAGCCCGATCAGCCGTCCGGGATTCGTGAGTACCGTCCCGATGTCCGCGAGCTTCAGGCTCGAAGTGTTCGTGGCGAGGATCGCGGTCGGCTTGGCGATCTTCTCGAGCGTGCCGAACAGCTCGCGCTTGGCCTCGAGGTTCTCGAAAATCGCCTCGATGATCACGTCGGCGTGACGTGCGCCGCCGCCCGACAGATCGGGAACGAGGCGGTCCATCGCGTCGCGTGCGCGAAGCTTGTCGCGGATCCGCCGCCTGAACAGCTCCGCAGCGCGTTTCATCGCGGGGGCCAGGCGCTCGGCGCTCTGATCCTGCAACGTCACCGTCAGGCCGCGCATCGCGCAGACCGCCGCGATGTCCCCGCCCATGGTGCCCGCGCCGACCACGTGCACGCGCTTCGCCGCGAAGTCGCTCTCCTTGCCCAGAGATTTCATGCGCTCTTGCAGCCCGAAGATGCGGATCAGGCTGCGCGTGGTCGGATGCTGCGCCAGGTAGGCGACCGAACAGGGATCGTCCGGCCGCGGCGCGAATGGATCGCCGTCGTGCTTGAGCCAGAGCTCGAGAATTGCGTACGGCGCGGGATAGTGCTCGCGCTGTGCCTTCTTCCGCAGCTGGCGCAGGGCAAGCTTTGCGACCAGTGGCTTCAGCTGACCGTTGAGGAGTCGATCCTTCAGCGGGAGTGCTTGCGGCCTCGGCGCGTCGAGCACCATGATGCGCGCCGTGTTGTCCATGACGCGCACCGGGACGCTCGCATCCACCAGTCCGATCCGCTTGGCGCGACGCGCGTCCACCGACCGGCCCGTCATCATCATGTCGAGCGCCGTGGTCGGCCCGACCACCTTCGGCAGCCGCATCACGCCGCCCCAGCCCGGGAGAATGCCGAGCATCACCTCGGGCAGCGCAAAGCGCGTGCCCGGCTCGTCGACGGCCACCCGATAGCGGCAGGCGAGCGCGAGCTCGAGCCCGCCGCCCATGCAGAAGCCGCGCACCAGCGCGAGGGTCGGGAAGGAGAGAGTAGCGAGTTTGTTGAACGCGTCCCAGCCGCGGCGCACGATCGCGAGCGCGTCGTCCGTCGTCTCGATGCGCGTGAACTCGTCGACATCGGCGCCAGCGATGAACCCGGATGTCTTTCCAGAGCGGATCACGAGCCCGCGCGGCTTCTTCACCGCGAGCTCGTCGAGGATCGCATTGAACTCGCCCATGACTTCGGCGGAGAACGTGTTGGTCTTGCTCTCCGCGCGGTCGAACGTCAGCCACACGATCCCGTCGCGGTCGGTGTCGACGCGGAAGTGCCTGGTGTCGCTCATCGACTCTTCTCCCCGAAAAACCCCGTCCATCGCTTTCATCGCTTGGCACCTCTAGCAGTCGTTGAAGAACTGCAAACGTGCGAGGGGGATGTCCAGCTACACTGTTTCCACCAGCATTGCGCCGCCCTGGCCGCCGCCGATGCAGATCGAGGCGATGCCGCGCTTGCCGTTGCTTCTCTTCAGCACGTGCAGCAGATGAAGCACGATGCGCGCGCCGGAGGCACCGACGGGGTGGCCGAGCGCGATGGCGCCACCGTCCATGTTCAGCTTTTCCATCTCGAGCTCGCCCGCCGCGGCCTCGAGACCGAGTTGTGTACGGCAATACTCGTCGCTCTTCCACGCTTCGATGCATGCGAGCACCTGAGCGGCGAAGGCTTCGTTGATTTCCCAGGCATCGAGATCGTTCAGCGCGAGGCCGTGGCGCCGCATGAGCGGGGTCGCCGCGTGCACCGGTCCGAGGCCCATCTGCGCCGGATCGAGCGCCGCCCACTGCGAGTCGACCAGACGGCCGACCGGCTCCAGTCCGTGGCGCTTGAGACCTTCCTCGGTGGCGAGGATCAGCCACACGGCACCATCGGTTACCTGCGAGCTGTTGCCGGCAGTGACGGTGCCGTACTTGCGGTCGAAGAACGGCTTCAGCTTGGCGAGATTCTCGACCGAGGAGTCGCGCCGCAGCCCGTCGTCCGCTGCGTAGAGGACACCCTTGTCGTCGAAGACGGGCACGACCTCGTCCAGCCAGCCCTCGTCCTGGGCTCGCGCGACGCGCTGATGGCTGCGTACGGCGTACTCGTCCTGCTGCGTGCGCGAGATATCGAAGCGGTACGCGAGATTCTCCGCGGTCTGGCCCATCAGGAGGCCGACGTTCGGGTCGGTGAGCCCCTTCATGATCCCGATCACGGGGGCCAGATAGCCGGGTCGGAACTTCGCGAGGGCCGCCGCTTTCTGCCCGATGTTCTTGGCCGCATAGAAGCCGGAGAGCCAGAGCACCATTGCATCGGAAAAGAGGAGCGGCACCCGCGAGAGCGCATCGACGCCCCCCGCGAGCACTAGCTCGGAGCGCCCGGACAGCATGTTCGCGACGGCGGAATCGAGGGCCTGCATGCCCGAGGCGCAATTGCGCATCACGGTCCAGCCGGGAACCTTCTCGCCGCATCCCATCCGCAATGCCACGACACGCCCGATGTTCACCTCGTCGACCGACGGCGCCGCGCATCCGAGGATCACCTCGTCCAGCTCGTCCGGCGCAAAGGGCTGACATGCCAGGAGCTGCTTGCCCGCCTGGGTGGCGAGATCGCTTGCCGAGAACGGCCCCGGACGGTTGCGAGCCTTGAGAAAAGGCGTTCTGGCGCCGTCGACGACGTAGATTGCTTTCGCGGTCATCTCCTGCTCCTTAGCACTCGCGAGAGTGATCCCATTGGGCCTTGAGGCACTTTCCCTGAGCATCCGGATCGGAGCGGGGCGTGCCGCGCTCGCACCAGTAAGTCGCCCGTTTCGCGGCGTCCAGGCACTCGGGTGAGGGGCTGTTACCCACCGGATAGCGTTTGCTGATCTCGATATCGGAGTGCGGCGACATGAGCGAGCAGCCGGACGCGCTCAGCAGGAGCGCGAGGCTTCCCGCACAGATCCGAAGGAGCCGAGGTGGCCACGGCGCCCTCATGCCGCCACCCGTCGCGCCGTGGCAGGTTTGGCCAGAAACTCAGATAGACCGAAATCCGGGGGGAAGTCATCCACGCGAATCACCTCGTCCCGCAAGGCGGCTGCCGTACGCAGACTTTCCCGTTCGGCTTCTTCGATGATCCCCGCGGCCCGCGCTGCGTCGGCGAGCGCTTCCGCAGTTGCGCCGGAAACGCGGCCCTCCTTCTGTGCGGCGCGGATCCGCTTCTCGATCGATTCGGCTGCAATCGTCGCGTCGAGCGCCCGTTCCAGGATTGCGAAGGGATCGTTCTGATCCGAGGGCAGATACATGCCCGCCGTGAGGCGGTCGCGCGTCGCCGACGGCTCGATGAGGAGTCGTGCAACCTCGTGGCCGAGCTTGTCCGACGGCACGACGTAGGGTCGCCCGATCGGAAAGATGATCCGCCGCAGCACCCACGACACGGCGCGGCTCGGGTAGTTGGAAATGACGCCTTCGAGCGCGTTCTGCGCGCGATACATGCAGTCCCAGATCGCCCAGTGCAGAAGTGGCGCATCGGCCGCCTGGCGTCCTTCGCCCTCGAAGCGTTTCAACACCGCAGAGGCCAGGTACATGAGCGAAAGAATGTCGCCCAGCCGTGCGGACAGCTTCTCGCGGCGCTTGAGTCCGCCGCCCAGCGCGAGCATCGACACGTCGCCGATGAAGGCGAACGCGGCGGAGAAGCGGGTGAGCTGCTGATAGTAGCGACGCGTTTCCGGCGCCACATGGGCCGGGATCTTCACCCAGTGCGAGCCCGTGATCCCCATCACGAACGCGCGCGCCGCGTTCGTGAAGGTGAATCCGACGTGGCTCCACAGCGCCTGGTCGAACGCACGTCCGGCGCGCTCCGGATCGCCGTCGCGCGCCGCGCTCATTTCCTTGAGCACGTACGGATGACAGCGGATCGCTCCCTGGCCGAAGACGATCAGGCTGCGGGTCAGGATGTTCGCGCCCTCGACCGTGATCGACACCGGCACCTGCTGATACGCCCGCCCCATGAAGTTGTTCGGGCCCAGGCAGATGCCCTTGCCGCCCAGGACGTCCATCGCGTCGTTGACGATCTGCCGGTTGCGCTCGGTGACGTGGTACTTGACGATCGCGGAGATCACCGAAGGCCGCTCGCCGAGGTCGATCGCCCCCGCGGTCATCACGCGCGCCGCGTCGGCCATGTACAGGTTGCCGCCCATGCGCGTGAGCGCCTCCTCGATACCCTCGAACTTGCCGATCGGCGTCCGGAACTGGCTTCGCACGCGCGCATAGGCGCCGGTGCCGCGCACCGCGAGCTTCGACATGCCGACATTCGACGACGGCAGCGAGATCGACCGACCCGCAGCGAGGCTTTCCATCAGCATGCGCCAACCCTGTCCGGCCATTTCCCGCCCGCCGATGATCCAGTCGAGCGGCATGAAGACATCCTTGCCCCAGTTCGGACCGTTCTGGAACACCGCGTTCAGCGGCATATGCCGCCGGCCGATGTGCACGCCCGGCGTGTCGGTCGGCACCAGCGCGCAGGTGATCCCCACGTCCTCTTCTCCCCCGAGCAGGCGGTCCGGGTCACGGAGCTGGAACGCGAGTCCGAGCAGCGTGGCGACCGGCCCCAGCGTGATGTAGCGCTTTTCCCAGGTGACGCGCATGCCGAGCACTTCCTTCCCGTTCCACATGCCCTTGCAAACGATTCCGAAATCGGGAATCGCCGCCGCGTCGGAACCGGCGTGCGGATTGGTGAGCGCGAAGCAGGGGATCTCCTGACCCCGCGCGAGCCGCGGCAGATAGTGGTTCTTCTGTTCTTCGGTGCCGTAGTTGAGCAGAAGCTCGGCGGGGCCGAGCGAGTTGGGCACCATGACCGAGACGGCCGTGGCGCTGCACCGCGTGGAGAGCTTCATCACCACTTGCGAGTGCATGTAAGCCGAGAATTCCTTGCCGCCGTAGCGCTTCGGAATGATCATGCCGAGGAAGCCCTTGTCCTTGATGTACTGCCAGACTTCCGGAGGCATGTCGTAGTTGTGGTGCGTCTGCTGCCAGTCGTTCGACATGGCACAGAGTTCCGCGGTCTCGTTGTCGAGAAAGGACTGCTCTTCCGAAGTCAGGGTGGAGGCGGGCAGGCCGAGCAGCTTGCCCCAGTCGGGATTGCCGGAGAAGAGCTCCGCATCCCACCAGACGGTTCCCGCGTTGATGGCGTCCGATTCCGTCTGCGACATCGGCGGCATCACCCTGCGAAACGCCGCGAGCAAGCGGTCGCTGATGAGCGCTCGGCGCAGCGGCGCGAAGGTCAGGACAGCGGCACTCGCGGCGAAGGCGATCAGCAGGACCGTCGTCACGCTCCCCGGGGCGCCCGCTGCCGCCGAGATGCCGAGCAGGAATGCGCCGATCGCGGCGGCCCACAGCCACGCCGGCGCCGCCGCGTAGGCGAGCGCGACGATGGCAACGACGAATCCCGCCAACCATAGTGCTGTCATCATGAACTTTGCTCCTTGAGTCCTGATCGCGCGCGTCGCGTCTTCATGCGGCGCGCGAGCGGGCCTCGCTGTTACGTGCCGTGCGTTGCGGGCGCTCCTCTGCGGCGAGCGCGGCTCCCGGATCAGCAAAGTCCGGAAGCGGTGCCCTGAGGCCCGCGACCAAAAACGGTGCCAGCCGGCGCAGCAACAGCTCGTCGGTCGGCGTCTCCACCGCGCTCAACGCGGCGATCAGTCGCCATGTGTCGGCGCCGGCCAGCGTGTACGCGAGCGCGCCCATCATGAAATGCAGCCTCCATATGAGCTCGCGCCGTGGAATCTCCGGTAGCGCCTCCGAGAACGCTTCCTTGAATCGTTCGAGCGTCGGGGCGTAACGCTCCGCAAGAAAATCCCGGAGCGTCGGCGAGGGATCCACGTACGCCCGGCCGAGCAGCCTGAGGAAGTCGCGCCCGCCGCGCCGCGGGTCGCGCGCAAGCTGCATTGCCGGAACGAACATCGCGGCCAGGACGTGCTCGCAGGCGAGGGGCGCGCCTTTCGCGGTGCGCCGATATTCGTCAAGCAGCGTGACGCGCGCGTCGTTGAGCGTATCGAACCTGCGCGCGATCATGGCCGTGAAGAGGCCGTTCTTGCCGCCGAAGTGATAGTTCACAGCTGCCAGGTTGACCTTCGCCCGCGTCGTGACCATGCGCAGGCTCGTGCCATCGAATCCGCGCTCGATGAAAAGCGCCTCGGCCGCATCGAACATGCGGTCGCGCGTGTCCTGGTTGGACCGGGTATCCGGGCTGGCGTTTCTGGCCATGTGCGGCAATTTTCAAACGGTTGTTTGAAGCATACGTTCAATGCGCCGGGAGTCAACCCCGGGCCCCGGAAGGGCCAGGTCGTGCACGCCCCGGAACGGTGCCCTAACTCCTTGGGAAACCTTGAATTAGCCACTTTCGTCCCAAGCTTTAGAATCCCCCTTCTAGAAGCACTCTCGAAATCGCTTTAGCCTGGAAATCTCTTGAGACGCTACGCTGCTTCCGACTCCCCACCCCCACCCGCCGCCTCGCGCAATCGGGGCAACGACTGGCGGGTCCTCAAGTCGCTCTTCCCCTACGTCTGGGAATTCCGGTGGCGCGTGGCGCTGGCGCTCGTCTTCATGGTCGCGGCCAAGCTGGCGAACGTCAGCGTGCCGATCGTGCTCAAGGAGATCGTCGACTCGCTCACGGTGAAGAATGCCGTCCTGATCGTGCCGATGGCGCTGCTCGTCGCGTACGGTCTGCTGAGACTCTCCACGACCCTCTTCACCGAGCTGCGCGAGCTCACCTTCGCAAAGGTCACACACCGCGCGGTGCGGCGCATTGCGCTCGCCGTGTTCCGCCACCTGCACTCGCTCTCCCTGCGGTTCCATCTCGAACGCCAGACCGGGGGCATGTCGCGGGACATCGAGCGCGGCGCGCGCGGCATCACCACGCTCCTCGGCTACACGCTCTACAGCATCCTGCCGACGCTGGTGGAGATCAGTCTCGTGATCGGGATCCTGCTCACGAAGTACGAGCCGAGCTTCGCGCTGATCGCCCTAGGCACGCTGACGATCTACATCGGCTACAGCGTAACGGTCACGGAGTGGCGCACCAAGTTCCGGCGCCAGATGAACGAGGAGGACTCGCGTGCGAACACGCGCGCGATCGATTCGCTGCTCAACTACGAGACGGTGAAGTACTTCGGGAACGAGGATCACGAAGCGCGACGCTACGACGAGAACCTGCAACGCTACGAGCGTGCCGCGGTGAAGAGCCAGACTTCGCTTTCCGCGCTGAATACCGGCCAGGCCGTGATCATCGCCATCGGCGTCGTGCTGATCATGTGGCGGGCGACGGCCGGCGTCGTTGCGGGAACCCTGACGATCGGTGACCTGGTCCTGGTCAATGCGTTCCTGATCCAGCTCTATATCCCGCTGAATTTTCTCGGGGTGCTCTACCGGGAGATCAAGCAGGCGATCGCCGACATGGAGCGCATGTTCGGTGTGCTCGAGCAGCATCGCGAGATCGAGGATCAGGCCGGCGCTCCGGTTCTTGCGGCGGTCAACCCGACGGTTCGCTTCGAGAACGTGGGCTTCGCCTACGAGCCGCGGCGGCAGATCCTGCACGACGTCAGCTTCGAGATCCCGTCCGGCGCGACGGTGGCGGTCGTCGGGCACTCCGGCTCCGGAAAATCGACGCTCGCCCGGCTGCTCTTCCGCTTCTACGACGTCGGCGCGGGGCGGATCACGGTGAACGGCGTGGACATTCGCGACGTCACCCAGGCGAGCCTGCGCGCCGCGATCGGGATCGTTCCGCAGGACACGGTGCTCTTCAACGACACGATCCTCTACAACATTCAATACGGTCGGCCGCAGGCGTCGGCCGAAGAGGTGATCGAGGCCGCGCGTGCCGCGCACATACACGGTTTCATTCAGTCGCTGCCGGACGGTTACGACACGGTCGTGGGCGAGCGTGGGCTCAAGCTGTCCGGCGGGGAGAAGCAGCGCGTCGCGATCGCGCGCGCGCTGCTCAAGGACCCGCAGATACTCGTCTTCGACGAGGCCACTTCGGCGCTCGACTCCAAGTCGGAGAAGGCGATCCAGGCCGAGCTCGACCGCATCGCCCAGGGCCGCACGGCGCTGGTGATCGCGCACCGGCTCTCGACCGTCATGGACGCGGACGAGATCATCGTGATGGAGAGCGGGCGCATCGTCGAGCGCGGCAGCCATCGCAGCCTGCTCGAGCGCGGGGGCCACTACGCCCAGATGTGGCAACTGCAACAGCTGGAAGCCGCCGAACGCGAAGCCATGGCGGCGTGACGGGGCGGCTTGTTGTTTCCCCTCCTCTCCGAGGAGGGGTGCCGCCGGAGGCGGCGGGGTGGTGTGCGGGAATCGGTGAACCACCCCGTCTGCTTCGCAGCCACCCCTCCTTGAAAAGGAGGGGAAAAACCCTTCCTCCACCACGGAACGGATCCCTTTTAGCGGGAAGGAGGGTAACGGGAGGAAAGCAGCCGGTTTCCTCCTGTTCGTAACCGTCTAGCCGGTTACGCGACGATAGCTGGTACGCCGAATAACCAGCGATGGCTGAGTAGCAAGATGAGATATACGACGACCCCTAGGCCGAGGCGCCACCAGCCGATTCCCTTCCAGTCCACCTTGACGCGCCCCGCGGCTGCGGCGGCAAACGGCACCAGGGAGGTTCTTCCGGAAAAAGCCTGCCAGGCGTCTCCGAGCCGGAGCGCGCGCTTGTGATCGATCGCGGCCATTCCGCCGAGAGAAAGAATCAGCATGCCTCCGAACAGCATCGCCGAGGCCGCGTCGCCGTTCGCCGCGAGATGCGCAACCGCCCAGAGGGCGACGCCCCAGAGGAACGGGTGCCGCGTGATCGTGACGATTCCCCGGGCAGCGCGGCTTGCATCGCGGAGGCGTTCGCCGCCCACGGCGGTCGGGTTGGGGGTCGTTAGCCCGATGACTGCGAGGACCAGCGCAATCGGCATCAAGCACGCGGCGATGAAACGGCCAAAGAGTCCGAGCTCCCAGATACCCACGAACGGGGCGCCGCGGTACGCGAGAACGACCCAGACGAGGAACACCGCGGACACCAGCGAATACACCCCGAGGAACGGTCTCTCGCCCAGAGTGGCCACCAGGCGTGAGCGCACCGGAGGCCAGGACAGCAGAAAGTGGCTGCCGGCGAAGCCGACCATTGCGACCAACAGCGCGAAGAGAGTGCCCGTCACGGTCGGTCATTCTAAGGGGGGTGGCGCCGCGCAGGCGCGCGAGAGCGATTGCTTTCGCTCCGCCCGATGGAGGGCGGGCGGATGCCGATGGCATAGACCGGGCCGGGAAACCGGTGTCGGACCCCTGTCAAATCCGAACTTTAGCGTGAGGTTGTTCACGTATCTCGTTATTTTCGTTGTCGAAGCGCGCCAGGGCCGCTACACTTTCCCCTACTTGGGAGAGGGGTGGCCTGCAATGTCGATTCGCTTCCGAAGGGCAGCGGTTGGAGTGTTTTTCGCGCTTGTGGCGCAAGCGGCGTTCGTTCCGGCGCAGGCTGGCGTGCCTGCCGATCCCAAGGTTCGCTCGGCCTCCGTTCTGGTCCTGGATCAATCGACCGGCGAGGTGCTGTACAGCAAGAACGAATCGGCGGTCGTACCGATCGCCTCCATCACCAAGCTGATGACCGCGATGGTGACGCTCGACGCGGGGTTGCCCCTCGACGAGGAAGTCACGATCGAGCGCGAAAAGCTGGCGACCGTGAAGGGCACCAAGATACGCTCGGCCTTGCGCATCCGCGACAAGGTGAAGCGCGACGATCTTCTCAAGCTCGCCCTCATGGCGTCGGAAAACCGCGCGGCGGCGGCGCTCGGCATCAGCTACCCCGGCGGACTGGATCTGTTCGTCGAAGCGATGAACGCGAAGGCGCTCTTGCTCGGCATGAGCGACACACATTTCGTCGAGCCCACCGGCCTGTCGGCGCAGAACGTGTCCAGCGCGGGCGATCTTGCCCGGCTCGTCGAGGCCGCACACACCTATCCGCTGATCCGCGCGTACTCGACCGCGAAGTCGCACCAAATCCGGGTCGGCAAGCGCAAGCTTTCGTATCACAACACCAACCGGCTCGTCTCCAGCCCGACGTGGGAGATCGGCGTGCAGAAGACCGGCTTCATCCGGGCGGCTGGCCGCTGCCTCGTCATGCAGGCGAACATCGAGGCCCGGCCGCTCATCTTCGTGCTGCTCGATTCGGTCGGCAAGTACACCCGGATCGGCGACGCGAATCGACTCCGCCGCTGGCTCGAGGCGACGAAGGCTCTTGCGTCCGAAGCGATCGCGTCATCCGAGAATCCGAAACGCCGTTCGGCCTCCGCGCCCGGCTCGCGTTACGATAGCGGCTCCGAGAGTGGGAGCCGCGTGAGTGTCCAGTACCCATCCGCAACGAATTACTGGTGAGCCCGCCGGGCCTGCCGCGCCGCCGTCCCGGTTCGCGCTTCCCGGCATTGTCCGCTTCTATGATTGCCTGACCGAGGCGTCGTCGTTCCTCGACGATGTCCTGCGCGGCCTCTCGGCCCCGCAGAAGGTCCTTCCGCCGAAGCACTTCTACGACGCACAGGGATCGCAGCTCTTCGAGGAGATCTGCGAGCTTCCCGAGTATTACCCGACGCGTACCGAGATGGCGATCATGCGGGAGCACCTCCCCGAGATCGTCCAGATGCTGGGACCCGACATGGAGCTTATCGAGCTGGGGTCCGGCGCGAGCGTCAAGACGCGTCTGCTCATCGAGCAGGGGCGACCCGCCCTCTACGTGCCGATCGAGATCGCCGATTCGGCGCTGCGCGGCGCATCGGCGAAGCTCGCCGAGCGGTTTCCGTGGCTGCATATCTGCGCCGTGCGCGCGGACTTCTCGCGCCCGCTCCGGATGCCGAGCTTTACCGGTGTGCCGGTCAAGCTCAAGGTGGTCTACTTTCCCGGTTCGACGATCGGCAACTTCACCCCGGAGGACGCGGTTGCGCTGTTGCACAACGTTCGCGGGCTCGCGGGCACCGGCGGGCGCCTGTTGATCGGTGTCGATCTCAAGAAGGACCGGCGCACGCTCGAATCGGCGTATGACGATGCGGCGGGCGTAACCGCACGGTTCAACCTGAATCTGCTCGCGCGCATCAATCGGGAGCTCGGCGGAGATTTCCAGCTCAAACGCTTCCGGCACAAGGCGTTTTACGACGAGCGCCTGGGACGGGTCGAGATGCACCTCGAAAGCGTGTATTCGCAATTCGTGCACGTCGCGGGCCAGCGATTCGACTTCAAGCCGGGCGAGACCATTCACACCGAGAACTCGTGCAAGTACACGGTGCCGGAATTCCAGGCGCTCGCGCGCCGCGCAGGCTTCGAGCCGCAGCAAGTCTGGACGGACGCGCGGAACCTGTTCTCCGTGCATCTCATGATCGCGGTGTAGGCTGCCATGGTCCTGCCGCGCTGGACCCGGCTAATCTCCGCTGCTGTCCTGCTCGCGCTCGTTGCCATTGCCGGAGCGATTCGCCAGGCGGAATCGGCGGAGCCACGCGCCGCGCGCAGCGCACCGGTTGACGCGGGCGATGTAGCACCCGACTTCACCCTCCTCGATCAGGACGGGCGGGCTCGCACGCTTTCGAAAGAGCGGGCGACGAAGGACGCGGTCGTTCTGATCTTCTACCGCGGCCACTGGTGACCGTACTGCGGCCGGCAGTTGGCCGGCCTGCGCTCGCTCATCGAGCCTGGCGAGGCAGTGAGCCTCTGGGCGATCAGTGTCGACTCGGCGGCCGACAGCCGCGCGTTCGCCGCATCGATCGCGGCCGACGGTCGCGGGGAAGTCGCGTTTCGCCTGCTGTCGGACCCCGATCACCGCGTGATCGACGCGTACGGTCTCGCGGATCCCCGCTATGCCAAGCTTGCGTACTTCGGGATTTCCTATCCGGCCGCGTACGTCGTCGACCGGACCGGGCGCATCACCTGGGCGCGGATCGACCGCGACTACACGCAACGTCCGCCGAATCGCGAGATCCGCGCCGCGATCGACGCGCTGAAACGCTGAATCGCAAAGCGGGATTCACTCCGTTAGCCAGTTGAGCGCTGCGCCCGGGTCGGTGAAGGACTGGAAGGCAAAGCCTTGGCTGGCCGCGAACACCTCGAAGTAGCGGCCGAGGTTCAGTTCGTCCTCGGTGCGATGCAGGGAAGCGACCTTGTGGCCGATCCCCAGTCCCGCTAGCTCCAGATCGGCGGCGACCTCGAAGAGATCCGAGACCGCGAGCGGACCCTCGTCCCTCTGGCGCCAGTCGATCAGCACGTGATGGCCCTCGCTCTTGGCGAATTCGCCCACGATTTCGGCGAGCTGCTTGCGGCTCGATTCCAGGTCGAGCTCGCCGTTGCGGTTCGTTCGCAGGAAGTCGCGCGTGGTCACTACGCGGATATCGAATACCATGGATCGGCGATTTCGCGCTGTTGCAACATTTCGGCAACAATCATTCTACATTCGCCGACTTGCGTGTGGGGAGCGCGACCCCGGCGACCGGTGAATGACCAACCGCCTGCGAGACCTTCTCGGCGGTTTCCTTGACGACCCAGGACCACTGCGGCTTCATGCGCTCGGCGGGCGCCGAGAGCGAGAGACCCGCCACCAGGGTGCCGGCATCGTCGCGAATGCCCGCTGCAATGCATCGCACTCCGACTTCGGCCTCCTCGTTATCGGTGGCATAGCCCTGTCTGCGCACCTTTTCGAGCTCCTTCTCCAGCGCGGGCAGGGCATGCAGCGTGTTGCGCGTGTAGGTCGGCAGTCCGGTGCGTTCGGCGTAGGTCCGGACGGCCTCCGGGGACTCCTCGGCGAGAAACAGCTTGCCGACCGCGGTGATGTGCAGTGGCGCCCGCGCGCCGATGATGTTGACGACGCGCATGAGCGAGCGACCGCTCGAAGTGCGCTCGATGTAGACGATCTCGTCATCGCGCCGCACCGAGAGATTGACCGCCTCGCCCGTCACGGCGTGAAGCTCGCGCATGAGCGGAAGCGCGTGCTCGCGTACGCTGATGCGCGACTTGACGAGGTTTCCGAGCTCGAGCAACCGGAGACCGAGCCGGTAGCTGCCCTGGTCGACGCGTTCCACGAGGCGGTCGTTCACGAGCGCGGTTAGGATGCGATGCGCGGTAGACGGGTGCAGGCCCGCCGCCGCGGCGAGCTGCTTCAGTCCGACCGCGTTGGGGGACTCGCCGAGCACATCGATCAGCTTGGTCATGCGCTCGATGACCTGAATCGAACTCTTCGACTCCTTGCTCGCTTCCCGTGTTGCCACCCTGCGCTCCGTCGATGCGAGTTGATCAATGACTGACGACTTCGAGGCCGGCCCGTCCCGCTGCCAGATGCCGCAATTCTAACCCGCGATCCGGAATCGAAGGCGGAGCGCGCACTTCCCTGTGATAACATCAGCGCGCCGTCCGGCCGGCGAAACCCTCAGAGCGTTCCTTGCCATGCGCGTTGGCCTCTTCGTCACCTGTCTCGTCGATCTCATGCGTCCGAACATCGGCTTCGCAGCGCTCGAGCTGCTGGAGTCAGCGGGCTGCGAGGTCGTCGTTCCGGCGACGCAGACCTGCTGCGGCCAACCCGGTTACAACTCGGGTGATCGTGAATCCGCCCGCGCGCTGGCGCTCAAGGTACTCGAAGAATTCGAGGCGTGCGAGTACGTCGTGGCGCCCTCGGGATCGTGCAGCGGCATGATCCGCACGCACTATCCGGACCTCTTCCGCGATGCGCCGGCCGATCTGGATCGCATCGAGCGCCTGTCGGCCCGGACCTACGAGCTCACGGACTTTCTCGTGAATGTCGCGGCGATTGCGCGGGTGCCCGGAAAGTACCGTGGCGCCGTGACCTACCACGACAGCTGCGCCGGGCTGCGCGAGCTCGGCGTGAAGGCGCAGCCGCGCGCGCTGCTTGCGAAGATGGACGGTGTCGCGCTGACCGAAATGGAAGACTGCGCCGTTTGCTGCGGGTTCGGTGGAACGTTCTCCGTGAAGTTCGGCGACATCTCGGCCGCGATGGCCGAGAAGAAATGCGAGCACATCCAGGCGAGCGGCGCGGAGACGGTGGTTCTCGGCGACCTCGGCTGCATGCTGAACATCGAGGGACGGTTGCGGCGACGGGGTGACAGCCGGACGCGCGTGCTGCATGTCGCCGAAGTGCTGTCCGGCCGCGACCTAAAGGGTGATTAGAAGCCTTATCGAGATGGACTGCCCAGGCAAGCAGGGGGATATACAAGGGGCTTGCCCCTTGTTCGTTCGGGGATATACAAGGGGGGGTCCCCTCTCGTTCGTTGAAAGCGCCTTTGCCTCGCGGCGCCACGAGCGCCACACTCGAGACAAGACCTGATCGCGATTGCAACCATGGAATCCCAATCGATTCACTTCAAGAAACGCGTCGCCGGCGAGCTTGCCAACGCGCAGCTGCAGTCGAACATGCGCCGCTTCGGCGGGCGGTTCAAGATGGCGCGCGCGAAGGTGGTCGGCGAGGTCGATGATTGGGAGGGCACCCGATCGGCCGGCGCCGAGGCGCGCGACCGCGCGCTCAACAACCTGGACACCTGGATCGAGCGCTTCGAGTCGGAAGCCACGCGGCGCGGCGCGACGGTGCTGTTCGCCGAAACCGGGGCCGACGTGGCGGAGCTCGTCATCGATATCTGCCGGCGCCATGGGGTCAAGAAAGCTGCCAAGTCGAAGTCGATGCTGTCCGAGGAGGCGCTTCTCAACCAGCGGCTGGAGGCGGCCGGCGTGCAGCCGGTGGAAACGGACCTCGGCGAATACATTCTCCAGCTCGCGGGCGAGGTGCCTTCCCACATCATTGCTCCCGCGATTCACAAGAGCAAGGAGGAGGTCGCCGATCTCTTCGAGCGGGAGCACCACCGGCCGCGCACGCTGGACATTCCGCAAATGACGCGCGAAGCGCGCGAGGTGCTGCGCGCGCATTTTCTGTCCGCCGACATGGGCATCTCGGGCGGAAATTTCCTCATCGCCGAGACCGGCTCGGTCGCGCTGGTCACGAACGAAGGCAACGGCCGCATGGTGACCACGCTGCCACGCGTGCACGTCTGCATCACCGGCATCGAGAAAGTGCTGCCCACGCTCGAGGACCTGTCGCTTCTCATGCGCCTTCTGCCGCGCTCGGCCACCGGGCAGTCGATATCGAACTACTTCACTGTGCTGACTGGCGCCCGACAGCCTGGCGACCGCGACGGGCCCGAGCACATGTACTTCGTCCTGGTCGACAA
Organism: Betaproteobacteria bacterium; assembly: GCA_022340285.1. GTDB lineage: Bacteria > Pseudomonadota > Gammaproteobacteria > Burkholderiales > SG8-39 > JAABRB01. Next base: position 19,760 of record JAJDOG010000054.1, read on the forward strand.
TGGCCGGACGAACCTGGTCGGCGGCGACATGCAGGAAATGCTGCGCTGCATCCGCTGCGGCGCGTGCATGAACCATTGCCCCGTGTACCAGACCATCGGCGGCCATGCCTACGGGTGGGTGTATCCCGGGCCGATGGGCTCGGTGCTGACGCCTTCCTACGTGGGTCTGGAGAATGCCCTCGACCTGCCGCACGCTGCGACGCTCTGCGGCGAATGCAGCGTAGCTTGTCCGGTGAAGATTCCGCTGCCCGATCTGCTGCGCAAGCTACGCGAGAAGCAGGTGGAGAGGGGCCTGAGACCGGCGAGCGAGCGGCTCGGCATCCGCATCTGGTCATGGGTCGCGCAGCGACCACGACTCTATGCGTTCGCCACGCGCGTTGCCACCCGCTACCTACGCTTCCAGGGGGGCCGCGCTCGCATGATCAGTCATCTGCCGCTCGGAAAGGGCTGGACGCTGGGGCGCGACATGCCGGCGCCGCCCGGGAGAACGTTCCGGGAGCTTTATGCGAAGCGCAAAGCTCAGTGAAGCACTTGCCACCCGGGTGGCGCTGACTCGGGGGATCTACAAGGGGGCGAAGCCCTCTTGTTCGGTCATGCCGGCGCCGCCCGGGAGAACGTTCCGGGAACTCTACGCTCGACGCAAGGCGCAGTGACTGCGGCGGAGACTGGGGAGAGGTATGCCTAACTTTCGCGAACGCATCCCTTACTCGGCGATCGTCGATCGACCTCCGCTCAGGCTGCCGGACGGCGCACGCATCATCGTCTGGACGATCGTGAACGTCGAGGAATGGCAGAACGAGCGGCCGATGCCGCGCACGGTGCTGCCGCCACCGATGGGACAGCCGCTCTTGCCCGACCTTCCCAACTGGGCGTGGCACGAGTACGGCATGCGCGTCGGCTTCTGGCGGGTGGCCGAGTGCCTGGAACGCTTCGGCGTCAGAGCGACGCTCGCGACGAACGGCTCGGTCTGCCGGAGCTATCCGCGCATCGCCAGCGCAGCCCTCGATGCAGGCTGGGAGTTCATGGGTCACGGCTACGTGCAGGGTCCGATGCACCATCTCGAGGATCAGCGAGCCGCCATTCGCGACACGATCAAGGCCATCCGCGGAGTTGCCGGGCGACCGCCGCGCGGCTGGGAGAGCCCGGGGCTCACCGAGACCGACGACACGATCGATCTCCTCAAGGCGGAGGGGATCGAGTACGTCGCGGACTGGGTGCTGGACGATCAGCCGTGCCGCATCGCAACCGCGCACGGGCCGATGGTCTCGGTCCCGTATACGGTCGAGCTCAACGACATTTCGATGATGGCCTTGCAGCATCACCCTTCCGAGGAGATGCTGCGACGCGGAGTCGACCACTTCGAGCGGCTCTACACCGAGAGCGAGCGGATCACCCGCGTCATGAGCATCAGCATGCATCCGTACCTCTCCGGCGTGCCGCATCGCATCGGCTATGTCGAGAAGCTCTACGCGCACATCGCCGCGCGGCCCGGCGTGCTCTTCTGGACCGGCGATCAGATCCTCGACTGGTATCTCGGCGAAGCCGCCGCGTAGTGGCGCGGGACGCAACGTGAAGCCCGCACGGCGCAAGGCAGGGGCAGGCGCCACGCGGATGAACTCGGCGGCCCGCCGGCGCCTCGCGCCCGACGAGCGCGAGCGCCAGATCGTCGAGGCGGCGATCGAGTTCTTCTCCGAAGTCGGATTCGGCGGGCAGACGCGCGAGCTCTCGCGACGGCTGGGCATCACCCAGCCGCTTCTCTACCGGTACTTTCCTTCGAAGCAAGATCTAATCGAGCGGGTCTACCGCACCGTCTACCTCGGTCCCTGGGATCCCGGCTGGGAACGGCTGCTCGACGACCGGACGATCCCGCTGCGGGAGCGGCTCGTCGAATTCTACGGTCGCTATACCGCCGCCATCTTCAACCCGACCTGGCTGCGGATCTATCTCTACTCCGGGCTGCTCGGCGTAGGTTTCAACAAGCGCTACCTCGCCAGGCTCGAGCGGCGCGTGCTCGCACGCATCTGCCGCGAGCTGCGCCATGAATGGGGGCTGCCGAGCCCGGGCCGGGTGCCGATCCGGGATGCCGAGATGGAGCTCGTCCAGGGCCTGCAGGCCGCGATCTTCTATCACGGCGTGCGCAAGCACGTCTACGGCATCGACGTGCGACCCGAGACGGGCCGTGCGATCGCGATCGCGGTGGACGCGATGCTCGAGGGCGCTCCCCGCGAAATGCGCCACCTCGTCGGCGGCGCGCGCGCTATTTCAGGCGCAGCTCCACGTCGCGCAGGAGCGGCTCGGAAGCGATCGCGATCTCGTTCTCGATCAGCGCGCCGCACCCCGGGCAGTAGAACTGCCTGAACTGCGGCACGTCGTCGATGAAGCGGGACGGGTCGCCGACGATTGGGTTCGACGTCTGGATTGGTCGGTCGTCGCGTGCGCAGCGCTCCTTGTAGTTCTCCCTGACGGGCCCGAGATCGGTATCGCACTTCGCGCACACGTGACGCGGGCCGTCCGCCGTTGCATGCACCGCGAGCATGGCTGTCGCCAGGAACTTGCGCTTTCCGCCTGCCTTGCGCAGGGCGCCCTCGGGAGGCCGGGCGCGCGCGAGGCGCTCCTTGCGCATGGCCTCGCGCAGCCGCTCGGTCGCCTCGCGATCCGCCGTCCCGTCGGCGCGGAGCGCGACGCCGTACACGTCGCGCGCCGTGGCCTCGCTGACGTTCAGGTGCTCGATATCGGATTCGACCAACGCCGGATCGCGCTCGAGCGGATCGCCGAAGCCGCCTGCTGCCGACCACAGCACCGCGTACACGTCGGCCGGGTTCTGGGTGAATTCCTCCTGACGAAGCTGCAGCTCCTCCCACTCGCCGGTTACCTCGTCGATGTCTCCGGGCATCTCGGCGCGGCGCATGCGCGCGGCGATGTCCGTGTTGCGCAGGAAGCGATAGCGGTTCACCGCGCCGGGATAGCCGCCCATCATGCCGGTCGAGGTCGGAACGGCGTTCCCGGAAGAAAGCGTGTCCTGCAGCACTTTCTCGGTCCGGTGCGGGATGAAGCAGGACTCGGCCGAGAGCCCACCGCGGAATTTCCCGGCGCCGCCCGAGTCGATCATCTCCTTGCGGTACAGGAACAGCACCGGGAAAGTCTGCTCCGTGTGCTCGACGTTCGGCAGCTTGCAGATCGGCGTGCGCGACTGGCCGCCCGTGGAAATGCCGTCGCCGTGGGCGAATGCGCCGATCGCGCCCCCGATCGGATCGACGAGGATGTAGCCGTAGCGCTCCCCCCACTGGTCGATACCGCGAAAGAGCGTCGCCGGCCACTGGCTCGTGCCGCCGATGCACATGATGTCACCGCGCATCTCCGGATCGGCGTGGATCATCTTGGAGAGGACGTTGTACGCCGGGTAGAGCGAGATCTCCATGCACTGCACCGGCGCCGTCGACACCGACGCCGGAAAATCCGCGCAGTTGAGCGTGCCCGGCGTCGGGTTGAAGTCGACGTGCCGCAGCGCGCCGCCGACGGCGTAGTACTGGTCCCAGCACAGGAGCTCGTTCAGGGCGACCATGATCGCGCCCCGCCACCCCGAATACGTCGCGTTGATCGCGCCGACCTGCGGTCCGGTCCCCTCGTTCTCGAACACCAGCTTCTTGCCCTGCTTGCGCAGCGTGATCATCACGCGATGGGTCGAGCGATCGCCCGGAGCGGCGCATTCGATGTAGGTGCGATCGCGCCACACGCCGTCCGGTAGACGCGCCATCTTGTCCAGGAAGGCGCGCTCGCCGTCGTCGATGATCTTCTTCATCACGCCTTTCACCGTTTCCGCTCCGTAGCGGCGGATGAGGGCGAGAATCCGTCCGCGCCCGGTGATGTTTCCCGCGAGCTGCGCGCGGAAATCGAGCGCCACCGCGGAAGGCTTCCGCGACGAACGGAGGTAGATGTCCTCGATGTCGCGGCGTACCTCGTCCTTCTCGACGATCTTGGTCGGCGGGATCAGGATGCCTTCGTCGAACGCGTCGCGCGCGCTGGGGCAGAAGCTCGACGGCGTGATGCCGCCGATGTCGTACTGGTGCAGACAGTTCGTGACCCAGCAGAAGAGCTCACCCTTCCAGAACACCGGGGCGATCAGCATGACGTCCATCTGGTGGGCGGCGCCGACCCACGGGTCGTTCGCGATGAACATGTCGCCCTCGTTGATGCCGGGGTTCTCGACACGGTTCTCGAGGATCCACTTGACCTGCGTATCGGTCACCCCGGACATGTACTGCATATAGGGTCCGAAAAACACGAACTCGGCATCCTCGGTGAGGATCGACGGATTGAGATCGAGCGCGTACATCGCGACCGGCGAGCCGGAGAGGCGCTGGATCGTGGAGCCGTGCTCCTCGTTCACGTTCCAGAGCGCGTGGCGGATGACCTCGAAGGTCACCGGATCGATCTTCTTCTGCCACTTGCGGTGCATCTTGAGCTTCGACGAAATGCGCAGCTTCTTCGGCGGGACGTAGCCGGTGCGCACACCGTCGAAGAGCTCGGGAGCCAGCTCGGAGAGTTTCTTGAGCGGAGCGTTCATGCGAGTCTCCCTACTTTCCGAAAGTCATCTCGAAATTGCCGAGCGCATCCACGCGCAGGCGGCGTCCGGGTTGCACGACCACCGTCGTGTCGGCGGTCTCGACGATGGCCGGGCCGCTCACGCGATTGCCCGGCACGAGCCGCTCGCCATCGTACACCGGCGTCTTGCGCCTGCGCTCAAGGTCGGACCAGTATATCTCGCGCGACGTGCGGGCCGCGGCGCGTGGAATGGACGTGGAAAGCTTCTTTGCCTTCACGAGCTTCGGGCGCGGCGTGAGGGCGCGGGCGCGCAGCCGGAAGGTGACGACCTCGAGCTGCGCGCCGGGCAATGCGGCGCCGTGCCCGTAGAGCTGTTCGTAGCGGGTGACGAACTCCCGGCGCAGCCGGGACTCGTAGTCCGCGGGAAGCTTGCTGCCCTCGATCGGCACTTCGACCTCGTGGATCTGGCCCTTGTGGCGCACGTCGAGCGAGAACTCGAGCGTCTGCCTGCTGCGCGGGATGCCCTCGTCGGCCATGCGCTTGCGCGCCTCGGCCTCGAGCTTCGCGAAATTGCGATTGATGCGCGTCGCCGGAACCGGCGTCGGCATGATCTCGGTGTGCTCGTAGATGTGCAGCACGTCGGCGGCCGCGGCGCCGAAGGCGCACCAGGTCGACGCAACCTCGCGCTGCGGGATGATCACCTTCTTGATGCCGAGTTCCTTGGCAAAAACGCCAGCGTGCGCCGGACCCGCGCCGCCGAACGCGTAGAGCACGAACTCGCGCGGGTCGAAACCCTTCTCGACGGTGACCTTGCGGATGATGTCGGCCATCTGCAGCTCGACGATGCGACAGATACCCGCGGCGCATTCCATGACCTCCATCCCGAGCTGTGTTGCGATTGCGCCCACGGCTCGCTGCGCGGCCTCGCGATCGAGCTTCATCCGGCCGCCCGCAAAGTGTTCGGGATCGAGGTAGCCGAGGACGAGCTGGGCATCGGTGACGGTCGGGATCTGGCCGCCGCGCCGGTAACAGACCGGACCGGGAAATGCGCCCGCGCTGTCCGGGCCGACGGTCATGGTGCGGGCGGTCGGATTCGCGCGCACGAGGCTCCCGCCGCCCGATCCGATCGCCTGCAGATCGACTTTCGGCAGAAAGTACTCGTACTGATGGGTATTGCTGATGAACGAGTAGGCGGGAGTCCCGTCGTGGATGATCGACACGTCGAACGAGGTGCCGCCCATGTCGGTCGTGATGATGTGCTTGTCGCCCATCGCCTGGCCGAGGAAGCTGGAGGCGGTGACACCCGAGACCGGACCCGAGTCGAGGGTGAGCAGTGGCGCCGCCTGCGCGCGCGGAACCGAGATCGTGCCGCCGCCGCACTGCGTGATCTGCAGGCCATGCTTGTAGCCGAGCTTGCGCAGCGCGCCGTCGAGACGGGCCACGTAGCCGGTCATGATCGGGCCGAGGTACGCGTTCAACGCGGTCGCGGTGACCCGCTCGTATTCGCCCCAGCGCGGCGCGATGTCCACGGAGGACGTCACGTAGACGTTCGGCGCGATCGCCTTGACCATCTCCGCGACGCGCCGCTCGTGGCGCGGGTTGCGGAACGACCAAAGGAAGCAGATCGCGATGGCTTCGACGCCGGCGTCGACCAGCTCGCGGATCGCCCGCTCGGCCTCGGCTTCGTTCAGCGGGACGATGACTTCATCGAAGCAGTCGACCCGCTCGGACACGCCGCGGATGAGTCGCTTCGGAACGATCGGCGCGGGCTTCTGGGTCTCGGGGAAGTGCACCACCTTGCGAATGTCGCGGCCGGTGTAGCCGCGCGAGCCGCGCATGATGTGGATCGCGTCCTCGTGACCCTTGGTCGTGATCAGGCCGACCTTGGCACCGCGACTTTGAATGATGGTGTTGGTGCCCACGGTGGTGCCGTGCGACAGGAAGGTGATCCGGCGGCAGAACTCGCCGAGCTCCAGCCCGAGCTCCCCGGCACCGACCCGCAGGGCGTCCATCATGCCCTCGGCGAAGTCCTGCGGCGTCGACGGAACCTTCGTGGAGATCATTTTTCCGCGGTCGTCGACGATCACGCAGTCTGTGAACGTCCCGCCGATATCGATTCCGACGAGGTATTGGGACACAACTCCTCCTGGCTAGGTCGTTATTTATCTATTGCTAAATTGTATCGCGGACCGCGCCGGGGCGGGCGGTGCGGTCGCGCGGACCACTCAGGCGCGCTGGGCGGCCTTTTCCGCCTCCCAGGCCTCGCAGCGCTTCATCGCCTCCGGGGTGAACTCGGCCTGCGGCTCGTTGCCCCCGATCACGAACATCAGGATGTGCTCCCGGTCGGGCTCGTCGTAGGTGACGTTCATGAAGCGGCGCGCCACCCCCACGGGAAACGAGATCACGTCGAGCGGTTCCAGGTCGATTCCTTCGAGCGCATCGCCCTCGTTCCACTCGCAGCGCCAGCGGCCGGTCATCGCGATGAAGGTCTCGTTCGTGTCGTGGTTGTGCATCAGGGGGCCCTTGCCGGGCAGCGCCTTGCAGTAGCCGAGATTGAACCCTTCCGCGATCGGAATGGCCGGCATGGCCGACGCGTTGTCGCCCACCGGCGATGTCGTGGCCTCGTTCTGCTTGTCCGACGGTGGCTGGAAGCCGATCACCGCGAAGAGCGTCCGCCGGCACTCGGGCACGTCGCTGTCGGGGAGCCCGCCGTCGGAACCCTTGAGATCCTTGAAGCGCGCCACGCGCTTCATCATTTCATCGCGCGTCCATACGCGCATGTCGCGCCAATCCTTCATCGCTGCCTCCGATTAGTGGCCGCCACGGTCGACGGCTGAGTGGTCTTCCTCTCTTTCCCCTCCTTTTCAAGGAGGGGTGCCGCCGGAGGCGGCGAGGTGGTTGGTGCTTCGGCGCCCAGCGCCGCACACGACCGATTTCTGCATCGGCTCTGGAACACCACCCCGGTCGCTTCGCAACCACCCCTCCTCGGAGAGGAGGGGTGTGAACCATCATTCCTGCCAACGCTAGATCTTGCCTAGCGCCTTCAACACCACCTCCGGCGTGCTCGGCTGCGCGTTCACCTTCGCGCCGAGCGGGGCGAGGGCGTCGTTGATGGCGTTGAGGATGGCCGCCGGCGCGCCACCCGTTCCGGCCTCGCCGGCGCCTTTCGCACCGAGTGCGGAAGTCTGGGTCGGCGTCTCGACGTGGCCGATCTCCATCTCGGGCATCTCGACCGGCATCGGAACGAGGTAATCGGCCATCGTGGTGGTGACCAGCTGGCCGCGCTCGTCGTAGATGCAGTGCTCGTAGAGCGCGCCGCCGATGCCCTGCACGATGCCGCCCCGACACTGCTCGTCGACGAGCTTCGGATTGATTGCACGGCCGCAGTCCTCGACGCACCAGTGCTTGAGCAAGCGGACGAATCCGGTGTCGGTGTCGACTTCGAGATACGAGGCCTGCACGCCGTTGGTGAAGACGAACGCGTAATCCTTGACCCGGTAATGGCGCGTCACCACCAGCTCGGGCTGGATGTCGTCGGGAAGCTCGTTGGTGCGGTAGTAGACGATCCGCGTCAGCTCGTAGAGCGGCATGAGCTGCTCGGACGTGCCGCGCTTGACGATCTTGCTCTCCACGAGGTCGAGCTCCTCGGGCTTGGTCTTGAGCAGGCGAGCCGCGATTTCGAGAACGCGGCGCTTGAGCTCGATGCCTGCCTGCAGCACGGCTTCGCCGCCGATTCCCGTCGCGCGCGATGCCCAGGTTCCGCCGCCGTAAGGGGTCTTGTCGGTGTCGCCGGTATGCATGCGCACGCAGGCGAGCGTGACACCCACCGCGGTCGCCGCGATCTGCGTCATCACCGCCTCCAGGCCCTGACCCTGCTCGGTGACGCCGGTGAGGCAGTGCAGGCCCGCAGCCGCATCGAGCCGCAGCGTGCAGCCGTCCTGCGCGGCGATGCGCGCACCGCCCACGCCATAGAACATGGGACTCGGATTGGTGACCTCGATCATCGAGGCGAGGCCGATGCCGCGGTAGATCCCCTTCTTCCGGAGCGCGGCCTGCTCCGCGCGGAGCTTGTCGTAGTCCATCAGCTTGAGCAGCTTCGCGAGCGCGGCCTGGTGCGACAGGCCCTCGAAGCGCATTCCTGCCGCGGACTTGCAGGGATAGCCGTCATCGGGCAGCAGATTCCGGCGGCGGAATTCCGCCGGATCCATGCCGATCTTGGCCGCGGCCAGATCGACGAGCCCTTCACCCACCGCCACCGCGATGGGATGGCCGACCGCCCGGTACTGGCACATCATGGCCTTGTTCTGAAACACGACCCGTCCGCGCGCGCGGTACTGCGGGATGCGGTACGGACCGCCGGTGAGGTTGAGGATCTGGTTGCACTCCACCCCCGACGAGCGCGGGAACATGGAGAACGGCCCGATGCCGGTGAGATCGTCCATCTCGAGTGCGAGGATATGCCCGTCCTTGTCGACCGCGAGCCGGGCGGTCACGCGGTGGTCCCGCGCATGGATGTCGGCGACGAATGATTCCTGGCGGTCCGCGATGAACTTGATCGGGCGGCCCAGGATCTTGGCGGCCGCGCAGGTCGCCATCTCGTCGCCGTAAGTGTGGATCTTGATGCCGAACGACCCGCCGACGTCCTTGCACACCACGCGCACCTTGTGCTCCTGCACTTGCAGGCGGCTCGCAAGCGTGCCCTGCAGCATGTGCGGCGACTGGCCGGAGTAGTAGACGGTGAGGGCTTCCTCGGCCTTGCTGTAGTCCGCGATCAGCGCACGCGGCTCGAGCGTGACGCCGGTATGCCGTCCGAAGTGGAACGTCTCCTCCACGACTGCATGCGCGGCGGCAAATGCCGCGTCAACGCCGCCGGTGTCGATGTTGCGCTCCCAGCAGAGGTTGTTGCCGAAGTCGGGATGGATCACCGGCTCGCCCGGCTCGAGCGCGCGCTCCATGTCGAGGGCGGCTGGCAACTCCTCCCATTCGACCTCGATCGCCTCGACGGCGTCCTCCGCCTGGGCGCGGCTTTCGGCAACGACCATCGCGACCGGTTCGCCCTGGCAACGCGCGACGTCGGCGGGCATCGGATGCTGCGGCGGGGAACGCATGCCCTGCAGATGGGTCAGCACGCCCACGTAGGGCTTGAAGACGGCCGCGATGTCCGTGCCGGTGAGGACACGCACCACGCCCGGCAGGCGCGCGGCCTTGCCGGTGTCGATCTTCACGATGCGCGCGTGGGCATGAGGCGAGCGCAGGAATGCCGCGTGCAGCATGCGCGCAAGCTCGATATCGTCCACGAACGTGCCGCGACCCTGGGTGAGCCGGGAAAGATTGGGGCGCGGGATGCTGCGCCCGATGTAGCTGTTCGGTGCGTCGAAGACAGTCATGACGGGTTCGGTCACTTGTGGCCCCCCTTCGTGGCGTCCTGCGCCGCCACTTCGCACACTGCGTCCACGATCGATTGGTAGCCGGTGCAGCGGCAGTAATTCCCGGACAAATGCTCGCGCACGGCCTCGCGGTTCGGCGGCCGCCTGGCCGCCACATAGTCCGCGGCCGCGAACAGCATTCCGGGGGTGCAGTAGCCGCACTGCAGCGCGTTGTGCTCGATGAATGCGTTTTGCAGCGCCGCAATCTCGCCGCTCGCGGCCAGACCCTCGATCGTCTGCACGTCGCAGCCGTCGGCCTGCGCGGCGAGCATCAGGCAGCTGCGCACGATCCGACCGTTCACCCGCAACGTGCACGCGCCGCAGACACCGTGCTCGCAGCCGACGTGGGTGCCGGTCAGCGCGAGCTCCTGGCGCAGGAAGTCGGCGAGGTTCAGCCGCACCGGCACCTCTTGGCGAACCTCCTCGCCGTTTACCTTGAGCGTGATACCGATTCGTTCTGGCACGTTCAGGCTCCCTTGTGCGTGGCGTATTCGTTCAGCATGCGCCGGGCAATCACGCCGGCGAGGTGCCGCTTCAGCACGCTGGACGCGTGCAGATCGCCGGGCGGGTCGAGGTCGTCCTTGAGTGCCGCGACGGCCGCGTCGATCGTGGCGGCGTCGAGGGGTTTGCCCTCCACGGCGCGCGCGAGGCCCATCGCCATGATCGGCCGATCGCCGACCGCGAAGTAGACGAACTTGAGATCGGACAGGCGACCCTTGTCGAGCCGCCCGTGAGCGGCCGCGCCCACCATCGCGTAATCGCCGTGACGGCGCGTGAGCTCCAGGAAGCGCGAAACGTAGCCGGGCTGGCGCGCCGGAAACTGTGCGCCGAGCAGGAGCTCTCCCGGCTCGAGCGCCGTGGTGTAGACGCCGGCAAAGAATTTTGCCGCGGGAACGCTGCGCTCGCCCTTGGGACCAGCGATGCGGAACTCCGCGCCGAGCGCGACGCAGCACGCCGGCAGTTCGGCGGCCGGATCGCCCAGCGCGCAGCTGCCGCCAAACGTGCCGCGGTTACGGATCGCCGGATGCGCGATCTGCGGCATTGCCGCAGCGACGAGCGGCAGCTGCTCCGCGACTTCCCCGGAATGCTCGATGTCCGCGTGCCGGGCGAGCGCGCCGATGAACACACCCTTCTTGTCCACACGGATCGCCGCCAGATCCGCGATCGGGTTGATGTCCACGAGCACCGCAGGCCGCGCAACGCGGAAGTTGAGCATCGGCATCAGGCTCTGCCCCCCCGCCAGGATCTGGGCGTCGGGCCCGTGGCGTGCGAGCAATTCGATCGCATTGGCCACGCTTTCTGCGCGCTCGTAGGAAAACGACGGTGCTTTCATGACGTGGAGTCCGCCTGGTTTTTTGCATTGCGGCATGAAGGAACTGCAAGGCGCTGCGTGGAATCGCAGCGCCGACCCCGGGTGCCACGAGCCGGGCGAGTCGATCATACGTTCATCGCGCGGCGGCTGCCAGGGCCGGGCGCGGTTCCGGCTTGCGCATGCGGCGTATACTTTCCGGCTCATCAGAGGAGAGCAGGAGAGTGATCGAATGAACAAGCGCGCCGAGATTGCCGCGAGCATTCCGCTCTGGATCGACGGCAAGCCGACCCCCGCGACGAGCAAGCGCACCGGACCCGTCTACAACCCTGCGACCGGACAAGTGATCCGGCAGGTCGGGATGGCGAATGCGGCGGACGTGGACATGGCGGTGAAGGCGGCGCAGGCGGCCTTTCCCGCCTGGCGCGACGCGTCGATCCTGCGTCGAGCGCGCGTCATGCAGAGGTTTCTCGCGCTGCTGCAGGAGAATCACAAGGCACTCGCGCGGCTCGTCACGGAAGAGCACGGTAAGACGCTCCCGGACGCGATGGGATCGGTGCAGCGCGGCATCGAGGTGGTCGAGTTCGCCTGCGGCGTTCCGCATCTGCTCAAGGGCGAGTATTCCGAGAACGTTGGCACCGGCGTCGACACGCATACCGTGCGGCAGGCGGTCGGGGTCTGTGCGGGCATCACGCCATTCAACTTTCCCGCGATGGTGCCGATGTGGATGTTTCCGGTCTCGATCGCGTGCGGAAACACCTTCATTCTCAAGGTGTCGGAGAAGGTCCCCTCGGCGGTGATGCGCATGGCCGAGCTGCTGAAGGACGCAGGTCTCCCCGACGGCGTATTCAACATCGTGCACGGGGACAAGGAGGCGGTCGACGCGATCCTCGATCATCCCGGCATCGCTGCGGTCAGCTTCGTGGGCTCCACGCCCATCGCGAAGCACATCTACGCGACCTGCGCGAAAAACGGCAAGCGCGTGCAGGCGCTCGGCGGGGCGAAGAACCACGCGGTGGTCCTGCCCGATGCAGACATCGAGTTTGCCGCCGATGCGCTGATCGGCGCCGGCTACGGCTCGGCGGGCGAGCGCTGCATGGCCATTTCTGCGGTCGTGGCGGTGGGCGCCGCGGCCGATCCGCTCGTCGCGTTGCTCGAGAAGAAGGCCAAGGCGATCAAGATCGGACCGGGAGAAGCCGACGGCATGGACATGGGCCCGCTCATCACGCGGGAGCACCGCGACAAGGTCGCGGGCTACATCGACGCCGGCATCAAGGAAGGCGCCAAGCTCGTCGTGGACGGTCGCGGCTACAAGGTGGCGGGGCGCGACGAGGGCTTCTTCCTCGGTACGACGCTTTTCGACAACGTCACGCCGAAGATGAAGGTCTACCAGGACGAGATCTTCGGACCCGTGCTCATCGTGCTGCGGGCCGACACCCTGGAGGAAGCCATCGCGATGGTGAACGCCAACCCGTATGCGAACGGCACGGCGATCTTCACGGAGTCGGGCGGCGCCGCGCGCCGCTTCGAGAACGAGATCCAGGTCGGCATGGTCGGCATCAACGTGCCGATCCCGGTGCCGGTCGCGTTCTATTCGTTCGGCGGCTGGAAGAACTCGCTCTTCGGCGATCTGCACGTGCACGGCATCGAAGGGATCAAGTTCTACACGCGCACCAAGGTCGTCACGACCCGCTGGCCACATCAGGACACGCCGGCTCCGGGATTTCACATGCCGACGCTGGGATAGGCGCGGAACGAAGAAGAACTTCCCCTCCTTTTCAAGGAGGGGTGCCCGCGAAGCGGGCGGGGTGGTTGCAGCTTCGATTTGGCGCACCCACCACCCCGCCGCCTCCGGCGGCACCCTTCCTCGGAGAGGCGGGGAAAAAAAGAATCCCTCTCTCATGCGCCGATACGCGGTCCCGATCATCGTCTTTGCCCAGCTCCTCGGGACCTCGCTGTGGTTCAGCGCGAACGCCGCCGCCGATGATTTGGTGCGGGCATGGGGGCTCACCCCTACGGATATCGGCTCGCTCACCAGTGCAGTCCAGCTGGGCTTCATCGCGGGCACGCTCGTCTTCGCCCTGTCCGGCCTCGCGGATCGATTCGCTGCGAGCCGCATCGTCGCGGCCTGCGCAGTGCTCGGCGCACTGGCCAATGCAGGCTTCGCGCTGCTCGCAACCGGCTTGACCGACGCGTGGGTCTACCGCTTCATCACCGGTATCGCGCTCGCGGGGGTCTATCCGCTCGGGATGAAGCTCGTCGTGAGCTGGGCGCCCGAGCGATCCGGCGAGGCGCTCGGCTGGCTGGTCGGCATGCTGACGGTGGGAACAGCTCTGCCACACGCGGTGCGCGCAGCCGGCGCGGGCTGGTCGTGGAGCACTGTCGTGCTCGCGAGCTCGGTGCTCGCGCTGGCCGGTGCCGTGATGATCTTCAAGCTGGGCGACGGGCCGCATCTTAAGACCGGTGCCGCGCGCCGCTCGGGCTGGGGCTCGGTGATGCAGGCATTCCGGATCCCCGCATACCGCGCAGCGGCCTTCGGCTATTTCGGCCACATGTGGGAGCTCTACGCGTTTTGGACCATCTGCCCGTTCCTGCTCGTTCCGGTGCTCGCGCGACACGGGGACGTCGAACCGCTTGCCGTTTCGGCGTGGGCGTTTGCCATCATCGGCATAGGCGGCCTGGGATGCATTCTCGGCGGGCGACTGAGCCGGACAATCGGCGGCGCGCGTGTGGCGGCGGGCGCGCTCGCCGGCTCGGGCGCCATGTGCCTGGCCTTCCCGCTTGTGCAAAGCGCTCCGGTCCCCGTCGTCCTGGCGTTGATGCTCTTCTGGGGCGTGATGGTGGTCGCCGACTCGCCGCAGTTCTCCGCTCTCTCTGCGCGCGCCTGCCCGCCCGAGCTGGTCGGCAGTGCGCTCGCCATCCAGAACAGCATCGGTTTCTTCATCACCGTCGTCGCGATCATCATCGCCTCCGCGGCGCTCGCAGGGCTGGGCGCGAAGGTGGCGTGGCTGCTTCTGCCGGGACCGATTCTCGGACTGATCGGCATTGCCCCGCTCGCGCGCCAGGGTATCGGGGCGAGCGCGCCACGCTAGGCATGCGGCGCCGTCCGGCTTGATTCCGGCTCCGCCGCCACCATTTTCGTACTGATCTTCCCCGCCAGAGGTCGTCATGGGCGCTATTCCGCAATTCGTTCTGGATGACGGCGACGACGCCGTTCAAGGCGCGCGCAGCGCAAACCCGAGCGACGACTCGTTGCTCGACGCCTATTCGCGCACGGTGGTGTCCGCCGCCGAACGCGTCGGCCCGGCCGTCGCGCACCTCGAGGTGGAGCAGCCTCGCGGCGGAAGCATGCGCCGCCGTTCGCCGCGCCGCGGGACCGGTTCGGGATTCGCGTTCACGCCCGACGGCCTGATGCTCACCAACAGCCACGTCGTGCACGGTGCGCGCGCGATCAAGGTGACGTTCGCCGACGGCAGCGCCTTCGACGCGGATCTTGTCGGCGACGATCCCGACACCGACCTCGCCGTGATTCGGGTCGGGGCAAGTGGTCTCGCAACGGCGGAGCTCGGTACGACCCGCACCCTGCGTGTGGGCCAGATCGCCATCGCGATCGGCAATCCCTATGGCTTTCAGCACACGGTTACTGCCGGCGTGGTGAGCGCGCTCGGTCGCTCGCTGCGCGCCCTGACCGGACGTCTGGTCGATGACGTCATCCAGACCGATGCCGCGCTGAACCCCGGCAACTCGGGCGGTCCGCTCGTCGACTCGCGCGGCACGGTCATCGGGGTCAACACTGCCATCATCCCGATGGCGCAGGGCATCTCGTTCGCCACGGCGATCGACACCGCGAAGTGGGTGGTGACCCAATTGCTTCGCCATGGCAAGGTGCGTCGCGGTTACCTCGGATTCGCAGGCGCGAATACGCCGATCGGCCGCCGCAGCGTCCTTCACCACGCCCTGCAAGCCTCCTCGGGCGTGCGCGTCGAGACCGTCGAGCCCGATAGCCCGGCGCTTGCGGGCGGCATGGAAAGCGGCGACATCATCATCGCGTTCGACGGGATGACCGTGTCGGGAATCGACGATCTGCATCGATTGCTGACCGCGGAACGCGTGGGCCAACCCGCGACGCTCGCGATTCTGCGGCGAGGACGCAAGCTCGAGCTTTCCGTCGTGGCCGCCGAGCGCACGCACGCGGGCGCGTGAATTGACGGACCGCGCGCGCCCCTGATACCGTGGGATGTTGACGCCCCTTTCTCACCGTGAAGGGGGGGCGCAATCCCGCACGGAGGATTCCCGATGGCAACCTATCTCAAGCGACGCATCGACAGGGCGGTCACGGATGCGAACGACGCGAAGGTGCGGCAGACGGTCGAGTCGATCCTGCAGGACGTCGCGAAGCGCGGCGACGCAGCGGTCCGGGAGCTGTCCGAGAAGTTCGACAAGTGGTCGCCACCGACCTTCCGGCTGGCGAAAGGCGAGCTCGACGACATCGTGCGCAAGGTGGCGCCCGACACGATCACGGACATCAAGTTCGCGCAGGAGCAGATCCGCAAGTTCGCCGAGCATCAGCGGGCCGCCCTGAAGGACATCGAAGTCGAGACATTGCCTGGCGTGAAGCTCGGCCACCGGAACATTCCCGTCGACAGCGTGGGCTGCTACGTGCCCGGCGGTCGCTATCCGATGGTGGCGTCCGCGCATATGAGCATTGTGACGGCGCGTACGGCCGGTGTCCGAAGCGTGCTGGCATGCACTCCCCCCAACCAGGGCGAGCCGCACGCGGAGACGATCGCGGCGATGGTTCTGGGCGGGGCGGACGAGATCTACGTGCTCGGCGGTGTTCAGGCGGTCGCTGCGATGGCGCTCGGCACGGAGACGGTCAAGCCGGTGGACATGCTGGTCGGCCCGGGCAACGCCTATGTCGCCGAGGCGAAGCGTCAGCTCTTCGGGCGCGTGGGCATCGACCTTTTTGCCGGACCCACGGAGATCCTCGTCATCGCCGACGACTCCTCCGACGTCGAGATGATCGCGACCGATCTGCTCGGGCAGGCGGAGCACGGCCCGACGAGTCCCGCGATACTTGTCACCACGTCGCCGGCGCTTGCCGAAGCGTTGCCTGCGGAGATCGAACGGCAGCTCGCGGTGCTGCCGACCGCCGACGTGGCGAGCGTCGCCTGGCGCGATTACGGCGAGATCATCCTCGTCGCTTCGCGCGAGGAGGCGGTGCAGGAGGCGGACCGTATTGCTGCCGAGCACGTCGAGGTCCTCACGCGCGAACCGCGCTATTTCCTCGAGCACATGCGCAACTACGGGGCGCTCTTTCTCGGACCCGAGACGAACGTCTCTTACGGCGACAAGGTGATCGGCACGAATCACACGCTGCCGACGCTCGGTGCCGCGCGTTACACGGGCGGCCTGTGGGTCGGCAAGTTCCTGAAGACCTGCACGTACCAGGAAGTCACGCCGGAAGCGAGCGTGAACATCGGCGAATACTGTTCGCGGCTCTGCGCGATCGAGCGCTTCTGGGGGCACAAGGAGCAGGCGGATCTGCGGCTGCGGCGCTACGGCAACCAGAACGTGGGTTTGGGCGCGAAAAAGGAACGGGTCGCGTGACAAGCGCCGCGGCGCCGCGCCCACTCGAGGGCCGGACGGCGCTCGTGACCGGAGCGGGCCGCGGGCTGGGCCGTGCGGCGGCCGAGGCGCTCGCCGAGGCCGGCGCAGAAGTGTGGCTGCTCGCGCGCACCGAAGCGGATCTCGCGGCCGTGGCGGCGGGGATTCGTGACGCGGGCGGCCGCGCCAGCGCACTTGGCTGCGACGTCACCGATGCCACGGCGTTGAAGCGCGCGTTTGCCGGGCTCCCCACGCTCGACATCATGGTGAACAACGCCGGCACCAACATTCCGGAACCGTTCGTCGACGTGAGCGAGGACCACCTCGATCGCCTGCTGAGTCTCAACGTGCGCGCAGCGTTTCTCGCCGCACAGGCGGCAGCAAAGAAAATGCTCGAAGCGCCTGACCGCGTCGCACGCGGCGGCGCGATCGTGAACATGTCCTCGCAGATGGGGCACGTGGGCGCGGCCGGGCGAACGGTCTACTGCCTGAGCAAGCACGCGATCGAGGGGTTGACGAAAGCGATGGCGGTCGAGCTCGCGCCGCAGGGCATCCGCGTGAATTCGGTGGCGCCGACCTTCGTCGAAACGCCGATGACGGCGCCCATGTTCCAGCGCAAGGAGTTCAGCGACTGGGTGCATGCGCGCATCCCACTCGGACGTCTCGGTCAGCCGCAGGACGTAGCAACGGCGATCGTGTTCCTATGCTCCCCCGCTTCGTCGATGATCACCGGCACGAGCCTGCTCGTCGACGGCGGTTGGACGGCGCAGTAGGCGGCGGCGGCGCGCGCACGATCCGGCCGCGTCGCATGAAGATCTTCTACGGCTGGAAGATGGTCGCTGCGGGCTGCGGATTGCAGTTCCTGCAGGCCGGTCTGCTGCATCAAGGCTTCGGCATCTACCTCGCGGTGCTCAACCAGGAGCTCGGCTGGTCGAAGACCGCGCTCGCCGGCGGCGCCACACTGCAGCCCATGGAAGCGGCGGCGTTGGGTCCGGCGCTCGGCTGGCTGATGGACCGCTTCGGTCCGCAAGGCATGATCCGCCTCGGCATCGTGCTGTTCGGGCTGGGCTTCATGCTGCTCAGCCAGATCAATTCGCTCACCGGTTTCTACGCAGCGTTTCTCGTGATCGCGCTCGGTTCGAGCCTGTGCGGCTTCTTTCCGCTCAACGTCGCGATCATCCACTGGTTCGAGCGGAGACGCGCCCGTGCGCTTTCCTCGCTCTCGCTGGGGCTCGCGCTCGGCGGCCTGTTTGTCCCGGTGGTTGCCTGGTCGATGCACACCTGGGGGTGGCGCACCACCGCTTTTGCCTCGGGCGTGCTGGTCATCGTGCTCGGCTTTCCGCTCGCACGGGTCATCCGCCGCCGGCCCCAGGACCACGGCGAGACGGTCGACGGCCTGCCGGCCGCACCGCCGACGGACCCTGACCCGGCCGCGCCGCCGGTACCGGCGCGGCGGGAGTTCACCGCGCGCGAGGCGCTTCGCACACCTGCGTTCTGGCTGCTTTCGCTCGGCCACGGTTTCGCGCTGCTCGTCGTGTTCGCGGTGAACGTGAATGCCATCACGTACATGAAGGAGGGCCTGGGCTACACGCTCGAGCAGGCCGCACTGGTCATCTCGCTGGTCACGGTCGGCCAGCTCTGCGGCATCATGACCGGCTGGGGGATCGGCGACCGCTTCGAGAAGCGGCGCATTGCCGCGGTCTGCATGCTCATGCATGCGACGGGACTCCTGATGCTGACCTACGCGACGAACGTCGCCATGCTGGTCGCGTTTGCACTCCTGCACGGCACCGCCTGGGGATTGCGCGGCCCGTTCATGCAGGCGATCCGTGCCGACTACTTCGGCCTGCGCTCGATCGGCATGATTCTCGGGCTCTCCTCGATGATCATCGTGATCGGGCAGATCGGCGGGCCGCTCATCGCCGCTGGGCTCGCCGACGTGACCGGAAGCTACCGCCCAGGGTTCACCGTGATCGCGGTGCTAGCCGGCATGGGGTCGCTCTTCTTCCTCCTCGCCAGGCGCCCAACCTGAGCGCGGCGCCGACCGGAAGGGAAGATTGAGCGCGCTCGTTCTCCTCGCCAAGATCGCCACGGCGGCGGCGATCGTCGTGACCGCGTCGCGCGCGACCGAGCGGGCGGGGCCGTTCGTCGGGGCGATGATCGCCACGCTGCCGCTCTCGACCGGTCCGGTCTATGTCTTCCTCGCCATCGATCACGGCGCGCAGTTCATCTCGGACGCCGCGACCGTGAGCGTCGCGAGCACCGCCGCGATCGTCGCGTTCGTCGCGGCGCATGCTTTCGCCGCGCAACGGCTCGGAACGGCCGCGTCGCTGGCACTCGCGTCGCTGGGGTGGCTCGCGGTGGCGTTCGTCGTGCAGCTGCGCGACTGGGGCTTCCTCGAGGCGTGCGCGGCCTACGCGGGCACCTTCGCGCTGGCCCTATACGGTCTGCGGCGTTTCGCCGGGGCCGCGCCGACGCGGCCGGTGCCCCGCGTGCGTTTCGACCTCGCGCTGCGCACCGCACTGGTCGCCTGCGTCGTGGTCGCCACGACGTACACGGGCTACGCGCTGGGTCCCGCTGCGACCGGGGTTCTGGCGACCTATCCGGTCGTCTTCACCTGCCTGGTGGTGATTCTGCAACCCCGTTGCGGTGGGGCGTTCACCGCATCGGTGCTGGTGAACGGGCTGAAGGGGCTCCTCGGTTTCGGCATAGCGCTCGGCGTCCTGCACCTTGCGGCGGCCAGGATGAGCTCGGCGCCTGCGCTGCTGCTTGCACTCGCCGTGGCGGTCGGATGGAACTTCGGGCTCTATCTTCTTCGCAGGCGGCGCGCCGCGTCGCTTGCTGAAACGTGACCGGCGCGCAAACGCGGATTCACCGCGAATTGCCGTTGAGGTTCCACACTTTCTGCATGGCGAGGAAGATGAACGAGCCGGACCACCCGATGAGCAGCAGGCCGTTGAGGGCTTCGATGCCGGCCAGAAAGCGCAAACCGTCTTTCGGCACCAGGTCCCCGAAGCCAAGCGACGTATACGTCTCGGCCGAAAAGTAGAGGTAGCTCGAGAAGGCCAGCGGAAACGTCCCCGTAGCGGCGCCGAGCCCGAAATGCGGGCGTTCGAGGTAGTAGGCGATGGCATAGACCGCCATTTCGGCGCAGTGGGCGCAGGCCAGCCCCAGTATAAGCACCAGCACCGCCACGCGCGGATGGATTCGCGGCCGGGCGATGAAGCGCGAAGCGAAGGTCAGCGCCTCGTAATGCAGCACCGTCGTCCCCAACAGGAGAATCAGGCAAATCGCGGCGACGTTCACCAGGCGGTCTTCCTTCGGCGCGATCGGAAAGCGGGTTCGGCGCGGGCGCGCTCGCGCACCGACTTGACCTTCGCGGGGTCTTCCCGGATCCTGACCGCTCCGGATCCCGGGAGTTCCCGAATGGCATCGCTTCACCGTAGCGTCACGAGATTGATCGAACCGGAACCGACCATGGAGGGCGCGGGCGTCAAGCTGAATCGCCTGATTGCGGGGCGCCAGATCGACTGGCTCGACCCGTTTCTGCTGCTCGATCACTTCGGCTCCGACCAGCCTGCCGACTACATGGCGGGATTTCCCATGCACCCGCATCGCGGCATCGAGACTGTCACCTACATGCTCGACGGGGAAACGGACCACCGCGATACGATGGGCAACGCCGGCACCATCGGACCCGGTGCTGTCCAGTGGATGAGCGCCGGCGGTGGCCTGCTGCACGAGGAGATGCCGCGGCCGGTGAACGGCAAGCTGGAAGGCTTCCAGCTCTGGGTCAATCTTCCCGCCAAGCTCAAGATGAGCCGGCCCAGTTACCAGGAATTCACCGCCGACCAGATCCCGGAGGCGCGCCGCGACGACGGCACGGTGATCCGCGTGGTCGCAGGCGAGACGGACGGCGTGCGTGGTGCGGTGACCGAGATCGCGATGCAGCCGACCTATCTCGACGTGCATCTCGCGCCCGGGGCGCGCTTCGTCCAGCCCGTTCTGCGCGGGCATGCGGCGTTCGCGTACGCGTATCGTGGAGGCGGGACATTCGGCATCGGCGAGGGCGGCGAAGGCACCGCCATCCAGGCGCCGCAGCTTGCCATTCTCGGCGACGGCGACGACTTCGAGGCGCGCGCCGGCGATGCGGGCGTGCGGTTCCTGCTGGTGAGCGGGCGGCCGACCCGCGAGACGATTGCCCGCTACGGCCCCTTCGTGATGAACACCCGCGCCGAGATCGTCCAGGCGGTCAACGACCTCAACAACGGCACGTTTGTCTGGGAGGAACGGAACGGATAGCCACGAAGGTGTTTCCCCTCCTCAGAGAGGAGGGGAGAAAAGCGCATGAGCTTAGCCGATTCCGAGTAACTCCACCTCGAAGACCAGCGTGGCGTTGGGCGGGATGACGCCGCCCGCGCCGCGTGCGCCGTAGCCAAGCGCTGGAGGAATGGTGAGCTTGCGCCGGCCGCCGACCTTCATGCCCTGCACGCCCTCGTCCCATCCGGCGATGACGTGGCGCGCGCCGAGCGGAAACTCGAACGGGTCGTTGCGATCCTTGCTCGAATCGAACTTGCGTCCGTCAGTCAGCCAGCCGGTGTAATGCACGGTGACGGTCTGGCCGGCGACCGCGGCATCGCCCGCGCCGACGGCAAGCTCCTCGATGATCAGTCCGCTCGCCGTAGTCTGGGTACTCATGTCTGCACGCTCATCGTCGATCCTCCCGCCTATCGCCCGCTCGCCTGCAGCGCCGCGATGCGCTGCTCGATCGGCGGATGGCTCGAAAAGAGCGCCATCACCCCCTTGCGATCGCTGATGCCCATCGCGCGCATCGACTCGGGCAGGGCGCCGGGCTCGATGCCGCCGAGGCGGGCGAGCGCGTTGACCATCGGCCGGCTCGATCCGAGATACTGGGCGGAGCCCGCGTCGGCGCGGAACTCCCGCCGCCGCGAGAACCACGCGACGATCATCGAGGCCAGGATGCCGAGCACGATCTGGAAGACGATGGAGGTGATGAAGAAGCCTGGCCCGACACCGCGTTCCGTCTTGAAGATGACGCGGTCGACGAAAAAGCCCGCGACGCGCGAGAGGAAGATCACGAACGTGTTCACGACGCCCTGGATGAGCGTCAGCGTGACCATGTCTCCGTTCGCGACGTGGGCCACCTCGTGGCCGAGCACCGCCTCGACCTCTTCCTGGTTCATCGACTCGAGCAGCCCCGTCGAAACCGCGACGAGCGCCGAGTTCTTGAATGCGCCCGTCGCGAACGCATTGGGCGCGCCCTTGTAGATCGCGACCTCCGGCATGCCGATCTGCGCTACATCGGCGAGCCGCTTCACGGTCGTGACCAGCCAGCGCTCCGCTTCGCTCTGCGGCGTCGTGATCACGCGGGCGCCGGTGGACCACTTCGCCATCGGCTTCGAGATCAGGAGCGAGATGAACGATCCGGCGAAGCCGATTACCGCCGAGAAGACGAGCAGCGCCCGGTAATCGATGCCCTCCTGCGTGAGGTACTGGCCGATTCCGAACACCTGCATGATGATCGTCAGGACCAGCAGCACGGCTATGTTGGTGACGAGAAACAGCACGATCCGCTTCATACGGAAGATCCTTCAAGGTTTGCGCCAGGGGTCGCTTGCGGCGCGCATGTTAGCACTCCGCTCCATTTCATTGGTGCGTGCAAGGACGCTGTAAGTTCCCGAACGCGCGGCCGGGCGACGCGTCCGGCGCTTACTGGCACATCGCTTCGAGCTGAGTCTTCATGCGCAGGACGTTCTGCTCGCACATCGCGCGATTCGCACCGGCATTGGCGCACATCGCGCCCGGATTCATCGTTGCGAGCTGAGCCTTTGCCTTCTGGCACTCCGGGCTGTTCTTGTCCATGCGCATCCCCATCCCGACTCCTCCCATGCCGGCGCCGGACTGGGTGCACTGCGCACTTTCGAACGTGTAGCGCGCCTTCATCGAGTAGTTTTCGCCACGCTGCGTGCCGGTGGCCTGCATGAGGTAGGACTTGTCGCCTTGGCGGGTCACGGTGGCGCGCGTCGTGCCGTCCGGGCACGTCGTTTCCATGACCGCCTCGGTGGCGGTGTCCTTGAGGATCTGCATCTTGCACTCCGCTCTCTGCCCGCCTTTCTGGCCGGCCTGGTTCCGGCCCATCTCCCGGATGTCGTCCATGCAGATCGACATCGAGGCGGGCATGCCGCCCGAATGTGCGGCGCCCCTCGCGTTCATTTCCAGCAACTCCATCTTCCACTGCCCCTTCTGGAACGGTGTGTCGCGAAAGACCTGCGGCATGGGCATTTCCTGCGCTGCCGCGGCGGTCATGAGAGTCAACGTGGCAAAGGCGATGGCGAAACGGGACATGTCGGCCTCCTGGAGTCAACGGAGGCGATGATAGCAAGCGCCCCGCGGCGCGTCGCGCGCGGGGCGCTTGAAGGTGGCGCGTGCGTCCGGGGGGCTACTACCCGCGTGGTATGGCGGCCGGTTGACCCGCCGTGGCCGGCTCCGCGACGAAGATCTCGACGCGACGGTTCATTGCGCGACCCTGCACGGTGCTGTTGTCGGCGATCGGCTCGTGCGAGCCGCGCCCGTCGATCGCGATGCGGCTCGGCGCGACGCCCCGCGCCTCCAGATAGGCGCGCGTGCTCGCCGCGCGGTTGACCGAGAGCGGATTGTTGATCGCGTCGCTTCCGGTGCTGTCCGTGTGACCGATGATGCGCACGGTCGTGCCGGGATAGGCATTCAGACCCTGGGCAAACCGGTCGAGCACCGGACGCAGCTGCGGCTTGATGTCTGCCTTGTTCACGTCGAACGAGACGTCGCTCGGAATCTCCAGCTTGAGTTGGTTGTCCGCTGTCCGGGACACCTCGACGCCAGTGCCCTGGGTGGCCTCGTCCATCGCGCGCTTCTGCTCCTGCATGTTCTTGGACCAGATGTAGCCGCCGGCCGCGCCGACCGCCGCGCCGATGCCCGCACCCGCAGCGGCGCCGCGTCCGCCACGCGTGATTCCACCGATCAGCGCGCCGGCTGCAGCGCCGATGCCCGCACCGGTGGCAGTGTCCTTCTGCGTCTGATCCATTCCCGCGCATCCCGAAAGCGCCAGGGCGCCGATCGTGGCCGCGGCAACGAAGCGCGTCTTGATGACTGAGTACATGAGCTGACTCCCTTCTTGAAAGTTCGACGCTTCGATTCTAGCGAGGCGCCAGCGCAATACACGGGCATGTTGCACTTTGTTACCACCGAAACATTTGGAGCCGCTTGGCTGTCGTTGCCGGACGACACGTGCGGCGTCGGCGACCCGGCGCCGTGAGGAATTCATCACGCACTTGCTATGATTGGTCCAATTCCGATAGGGCCGAAAGGGAACCGATGGCTGAGCAGGATCGGCCCGCCGGGGGGCAGGACGCTGCGGTAAGCGGATTTCAAAGCACATTGCGAGACGACCGTTTCGCGGTGACCGCGGAGGTTTCACCGCCGCTATCGGCCGATCCGGCGGAATTCATCGCGCACGCGCTGCCGCTGCGCGGGCTCGCGACGGCGGTGAACGTCACCGATGGTGCCTCGGCAAAGACGCATATGTCGAGTCTTGTGGCGGCGCATTTCCTGGTGCAGAACGGCATCGAGCCGATTCTGCAGATGACGTGCCGCGACCGGAATCGGCTCGCGCTGCAGGCGGATCTGCTGGGCGCCGTTTCCCTGGGCATCCGGAACATCCTGGTCCTGCGCGGCGACGAGCCCTCGGCCGGGGATCAGCCCGACACCCGGGCGGTGTTCGATCTAGGCACCACCGACGTGCTCGCCATGGCGCAGCGCATGCGCGCGGAACAACGCCTGCCATCCGGAGCGGCGATTGCCAGCCCGGTTCCGCTCTTGCTCGGAGCTGCCGATACGCCCGTCGATCCGCCGCGGGACTGGCAGCCGGCGGGGCTGCTCGCGAAAGCCGCGGCCGGCGCGGATTTCGTGCAGACGCAGTTCTGCATGGATCTGGAGGTCGTGCGCCGCTATGCCGCGCGGCTGCTCGCGCTCGGCATCGCCCAGCGCTTGCCGATACTCATCGGCGT
>JAJDOG010000023.1 GCA_022340285.1 Betaproteobacteria bacterium
TGGTCGAAGGCGAGCCGCAGCTCACGCCAGCCGAACGCACTGCCGCGATTCGCAAGGCCCGGCTCGCCGCGCTTGCCGACGCCGAGGGCAAGGCGCTGACGAAAGAAATTGGAGACGCCAAACCAGTGATTTGGCTAACTGCCTCCGCTGGAAAACAGTAGGGGGCAGGGCCGCGCGGAACGTTACGAACGGGAGGAAACCGGCTGGTTTCCTCCCGTTATCCTCCTTCCCGCTACACTGAACACCGTCAATGCTTGTCAGGGCCTTCATTCATCATGGGCAAGATTTTTTTTCATGACCAGCCGGTGCGCTTTTCGCACTGCGATCCCGCCGGGATCGTGTACTTCCCGCGATTCTTCGACTTGGCCCACTCCGCGATGGAGGACTGGTTCACGCACGGTCTCGGCCACGATCATGCCGAGCTCCTCACGGTCCGGCGCATCGGCACGCCGACGGTGCACATCGAATGCGATTTCAGGAAGCCATACCGGATGGGCGAGACGTTGCGCTACGAATTGCGCGTGCAGCGGATGGGCAACGCCTCGCTGAACCTGGCCTACAGCGGCATGAAAGACGGCGTGGAGCACCTCCTCATTCGGCAGACGATCTGCTTCATCTCGCTCGAGAATGGTCGTCCGATTCCGATTCCGGAAGATCTGCGGCCCGCCATCGCGGAATACCTGGCTGCCTGATCCAAGCGTTAGACGATCGCCCCGGTCTGGCGTAAATTCTTAGATTCGTTCGGTCAGCACCGCGCGTCCGTATCTCGAGGAGGCCTCATGTCCGCCATTCCGAAACCGTCCAACCAGGCCGCCCGCCAGTCGTTCTACAAGAAGATCGACGAGGCGAGCGTGACGCCGCTCTGGGAGGTTCTCCACAGCCTGATCCCGCCGGCGCCCAAGACACCGTGTGTTCCGGCGATCTTCAAATGGCGGGAACTGCACCCCTGGGTAATGGAAGCGGGCGAGCTCATCACCGCCAAGGAGGCCGAGCGGCGCGTGCTGGTGCTCGAAAACCCGGGGCTGCGCGGCGAGTCGCGCATCACCCACAGCATCTACGCAGGCCTGCAGCTGATCCTGCCCGGAGAGGTCGCCCCGGCCCACCGGCACTCGCAATCCGCGCTTCGGTTCGTCATGGAGGGCAGCGGCGCGTACACCGCCGTGCAGGGCGAGCGCGTGACGATGCACCCTGGGGATTTCATCATCACGCCGTCGTGGACCTGGCACGACCATGGCAATCCGGGCGACGAGGCGGTCATCTGGCTCGACGGGCTCGACGTTCCCATCGTCCAGCTCTTCGATGCGCAGTTCCTGGAGCGCCACGACGCCGAGTCGCAGAAGACCACGCGCACCGAGGGCGAATCGCTTGCGCGCTTCGGGTCGAACATGCTGCCGCTCGACTTCAAGCCGTCGAGCCGGACCTCGCCGCTCTGGTCGTATCCGTACGAGCGCTCTCGCGAAGCCCTGGCGCAGCTCGCCAGGGCCGAGGCGCCCCACCCGGCGCACGGGCACAAGCTCCGATACGTGAATCCCGCGACGGGGGGCTGGGCGATGCCGACGATGGGCACCTTCATGCAGATGCTGCCCAAGGGATTCTCGGGCAAGAGCTACCGTTCGACCGACTCGTCCGTGTTCGCCGTGGTCGAGGGCAAGGGTCGCGTGACGTTCAGCGACGAGACGCTGCACTTCGAACCGAAGGACGTCTTCGTCATGCCGAGCTGGGAGGCCTACTCGCTGCACGCCGATACCGAGTGCGTGCTCTTCAGTTTCTCGGATCGCCCGGTACAGCAGGCGCTCGATCTCTGGCGCGAGGAAGGCTGAGCACGCGTTCGCTGCCCCCCCGCTAGACGAAGCGCGTCGCAGGATTCAACTCTGGTCGGGACTGCCGCGCTCGATCATCGCCTTGAGCGCCCCGCGGTCGGCCTTGCCGGTGCGGCCCAGCGGCAGTGCATCGGCGATGTGATACGCATCGGGCTGCCGGAATTTCGGCAGTCGCGATGTGGCGTGCTGACGCAGCGCTTCCTGCGTCACTAACCTGCCGGGTCGAGGCACCACGAGCACGTGAATGCGCTCCCCGAGTATCGGATCGGCAGCGCCGGCAGCCATTGCGGCCGCAACGTCCGGGTGCGCCGCGAAGACCTGCTCCAGCTCGAGCGGCGAGATCTTGTTCCCGCCGCGCGAGATCAGCTCCTTGGCGCGCCCCGCAAGCTCGACCACACCGCCTTCGCGCACACGCCCCATGTCGCCGGTGCGGAACCAGCCGTCCTGGAAAGCGGCGGCGGTGAGCTCCGGTGCATCGAGATAGCCATTCATGATGAAAGGCGTCCGGATCTGCAGCTCGCCGACCTCGCCCGGCGCCACGGCGGAACCGTCGGCCGCCGCGATGCGAAATTCGACCTGCGGAGAGGGACGACCGATGCAACCGGCAAACTGCGACTGATCCTCGGGAAGCAGGAAGAAATCGGACGTAGCGGTCTCGGTCAAGCCGTAGATATCGATCAGGTCCGCACGCGGAAAATGCGTGGCCAGCTCCGCGGCGAGCGCGCGCCCGAGCGATTCCCCGCCAATCAGGATCTGACGGAGCGTCGTGCTGCGTCCAGCAGCGGCGAGCTCGGCAGGCGGATCGGCGAACAGCGCCCGCATCATGGTGGGCACGACCGCAACACGCGCGACCTCATTTGCCGCGACGGCAGCGCAAAATGCGCGAGGCGTGAATTTCCTCTGCATCAGCAGCGTTCCCCCGGTGACGAGCGTCAGCAGGCTGACCCAGATGCCGAAGCTGAAGGTGATATTGAGTACGAGAAGCGTCGGCTCGCCGCATTCGAAATGCAGGAGGCTGTCGATGGCCGCCAGCTTGCCCGCGAGCGCGCGATGCGACTGGACGACGCCCTTGGGGTGCCCGGTCGACCCGGAGGTAAAGATGACCAGCGCGGCGCCGGCTAGCTCGGCACGCGCCGTGGGTGCGCCGACACGGGCGACGAGCAGGTCGCCCGATTCCCGCCACGAACCGTCGGCCGCGATCGGGCCATCCATTCGCGCGATGAGGCGCACCCTGGTCGCCTCCAGATGCTCCTGCACGACCGACGCCGGACTGGCCCGGTGCACGGGCACGACCACGCCACCCGCTTGCCACACGCCAAGAAACGCGACGAAATCATCCGGGACGTTCGATACCGGAACCAGCACCGGTTCGTCGGGCTCGATGCCGGCGGCGTGCAACCTGCCCGCCAGCGAGTCGGCGCGGTCGCCCAATTCGGCGTAACTCAGCGCGACATCGCTCGCGACGAGCGCCTGCGCGGCGCCGTTCTTCGCGCACCGCTCGAGAACCGGTGCCGCGAGGTTCGGCGTCTTCACTCGGAGAAGCGCCGGTCACGCCACGCGATCGCCGCGCGCAGCCCCTCGGTGCGCGCGATCTCCATGAAGCGGCGCTTGTCGGGCGAGCCGCGCGATTCGATCCCGTGATCGATGTCCAGCGCCGCGGCGAGTGCCTCGTCCATCCCCATGATCTCGTAGGCGCGATTGATCGCTCGCTTCGTTTCGCGAACGAGATCCGGATCGATCACGGCGATGCGGCGTGCCATGGCGAGCGCGGTGGCAACGTCCTCGCCCCGCGGCACGACGCGATTGACCAGTCCGAGCCGCAGCGCCTCCTGCGCCGTGACGTCGTCCAGTCCATTGAAGATGATGTCCTTCGCCTGCTTCGGCCCCGTCATCCACGGTAGGATCATCGTCACGATCCCGGCGCCGAACCTGAGCTCCGGCTCACCGAAGATCGCGTCCTCCGCGGCGATCGTAAGGTCGCACGCGAGCGCGAGCTCGCAGGCGCCGGCCAGGCAATGTCCGTGCACGGCCGCGATCGTCGGCTTGGAAAGCGACCAGAATCGCATCGTCGCCGCAAAATCGTCGTCGAGGATCTTGCGCCATGCCTCGGCGCCCGAGGGCCGCGCTTCCATCTGCTCCTTGAGATCGAAGCCGGAGGAGAAAGCCGCGCCGGCGCCGGTCACCACCATGACGCGCACTTCGGCGTCGGACTCGGCGACATCGCAGGCGTGATTGATCTCCTCCAGCATGGTCCGGTTCATCGCGTTCAGGCGCTCGGGTCGATCGAGGGTCAGCTGCGCGACGTGGCCGGAAATCTCGTAGCGAATGGTCGTATAGGACATTGCGCTTCCCTCGCGCTCAAGCAACGACTGTCTCGCCAGCCGCCACGACACGGTTACGTCCCTCCCGCTTCGCGCGGTAGAGGGCCTCGTCAGCGGCCTTGAGGAGCGCCGGCCCATCCCGCACCTCCGCGCCGAGGGCGGCGACCCCGATGCTCAACGTTGCATGCACCGGCTGGCCATCCTTCGTCTCGCGCCCGGGCACGAGCGTCTTCGCCGCGACGCCGGATCGCAGCCGCTCGGCGAGCAGGCATCCTTCCGAAAGCGAGGTATGCGGTGCCAGCACCAGGATCTCCTCGCCGCCGTAGCGGGTGACGATGTCGGCTTTGCGCACCGCGTCCAGCATGAGGTCACCGAGCGTGCGCAGCACTTGATCGCCCACCGCGTGGCCATGCTCGTCGTTGATGCTCTTGAAATGATCCAGATCCAGCAGCAGCGCCGAAAGCGGCAGTCCGTAGCGCAAGGCCTTGCCCACTTCCTCCTCGAGCCGGCGCTCGAGATGACGGCGATTGTAGATGCCCATCAGGGGATCGGTGATGCTCTGCTCCTCGAGCACCGCGACGCGCCGGATGTCGCGCGCCGTCTGCAGCGACACGAGGGCCACCAGCACGACGAAGTAGCCCCCGAGAAAGTAGGCTGCCGGAACGAGCAGCTCGACGATCGACTCGCGCTCTCCCGTTTCGGTCACGAGGTAGGCGACGTACGCGGCGACGAAGAAGAAAATCAGGCCCGCCAGAACCTGCCACTGACGACGCACGGTGCCGCTTGGCAGATCGGAGACCAGACGCCCCGCGGTGACGAGCGCAACGACCATCAGCACCGCCCCGACCGCGACCAGTCCGGTAGCAATCCAGTCCAGCATCTCCCGCCTCGCGAGTCGACCGAACGTCCGCAAGAGTGATGCAAAGCAGCACGGAGCGCAACTCGAGCCGCACTGGGGATGCGCCATCGCCAGGAGGCACGGGCTTCCGGCGACATGCCACGGAGCGGACGCCATCCGCGGATTTCGAACGTGTTCAACCGTTGGGACGATGCACGTTCTCGGCGCACTCTTGGTGCGGCGCGACCGGTTTTACATCCGGCGGTTTTACCCATACACTCTAGCCCGCACCCCCCGGAATACAAAGGGGGCCGGCAACCTAGGAGGCCGCGTCCCCGGGCACGCATGGGGGATGCAACCAAAGGATGGAGGAGGATATGGCCAAGTATCGTTCGTTGTCGCGCGCCTGGCTGACCGCAGGCGTGCTGGCGTTGTTCGCAGCGTCTGCGTCCCTGATTGCTCCCGCGGCGAAAGCCGCCGATCCGATCAAGATCGGGTTCACCATGGCATTGACCGGTGGTCTCGCCGGCGCCGGCAAGGGCGCGTTGATCGCGATGGAGATCTGGAAGGACGACATCAACAAGAAGGGTGGCCTGCTCGGCCGGCCCGTCGAGTTCGTCTATTACGACGACGCGACCCAGCCCGCCAAGGTTCCTGGTCTCTACCAGAAGCTGCTCGAGGTCGACAAGGTCGATCTCGTGGTGTCGAGCTACGGCACCAACGAGATTGCGCCGGCGATGCCGATCATCATGCGCAAGCGGCTGGTGTTCCCGGCGCTCTTCGGCCTGGCGGTGAACGACCAATTCAATTACGACCGCTACTTCCAGATCATGCCGTCGGGCCCCGAGCCGAAGCTCGACTGGACGAGGGGCTTCTTCGACCTCGCCATGGAGCAGCATCCGAAGCCCAAGACGCTGGCGATCATCTCAGCCGACGCCGAGTTCGCGCTCAACGCGGCGGCCGGCGCGCGCAAGAACGCGCTGCGGGCAAACTTCACAATCGTCTATGACAAGACCTATCCGCCCGGGACCGCCGATTTCACGCCGATCGTGCGCGCCATCCAGGCGACCAATCCCGACATCGTTTTCGTTGCTTCCTATCCGCCTGGCTCCGTCGGCATGGTAAAGGCCGCTAACGAGGTCGGACTGAAGACCAAGATGTTCGGCGGCGGCATGGTCGGCCTGCAGTTCGCGGCGATCCAGAAGAACCTCGGACCGATGCTGAACGGCATCGTCAACTACGACTTCTGGGTGCCCGAGCCAACGCTGAACTTCCCGGGCGTCAAGGAATTCCTGGCCAAGTACCAGGAAGCCGCGAAGGGCAAGGGCGTCGATCCCTACGGCCACTATCTGCCCCCCTATGCTTACGCGTACCTCCAGGTCCTCGGTCAGGCGGTCGAAGCGACAAAGGGTCTCGACCAGGGCAAGATCGCGAAGTACATGCACGACAACACGTTCGAAACGGTCGTCGGCAAGGTGAAGTTCGGCGCGAACGGCGAATGGGCCAGGAGCCGCGTGCTGCAGGTCCAGTTCCGCGATGTGCAGCCGAACAACCTCGAGCAGTTCAAGGGGCCGGGCAAGCGCATCGTGCTGTATCCGCCGGATTGGGCGTCGGGGAAAATCGTCTACCCCTACAAGCAATAGTCCGCGCGTAACACCCCCGCACGACGGTGCTGACAGCAGACCTCCTGGCGAACGCCGTCGTCGCGGGGATATTGCTCGGCGGCTTCTACGCCGCCGTGGCGATCGGGCTGGCGATCATCTTCGGCCAGCTCGACATCGTCAACATCGCCCACCCGGCGTTCATCATCGTCGGCGCCTACACCGCTTACATCCTGAACTCCCGGTTCGGGTTCGACCCG
Organism: Betaproteobacteria bacterium; assembly: GCA_022340285.1. Taxonomy (GTDB): domain Bacteria; phylum Pseudomonadota; class Gammaproteobacteria; order Burkholderiales; family SG8-39; genus JAABRB01. The sequence continues at coordinate 6,841 of JAJDOG010000023.1, forward strand.
GTGCTGGTCGGGGTGCTGGCCGCCCCGATCTTCTTCATCGTAGGCGCCGGGATCTACCGCATCTACTACGCGGCGTTCGAGCGCACCGGGCAGGAGTCGCTCTCCGGCCTGGCGTTCTTCTTCGGCGTAATGTTCATCATCGAGGTGGTGCTGATCCTGGTCTACGGGGTCGACTACCGGTTGGTCGCGGCGCGCTACATCGGCAGCACTTGGAGCCTGGGGTTCGTCGACTTGCCGTTCCGCCTCCTGGTGCCATTCGTGACCGCCGTGGCGCTCACTGCGGGAGTCTACGCATATCTGTCGCGTACCTTCATGGGCCGCGCAATCCAAGCGGTCGCCCAGGATCGTCTCGCGCTGCAGCTGATGGGCGCCAATCCGGTCAGCGTCAAGCAGTGGGCCTTTGCCCTGGGCATGGCCACCGCGGCAATCGCCGGTTCGCTGCTCATCATCATCGGCCCGGTCGAGCCCTCGGTCGGCCGGCTCTATATCGGCCGCGCGTTCGCGATCGTGGTGCTCGGCGGCATGGGCAGCATCCCGGGAATGTTTATCGCCGCACTGATTCTGGGCGTGGTGGAGTCGCTCGTGACCACGTTCTGGGGACCGTCCTGGGCGCCGGCAGTGGCGTTCGGCCTCCTGCTATTGACGCTCGCATTCCGGCCATCCGGACTTTTCGGCCGCTGAAAGAATGAAAATAAGCGCCTTCTGGGTGGTTGTCGTGGCGATCTTCGTGGGCGGCCTGGTCCTCACCGAGGTTGTCGACAACGAGTACTACTTCACCGCCCTCTATGTGATCCTTCAAGCGACCATCATGGCGATCGCCTGGAACATCCTCGGCGGATTCACCGGCTACGTGAATTTCGGCAGCGCTGCATTCTTTGCGGTCGGCGCGTATACGTCCATTGCACTCAACAAGTCGCTGGGCCTGCCGCTGCCCCTGCTGATCGCCGCCGCAGCCATCGTGTGCGGACTGATCGGCCTGGGCGTGGGCTATCTCACGCTGCGCCTGAAGGGCGTGTATTTCGCGATCGCCACCCTGGCCATGGCCATCGTGTTTGAGACCCTGATCACGAACTGGGCCTACGTGGGCGGCGCGCGGGGCGCTTATATCCTCACTCCGGAGACCTTCCTCTGGTTCAAGAGCTACATCCAGATGGTCTTCATCGTGATGCTCATGCTGGCGCTTACAGCCGTGGCGATCTCCCGCATGCTCAACTCGTCGCGCATCGGACGTGGCCTCGCGGCCATTCGGGACGACGAGGTGGCGGCCGAGTGCGCGGGCGTGCCGACGCTGCGCCTCAAGCTGATCTCCACGACGGTGATGGGCGCCTTGATGGGCGTTGCGGGCGCGCCGTATCCGTTTTTCGTGACGTTCGTCGACCCGGTTTCCGCATTCAATCTCTTCATCGCCGTCAACGCGATCGCCATGCCCATGATCGGCGGCACCGCGCATTGGCTGGGCCCGGTGATCGGAGCCCTGCTGGTCGGGACGACCCAGGAGATCATCACCGTCAACGTCTCGTCCGAGCTGAACATCCTGCTCGTCGGCATCATGCTGGTGCTGTTCATCACGCTCGCCCCGCAGGGCATCGTCGGGTTGTGGCTGAAGTACTGGCGCAGGCGCAAGAAATGAGCGAAGTGGTCCTGCAGGTCAACAACCTCTCCAAGCGCTTCGGCGGCTTCACGGCGCTGCGCAACGTCGAGCTGCACGTCGGCGCCGGCGAGCGGCTTGGATTGATCGGGCCCAACGGCTCGGGCAAGACCACCATGATCAACTGCATTTCGGGCGCGCTCTTCAACGACGAAGGCACCATCACGTTCGAGGGACGCGACATCACCCGGATGCCCCCTCATCAGCGCGCCAATCTGGGCATCGCGCGCAGCTTCCAGATTCCCAAGCCGTTCCGGAGCATGACCGTGCTCGAGAATCTGCGCGTGCCGCTCGAATACGCGGCGCACGCGCGCACGTCGCGCCGGCGCATCATGGACGAGGCCATGGAAGTGCTGGAGCTCATCGGGCTCAAGGATCGCGCCAACCAGAATTCCGCCGGGCTCACCCAGGTCGACATGCGCAAGCTGGAGCTTGCCCGGGCGCTGGCAGCCAAGCCGCGGCTGCTGGTTTCCGACGAAGCGATGGCGGGTCTCTCGAGCTCTGAGGTCGACGAGATACTCGAGATCCTCTTCGCCCTCAACAAGCGGGGCGTGGCCGTGATCATGATCGAGCACATCATGCGTGCGGTGATGCGCTTCTCCGAGCGCGTGCTGGTGCTGGACGCCGGCGAGAAGATCGCGGAGGGCACCCCGAAGGAGATCGTGCACAACCCGGACGTGGAAAGGGCCTACCTTGGCGAGTAGGCTCGTCGCAAGCCACGTGGAGGCCGGCTACGGCTCGGTACGCGTGCTCCATGACGTGTCGGTCAACGTCAATGCCGGCGAGACCGTCGTGCTGCTTGGCTCAAACGGCAACGGCAAGAGCACCCTCATCAAGTGCATCACGGGCATCGTGCAGCCGACCAGCGGCGAGATCTACCTGGAGCGCGACGGTGCGCGCATCGATCTCGTCGGCAAGAGCCCGCAGGAAGTCGTCGATCTCGGCATCGCCCTAGTTCCGGAAGGGCGGCGCCTGTTCCCGAAGCTCACTGTGGAAGAGAACCTGCTGCTCGGCGCCTTCCGGATGGGTGCGCGCTCGAAGATCGACAGCAATCTCGCGTTCGTCTTCGAGGCGTTCCCGCCGCTGCGGGAACGGCGTAACCAGCTCGCGGGCAACATGAGCGGCGGCGAGCAGCAGATGGTCGCCGTGGCGCGCGCTCTCATGTCCGACCCCGAGATCCTGCTGGTGGACGAGCCCTCGGTCGGCCTCGCGCCCATCCTGGTGAGCCGGATGATCGCAAAGATCAAGGAGCTCAAGGACCAGCGCCATCTCACGGTACTGATGGCCGAGCAGAATTTCAACCAGGCGATCAAGATCGCCGATCGCGGCTACATCATCGTTCACGGCCAGATCGAGTTCGAGGGCGGCAGCGCCGCCGATCTGCGCGACAACGACATGATCAAGCAGTACTACCTGGGGCTCTAGCCCGGGCACCCGACAGACCGAGAGGACCATGGCGGCGATCCGTCTCACGCTCGCGATCGGCGACTACGATCAGACGCGGGATCTCGTGCACGGCGTCGTCAGGGCGGAAGGCATCGAGATCGTGGCGCTCACGCTCCCGATCGAGGAGATCACCTTCCGCTTCCTCAATTTTCGGGAGTGGGACGCGTGCGAGATGTCCTTCGCCAAGTACGTCTCGCTGCGCTCGCAGGGGGATGACTCGATCGTCGGCCTGCCCGTGTTTCCCTCGCGCGTGTTCAGACTGTCGTCGATCTACGTGCCCCGGGATGGCAAGGTGCGAACGCCGGCCGACCTGCGCGGGGCGCGGATCGGCATTCCGGAATGGGCGCAGACCGCTTCCATCTACACGCGCGGCTACCTGGAGCACGAGCTCGGCATTCCGCTTGCGTCGATTCAATGGGTCCAGGCCGCCGTGAACGAGCCCGGTCGAACCGAAAAAGTGGCGCTCAAGCTTCCGCCGGGCATCGGGCTGAAAAGCGTGCCGCAGAGCTCGCTCAACAGCATGCTCATCGCCGGAGAAATCGACGCGGCGCTCTCGGCGCGCCCGCCTGCGGCGTTTGCCGACGGGCGGGTCGTGCGGCTCGTTCCACAGTATCGCGATCCCGAAGAAGCGTATTTTCGCAAGACCGGGATCTTCCCGATCATGCACGTCGTCGCCCTGCGCCGGGAACTTCTCGACACCTATCCATGGATCGCCATGAATCTCTTCAAGGCGTTCGAGGAAGCAAAACGCCGCTCGCTCGCGAGGCTGGCCGACATCACCGCGTCGCACGTTCCCCTCGCGTGGATCGGCGATTACGTCGCCCGCATGCGCGATCTGTTCGGCGACGATCCGTTTCCGTATGGTGTCGAGCCCAACCGCCGCACGCTCGAGGCGTTTCTGCAGTTCGCGCACGAGCAAGGCGTCTGCCACCGGAAGGTTGCGCCGGAAGAGCTTTTTCCGAAACAGGTCCTGGCCACTCACAAAGTCTAGGCCGGGAAGACGCCGCGCCGAAAGGCAATGAGAGTAATATCTCCGGTGCATGATCCCCATGCGCTCCAATTAAAAACTGTTGCCGCGAGGAGGAACGTATGCGTGTCCGATTTCTGACGTTAATCACGGCGATCGTTGCCGCGACGTATCTGGGAAGCGGAGCGGCGCAGGCCCAGTCTTTCTATGCAGGGAAGACGCTGCGCATCATCGTGGGCCTTTCGCCCGGGGGCGGCTTCGATACCTACGCCCGCACCATCGGGCGGCACCTCGGCAAGCACATTCCCGGCAACCCCACGGTCATCGTGGACAACATGCCCGGGGCCGGCAGCATCATCATGACCAACCACATGTACAAGGTCGCGAAGCCCGACGGCCTCACGATGGGGCACTTCAATGGCGCGCTCATCCTGGGACAGGTGCTCGGGCAGGCCGGAATCGAGTTCGACGCCCGAAAATTCGAGTACGTCGGCGCCGCGGTTTCGGAGAGCGTGGTGTGCAGCCTGAGCAAGGCGAGCGGCGTCACGAGCATCGACCAGTGGAAGGCCGCTAAGACGCCGGTGAAGATGGGCGGCGTCGCTCCCGGTGCAACGCCCGACAATTCGGCGCGGATTCTGCATGCCGCGCTCGGTCTTCCCGTCCAGGTGGTCTCCGGCTACAAGGGCACGTCGCGGATCCGCCTCGCCGTGGAGAGCGGCGAGCTGGCCGGAGCCTGCTGGTCCTGGCAGTCGATGCGGGTGACCTGGCGCAAGGCGATCGATAGCGGTGACGTGAAGCCGATCGTGCAGATCGTCCCCAAACCGTTCCCGGACATCAGCAAGGTGCCGCTCGCGATCGATCTGGCCACGACCGAAGAGGCGAAGCAGCTGATCAGATACGGCGTCCAGAATGCGAGTGCCTACGCGCGGCCCTTCATCCTGCCGCCCGGTACGCCCATGGACCGGGTGGCGGTGCTACGCACGGCATTCCAGGCCACGTTGAAGGATCCGGACTTCCTCGCCGAAGCGAAGAAGGCACGCTTGATCATCGACCCCGTGACCGGTGAGGAGATGGAGAAGATCGTGGCCGACGTCTTCACGATGAGCCCGGCGCTTCAGGCCAAGCTCAAAGAGGCCCTCTACACCAAGTAGCCCTGAGGGGTCGCAGCGACTCCGCCGGATCGCGGCGGAGCGGGGAGGAAGTGTTTGCCGATCGCCGAGATCGCCGGGGCATTCGCCTCGGGTTTCTCCGACGTCTTCGCACCCAACACGCTCGGGCTGATGCTGGTCGGCATCGCGCTTGGGTTCGCGGTGGGCATCCTGCCGGGATTGGGCGGGCCGACGACGCTTGCCCTGATGCTCCCCTTCATCTTCACGATGCAGCCGGTGGAGGCGTTCGCCTTTCTGCTCGGCATGGCGGCGGTCACCGCCACGACTGGCGACATCACTTCGATTCTCTTCGGCGTTCCGGGCGAGCCGACGACCGCATCCACGATCGTGGACGGCCACCCGATGGCGAAAAAGGGCGAAGCCGGACGGGCTTTGGGCGCAGCCCTCGCGAGCTCGCTCGTGGGGGCCATCTTCGGGGCGTTCGCGCTGGCTCTCGCCATTCCCATCGTCCGCCCTCTGGTGCTCACGTTCGGCTCGCCGGAGCTTTTCATGCTCGCGGTGCTGGGCATGACGTTCGTCGCATCGCTGAGCGGGGAGAACCTGCTGAAGGGACTCATCGCCGGAGGCATCGGCCTGCTCTTCGCCACGGTCGGACTCGATCCGATGACCGCCACCCAGCGCTACACGTTCGACCAGCTGTTTCTCTGGGACGGGATCGGTCTCGTGCCCATCACGATCGGATTTTTCGCGATCCCCGAGATCATCGACCTGGCGGTGCAGCGCTCGGCGATCGCGCGCGCGTCGGTGGAGAAGCTGGGTGGTGTGATGCAGGGCGTCAAGGACACGTTTCGCCACTTCTGGCTCGTCGTGCGATGCAGCGCGCTCGGCGCGTACGTCGGAATCATCCCTGGCATGGGCGGAGGCGTCTCGCAGTGGCTGGCCTACGCCCACGCGGTGCAGAGCTCCCCGCGCCAGGAGCGCTTCGGCAAGGGCGCCGTGGAGGGCGTGCTGGGGCCGGGTGCAGCGAACAACTCGACGCTGGGGGGCAACCTCATCCCGACCATCGCGTTCGGCGTGCCCGGCGGCGTGATGACCGCGATTCTGCTGGGCGCTTTCACCATCCAGGGACTCGTTCCCGGGCCGAGCATGCTCACGCCCGAATCACAGGGCGGGCACCTCTCGCTCACGTTCTCGTTCGTGTGGATGATCGTCATCTCGAACCTGGTCACCGTGGCGGTCTGCTTCGTGTTTCTGCGGCAGCTCGCGAAGGTGACCATGATTCGGGGCAGCCTGCTCATCCCGCCGATTCTTCTCCTGATCTACGTGGGCGCGTTCGCGGAAAAGAATGCCTTCCCCGATCTCCTCCTCGTTCTGCTCTTCGGCGTGCTCGGCTGGCTCATGGAGAAATTCCACTGGCCGAGGCCGCCGCTGATCCTCGGGGTCGTGCTGGGACCGCTCGCCGAGAACCGCCTCTTCCTCGCCACGGACAATTACGGTCTTGCCTGGCTCGGGCGTCCGGGCGTCCTGATTCTCATCGCGCTCACGCTCGCGGGCGCCTTCTATCCCATGCTGAAACGCGCAATGCAGCGGCGAGAAAACCGGAGCGCCGGGAGCCAGCGAGCAGCGACCAAGATCAAGCGACCGGCCTTCGACCGCGGCATGCTCTTCACATTGGCGATTGTCGTGGTGGTCGGCGCGGCCCTGTGGCAAAGCAGAAACTTCGGCTTCAGGCCCGGCCTCTTCCCGTGGGCAGTCGGCATCCCGCTATTCGTGCTGGCGGTCGCCCAGCTCTTCGTCGAAGTTACGCGGGGCGTCGAACGACCGCCCAAGAGTCCGGCCGAGCACGGAGAAGAAATCCCGGATTCCATCGTGGCGCGCCGGACCGCCGTGATGTTCGGTTGGATCTTTGGCTATCTCGTGGCCATCTGGCTGCTCGGGTTCACGATCGGTGGCGTGCTTTGCACCTTCCTCTCGCTCAAGGTCGGCAGCCGCGAGCCCTGGCCCATTTCGCTCGCCCTCACCGCGGCGATGGGGGCGTTCGTCTACGGGGTCTTCGAACTGGCGTTGCACGTGCCCTTCCCGCCGGGCGCGCTCTTCGACTGGGTCGGACTGACGCCCTCCTGAGTCGGGTTCTCGGCGGACCCGGACCTACGCTGAGGCACCCCGCAACGGCCGGAAGAACTCCCGGATCTCGTTCGCCAGCGCCTGGGGCTGCTCCAGTGCGGCGAAGTGGCCGCCGTTGGGCATGACGCTCCAGCGCCGGATGTCGGTATAGGTTCGTTCGGCAAGCGAGCGCGGCGGACGGAGGATTTCCCTCGGGAATTCCGCGTAGCCCGTCGGCACGTCTACTGTCGTCCCTTCGGGGATCGGCCAGGGGCCATGCATGCGAGCGTAGTACGGCCAGAATGACGAACCGATCGCGCCGGAGAGCCAGTAGAGCGTAATGTTGGCGAGCATCGTGTCGCGGTCGATCGCTCGTTCGGGCACGCCGTTGCAGTCGGTCCAGGCGTGAAACTTCTCGACGATCCAGGCGGCGAGGCCCGCGGGCGAATCGGTCAACGCGAAGGCGAGAGTCGTGGGACGCGTGCCCTGGATCCACTGGTACCCGGTCTCTTCCTTGAGCCAGTGCTTGAGCTCGTCGAGGAAACGCCGCTCGTCTTCGGTGGGGTCTGCGAGCATCTTCGCATCGCGACGCACGGCCAGCAGATTGAGATGGATGCCGATCAATCGCTCCGCGAACTGGCTGCCGAGCCGCGAGGCGACGAACGCGCCCCAGTCGCCGCCCTGCGCCCCGAAGCGCTCGTAGCCGAGCACATCTGTCATGAGGTGCGCATAGACGTCGGCGATCCGCTCGACGCCGAAACGTTCCTGGCCAGACCGGAACGAAAGCGTGTAGCCGGGCAATGACGGCGCCACCACCGTGAACGAATCGGCCGCATCACCGCCATGGCGCGCGGGGTCGGTGAGCATCGGGATCAGTTCGAGGAACTCGAAGACCGAGCCCGGCCAGCCGTGGGAGATCAGGAGCGGCAGGGGGTCGGGACCCCTGCCCTCCTCGCAGACGAAATGCAGGTCGATTCCCGCGATGGGCGCCGTGTATTGCCGCAACGCGTTCAGCCGCACTTCCTGGGCGCGCCAGTCGAAGCGATCACGCCAGTAGTCGACCAGTTCCTGCATGTACGCGACGCTCGTGCCGGTCGTCCATGGCGCAAGCGGCGGCTCGTCCGGAAAGCGCACGCGCGCGAGGCGGGCGCGCAGATCCGACAGCGCTTCTTCCGGAACTCGAAGCTCGAATGGCGTCAGGACGTGCGCGGCCATTCGCCGAAACCATTCAGCGCTTCGCGAGCGCCCGCCAGACCTTCTCGCGGGTGACGGGCATGTCGAGATGTGTGACCGCCGCGCGGCCCTGCAGCGCGTCGACCACGGCGTTGACCAGCGCGGCGGGCGCGCCGACCGCCCCCGCTTCGCCCGCACCCTTCACGCCGAGCGGATTGCCCGTGCACGGCACGTTGTTGAAGGTGCAATCGAAGGACGGGAAATCGTCGGCGCGCGGCATCGCATAGTCCATGAACGAGCCGGCGAGGAGCTGCGCACTTTCCGGGTCGTAATAGCCGTGCTCGAGAAGCGCCTGCCCGACGCCCTGCACGGTGCCCCCGTGAATCTGCCCTTGCGCGAGCTTCGGATTGATCGTCCGACCGAAATCGTCGACGATCGTGTAACGCTCGATCGAGGTTTCTCCGGTGTCCGGATCGACCTCCACCTCGGCGATGTGGCAACCGTTCGGATACGTGTACTTCTCGGGTTCGCGAGTGTGGGTCGCGCTGAGACCGTTCGCCTGTTTCGCCGCCTCGAACAGCGACACCTTGCGATCGGTTCCCGCGATGCGGTACTCGCCGTCGCGGTACTCGATGTCGCCGGCCGCGGCCTCGAGCAGCCCGGCCGCCGCCTGCTTGCCTTTCTCGACAGCCTCATCGGCGGCGGCAATCGCCGCCACGCCACCGATGGCGAGAAACCGGCTGCCTCCCGTGAGGCCATCCGTCACGATATCCGTGTCGCCCTGCACGACGTCGATGGCATCCGCGTCGATCCCGAGCTTGTCGGACAGCACCTGCTTGAAGCTCGTGATGTGGCCCTGTCCGTTGTCCTGCATGCCCGAGATCAGCGTGACCTTCCCTTCGCCGCCGATCCGGACGGTGATCGTGTCGCCGGTGCCGCCGCCGCAACGCTCGATGTACATGGCGAGACCCAGCCCGCGAAGCTTCCCGCGCTTCTCCGCCGCCGCCCGACGCGCGGCAAAGCCTTGCCAATCCGCCCTTTCCATCGCCAGCGCCATGGTCCCCGCGAAGTCGCCGCTGTCGTATTCGCTCTCGACCGGGGTCCTGTAGGGGAACGAATCGACGAAGTTGCGGCGGCGAATCTCGTCCGGCCCGATGTCGAGCTCACGCGCCGCGGCGTCGACGATGCGCTCGGTCAGGTAGATGCCTTCCGGCCGCCCCGCGCCGCGGTAGGCGTCCACCGGTACGGTGTTCGTCACGATCCCCTTGACGTTCAGCGAGATCGCAGGGATGCGGTACACGCTCGAGAGCACGACGAACGCGAGCTGCGGGATGAACGGCCCGAAGTTCGACAGGTACGCTCCCATGTTTGCGTAGGTCGTGGCGCGCAGCGCCAGGAACTTCGCGTCGGCATCGAGCGCCAGCTCGGCGATCGAGTAGTTGTCGCGCCCCTGCACGTCCGACAGGAAGCTCTCGCTCCGGTCGCCGGTCCAGCGCACCGGCCGCTTGAGACGGCGCGATGCCCACACGACGAGCGGCTGCTCGGGATGGAGGAAGATCTTCATGCCGAACGCACCGCCGACGTTTCCCGACACGACACGAAGCTTCTGCTTGTCGACATTGAGGATCGGGTCGGCAAGCTGGGTGAGGATCTTGTGCGGCCCCTGCGTGGGTGTGTAAAGGGTCGAGCGGCCGGTCGCAGGATCGTAGTCGGCGAGGGCCGCGCGTGGTTCGAGCGAGTTCGCCACCACGCGATTGTTGACGAGAGCGAGCTTCACCACCCTTTTTGCCCGGGCGAACGCCTTGTCGACCGCCTTCGCATCGCCCATGACGATATCGAAGCAGACGTTGTTCTTGATCTCAGGCCAGACCCGTGCCGCACCCGGCTGCGTGGCAGCGTAGGTGTCTGCGACGGCCGGCAGCGGCTCGTAGTCGACTTCGACGAGCTCCGCGGCATCTTTCGCCTGGGCGAGCGATTCCGCGACCACGAGCGCGACCGGATCGCCGACGTGCCGGACGCGCTCGACAGCGAGGATCGGCCGCGGCGTCTCGCCGCGCGGCGTGCCATCCGCGTTCTGGAGCGGGATCATGCACGGAATGTCGCCCAGGCCGTCGGCCTCGACGTCGGCGCCCGTCAGCACCGCGAGCACGCCGGACGCCTTGCGCGCTGCGGCGGCATTCACGCGCAGGAGCTTCGCGTGCGCGTGCGGAGAGCGCAGGACGTAAGCGTGCGCCTCGTTCGCGAGACGCACGTCGTCCGAGTACCGTCCCGCGCCCCTGACGAGCGTGAGGTCTTCGAAGCGTGAAACGGACTGCCCGAGGGCGAACTTCGTCATGAGCGAGCTATCTCCAAGAATCAATCGCCGTCGATCCTAGCAGACCGGAGCCCGTCTATTCGAGCCCCATTCGCGCCGCCACCTCGCGACGCCATTCGCGCACGGGGCGGAAGCCGGGCAGGCTCCGCGCTGTCTCCTCGGCCCACCGCATCAAAGATTCGTCCGACTCGGAAAAGTCGAACCGGATCCGCAGCGGCTGAGTGACATACCAGGGCGTGTCGATGAAAAGCTCCACGCGGTTACCCTCCGGGTCGCGGAAGTACACGCTCAGCGCATTGCCATGGTTGATCGGGATCACCTCGCTCGCTGGGAAATCCTTCAATCGCTCGTGCATCGCACGCAGATCGGCGAGTGAATCGAGGCGGAACGAGATCTGATTGAGCACGTTGAACGGCGTCTCGGCGGGACGGCCCGACGCCAGCACGAGCTGGTGATGCTCGCGCGGATCGCGCGACAGGAATACGAAATCCAGCATGCCGAGTGGCGTCTCCAGCGGGCCGCGGTCGGTGACGACAAGACCCAGCAGGCGGGTGTAGAAATCTTCCATTCCAGCCAGGTCGTGGACATGGATGCCGACGTGGCTGAACGAAACATGAGGTCCCCGGGCAGACATGATGTCTCCTTTCGTTCCGCCGCGCGAGTTGGGTGAAATGGGCGAATGGGGTGAATGGGGCGAAACGCGAGATTAGGCAAGTCTCGCCTTCCGGCTTTGTTTCGGTCAAGCGCAATCCGCGATGCGGCGTACATCGACACGATGCGGCGGATGGAGTAGCTTGCGAGGCGAAACGAGCTTTGGTACGACGCATTCCAGGAGGGCATTCCATGCCGTTCGCGCCCATGCAGAAAGTGACTTTCGCACTCGAGCAGGATCTGCCGTGGCTGCCGCTCAAGGACACGCCCGGATTCGACGGCACGGACATCCCAGGCATCTACTGCAAGTTCTTCGGCAAGGAAGGCGTGGGGCCCTGGTTCTACCTGGTCAAGCACGATCCCGGTGTGGTCGTGCAGCGGCACTCGCACGATGGCGACGTCTTTCACTACATCCTCGAGGGCGAGTGGCGGATCGGAACGAGCACCAAGCGCTTCGGCCCGGGCTTCATGCAGTACGAGCAGAAGGGTCTCTACTACGGGCCGCTGATCTCGGGGCCGCAAGGGTCGCTTTTCCTCGCGATCTACGACAACGCCCCGTCCTTCATCGAGCCGCCCGAGCATCAGAAGACCGTCGCACCCGAGTGCGGATTACGAGCGTTAGCTCCGGGTTCTCACCGCGCTGGGAGCGGCGTCAATCGCCAAGGCATGTCGCCTGCAGGACGTGCCGCTGAACTTTGCCTGCCGGCGTGCGCGGGATCCGATCGACGAAGAAGATTTTGCGCACGCGCTTGTGGCGCGCGACGCGCCCACCGACGTGTGCCATCATGGCCTCCGCATCGGGCGCCGCGCCGGACGC
>JAJDOG010000092.1 GCA_022340285.1 Betaproteobacteria bacterium
ACCATGCGCCCGAGAAGATCGGCCGCCTGGCGCGGCGCGTCGAGCGCAAACGCCCAGATGGTGTCGCGCGTCATCACCTCGAAGCACCACACCGTGAATGCGGCGAGCAGGAGCCAGGCACCGAAGCGCGCGGCCTGCACCACGGGCGACATACGTCGCCAGTGAATGCCCTGTTCGCGCGGCTCGACCGGCATCACTGCACCTTTGTGCGGATCCAGCTCGACGTGTACTCCGCAACCATCACGATGGCGATGATGATGAGCAGGATCGCAGCCGCGGAATCGAACTCGTAGCGGTCGATCGCGGTGTTGAGGGTGGCGCCGATGCCGCCCGCGCCGACGATGCCGATGACCGCCGATTCCCTGAAATTGATGTCCAGGCGGTAAAGGGAGAGCCCGATGAGCCGCGGCATCACCTGCGGCTGGATGCCGAAATTGAGCCACTGCAACCACGACGCGCCCGTCGCCCGAACGGCTTCCGCCGGTCCGGGATCGATGTCCTCGAGGTCCTCCGCGAGGAGCTTGGAGAGAAAGCCGATGGTGGCGAAGCAGAGCGTGAGGAATCCCGCGAACGGGCCGAAGCCGAAGAGCGCCACGAAGAGGATCGCAATGATCACCTCCTGGAAGCTCCGCGAGATGGCGATCGTCGCTCGGCAGATCAGGTAGATCCACATCGGCGCGACGTTACGCGCCGCGCCGATACCGATCGGCACCGAGATCGCGATGCCCACCGCCGTGGACGTGACTGTCATCGTGAGGCTTTCCAGGAGCCCGTCGAGTATGTCGCCCCAGCGACTGGTGAAATCAGGCGGGAAGAAGGCGGCGATGAACCGCGCCGCGCGCGGTACGCCCTCCGCCACCCGACCCCAGTTCACCTGCAGCGAGTCGAATGCGAGCGCGAGGTACACGAGGGCGCCGATGATCAGCGCCCAGCGCAGCGGCGGACTCGCGATCAGCGGCGGGCGCCGCCACGTCGTGGCGCTCACACCATCCCCGCCATGCGCTCCTCGTCGAGCGCGGCGGCCTCGTCGTCCGCCTCGCCGCCGGCACCGCGCCGTCGCGCCGCCGCCGTCCAGTCCTCCTCGCCGTAGATCGTCGTGAGGACTTCCGGGGTCAGGTCGCCGGGCGGGCCATCGAACACCATCCGCCCCGCGCGTAATCCCACCACCCGCTGCACGAACAGCTGCGCGAGCTGCACGTCATGGATGTTGATCACCGCGGCGAGATTACGCTCTGCGCATAACTCGCCCAGCAGTCGCATGATCTGCCGCGATGTCTTGGGATCGAGGCTCGCCGTCGGCTCGTCGACGAGCAGGATGTCGGGCCGTTGCAGAAGGGCGCGCGCGATGCCCACACGCTGGCGCTGACCGCCGGAGAGTGCGTCAGCGCGCTTGTCGACATGGTCGGCGAGCCCCACTCGTCCGAGCGTGGCGTAGGCCATGTCCACCGCGCTCGCGGGGAAGCGCCGGAAATAGCTCCGCCAGAATCCGACGTGGCCGAGCTGCCCAGAGAGCACGTTCTCCATGACGGTGAGGCGCTCGACCAGGGCGTACTCCTGGAAGATCATGCCCATGCGCCGGCGCGCGCGGCGCAACTCGCGCCCGGAGAGTGCGGTGACGTCGGTGTCGCCGAGCAGCACGCGACCGGCCGACGGCTCGACCAGGCGGTTGACGCAGCGGATCAGCGTCGACTTACCGGCCCCGGAAGGGCCGATCAGCGCCATCACCTGCCCGGCAGGCACCTCTAGATCGACGCCGTCGAGAGCGAGATCGCCGGTGCGGTAGCGCTTGGTCAGGCCCTCCAGGCGCAGCATGCAAAGCGACTCCCGGTCACTTGCACTTGTAGCTGACGTTGTTCGCTGCGTCGATCTTCCGGATCACGTCCCAGTGGCTCTTGTAGGTGATCGGGATGAACTTCGCCTCGCCCGACTTCTCGAACTCCTTCTTGAGATCGGAACCTTCCCACTGGAAAGAGAAGAACGCTTCCTGGATCTTCTTGGCGAGCTCCGGGTTCAGGTTGTACACGTAGCCGTAGCCTGTCGTGGGAAAGGTCTGCGACTTGTAGATCGTCTTCACCTGGTCCGCCTTGATGACGCCGCGCGAGATCATGCGCTTCATCACCGAGTTGGCGATCGAAGCGGCCGGGTAGTCCTTGTTGGCGACGCCGAGGACCGAGTTGTCATGCTTGCCCGAGAACGTCGGTTTGAAATCCTTGTTGGCTTCCATCTTGAACTCCGCCTTGAGAAGCGCGGACGGTGCCTTGAAGCCTGAGTTGGACGTCTGCGACGTGAAAGCGAGCGTCTTGCCTCGAATGTCCTCCACCTTGTCGACCCCGCTCCCCGGGAAAGTGATGATCTCCATCTCGTAGCCGAAGGTATCGTCCGCCCGGGCCATGATGGTGAAGGGCACGAATCCTGCGCAGTTCACTGCGAGCGGGTTGGAGCCGGTGTTGAACCCCGCGATGTGCAGTCGCCCGGCGCGCATGGCCTCGATCTGCGCCGCGTTGGATTGCACCGGAAAGAACTGCACGCGCTTGCCGGTGACCTTTTCCATGTGCTTGAGGAACCCGTCCCAAACCTTGGCGTACACCGCCGGGTCCTCGACCGGCGTGTAGGCAAAGATCAGCGTCGGTGGATCGACCCACTGCTTGGGATCAGTCGGAGCGTCGGCGACCAAGTCCCCATTGGCATCGCAGAATCGCGCGTCGAGCGCGCCGTGCGGACAGTTGGCTTGCGCGGCAGCCGAGCCGGCAAGGGCGAGCATAGCGACGGCAGCCAGTAGGCTCGTGGCAGATAGCAGGGCGTCACGCCAGGCATGACGGTTCATGGTGGACCTCCTCTTTACGCGGTTCACTGCAGGGGCAGGCCGTGGAACCCGGCCGACCGATATTGTGCGCGAGGATGTTACAGGAGGGCGACACGGACGTGTCGGAAAGCGGGAGCCCCGGGGGGCCGCCCGGGTCCCGGGAGGGGCTGCAGGCTTGCTCACGGGCTTCGCGCGCGTACCATCCTGGCTCGACACCCGATCTACCGTGCGCCAAGCAAGCTCGCCATTGACCATCCGGACCGCGGGGCGC
The DNA here is from genome assembly GCA_022340285.1 of Betaproteobacteria bacterium. Lineage (GTDB taxonomy): Bacteria > Pseudomonadota > Gammaproteobacteria > Burkholderiales > SG8-39 > JAABRB01. Next base: position 3,075 of record JAJDOG010000092.1, read on the forward strand.
GGTCTGTACGAGTTCACCGACCGCGTGCGCGGCTGGGTGAGCGAGACCGGAATTCGCGACGGCCTGCTCACGGTATTCGTTCGGCATACGTCGGCAAGCCTGCTCGTCCAGGAGAACGCCGACCCCGAGGTCCAGCGTGACCTCGAGCGTTTCTTCGCCCGCCTGGTCCCGGACGGCGACCCGCTGTTCGAGCACACCGCCGAAGGTGTGGACGACATGCCGGCGCACGTGCGCGCCGCGCTCACGCAAACTCAAGTCGGGATTCCCGTGGCCGGCGGGCAACCCGCGCTCGGCACGTGGCAAGGCCTTTATCTCTACGAGCACCGCCGCGCCGGCCATCGGCGCGAGGTGATGCTGCACCTGATCGGCGATTGACCCCGGGGCAGCGCTCAGGCGGCGTGCTCGGGCTCCCGGCCGAGCTTGTAGACGACACTAGTGTCTCGGCCGAGAAGGTACGGCTGCACGGGCACCGGGCAACTCGGATTGCGATAACCGCCCTCCTCGAGCGTCGCGTCCCGGGCAACCTCCCGCCACATGCCGCACCACACCGGCCGGAACTGCCACCGCACATAGCCGATGCGTCCCGCCGCTTCGACCAGCTCGTCGGCGTCGTACACATCGCTGACCACGACGGGCTCGCCGTCGATATGGTGCGGCGGCACGCCGAACGCGGTCATGCAGTCGATGTGCTCCTGCAGGTCGGCGCCTTGGCGCGCGTGCGGGCGCGCTTCGTTGCGCGTGAAGTCCCACGCGCCGAGCTCCCAGGCCGATTCGAGCGCGTCGCGCTCGAGATCTTCGAAACGGTCCCAGCGCGTGTTCACCTGCAACGCCGAGCTCGGGACAGGTTGCAGCGCAACCGCGTTGCCCTCCGGGGCAAGCTTTGCCTCGACGAAGCCGTGCCAGTGCAGGCTCACCACGACGGGCGTGTTGACGTAAGGCGTTGCGGCAATCGTCACGGCCGCGAGCTCGAGGCGATTCGCGACGAGCTGATCCTCGATGATATCCAGGAACGACTGCATCGACCCTCCATCTCGCAATCGACGGAGAATATCTAGCACGGCCTGCGGGGCGCCTGTTGCTAGCAGCAGGCGCAGGCGAGTGACAACCGCGTGCTGGAGGCGGCGCGGTGCTATGCTGAGTACGTCGCATGCCCGCCCGCTACCCCGAACGAATCGTCTGCCTCACCGAGGAGACCACCGAGACGCTCTACCTTCTCGGCGAGGAGCGGCGCATCGTGGGCATCTCGGGCTATACCGTGCGCCCGGCGCGCGCGCGTCGCGAGAAGCCGCGCGTCTCCGCATTCCTCTCCGCCAAGAACGACCACATCCTGGCGCTGAAGCCCGATCTCGTCATCGGTTTCTCGGACCTCCAAGCTGACATCGCACGCGATCTCGCGAAAGCCGGCCTGAACGTGCTCGTCTTCAATCAGCGCACCGTGCCCGAGATTCTCTCGATGATCCTCACGCTCGCGTCCCTGGTCGGTGCGGCGACAAAGGGCGAGCGCCTGGTCGCCGAGCTCGAGGCTGGACTCGAGGAGATCCGCAATGTGGCCGCGCGCTTCCCGCGCCGGCCACGAGTCTACTTCGAGGAGTGGGACGAACCGATGATCAGCGGCATCGGGTGGGTGAGCGAGCTGGTCGGCATCGCCGGCGGCGCGGATGTGTTTCCCGAGCTCGCCACGAGCCAGGCGGCGACTGGCCGCATGGTCGCGGACCCGCGCGAGGTGACGCGCCGACACCCCGACGTGATCCTCGGGTCCTGGTGCGGCAAGAAATTTCGCCCCGAACGCGTCGCCGCGCGTGCGGGATGGTCGGAGATCCCCGCAGTGCGCGACGGCGAGTTACATGAGATCAAGTCGTCCGACATCCTGCAGCCCGGTCCCGCTGCCCTCACCGATGGCGTGCGTCGCATCCACGCCATTCTCGCGCGATGGAGCGAGGGGCGAACTCGACGTACCGCGTGCGATGACCAAAACGCGTGATAAGGTGCGCGAGTCGTCGCCTCAAGAGCGCGCTCTCGCATGATTACCTATGTTTATTGGGGCGCTGTCGTCGCCCTGGTCATCGCCATCATGGCGGTCTTTGCCGGGAAGATGAACAGCATTCGCGGCGCGCTCATCGCGTCGGCCGTCGTGCTGGTCGCGGGATGGGTGGCCTACTACTTCTATTTCGAGCAGCTGTTCGTCAAGCGCTACGGGGGCGTGATGACCATCACGGTTCCCGCCGGGCAGCATCATATCGCGGTGACCTGGAAGGACGACAACCTTTGGGTCGAGAACTACGACCCGGCCACCAATACCTGTATCTTCACGGAATATTCCCGCGGCAACCTGCTGCAGGGTCAGGTGACTCTGAAGAATTGCAATCCGCTGATGCCCCGCCAGGAGGCTGCGGCCCCGAGCGCGGCTGGCGCGAAATGAATCCGTGCCGAGCGCTATCTCACGAACTTGCCGTCGCGCCCGATCATGGTCAGCTCGACGTAGTCGGAGCCGGCATGGGACGCGCGTGAGAAGCTGACCACGAATCCACCGAGATCGACGTTATCCATGGTCTCGAGCGCGGCGATCAGCCTCTCCCGGGTGAGGTCCCGGCCCGCGCGGCGCAGCCCTTCCACCATGACCTTGGCGGCAAGATAGCCCTCGAGACTCCCGAAGTTGTATTCGGTGATGCCGGCGGCCTTGAGAATGCGCTGGTACTCCTTCACCACCGGAACGCCGGGGTACCACGGGAAAGGCACGACCTGCGAGATCACCACGCCGTAGCCTTCGGCGCCGAGCGCATTGGCGAGCGCCTTCGAGCCCACGAACGAGACATTGTGGAACTGCGCCGCGCTGCCGGCCTTCTTCATCTGCCGCACGAACTCGGCGATCGAGGTGTAGGCGGAGATCATCACCACTGCGTCGGGCTGGACCGCGCTGATGGCCTTCACCGCAGCGCCGACGTCGGTGGTATTGCGCTCGACCGTTCCGGTGGCGGCGATGGCAAGGTTGCGTTTCTTCATCGCAATCTGCACGCCCGTCAGGCCGGCTTTTCCGTACGAGTCGTTCTGATAGAACACCGCGATCTTGTGGATACCGGTGGAGACGAGCTGCTCGACGATCTTCTCGGTTTCGTCGTAGTAGCTCGCGCGCACGTTGAAGACATATCGGTTGAGCGGTTTGCGCAGGAGCTCGGCGCCCGTGAACGGGCCGACGAAGGGTACCTTCGCCTCGGTGAAGATCGGTAGCGCCGCCGCGCTGGTCGGCGTGCCGACGTACGCGAAGAGGGCGAAGACCTTGTCCTCCTCGATCAGCTTCCGGGTGTTCTCGGCCGCGAGATTGCCCTCGTAACGATCGTCGCGGGTCTTCAGCAGGATCGTCCGACCGTGCACGCCGCCCAGCTTGTTGATGTAGTCGAAGTAAGCCATGGCGCCGGCGTTCATCTGAATGCCGAGCTGGGCTGCCGGACCCGAGAAGGCGGCCGATTGGCCGAGGAGCACGGAGTTGGCTGTCACGCCGGGCGTCTGCGCTCCGGCAGGCGGCGCAATCCCGAGCGCGATCCCGAATGCGAACAGAATCGACGTCAGCAACCTGATAGGCATGTGGTTCCCCCCACCTTCCTGCGTTTCAAGTCGATACGGTCCGCCAAGTCGCGTCCGACGTCAATTCGCGCATGGCGTCTCGCGGCCCGAGCGGCAGGAAATTCGTCACGAATCCCACGGGTTGCACAAATGGCGCGATCACCGCTCCACCGGGAATCCGACGATGCTCCCCCACTCGGTCCAGGAACCGTCGTAGATGCGCACGTTCTCCAGACCCAGAATGCGCGTGAGCGCGACCCACGTAAGCGTGGCGCGATGGCTCAGGCGGCAGTAGACCACGACCTCGTCCGGACTTTTTTTCGTGACGCCCACGCGCCTGAATATTCGATCGAGCTCAGCGGAGCTCTTGAAGCTGTCGTCGTCGTTGAGCAGATTCTTGAAGTAAAGGTGCACCGCTCCCGGAATCCGCCCGGCCCGCTCGGCGCCATGGTCGAATTTGCCGAGCTCCATCACCCGCTCGCCTGCGTACTCCTCCGGCGATCGCACGTCGAGGAGCATGCGACCGGGTTTGCCGAGCCCCGCGCGCACCGCCTCGCGACCCAGGCGCATGCTCGCGTCGCCGGAGGGCGGCGGATAGTCCACCGCCGCAAAGCGCGGGATGTCCTTGGTCAGCGGCCGACCCTCGCGCGTCCACTTGGTCCGCGTGCCGTCCAGCAGACGCAGATCCTTGTGCCCGGCCATGGTGAACGCCCAGTACGCGTAGGTCCCGTACTGCACCGGATCGCCGTAGAGCACGAGCGTGTGATCGGGTCCGATTCCGGCAGCGCCGAATCGCGCGGCGAGCTTTTCCGGTGAAACGAACTCCCGGTCGGTGTCGTGCCAGCAGATATCCTTCCAGAAGAACCAGATCGCGCCGGGGATGTGGCCTTCGCGATACGTGTCGCGCTCGGGTAGCTGGGAGATCTCCGCGATGCGCACCTTCGGGTCGTCGAGGTGCGCCGCCAGCCATTCGGTGGTCACGAGCGGGTTGTCCATGGCACGCCTATTGTAAGGAATCGATGCGGAAGGGCTCCTCCCCCTCCTAGGGTAACGATGCGGAGGGGCCCCTCCCCCTCCTTAGTCGCCGCCGGCGAGGATCTCCTCGACGGTCACGTGGCGTCCGTCGCGCGCCGACTTGACGCCGGCGCGGATCACCGCAAGCGAGCGCAGCGCTTTCTCGCCGTCGACTTCCGGTTGCCCCTTGCCGCGCACGCAGTCGGCGAACTCGTCGAGCTCTTCGACCAGCGTGTCGTTCTTCTGCGTTGCCACCGGCACGGCGTCGGTGGTGCGCCGCTTGAGCACCTTGAGGCCTTCGTGAAGACTGTAGTAGGCGGTCATCTCGCGGCCGTAGATGTTCATGAGGTAGTACTCCGAGGCCGAAGCGTATCCAGCGTTGAGTGTCGAGACGGCGCCGGTCTCGTGCTGCATGAGCAGTCCTGCGACGTCCGGATTCTCTCCAGGCAGCGCGAGCTGAGCGGTCATGCCCGATACCGACTTCACGGGCCCGAGCAGCATCTCGAGCACGTCCGTATAGTGCACGCCGATCTGCAGCATCACGCCGCCCGGCATCCCCGCCGCCGTGTAGCGCCAGGAAGTGGTGTCGAACTTGCCTTCCCGGTCGCGACTGATGTTCGCTTCGGCCTGCACGACGTTGCCGAAGTCCCCCGCCGCGATCTTGTCCCGGATCCACCTGAAGTGGTTCTCCCGCCTGCGCTGGTAACCGACTGCCAGCACGGTGCCGGCATCCTTGTACGCGCGGATGATCGCCCGGCCGTCGCTGATGGTCGTCGCGATGGGCTTGTCGAGAAAAGTGTGCTTGCCGGCCTGCGCCGCCGCGCGCACGGTTTCGAGGTGGGTCGGATTGGGCGTCGTGTTGATGATCGCATCCACGTCGTCGGCCGCCAGAATTTCCTCGTACTTCGATGCAGCCCGGCAACTGTATTTTTCCGAGAAGGCGCGGCGCTTGTCCTCCGAGCGAGTGTAGCAGGCGACGATCTTCACCTTCTTCGAGCGCTGGGCGGCGTCCGCAAGCACGTCGGACCACCAGCCTAGGCCGATCGAGGCAACGCGAACCGGTTCTGTACTCATTGGCTTCTCCTTGGATCTGTAGCGCTCGGCGCCGACATCGTCACGATGAAGGTGCCGGCCGCGGGCGGCCGCTCCGTCGCTCGGAAACGAAAGACCAGACGATCGAGATGACGGAAAGGGACAGGAACAGGACGCTGAAGGGCGACTGGAAGAAGACCATGACATCGCCGCTCGACCCGGTCAGCGCCACGCGCATGTGCTCCTCGAGCTGGCGGCCCAGCACCAGCGCGAGGAGCAACGGCACGACCGGCATGTCCAGATGTCGCATGGCAATGCCGAGCAGTCCGAACCCGAGCATCACCCAGACGTCGAAAAAAGAATTGCGCAACGCATAGCTTCCGATCACGCACAGCAGCGCGATGGTCGGCATGAGCAGGGCCTTGGGCGCCGCAAGCAGCTTGACCAGCAGCCGTACACCGGCGAGCGCGATCGCCAGGTTGAAGAAGTTCGCCCACATGAACGAGAAGATGACCGTGTAGGCAAAATCCCCGCGCTCCATGAAGAGCAGCGGGCCGGGCGCGAGGCCGTGGACGAGCAGGGCGCCGATCAAGATGGCCGTCACCGGATCGCCGGGGATGCCTAGCGTCATCATCGGGATGAGCGCCCCCCCGGTCACCGCGTTGTTGGCCGATTCCGGGGCCGCAATGCCCTCCACGCAGCCCTTTCCGAATTGGTCCTTGTTGCGACTGAATCGCTTCGTGTAGTCGTAGCTGATGAACGCTGCGATCGGGCCGCCGGCCCCGGGAAGAATGCCCAGGAACGCGCCGGTCACCGAGCCGATCGCGGCAGGCAAGCGCATGGCCTTGAGATCCGCCATTTTCGGCAGCACCGACCCGACGCGCGTGCTCGCCCGCGTATCGCCCTGTCCGCGCGCGATCGCGATCATGTTGTCGACGAGTTGGGGCACAGCGAAAAGGCCGATGAGGGCGGTGAGAAAATGGACACCCGCCAGCAAGTCGGCGTTGCCGAACGTGAAACGCGCCGTGCCCATCACCGGATCCTGTCCGATGGTCACGATGACGAGCCCGATCACTGCCGACAGCAGCCCCTTCACCGGCGAGCGCGCCGCGAACGTGCAGATGACGGTGAGGCCGAAGAACACGACGCTAAAGAGGTCGGGCGCGCGAAAGCGCAGCGCCACATCGGCCAGCGCGGGTGCAATGAAGTACAGACAGAGAAAGCTGAAGAAGCCGCCTACGAAGCTCGCGATGATGGCGACCGAGAGCGCCCGACCTCCCTCGCCCCGGTGCGCCATCGGGTAGCCGTCCATCGCCGTGGCCGAAGCCGACGGCGTGCCGGGGATGTTGAGCAACGTCGCAGAGAAGCTTCCGCCCGTCATGCCGCCCACGTAAATGCCGAGCAGCAGCGCGATGGAGAGCGTCGGATCGAGTACGAACGTCAGCGGCAGCACGACGATGATGCCGGTGCTGATGGTCATGCCCGGAATCATGCCGACGATGAGGCCGAGCGCTACGCCGAGGGCGGTGGCAACGAGGCTGCCGGGAAGCGACGCGCCCGCGAACCCCGCGACGACATCCGGACTCATCCCAGCAGCCCCGCGAGCACGCCGGTAGGCAGAGGTATCTGCAGCGCGTGACGGAAGACGAAGACCAGTATCACCGGAAGCGCGATGGATACGACGCCGATCCAGCCCAGGCGCCGCTCGCCATAGAGCCACATGAGCGCAGCGAAGAACGGCACGCTCGCGAGCACGAAACCGGTGAAAGGGAGCACTGCGACATACACCACGAACAGGACCAGGAAGACCGTCGGCGCCCTGAGTCCGCCCGCCGTGTCAGGGGCATCGCGCGCCCCGCGCAGGCCCTGAACCAGAAGCACGGACGAGAGGATCAACAAGCTCGCGGTGATGATCCACGGGAAGAACGATGGGTCGGGCGTATCGGGGAGCGACCGCTTGGGCAGGCCCGCGGTCAGGTAGCCGTATACGACGCCCAGCGCGATCAATATCAGAGCGGCGACGACATTCCTGTTGCGCATTGCTCTCGGTCGGCGAAGGGGCATCCGCGATCCCGGCGCGGGACGCACCGGGATCGATCAGTCCGCGTTGCGCGCTCTGTCGCTCTACTTCTTCTTGCTGTGATACAGGCCGGCGGTCTTCATGATGTCCTTGACCTTCGCATCCTCGGCCTGAAGGACTTTCTCGAAATCGTCCACGCTCAGCGTCTCGACGGTAAAGCCGTTCTTCGCGGCGAAGTCCATGAAGGCCTTCGAATGGGCGGCCTTGGTCATCGCATCGGCCAGTTTCGCCTTCGTGGCAGACGGCGTGCCCTTCGGCACCGACAGGCCGCGGAAGAGCAGGATATCGGCGTCATAGCCGAGCTCCTTCATGGTAGGCACGTCCGGAATCACCGGATTGCGCTTCGGGCTCGGAATCGCCAGGAGGCGGATCTTGCCGGCTTTGGCGAGCTTGATCGCCCCGGTCAGCGGAGCGATCATCGCGTCCGCCTCGCCGCTCAGCACCGTGGCGTTGCGGCGCTTGATGCCGGCCGGCAGGTGGATCACGTCACAGCCGATCGCATTGGCGACGGCGATCGCGGCGAGATGCGTCGCGCTCCCGGTGGTCGAATTGGCGATCTTGTACTTGCCCGGATGCTTTTGGCAGTCGGCCGCGAAGTCCTTCATGGTCTTCCACGGCGCGTCCGCCCGCACTGCGAACGGCATCGGCTGATACTCGACCTGGCCGATGTGGTCGAGCGCGCTGTGCTCGAACGGCACATTGCCGATATTGGTGGTCGTCAGGATCGACGTGGAGTTCCACGCGATGGTGCGGCCGTCGGGCTTGGCATTCTTCACGTAGGTGTAGGTGACTGCGCCGCCCGCGCCGGGCTTGTTCACGGGCACGACCGGCACGCCCAGCACCTTGCTCATCTCCTCGGCGAGCAGCCGTCCCTCGATATCGGCGCCGCCGCCCGCGCCGAACGGAATCACGAATTCGATCGGGCCCTGGATGGTTTGTGCCGCAGCCGGCAGCGACAGGACTGCGGTCGCCGCCACAGCGACAATGCCCCGAATGATCCGGGTTATGGGTTTCATGCGCTCCTCCATTTGATGACGGGTCCAGTGCGACGCCCCTGCGCGGCACCCCCACGGCGCCGCCACATCGACCCGCCGGGCTGATCGCCTCTATTCGGATCGGGCTGGCGCGGTCGCCGGTCATTCTTCTTCTCAGGTTTCGCGCGGATTGTCCAGACCCGCGTTCCGGATGGCGATATGCCAAACCAAACCGCGGTTCGACCCGACGCGGCTTGAGGACTTGACTCTAAACCTTACTATAAGGTTTAAGCTATTCCCTGAACTCGGAGCATGAGGGACGCAACGATGCAGACCATGACGATCGGGAAGCTCGCCCGGGACATCGGAATCGGCGCCGGCACGCTGCGCTATTACGAACGCCTGGGTCTGCTCGCGCCGGCGGAACGCACGGCGTCCGGATACCGGAAGTACGGCGAGGCGGCCGCCCGCCGGCTGCGCTTCATCCGCCGGGCGCAAGCTCTCGGGTTCACGCTCGAGGAAGTGGCCGATCTGCTCAAGCTGAGCGACAACCCGCGTGCGAGCGCGCGCCAGGTCAAGAAAGCGACGCAGGCGAAGATCGCCGACATCGAGCGTCGGATCGAAGCGCTGGCGCGCATGAAGCAGGGCCTCGCCGAGCTCGAGGTGCGCTGCAGCGGACACGGTTACACGGGCGAGTGTCCGATTCTCGCGGCCCTCAACCAGGCGGACGAATGAGGCACGCGTCGCGTGCCCGACAGGAGAGCGAAGTGCAAACGCTGGAGATCGGAATTCAGGGAATGACCTGCGCGAACTGCAGCGCGCGGGTTGAGCGCGCGTTGCGCAAGACGCCAGGCGTTGTCGAAGCCGCGGTAAACCTCGCAACCGAGCGGGCAAGCGTGCGCCTCGACGAAGCCGCCGCGACGCCTGTCGACATCGCAGCGACGGTTACGGACGCGGGCTACACGCCGATCACCGCCACGCTGGAAATCGGCGTCGGCGGCATGACCTGCGCAAACTGCTCCAATCGGGTCGAGCGCGCGTTGCGCAAGACGCCGGGGGTGCTCGACGCGACGGTGAATCTCGCCACCGAGCGAGCGACCGTGCATTATTTTCCGGCAACGACTGCGCCCGAAGTGATCGCCCGAGCGATTTCGGACGCTGGCTACACGCCGCGGCCGCTGGACCAGAATGAAAGCGTCGACGCCGAAGCGCGCGCGCAGGAAGCAGATCTTCACGCGAGATTCCGTGACACGGTCGTCGCCGCGGCCCTGTCGATCCCGATCGTCGCGCTCGCAATGGGCCCGATGTTCGTGCCCGGACTCGCTGAGGCATTGGCCCGAATCGCGCCCACGCCGCGTTTCTGGGAATGGGCGCAATTCGCGCTCGGTACCGCGGTCGTGTTCGGACCGGGGCGGCGCTTCTTCAGTACCGGCTGGGCGGCTTTCCGCCACCTCTCGCCCGACATGAACAGCCTCGTGATGACCGGCGTCGGCGCGGCGTATCTCTACAGCGCGGTCGCGGTGATCGCCCCCTGGCTGCTGCCGGCGGAGGCGCGCCACGTCTACTTCGAGTCGGCGGCGGTGGTGGTGACGCTGATCCTGATGGGCAAGTACCTCGAGACGCTCGCCAAAGGCCGCACCGGCGCCGCGATCAAGAAGCTCATCGGACTTCAGGCCAAGACCGCGCGCATCGAGCGCGACGGCGCGGAGCGCGATGTGCCGATCGACAGCGTCGCGCGCGGCGACATCGTGATCGTGCGTCCCGGCGAGCGGGTCCCGGTGGACGGGGAGGTGGGCGAGGGCGAGAGCTACGTCGACGAATCGATGCTCACCGGCGAGCCGATGCCCGTCCCCAAGCGCGCCGGCGACCGGGTCGTGGGCGGCACGGTGAACCAGCACGGCATCCTGCGCGTCGAGGCGCGCCAGGTCGGCAAACAGACGATGCTCGCCCAGATCATCCGCATGGTGGAGCAGGCGCAAGGCTCGAAGCTGCCAATCCAGCGCCTCGCCGACCGCGTGGTGCGCATCTTCACACCCGTCGTGCTCGCGATCGCCGCGGTCACGTTCGTGGTGTGGCTCGCGCTGGGGCCCGCGCCGGCGATCACGCTCGCGGTGGTGAGCACGGTAGCGGTGCTGGTGGTTGCCTGTCCTTGCGCGATGGGGCTCGCGACGCCCGCGGCGATCATGGTCGGCAGCGGGCGCGCCGCCGAGCTGGGCGTGCTCTTTCGCAAGGGCGAGGCGCTGGAGGCGCTGAGCCATGTCGATACCGTCGTGTTCGACAAGACCGGCACGCTCACCGTCGGCCGGCCCGAGCTCACCGACATCGAGCCGGCGCCGGGGCGTGATGCAGCGGAAATGCTGCGCTTCGCTGCCGCTGTCGAATCAGGCAGCGAGCATCCGCTCGCCGTCGCAATCCTCGCCGCCGCCAGGGCACGCGCGATTTCGCCACCTGCGGCCGAAAGCTTCGAGGCCATCCCGGGGTACGGGGTGAAGGCAACCGTCGACGGGCACACTGTCCTGCTCGGTGCTGAGCGCCTGCTCGCGCGGGAACGCGTCGAGGTGGGCACGCTGGCCGGGCGCGGGGGTACGCTTGCCGGCCGCGGTCGCACTCCGATCTACCTCGCCGTGGACGGCCGGGCGTGGGGCGTGCTCGGTGTTGCCGACCCCCTCAAGCCCGAGTCGGCCGGCGTGGTCGCCACGCTGAAGGCCAAGGGTTTGCGCATCGGCATGATCACGGGCGACAGCGTGCGCACCGCCCAGGCCATCGCCCACCAGGCGGGTGTGGACGAGATCGAGGCCGAAGTGCTTCCCTCCGGCAAGGCCGAAGCCGTGCAGCGCCTTCAGGCGCAGGGGCACAAAGTGGCTTTCGTCGGCGACGGCATCAACGACGCGCCCGCGCTCGCGCAGGCCGAGGTCGGCATTGCGGTGGCCACCGGTACCGACATCGCGATCGAGGCCGCCGACGTGACGCTCACCCGGGGCGATCTTGCGGGATTGCTGAACGCGCTCGAGGTCGCGCGCCGTACGATGCGCACCATCCGCGCGAATCTCTTCTGGGCGTTCATCTACAACATTCTGCTCATCCCACTCGCGGCGGGCGTGTTCTACCCGATCTGGGGCGTGGCGTTGAATCCAATGCTCGCCGGACTCGCGATGGGCCTTTCGAGCGTGTTCGTGGTGACGAACAGTCTGCGGCTGCGGCGCGTGCACGCGCAAGGCGGGCCGCCAGCGCCCGGCACGGGCGACCGAAGCCGCGTCAACATGCACGCGCAGGCATTGCCAGCAGCCCACTGATGATTTCGACTCACTCTAGGAGAACGACGATGGAAGCCACCACTCTCAAAGTCACCGGAATGACGTGCAATCATTGCGTCATGGCCGTTACGAAGGCGCTGAAGAGCGTATCCGGCGTCGAAGCCGCCGACGTCAGCCTCGAAAAGGCGCAGGCCGTCGTCCAGGGCGGCGCCGATGCGCAGTCGCTGATCGCCGCGGTGAAGGACGAAGGCTATGAGGCCGCGCTCGCGAGCTGACCCGACGATCGACTTCAGTGCGTGCGAGCGACGATCACGGTACCGAGCGCGAGGATTCCCGCGAAGACCGCTAGAGCGATCATCGCGAGCTTGAGGCCAAGCGCCCGATTGCGCGCGGCGAGGCGGGCCCTGCCGTGCGGCATCCGATCCCATGCGGCCGGCGCCGCGGCGCCCGGCCGCCCGAGGTTGCGTTCGAGCCGCGGGGCAATCTTCGTTTCGTGCGCACTCCATGACCTGATGACGACAAACAGCGCGACGAGGCACATCATGCTCGAGGGAATCCAGATGATGAGCCCACCGAGCTGCTCGTCGGGAAGCGCGCCGAATCCCCAGAGCCTGCCGAATTCGTCGTACGCGGTGTAGAGCGCGGTGGGCTTGAGCGTGGTGACCGCGCCGAGCAGGATGTTCCCGACGACCGCGACCCAAAGCATCGTGACGCGGGCACCGTACCGGGCGCCGAGCGGCGCGGGACGCGCATCGAATACGCACCAGAAGAACACCAGCCCGGCGACGAGCATCGACACGTGCATCGCGTAGTGCACGGCCTCATCGCGCACGGCGAGGTCGTGATACGGAGGCCACTGCCAGAGGTAGAGCGAGCCGACGAACAGCACCGTCGCGCCAATCGGGCGCGAGACGACGCGAAACACCGCGCGGAGGGAACGGTTGGCCATGATCGGGCCGATCAGGTAATGCCGGAGCGCGGGTGGCGACCCGGCAAGCAGTACGCCCTGCGGCGCGGCGAGCATCACCAGCATCGGCCCGGCGGCGTGCAGCAGGAAATGCTGGATTTGGTGCACGAAGAAGAGATGTTCCGAGAGCGCATCGAGCGGCGATTGCAGGGCGAGAAACACGAGTGCCATGCCCGCCAGAAAGCTCGCGCTGCGCCATGGCGAAGGGAAGCTGTTCCGCGCTCTCAGCCGCCGAAGACCCGCGACGTACAAGGCCGTGAAGAACAAGGTGAGCAGAAGTATGTCCGGCGTGAATTGCCACGCCGACGCGGGCGATTCGGCGGAGCCGTCCGAGACGTGCGCAAGCGCGATCGCCGGCCACGTTGCGCACGCTGCAACGAACGCGGCGCGGCAGGTCGTCCAGCTGAAGCGATTCATATGTGATCAGGCAACACGGACAATCCCCATCATTCCCGCCGCCATGTGCTCGAGGATGTGACAGTGGAACATCCAGTCGCCGGGATTGTCGGCGACGAAGGCGATCTCGACGCGATCTTCGGGAGAAAGCAGCACCGTATCCTGCCATGGGCGACGGCGGGTCGGCGCGCCGTTACGCGTCACCACGCGGAACGCGTACCCGTGCAAATGCATGGGGTGATCCCAGGCGGTGTCGTTCACAAGCTCGATGACGTACGAACGCCCGCGTGCGAGCGTGAACATCGGCGCGGGGGTGTGGCCGTTTTCGGCCACGCCGTTGAGCGTCCAGGCCATGCCTCGCCCCATCATGTCCCGCATGGACATCATGCGCCCACCCGTCATTCCACCCATCATGCGGCCCATCATGCCGCCGCCGAGCAGGACGCGATGCCGCTTGGCGTTGGCCACGTCGGGTTCCGGAACCGGGTTGGCGGGCAGACGAATCGGGGCGTCGAGCGGACTCTCGCGCAGCGGCGGCTCGTTCGTGTAGGCGAGATCGAGGACCCGGTAATGCTGGCGAGGATAGTAGCGGTCGTATACGGCGTGCCTTTCACCAGGCCTGCCGGCCATGTCGATCACGAGATCGACGCGCATCGCGGGAGCGACGACGACGCGCCCGCCTTCCGGCGCATGCGGCTCGACCGGCTGCCCGTCGATCGCGACGACGCGCGGCTCGTGTCCGGCAAAGTCCAGGGCGAAGATGCGCGCGTTCGCGACGTTCACGAGCCGCAGCCGGATGCGCTCACCCGCGCGCACGTTGTCCGAATCGGGGACCACGCCATTGATGGTGACCGTGTTGCCGAGGCGTCCGGCATGTGTCGCGTCCATCATGTTGCCGAAGTCGCTGCGGATCTGGGCGCTTCGCTCGAGTCGCCAATCGTCGAGCACCCAGGTCACGTCCCGGTCGACGCGAATCGGCGCGTGCTCATCGACGATCAGCGTGCCCGAGAGCCCCCGTCCGATCTGCTCGGAACTGCGCACGTGCGGGTGATACCAATACGTCCCGGCGTCGGGCAGGTCGAACTCGTAGACGAATCCGCCGCCAATCGCCGCGATCGGTGGCTGAGTGAGGTAAGGCACACCATCCATCGCGTTCGGCAGACGTACGCCATGCCAGTGCACGGTCGTGTCTTCCGCGAGCGCGTTCTCCACGACGACGCGCAGCCGGTCTCCTTGCCGCGCGCGTAGCGTCGGACCCGGCACCTGCGCGTTGTAGCTCCAGACCGCCGTGTCGGAGTGCGGAGGCCCGACGAGGGCTGCCTTGCCCGGACCCGCGCGCAGGCGATACTCGACGACGCGAGGCGTGGCGCCCTGCGCCGGAGCCATGAGGAGCGACGGCGCAATCACCGCGCCGACCGCGAGACCGCCCGCGGCGCGCAGGACGGCGCGGCGGCGTTGCGAAACAATCCTATCGATGCTCATCGGTTCTTCCCGCTCCGTCCCGGTCCCTCACCGCATCGCGTGCCGGCGTTCTTGCTGCGCCCGGCGAGTCTTCGGCTTGCTCACCCTTTCCCCTTCGACGTGTTGGATCGGAAATACGAACGGACCATCTGCAAGAATGTTTCCGATTCCCAGTCGGCCGCGCCGATGTACCGGCCGATCTCACGGCCATCGGCGTCGATGAGCAGCGTCGTCGGGATGCCCGGCACGTCGAGCGCCGTCAATGCGTTGCCTTCGCCTTCCATGTAAACCGCAAGACTCTGGACCTCGAGCGAGTCGTAGAATTCCCGCACGGCCTTGACGCCGCCGGCGTCGGTGGAGAGCGCCACGACCTCGAACTGGGGTCCGCCGAGCTTCGCCTGCAGGCGATCGAGCGTCGGCATCTCCGTCCGGCAAGGCCCGCACCATGTCGCCCAGAGATTCAGCAGCACCACCTTGCCGCGAAATCGGTCGAAGGACACCGGCCTGCCTTCCGCGTCGCGTATGTCGAGTGGCGGCAGCGGGCGCGGATCGGCCAGCATCTTCATGCTCGGCACGCGCAGCACCGGCTCGCGAGATGGCGCGAGCGCCTGCCACACGCCCATTGCCACGGCGATTAGCAGCAGCACGCCGATCGCGCCCAGGACCACTCTCGTCCGTCGCGGGAGCGGGACACCCGATACGGGGGGCTGGCGGGCCTGCGGCGCGTCCGGAGTGCTCATTCCCGCTCTCGCTGGCTACCGCAGATTCCCCGTATGACCGAGCGAAAAGCGCCCGGGCTGCGGCCAGACAGTCAGGCCGTGCGGCTCGCTACCGACGCGGATCTTCTTCACCGCGCCAGTCGTCGTGTCGATCGCATAGACGACGTCGTCGAAGCGACCCGAAAGCCACAAGGTACTGCCGTCGGCGCTGACGTTGCCCATGTCCGGGCTGCCGCCGCCCGGGATCGGCCACGTGGCCTCGACTTTGCGAGTCGCGAAGTCGATCACCGACACGCTGCCCTTCCCGCCCGGTGCGGCAAAGACCTTGTTCGATCCGCGGTTCGCGGCGTAGAGCTTCGTGCCATCTCGGCTCGGGTAGAGCCCATGGGTGCCGACGCCCGTTGCGATGAAACCGACCTCGGTGAAACGCTCGCCGTCGATGACGAACACGCCGTTCGCCCGCATGTCCGCAACGTAGAACACCTTGCCATCGGGCGAAACACGGACGTCCTGCGGCATTCCACCCTTCGAGAGCTTGAGCACCCCGAGCACCTTGCGCGCGACGAAATCGATCTTCGCGAGTCGGCCGTTGAATTCACACGTGAAGATTGCGTACCGCCCATCGATGGAAAAATCGGCGTGGTTGATGCCGGCGCATTCCGGGACCGCCAGCGAGCTCTGCAGCGCCATCGTGTGCGGATCGCGGAAATCGAGCCGCTTGAACGCCTCCGCGACCACGACTGCCGATGCCCCGTCGGGCGTGAAGTACATGTTGTAGGGGTCGTCCACCGGGATCGATGCGCCCGGCTTGCCGGTCTGCGGGTCGATGGGCGTGAGCGAGCCGTCGGTACGACCTTCGGCATTGTTCGTGACCCAGAGCGTCTTCAAGTCCCACGACGGGACAACGTGCTGCGGGTGGATGCCGACGGGAAACCGATCAACGACGCGCATCGTCGCAGGATCGATCACCGAGACGTCGTTTGACCGTCGGTTCGGCACGTAGATCCGCGGAAGCGCTGCGGCGACATCCGGCCGCAGATTGTCGGAGCGGGTTTCGCTGTAGAGGTTGCCGGAGTCGACCACCGGTGGCATGCCCGGCACGGTCTCGATGGCACCACCCGGCTGCTGCGCGGTAGCGGTGCCGACCCAAAACACGATCAGACCGATCGCGCCAAGCCCAATGACGCGCGCCGTGAAGGGTGTGCGCAGACTTCGCTTCATTCGATCTCCCGTATCCTGTTGGACAGGCTGAATTTTCGCACGGCAGATCGCAATCATGGCGGACATCGCGCGGCGCCTCCCTCGAATTGCTATCCTTGTGCATGCATAATCACATTGAATTCCGGAGACAGAATGAGTGATAGCGAGATCAAGGTACTGGGTATCTGTGGCAGCCTCCGCAGGAAATCGTTCAACATGGCGGGCCTGCGCGCCGCGGGCGAGCTGCTGCCGGCTGGAATGTCGATGACGATCGCCGAGATCGGCGACATTCCGCTCTACAATCAGGACGTGTTCGACGCCGGGATGCCCGAGCCGGCGAAGCGGCTGCGCGCCCAGATCGCCGCGGCCGACGGCGTGTTGATCGCGAGCCCCGAGTACAACTTCTCCGTGACCCCTGCGCTCAAGAACGCGATCGACTGGGCCTCGCGCCCGCCCGATCAGGCGTGGCAGGACAAGCCGATTGCGCTCTTCTCGTGCACGGGCGGTCCGGTCGGCGGCGCTCGCGTGCAGTACGACCTCAGAAAAATCCTGACTCAGATCTGGGGTCACGTATTGCCACGGCCGGAGGTGTTCATCGGCAATTCGGCCAGCAAGTTCGACGCCGATGGCCGACTCACCGACGAGACGACACGCAAGTTCCTCACCGACCTGCTCGTCGGCTTCAAGGCCTGGATCGAGCGCATGCGTCGCCGCTGATTCCGCGATGACCGCGCCGATGCGTCTCTCGCCAATCCGCATCGCCTGTGCGGCTTGCGTGCTTGCCGCCGGCCTCTTCACAGTTGTAGCCGGAGTGGCCGGCACGGTGCACGCGCAGCCCGTCGAGCGCGCGCCGCTCCGGGCGCCGGACATTCACTACGAACCGACCCCGCACAACGTGGTGACGGAAATTCTGGACCTCGCGAAGATCGGTGCACGGGACGTCGTCTACGATCTGGGATGCGGTGACGGGCGCATCGTGATCGCCGCCGTGAAACAGCGCGGGGCGCGCGGTGTCTGCGTCGACATCGATCCGCAACGCATTCGCGAAAGCAAGGTGAATGCCGCGCGGGCCGGAGTCGCGGAGCGCATCGTCTTCCTGAACCAGGACCTTTTCGAGACCGACCTCGCCGGGGCGACGGTGATCACGCTCTTCCTATCGCGCGACGTGAACCGGAAGCTGCGGCCGAAGCTCACCCGCGAGCTCGAGCCCGGCACACGCGTGATCTCTTACGTGCACGACATGGGCGCTTGGGCGCCCACGGCATCGCGGACCGTGCAAGGCGCTTACGGCCCACGCAATCTGAATCTTTGGATTATTGCCCCGCGGAAATAAGCGCGCCCCCTGCTAACGAACGCCTTCCATCATCCAGGCCGGTCCGAAGCGCCGCAGCTCGTCACGTTGCTCCTTGGTGAGCACCTTCTCCAGCTCCGCACGCGCATCGAGCATTGCCTCGACTCGTTGCAGCCGCAGGTCAAACAGTTGCTTGTACGCGGCAACGATCGCACTTCGATCGGTTTTCTCCGTGAGATAGAGGTCACGCAGCTTGGCCTGTTCATCCTGCATCTGCCCCAGTATCTGCCAGTTCTTCTTACGCAGCGCATCGCCGATGTGATTCACCTTGCCGCGCTGTGCGTCGTCGAGGTCAAGCATTTGAAGCGGGCCCATGCCGTATCGCGGAACGTAACCGCCCATCATCCCCGGGCCCATGCCATATCCCGGACCATAGCCACCCATCATGCCCGGGCCCATGCCGTATCCTGGACCATAGCCACCCATCATGCCCGGGCCCATGCCGTATCCCGGTCCGTAGCCGCGTTGTTGTCCGCCCGGACCGTACCCACCCATCATCCCGGGTCCCCCGCCCGACCCCATCATGCCCGGCCCGGTACCCGGACCTTGCGGCGCCTGCGCCAACGCGGTGCCGGCGATCGTGGCAGCCGCCGCGAGCGCAAGAGACTTTGACGTGATCTTCATGCTGCAATCCTTTTTGAGATGTCGCGGCGCGCGAAGGGTTCTTGCCGCTTCACCAGTGGTACGGCGGACGATACGATTCGAACGCGCGTGTGCGCCCTCGCTCGTCGAAGAGCTGCACGGCGAAGGGCTGTTGACTGGGACCGTCCATGCCGGGCGAGCCGATCGGCATCCCCGGCGCGCTCACACCGAGCGCGCCAGGATTTTCCTTCAGCAGGCGCTTCACGGCTGACGCGGGCACGTGTCCCTCGACGACATAGCCGCCGACGAGGGCGGTGTGGCATGACGCAAGTTGCGCCGGGACGCCGAAGCGCTGCTTGACCGCATTGATGTCGCTCTGTTCAACCACTTTCGTCCTGAAGCCGTTCGCCTTCATGTGCGCCACCCAGCTTGCGCAGCATCCGCACGTCGGGCTCTTGTAGACGACCGCCTCGGGGAGTTCTGCAACCACAGCCGTTGCGGCGGTCGCCAACAACAATCCGGTCGTCCAGCGAAGAATCGCTTTCACTTCGATAGCTCCTTTTGTCAGGAGTTCCGCTATTGACATCGCTGGGATGGTGGTGCGGATCGCGGGCAGGGTCGTTGAGCTACGTCAAAGGCCCCGCGGGGTCGTGAATTCCCGCTTTGACCAGACGGAGGGTGTCGGCACCCTTCTGGCTCCGCCGGAGCGCCGAGGGGTGCCGGACTGCTTTGTTACCGCCAGTGCCGATAGGAGCGGCCGTAATAGCGGAACGAGCTTCTTGGTGCGCCGTAGTGGCTCCTCCAACCCGAGTGGGCGCGATAGCCGTGCCGCGCGTAGGGCCGGTGCTGCCCATGGTGTCGCGGCGGCGCGAAATGCCGACGCGGCGGCTGATAGTGCCGTGGCGCCGCACGATGGGCGCGACGATAGGCAGACGCGTGCGAAGGTGTGCGCGAAAAGCTATTCCGGCCACTCCGTTCGTCCGCCTGGGCGGCGAACGATACGGCTGA
>JAJDOG010000100.1 GCA_022340285.1 Betaproteobacteria bacterium
CTGGTACCTCGCGATCGAGACGCGCCAGCTCGTCGCGCTGGAAGAAAAGGCCGTGAGTGTTTTCGGCGAGCTGCTCGAATTGGTGAAATTCAGGCGGTCCGCGGGCAAGGACTCGGATCTGGACGTGGTCGACGTGCGCGCCAAGCTCGAATCGTCGCAGAGCCAGCTCGAGGCAGCGCGCGAAGCGTATGGCGACGCTCGCCGCGCTCTTGAAGTGTTGCTCGGACGGTATCCTGCCGCCGAACTCGATGTGGCCGTGACCTATCCTCGGCTGCCTCCCGCCGCCGGCGCAGGCGTGCCCGCGACGCTACTCGAACGGCGGCCTGACATCATCGCCGCCGAGCGCGCGGTGCTCGCGGCGTTCCGCCAGCAGGAGGCGGCGACGCTCGCGCTCCTGCCCGACTTGTCGATCTCGCTCGTCGGTGGACGTCTCGGCGATCAGGTTCTTTCGCTGCTCCGCCTCAATCCGTGGCTCGCTTCGGCCGGGATCGGCGTGTCGATCCCGATCTACGAGGGTGGCGCGCTGCGTGCGGGGGTCAAGATCGCCACTGCGCAACAAGCCCAAGCGGTGGCCCGCTACGGATCGGTCGCACTGAACGCGTTTCGCGAAGCCGAAACCGCGCTCGCAAACGAGCAGCTCCTGCTAAAGCGCATTCCGTTTGAGCAACGCGCACTCGCGGATCGCAGCGCGGCGGTGCAGATTGCCACCGTGCAGTACAAGGCGGGGCGCAGGGACCTGCTGTGGGTGGCGCAGCTTCAAACGGCCCAATTCATCACCGAGGCGAACTTCATCAAGCTGCGCAGCACCCAGGGTGCAAACCGCATCCGTCTGTATCTGGCGCTCGGCGGCAGTTTCGACCCCACGCCGGCCGCAACGTTGCCCGTGCTCGCTCCCCCGGCACGCTCGGCGAGCGGAGAAGGTTGAGCCGAATCAAGCTCCTCCGATCAGGCAGCCGGAGCCCTGGCGCGGATCGACGCGCCGGCGGCTTCCGGAAGATCCCGATAGACGTCGAGATCGTGAGTGAACGTCTCCGAGAACTCGTTGCCGCTGCGATTACGGTATTGCACGCGTGCGCGAAACGAATTCTCCTTCCGGCGGCTGAAGAGTAGCGGCGCCGCATCGAGGAAGACGCGGATTGATTTTCCCGGCGGCAAGTAGGCAAGGCGCCGGAAAATTGTCGCGTCGGACACGACGCGTTCTCCGCCGAGTCCCACCAGCTCGGGAGAGAACTTCACAGACACCCGACACGCAAGGTCATCGCCGATGTTCCGCAGCACCAGGAACAGCAAGGCGTTCTCGCAATCGACATCCAGAATCACGTCGGGCCGGCGTTCGCGCGCGGGCGGCTTGCCGCGCGCGCTGCCCGGTGCGCGGCGTACCACCTTGCGCTTAGTGGCCATGATGCAGCGCGCGAATCATTCGATGTCCAGGCCTTCGTGGCAGAGCTCGAGCACCTCGATGGCGACCTCATTGTCCCGGGCACTTAGCGACGGCCCTACCCACTTGCACGGCCAGCCGCGGCGAAAGTTGATCCGAAGCACCTCCTCGCGCCGTTCGTTCAGCAATATGATCGAACCGCTCCTGCGCTGCACTTCGCCTTGGCAAACCGCACGCAACCATTGCCACAGCGATAGGTCGCCGACGATCCCTCGCTTCAGCGTGATATTCGAATACTTGGCGAGCCCCGGGAGCTTGCGAACGGTGTTGTCCTCCGAACCGTTGCGGTACTCGATGACCTCGATCGTTGCCTCCAGACCGGAGACTTCGGCGAAGCTCGCGACCTCCAGGCCGTCGATCTCGACCCGGAAGTTCTGCGCCAGATACGGATCATCTCGCTGTGTAGCCATGGCTGGATCCCTCGTTGGAAATGAAATGTCGAGGCGCCCGTCGTCGAGATGGGCCGTGTCATGGTAGCGCGATCACGCGGGTCGAAATACACCACTTATGGTCTAGTGCGGAGCGGTGCGCTATGGCGCCGATACTCGAACACGGCACTGCGACTCGCCAGGCAATCGCGTTTAGGATTCGATCTTGTTCGACGCGGGTGGCTGACAGGAGAGCACCATGAGTGAGAGCGTCCGCCCAAAGGTGGGCCGCGAAATTGTAGTGGTCGGACACGGGGCGGCCGGTCTGAGCGCCGCGCTGTCCGCGAAGGAGGCCGCGCGCGAGCGGGGAGTCGAGGCGCGAGTGACCCTCGTCGAACGCGCACCCGAAGCCTCGTGCGGCGGCAATAGCCGCTGGAGCCCCTCCAACATCCGCATGCGCGCTCCGGATGCGATGGAACCTGGATTCGTGGACGATATCGTCGCCCAATCGGGCGGGAGGGCGGAGCGCGCCTATTTCGAGCGGCTCGCGGCCGACGCGCCGGCGACGGCGCGATGGCTGCAAGGCCTGGGCGTCGAGTTCCATAGCCCGCCCTACTATCTGAGCAAGGGGCCTGCGCGCATCCAGCCCGTCGGTGGCGGCGCGGTGCTCTTCGATGCGCTGTGGCGTTCGGCGATGGCCGCGGGGGTCGAGTTTCTTTACGGTCGCGAGCTTCGCGGGTTAGTGGCCGATGCAGGGCGAGTCGCCGGCGTCGAGATCGGTCCTGCAGCGGCGGTCCTGGAGGCCGACGCGGTGGTGCTCGCCAGCGGCGGCTTTGAAGGAAACGGCGAGATGCTTCGCCAGCACATCGATGTCAGCGCGGAAAGCATGCGACCGATCTCGCCGGGCACGTCGTTCAACGACGGGACAGGGATCCTGTCAGCGTTGAAAGTCGGTGCACGCCGGTCGGGCGACTGGAACGGTATGCACGCCGAGCCGGTGGACGCCCGCAGCCGTGAGTCGGCGCCCGTGGTGCTGGTGTATCCATATGGCATCGTCGTGGACCGCGGCGGTCGCCGCTTCTTCGACGAGGGCGCCGGTCTCGTCCACGAGACCTGGGAGAAGTTCGCCCGCGAGATTCACTGCTCGCTTCCCGGCCGTACGGCCTTCGCGATCCTTGACGCGCTGCTGCTCGACATCCCCGAGTACGGGCGCGCCATCCGTTCCGAGGTGCCGCCGGTTCGCGCCGACTCGATTTCCGAGCTCGCGGCGAAGCTCGACATTCCGGCCACAGCCCTAACCGAGACCGTGGCCGCATACAACGCTGCTTGCACAGGCGACGTCGCCCGCTTCGATGCGACGCGAACGGATGGACTGGCTAGCACCGGGGGATTGGCACCGCCCAAGTCCAACTGGGCGCGCCCGCTTGCACGCGCGCCTTTCCTCGCCTGGCCGCTGGTGGGCGCCATCGCGTACACGTTCGGGGGGATCGAAACCGACGCGGAGGCTCGTGTGCTCGGCAAC
>JAJDOG010000117.1 GCA_022340285.1 Betaproteobacteria bacterium
CATGGATATTCAGCCGATTACGCGAGAGGCGGTGGCCGAGCGGTTGCGTGCGCACGGCATCGCGCCAACGCACCAGCGGATCGAAGTCGCGTACGTGCTGCTGGAGCGCTGCGAGCATCTCTCGGCGGACCGGATCCTGAGCCTCGTGAACGCCCGTCACGCCGAGGTCTCGAAGGCCACCGTGTACAACGCGCTCCGGCTCTTTCTCGAGAAGGGGCTGATCCGCGAGCTCATCGTGGATCCGGCGAAGGTGTTCTACGACCCCAACACCGAGCCGCACCATCACTTCTACGACGTGGTCACCGGCGAGCTGACCGACATACCCGGCGACTCTGTGCGCATCGAAGGTCTTCCCCCGCTGCCGCCGGGCACCGTGGCGGACGGTATCGACGTCATCGTGCGCACCCGCCCGCTGAATTGAGCGGGAACCGCCTGCTATACTCGCGCCACGCGCGCGTCCCAGGTTCCAGCGGCGCAGCTGGCGTAGCTCAGCTGGTAGAGCAACTGATTCGTAATCAGTAGGTCGGGTGTTCGATTCACCCCGCCAGCACCATAAAACAAAGACTTAGAATTGCCATCTGGACTTCGGCCCCCGCTGTTTAGACGCCGTGTAGACGTCTCGTTCTTTCGCGAAGTCAGGGATCAGGCCGGGAATCCGGTTGCGAGCGCGGCGAGGCGCTCCGGCTCCGCCGGAGCGCCCTGCCCGCGCCAGACGATGTGCAGGTCGGGCCGCAGGAGAATCAGGTCGAAGCCGTACACGTCGCGCGCGACTTCGTCGGGTATGTCGAGCACCTCGAGTGGCGCGCCGCGTTCCGCGATCGATCGCTCGAGCGCACTCGTGTCCTCGCGGGTCCCGCCGAGGCGCAGGAGCGTGTAGCCGCGGCCGATGCGGTCCTGGATCGCGACGTGTCCGTCGAGCCACACGTGCGGCAGGCGCGCGCCCGGCCATGCGACGGGCACGTATTCGCGCAGCGCGTGCTCAGGCCCGCCCGCCTCGTCGCAGACGATCGGCGAGCCCTCGTAGCGGTAGCCGAGCTCGGCGCCGATCATCTCGTTGCTCTTGCGCTGCTCCACGTCGGCCACCTGGACGAGCCGGTCGCGCGTCGCCTGTCCCGCGGCGGTGCGGTCGCGGATGTTCGGCCGGTACTGGCTGCGCCAAGCGCGGCGCCCGCGAGAGGCGTAGCGGGACGCGGCGACGTTGCGCTCGCCCACCTGGCGTCGCTCGATCTCGTAGGAGGCCAGCAGATTAGGCCCGCCCCATCCCCGCAGCGAGGCGGCGAGCTTCCACCCGAGGTCGACGGCGTCGCCGACCCCGCTGTTCATCCCCAGCCCTCCAGTGGGGATCACGAGGTGCACGGCGTCGCCGGCGAGGAACACCCGTCCCCTGCCGTAATGGTCGGCGAGGAGCAGGTTCTGCTTCCACTCGCCGACGTGGAGCAGCTCGTACTCGACCGGGACGCCGACCGTTCGCTCGAACTGCCGCGCCATGTCGTCGTCGCGCTCGACTACCGCGTGCAGCGTCCAGTGCCGCGTCGAATCCTGCATGATCAAGAAGGTCGCGCGATCGTCCGCGACATGATAGTGGCGGCCTTTCCCGGGCCCGTCGCCAAGCGGGATCCGGTCGAACAGCTCGTCGCAACGGAAGAGCGCCTGGCGCAGCCGGAGCAGGTCGCCCTCGCCGTGCAGCGCGATGCCTAGCTGCTGCCGCACCGTGCTCGACCCGCCGTCGCAGCCGACGAGATAGGCGGCTCGGATCGCGGCGGTCCGATCGCCGTCGCGCACGTGTGCGGTGACCCCGGAGGCATCCTGCTCAAACGACAGGAACTCGCAGCCGTAGCGCACCGTCACCGGCGGCAGCGTCTCGGCCACGGCCTTGAGCAGCGGCTCCAGGGTGTACTGGGAGATCAGCTGATACGGCTCGAGCGGCATCGAGCCGTCCTTGCACGCGTCGATCCGGCGCCGCGCCTCGGACACCGAGGGATAGGGAAGGTGCAGCAGCGGCGGCTCGTTCATCGCCAGGACGATGAACACGTCCATCGGCACGTCGGCGCGCAGCCCGGCCGAGCGGATCCGCTCGGCTAGCCCCATGCGGCGATAGATCTCCATCGTCCGCGCATTGCAGCGCTCCATCTTCGGCAGAAACTGCGGCGCCGCCTTGCGCTCGACGAGGATGCAGCGCACGCCCTTCTGGCCGAGGTCGACGGCAAGCGTCAACCCGACCGGACCGGCGCCGACGATGAGGACATCAGTATCCGCCACGAGTAGGTCATCCACGACCGCGTGATTATAAGGAGGCGGCGACGCCACGCCAGAAACGAACAAGGGACTGCATGAGGCATCCCCCTGGAACACGGGATAGCGCTCGGCCGAGTCAAGTGGCAGAGGTGCCCTCCACGGTAGGCCGCTGGCGGCAATCCTTCCGCTCCGGGACAGAAAAAGCTTCCCGTAATTGTGCCAATTGTCACCGTCCAAAGAGGGCCAGAAGAAATAGTGGCGCGACGCTTTTGGCGTCCTTGAGGTTTCATGACGCCCAAAGACATTGCGGAAAAAGGGATGGAGCTTTCCGTGTCATGCAGTCGCTCGTTGCGCGGACTTGCGTGATTGAAAAGGGGCACAAGATGATTTCGTCGACGACTGTCAATGCCTGGCTGCGGCCGCTCCTCGCGGCGATCGGCCTGCTGATTGGCGCGCAAGGCGCGCTTGCCGAAGAGACTGAGCATCCGGTGGTGCAGGAGCTCAGAAAGTTATCCTGGGTGCGCGGGCCGAGCGTGGTGCGGATCGAGTCCGTTGCCCAGTTCGATGTGCCGAAGGGCTTTGTATTCCTCGGCAAGCAGGACACGTCCCGCTTCATGGAGCTCATGGAGAACCCGCCTTCGGATCGGGAATATCTCTTCGCGCCTGAAGATCTCTCGTGGTTTGCGACGTTTCAATACGACCCCGTCGGATACGTCAAGGACGACGAGCAGGTCGATGCGAGTTCGATACTTTCGAGCATCCGCGACAGCACGGAAGAGTCGAACAAGGCACGTCGCGCCCGGGGGTGGTCCACGCTGACGATCACCGGCTGGAAGTATCCCCCCAACTACGACCCGCAGACCAAGCGGCTGGAGTGGGCGATCGACGGTGTGGACTCCAATCAGGAGAGCGTGGTGAACTTCAACACCCGGCTGCTGGGGCGCTCCGGCGTCACGTCCGCGATGCTGGTCGCCAGCCCGCAGCGTCTGGACGCGTCGGTCGCGCGATTCAAGGCCGCGCTGGAAAACTTCACCTACAACAGCGGTGAGCGGTACTCGGAGTTCAAGCAGGGCGACCGCATCGCCGAGTACGGGCTAACGGCCCTGATCGTCGGCGGGACGGCCGCCGCGGCAGCCAAATCGGGTCTCCTCAAGGGGCTCTGGAAAATCATTCTGGCAGGCATCTTCGCAGTAGTCGCCGGCGTGAAGGCGCTGTTCTCGCGCAACAAGAAGTCCTGACCGCCGGTCTATCTCAAGTAGGAGCCCCGTGGTCAGCGTCGAGGTGTTGCTCGTCGCAGCCGCCAGCGCAATCTACATTGCGGATTCGGCCCAGCTGCTCTACGCGAACGAGGGACTCATCTTCCTGGTGCGCCGGGGCTGGCGCGCCACGCTCGGGGCGAAGCAGTTCTCGCTGCTCGGGCGGTCCGTGCACATTCCTGCGCCGCTTGCGCCCCAGCGACCGCTGTTCCGCCTATCGTGGTCCGCGTCCGCCGCATCCGAGGGCGCGGCGGCGGCGACCGGCGCCGAGCGACCGACCGCGGCCGAGTGGGCAGCACTCGCCGAGCGATTTGCTCCGCTAGCGCTCCCGCTCTGGGTCACCGCGCTGGGCCTCTTCGCGCTGCTCCCGATCGGGCTGTTCTCGCCGCTGGGCTACCGTGCAGTGCTCCCGGGCCTGTTGCTCATCTACGGTGGCGCGGTGTGGGCACTGGCATGGACCTGGTTGAGGCGCGGCCCACTGCACCTCACGCGCTCGAAGTGGAGCTTGCTTGCATTCGAGTGCCTGGCCTGTCCCCCCTGCGCGCTCAACCTGGTGCGCAAGCTTTCCCTCGGGATGGACGAGGCATTGCTGCCCGGGCGCAACCTCATTCAAGCGGTGGACACGCTGCTCCGCGCATCCGAGCGGTCTACGTTTCGGCGGAGCCTGATCGAATCGCTCGAAGATCGACTGGATCTCGACGAGGGGTCCACTGGAGCGTTCATTCGACAAATGCGCGAGGCGATTGCAAAGGACTCGCAATCGTGACCTTCAACGAGCTTCTGGCGATCGTCGCCTGTTTCGCCCTGGGCTACTGGATTGTGGCCCGGTTGATGTCCACTTGTCACATGCTGCCAAGATCCTGGATGGCGTCCAGGACCATCCCGGTCCCGACGGCGATCAGCAGGATGTCGGAGGCCACGCGCACGTAGCGGTATCCCGGCGGCGGTACGCCGATCTCCACGACGAGCTTCGGCGGCAGATCGTAGAAGATGACCTCGCGCGGCAGCGGGTGACCGATGCGCCACTTCTTCGCCTGGCCAGGCGGCATACAGCCGTTGTGCTTCCGGGCGAGGCCCGGCGGGCAGTGGCCGCGCCGGTATTCCTTGACGTAGTACTCGCGCACGACGACTCTGTCTCGGTCCTCGAACCGCGCGTGCATGTTCTTGTCCGCGTGCTCGCGACCACCATCCCGCCGCTCGCTCCCACGGTCGTCGTGCTGCTTGCTGTCAGCGTGCTTCTTGCCGGCGCCCGCCTTCGCCGGGGGATCCGCAAGGACCGGCGCGGCGCACAGCGCCACGGCAGACAGCATCGCGAGCGTATGGCACTTGATTCGGAGCATGACTTTCTCCTTCGCCCGGCCGATCCGCAATCCGCGCGATCGGCGCACGGTCACCAGCATGCAACCACGACCGGGCGAATTCGCCCATCGAAAGCCTGTCTTGTGTGGATTTCGTCATTTCTTGAACGATGGCGCGCTTCGTGCCCGCGCAACGGCGATGTGACGGTACGCGGCATCGCCGCCCCGCGGAAAAGACGCCCGGCGGCACACCGCGCTGCCGCCAAAGTCCCGGGAAAAATCGGAAAATATCTATTTTTCATGGTCTTGCCCGTGCTTCTTGCGGGACGTGGCCCGCTGGCACGTTGGCTGCTCGTCCATGGCTCACTCACCTGAGAGCAGGCAGGAGACGAATGAGTGCGCTGAAGAGTCGGGGTCGTCATGAGAGCGAGGATGCGCGTCTGGCGCGGCTTGCCGGGCTGCTCCGGCAGACGCCACCGGGGAAGCTAGACGAGAAGGTGACCAGCTTGTTGACGGACCTGCCGCCGGAGGATGTTCGCAAGGCGCTCGTCGAACTCATCAAGCGCACCTCGGAAGTTGAATTCCTCGAGATCAAGACCGTCTACCTCAAGCACTTCGGGAATTCGTTCCACTAGCCCAGCTTGCGCTGCACGCGCTGGTCGAACTTCGCCACGTTGACGGTAACGCGCTCGTGGGAGCCGTCGCCGATCAGGTCCACCTCGTCGCGCGCTTCCACGCGAAAGCGGATCGTCCGACCATCCACTGCCGCGACCTCGGCGCTGGCGCGCACGCGCATGCCGACCGGGGTGGCGGCGATGTGGCGGACGTCGAGGTGGGTGCCGAGGCTCTGGTAGCCGGCGGGTAGCAGGTGCTCGACGGCGGCGAGCGCCGCGGCCTCGATCAGGTTGATCATCACCGGCGTGGCGAGCACGTGCACTTTGCCGCTGCCGATGCTCGGCGCAGTGTGCTCCTCGCCGACGACGAGCTCGGCGCTGCCGCGGAGGCCCGGCTTGATCTCCATCCCGTCATGCGCTCGCGTTCGGCATGCCCAATCCTACCTTCCATTGGGCGTCCTGGTGCAAAGAGTGAGCGCGCATGCAGTAACCCCGCATACAATCGGCCCTGCGGGAGGAAGGGGCGGAGATGCTCAAGATCTTCGGTGGGGGGAAGTCCGACCATCCGATGGCGGACTTGAAGGAGGCGCGGCGCCTGCTCGGCGAGCTGCCCGCGACCGATGCGCTGCGCGCGCTCGAAGAGATCAATCACTGGTTCGAATCGGTGCGCGCCGATCAGGAGTTCAGGCCCGCGCACCGTGCCGCGCTCGCGCTGCTGCTCGACGAGACGGCCCAGACGCCGGTGCGCAAGCTCGGGCGCGAGTATCTCTTCACGCCACGCCTCTCGAAGCCGCAGGAGAACCGGCTCTGGACCACGATCCACGGATTCTGGCGGAATGCCACGCTCGCGTTCGTCGGCAGCCTCGAAGCCTTCGTGACCAATGCGAAGGGCGCCGACGATCTCAAGGGTGATCTGCCGCTTCTCACGGTGAGGGGGCTGCGGGCACTCGCGGCGCAGATGAAGTGGCTGCACATGCGCTACGGCCCGGTCGATCCGCAACTCTGGCGCATGGCGGCGGGAAGCTACTCGCTCGCCGAGTCGCGCCGGTTCGCGCAAACGCCCGTCACCGTTTATCCGGGGATTCCGGGCGAGGCCACGGCAGACCAGGAATTCCTGCGGGTGCTGATGCTTTCGGCCTCGTCACCGGACAGTCTGCTGCCGTCCGAGATCGAGGTTTGCGAGCGGCTGATCGGTCATTTCACCCCTCGCTTCGTGCTGACGGGCGAGCCGCGCGGCGAGACGCCGTACTGGATCGATCTCGCCGCCGCCAACCCGCCGCTGCGTCACGCGAGGCCGCCGCTTGACATGAAGTCGCTGCGCTATTTCGGAGCGGGCGACACGCTCGGAGAGATCGAAGCGTTCGAACGCGCTATTCGCACGAGCGGCGAGGTGCCCGTAAGGCTGAATCTCGGCGGATCGTATCCGCCCGAGCTCGTGCTGCGCGTCCTGGAGCACGTCGCGGCCTACTGGTCGCCGGCGCCGCTCGAGCGCAAGCATCCGCGGCACCGTATCAAGTCGCGTCTCACGGTGGCCTGGGGGTTCGACGGCATCATCGACGCGATCTCACCCGGGGCGTCTTTCGACGGATCGCGTCTCGAAAGCTGGATCACCGAAAACGTGAGCGCGGGCGGCATGGCGGCGCACGTCCCCCAGGTCAAGGGCGACTGGCTTCGGGTCGGGGCGCTCGTGGCGCTGCAGCCGGAGGGTGGATCGAACTGGTTGCTCGGAGTCGTGCGGCGGATCTCGCGGGAACGGGGCGGCGAGGCGCAGGTCGGGATCCAGACGGTCTCGCGCGCGCCCGAGCCCGTGGCGCTGCATGTGCTCGTCGGCGATACGATTTCGCTCGATACGGAGCCGGGCATCCTGCTCGGTGCCGGCGAAGGGGACACCCCGATCGAGGTCCTGCTGCGACCCGGGGTGCACATTGCCGACCAGAATCTCGTGCTCGAGCGCGGGGAGCGCAGGATACAACTTCACCCTGACGCAGTCCGGGAGCGTGGCGCCGACTACGAGCTCCTGAGTTGCCGCGCGTTCGTGCCCAAACCGGGCTGAAATCGCGCCGCCGCATCGTCAATCATTGTCAATAATCGTCAAATCGGGAGGGGACGGACACGTCCGCGGCGCCCTCGCGGTAGACTTGCAGCGCGCGACCGGCGCACCCCGGCCGATGCACGCCAATGGATGTCGGAGGAACGATGCTCAAGGTCTTCAGCCGGGGCCGGGCGGCCCATCCCCTTTTGGACGAAAAAGAGCGCGTTCGCGTGCTGCAGGACATCGCGGCGCTCGAATCGCATCGCGCGCTCGGGGAGCTGTCGCGCTGGCTGCGATCCGTGACGGGCGACGATGGAATGCGCGACGAAAGCCGCGCCGAGATCGTGTCCGCCCTGCATGCAGCCGGACGCGTGCCAGTCAGGATGCTGGCGCGCGAATACCTGGCGACAGCGCGGCTCACGAAGCAGCAGGAGGAGCATCTGTGGGGGGGCATCCACGGCTTCTACGCCGCCACGTCGGCTGCCCTGATGCGCTGCGCGCTCGGGTTCGCGCCGGACGCAAGCAAGGCCGTCGCGCAGAAAGGGCGCGTCGTGCCTCTGGCAGTGCAGGCAATGCGCGCGCTCGGCGCGCAGCTGAAGTGGGAATACATGCGCTACGGACCGGTCGACCCTTCGATCTGGGCGAACGTCGCGCGGGTGTACGGTCGTCTGGATGGGGCGGGGATCGCGCGAACGGCGGTGCGCGAGTCCGCGGGGTCGCCGACGCGAACCACCACGGAGCAGGAATTCGCCCGGATCGCGATGCTCGGAGTCTGTTCGCTGGGGAGCCTGCTGCCCGCGCAGATCGACACCGCCGACCGCCTCGCGGGGCGATTTGCCCGGGGGTTCCACGTATCGCCCGACCCCGACGACGAGATGCCGTACCAAATCGACGTCGCGAATGGAACGCCGCCCGTCCGCCGCGTGGGCGGGGCCGCGGAGGGACCCGGGGTGCGCTATTTCGGGGCCGAACGGGCGCATGAGCGTCTGCGCGCTCTGCGCGAGGAAGTGGCCGCGAACGGCGAGACGCCCGACGATTTCGCGCCGGGCGCCCCGGCGCCTGCGGAGACCGTCCTGGAGGTGATCGATCACCTCGCCCACTACTGGACTTCGCACCTGGCTAGCCGCAAGCATCCGCGGCACGGCATCAAGTCCCGGCTCACCGTCACCTGGGGATTCGAGGGCGTCATCGACGCGCTCGATCCGCAGTCATCGCTCTCGTTCGAGAAAAATCCCATGGAGAGCTGGATCGTCGAGAATGCAAGCGCCGGGGGCGTCGGCGCGCTGGTGCCGTCGATTCCCGGTGAATGGCTGCGGGTGGGATGCCTGGTCGCGATGCGCCCGGAAGGGGGCCGCCGCTGGCTGCTCGGCACCGTCAAGCGCCTGACCCGGATCGACGAATCGAGCGCGCAGGTGGGGATCCAGACGCTTGCACGCGCGCCGAATGCCGTGGACTTTCGATTGCAGTCCGGGAACACCACCAGCCTGAGCACCGAGACCGGCGTCCTGCTCGATCCGGGCTACACCGAAGCGGAAGTCCCAGTCGTCCTGCGCAGCGGAATAGGCGAACCCGGCCGCA
Source organism: Betaproteobacteria bacterium (assembly GCA_022340285.1). Classification (GTDB taxonomy): domain Bacteria; phylum Pseudomonadota; class Gammaproteobacteria; order Burkholderiales; family SG8-39; genus JAABRB01. Next base: position 9,014 of record JAJDOG010000117.1, read on the forward strand.
CGCTCGTGCTGGAGCGCGAGGGTCGGCGCACCCAGCTCCTGCCGATCGCGGTCAGCGCACGCGGACCCGGCTACGAGATCGTCCGCTGCCGCCAGCTCGTCCGTTCGGAATAATCCCCGCGTCAGGTCGACGCGTTCACGCCGCCGCGTTCAGCGCCCGCGGAGGATGATGTCCGCGCCGCGCTGCGCGGCGCTGCGGCCCATCGCTGCCGCCATCCGCGCGACGAGGGTCCGAACGACGAGGTTCGTGAACTCGGCCGGCGTCACGCCGCCCTGGCGCTTGCCGACGTTGGCGAGCCGGATGTCTGGAAGATTGAACGAGATCGTCGCCCCGCGGGTCGCGATCTCCGGCGCGTAGATCACCCGGGCGTCGCGGATCACGAACTGATCGACGATGAGCCGGGTCTCGGCGGACGCCGCTGATTTGCTATCGCCCGTGCGCCGCGCCACGTTGCGCTGGATCGCATCGAAGTTGCTGCCGCGGCGGCTCGATTCATAGGTGATGACGGGCGCGATCACCACGATCCGCCGGACATGCACCACGTCCTTGGTGACGCTCGCCGGCTCGATGGATACGTCGATCGTTCCCACGGTCGCCGATCGCTCGGAATGAAATCCCGGCGGATTGGCGATGGCGAGGCCGCGAACGACGCCCGAGCCGTCAGCCGGCGCGAGCTTCACCGACTCCACGGTCACCTTGGCGCCGAGAATTTCGGACCCGTTCGCCTCGATCGCGTGCTTGACGATGAAATCGAGCGACAGGTAAAGCCAGATCGCGCCGCCGACCAGTGCGACGATCACGAGCGCGACGAAGCCGATCAGGGCTTTCTTCATGGTCCGGTCAGGCGAGGCTGCGTCGCAGCCATGCGCCGAGTTGAGCGATCTCCTCGACGCACATCGAGTGCGGCATGCGGTATTCGTGCCACTCCACCGGGTAGCCGAGTCCTTCGAGGAGCGCGCGCGATTCCCGCGCTCGCGCGATCGGCACGACCGGGTCGAGATCGCCATGCGCCATGAAGATCGGTACATCGCGATTGGCGGCGTGCGCCTCGCCGGCCACCGTGCTCGCGATCGGCACATAGCACGAGAGCGCCATGATCCCCGCGAGCCGTTCCGGGTGCCGGAGTCCGGTCTGCAGCGCGATCGCGCCGCCCTGCGAGAATCCGGCGAGCACGATGCGGCGTGCCGGGATGCCACGCTCCCGCTCGCGGGCAACCAGCTCTTCCAGAGCGGCCTGCGAGGCGCGAATGCCGGCCTCGTCCTCGCGGCGCCCGAGGTCGGTCGCCACGATGTCGTACCACGCGCGCATCACGAAGCCCTGGTTGATCGTGACGGGCATCATCGGAGCGTGAGGAAACACGAATCGGACCGTGGCCGGTGCGAGATCGAGCTCGTGAGGGATCGGCTCGAAGTCGTGTCCGTCGGCGCCCAGGCCGTGCAGCCAGATCACGCTGGCCTGCGGATCGGGCGCGGTCTCGATCTCGAGGGTCTCGAGCACGCGGCTCACTTCGCGGGTTTGGGTCGCTGCGCGGATTTGGGCCGGAACGCCCGGACGACCGCCGGGTCCGTCTCGATATAGGGCCCGCCGATGAGGTCGATGCAGTAGGGGACCGCGGCGAAAATCCCCTCCACGGTGGATTTGCCGTCTGCATCGCGCAGACCCTCCAGCGTCTCGCGGATCGATTTCGGCTGCCCCGGCAGGTTGATGATCAGGCACTGCCGGCGAATGACGGCGACCTGCCGGGAAAGGATCGCGGTCGGCACGAATTTCAGGCTGATCTGGCGCATCTGCTCGCCGAATCCGGGCATCGGCTTGTCCGCGACCGCGAGCGTCGCCTCCGGCGTGACGTCGCGTGGCGCGGGACCGGTGCCGCCAGTCGTGAGGACGAGATGGCAGCCGGCCCGGTCGACGAGGTCGACCAGCGTGCTCTCGATGACAGGCCGCTCGTCCGGGATCAGGCGTGTCTCGATCCGCCACGGTGTCGTGAGCGCACGCTTGAACCATTCCTCCAGCGCAGGAATCCCTTCGTCGCGGTAGACGCCCTTCGACGCGCGGTCGCTGATCGAGACCACGCCAATGAGCAGCTCGTCGTTCATCCGGGCGATTCTACTCTGCGCTCGGCGCCGTGAGCACGTCGCGAATTTCGCGGAACAGCTCGCGAAAGGCACGTGGCGGCTTGCCTGCAGACCGCTCCGCGCGCGCGTTGCGGATGAGCGTTCGCAAGCGCTGGAGATCGCTCCCGGGGTAATCGGCGGCGAACGCGGTCACCTCGCCGTCGTCGTCGAGCAGACGCTCGCGCCAGCGCTCGGCCGCGTGCATCGTTGCGGTGGCGGCGTGCGATTGGCCGGACCACTCGTCGAGCTTCGCCCGGATCGGCGTCGGATCGACCTCGCGCATGAGCCGGCCGATGTACTGCAGTTGTCGGCGTCGCCCTTCGTGGCTCGTGATCCGCTTCGCCTCGAGCACCGCTTCCCGCAAGGGCTCGGGCATATCGATCGCCGCGATCTGGGCCGGGGTGAGATCGACCAGCGATGCACCGAGCGCCTGCAGCGCGTGCATTTCCTTCTTGCGGTGCGTCTTGCTTGGCTTGTCGGCGTGTTCCATGGTGGGCTTCGACGCGCCCGTATAATAGCGGCTTTCCCTCCTGCACGGACCCCTCGCACCGATGCCCCACGCGCGATTCTCGCTGGAAGACGACACGCTGCGCACTATCGTCGCCGACACGCTGGCCCGGGCGCGCGAGAAGGGCGCGACCGAGAGCGAAGCGGAAGTCTCGGAGGGTTACGGGCAGACCGTCACGGTGCGCAAGGGCACGGTCGAGACGATCGAGCACAATCGCGACAAGGGGCTCGGCGTCACGGTGCTGATCGGCAAGCAGAAGGGTTACGCGAGCACGTCGGATCTCAGCCGCAAGGCCATCATGGACACGGTGGATGCGGCGCTCTCCATCGCGCGCTTTACCGCCGCTGACGAGGCCAATGGGCTCGCGGATCCGGAGTTGCTCGCGCGCCCGGACGACATCCGGGATCTCGATCTCTTCCACCCCTGGGACCTTCCGGTCGAGCAGGCGATCGAGATCGCGCGCCGCTGCGAGGCGGCCGCGTTCCGGCTCGATCCGCGCATCACCAATTCCGAGGGAGCCACCGTCTCATGCCAGCATTCGCAGTTCATGTTCGGGACGAGTGCGGGGTTTCTGGGCGGGTACCCGAGCACGCGTCATTACATTGCGTGCAGCGTCATCGCGCAGGAGGGCGATGCGATGCAGCGCGACGACTGGTACTCGACCACCCGCTCGCCGGGCGATCTGGCGAAGCCCGGCGCGATCGGCGACTACGCAGGCCGGCGGGCGCTGGCCAGGCTGCGCAGCCGCAAGATCAAGACGCGCGAGGCGCGGGTGCTGCTGGAGGCGCCCGTTGCGAACGGCCTGATCGGGCATTTCGTGAGCGCGGTCAGCGGCGGCAACCTCTATCGCAAATCGTCGTTCCTCCTCGACAGCCTCGGCACGCAAGTGTTCTCGCCGATCGTCAACCTTCGCGAAGCGCCGCACAAGCGGCGCGGTCAGGCGAGCGCTTGCTTCGACGACGATGGCGTGCTGACGCGGCCGCGGGACGTGGTCAAGGAAGGTGTGTTGCAGGGCTATTTTCTCGGCACCTACTCAGCCAGAAAGCTCGCCATGCGCAGCACGGGGAACGCCGGCGGAAACCATAACCTGGTGCTCGAGTCGGGCGACAAGAATCTCGTCGGGCTGCTTCGCGAGATGGGCACGGGCCTGTTCGTCACCGAGCTGATGGGGCACGGCATCAACCTGGTGACCGGCGACTACTCGCGTGGCGCGGCCGGATATTGGGTGGAGAACGGCGAGATCCAGTACCCGGTCGAGGAGATCACCATCGCGGGGAACCTGCGCGAGATGTTCCGCAACATCGTCGCCATCGGCAACGACACGCTCGCGCGCGGATCGCGCGAGTCCGGGTCGATCCTGATCGAGGGCATGACGGTGGCCGGGAACTAGCGCTCGCCCGCCGGCGAGGGCTCGAAGCCCGTGGAGCCGGAAACGACGGCATCTGTAGAATCGTTTGCGATGAACCCCGTCGCTGTTTCTTTCTCCGGCCGCATTCTGTTTCTCGCCGCCGACCCCGACATTGTCGCGCGGCAACTGGCGGGCGAGGATCTGACGCTGACCGCGGCAGGAAAGCTGCGCGACGGCATCTCCACCGACGAGATCACGCCGTCTCGAATCTGTGTGCATGCAGACGAGCGCCTCGGCGACTACGTTTATCTGGGATTGAAGTGCGGCGACGCGTTCCCCTGCACGGAGGGCCGCGTGAAGCGCGCGGGATTTGCGGTGAGCGTGGCTGGCAGGCGGTACGGGCGGGGCTCGTCGCGCGAGCAAAGCCCGTTCGCGGAGCGTGCGGCCGGCATTCGCCTGGTCATCGCCGAGAGTTTCGAGCGGATCTATCGGCAGAACTGCATGAATCTCGGCATCTTCACGTCGAGCGACTTCGGGCTCGTCGAGCGGATCCGTGCGGGCGAGGCGATCCCGATCGAGGAATTCACGCGCGGGCACGATCCGATCACGGCCGCCATCATCCGTTCGGGTGGACTGGCGGCGTTCACCCGCGAGCGCCGGCGGGGCGGCGCACCCGTCCCGGTTCCCGATCATGGGCCGCGTGCCATGACGCTTGCCGAAAAGCTGATCGCCCGTTCGGTGGTGACCGACTCGGGCGGCGACGACGTCGCGATCCCGCAGGTCGGCGTTCGAAGCGTGCGCCCAGGCGACGCGGTCTTCGTGCGCGCGCACTGGCGCTATTCACATGAGTATCTGACACCCATGGCCGCGACGATATTCGAGCAGGCCTTCGGCGAAGGCACGCGCGTACGCGATCCGGGCTCGGTCCTCGCCTTCCAGGAGCACCTCGCCTTTCCGAGGTGGAGCGCCGCGCAGCACGATCGCGGCGGAGCGTTGCTCGACGCGGCGCAGGCGCTCGGCACGCGGCAAGCCGAGTTCTGCGCCCGGCACGGCATTCGCGCGCACGGTTTGCTTGCCGATCGGGACGGATCGGAAGGCATCTGTCATTCGATCGTGACCGAGCGGTATGCGATCCCCGGTCACATCGTCGTGGGGACCGATTCACACACCCCCCATGCCGGCGCGCTTGGCTGTCTCGCGTTCGGCATCGGCGCTTCGGACATGGCGAGCGCGTGGCTCACCGGCGACGTGCGGCTCACCGTTCCGCCAACCTGCCGGGTGGTGCTCCGCGGCCGCCTCGGCCGGGGTGTGGCGGCGAAGGACCTGGTCCTGCATCTCCTGCGACTCCCGCACGTCCGCGAAGGCGGAGCGGTCGGCCAGGTCATCGAGTATTGCGGCGACGCCGTTGCCGCCATGAATACGGACGAGCGCGCGACGCTCACGAACATGTCCGCCGAGATCGGCGGCTTCACGGGGATCGTCGCGCCGGATGCGGAGACGCTGCGCTTCCTGAGCGAGCGACGCGGTGTTGACCTGCAGCCCGAGCCGTGGCTGGTCAGCGATCCGGACGCGGAATTCGCGCACACCCTCGATATCGACTGCGGCGCCGTGCGACCCATGGTCGCCCGCCCCGGCGACCCGGGACACGGCGTGGAGATCGACGCGCTCGCCGATCCGGTTCCGATCGACGTGGCGTATTGCGGCTCCTGCACGGGCGCCAAGCGCGAGGATCTCGATCGCGTGCACGAGGTGCTCGAATGGGGCATTGCGCACGGGCTACGCGTGGCGGAAAACGTCCGGTTCTATGTTCAGTTCGGCAGCCTGGATGTGCGTGACTATTGCGCTGCGCGCGGCATGCTCGAAACGCTTCGGGAAGCCGGCGTCGAGGCCGTTGAGCCTGGCTGCGGTGCCTGCGTGAACGCCGGACCGGGGGCTTCCTCATCGCCGGATGAGATCACGGTGAGCGCACAGAACCGTAATTTCCCGGGGCGGTCCGGTCCCGGCCAGGTCTGGCTCGCCAGCCCGGCGACGGTCGCGGCGAGCGCGCTGGCGGGCCGGCTCACGAGTTTCGCGGCGTTGGGGCAGATGCCCCCGTCATCGCCGCGCCGGCCGCAAGGATCTCGTCGTCCATTCTCAGGGGAGTTATGATGCGGTCGCACGGATTCAGAACCGTCCCCCAAAGGAGTCTTCCATGAAGTCATCGAGCGCGGCCAGCGCGGCCGTCTTGCGTACGTTTGCAGGCTTCGTCATCTCGGTCGTGATTGCCGGCGTCGCGTGCGCGCAGGCGCCGGTCCAGAAGGACGAATTCGTTCCCCATGTCGGCCAGGCGGGCAAGGACGTGATCTGGGTGCCCACACCCGAGGAGCTGGTCGAGCGGATGCTGCGCATGGCGCAGGCCACGCCAAAGGATTTCGTGATCGATCTCGGGTCCGGCGACGGGCGTATCGCGATCGCGGCGGCGAAGAAGATCGGCGCGCGCGCGATCGGCATCGAATACAACCCGGACATGGTGGCGCTGTCCAACCGCTCGGCGCGCGCGCAAGGCGTCTCCGACAAGGTGAAATTCATCAAGGCCGACATCTTCGAGAGCGATTTCAGCGAGGCGACGGTCATCACGATGTACCTGCTGCCCGGGCTCAACCTCAAGCTGCGCCCGAAGCTGCTCAGCATGAAGCCCGGCACGCGTCTCGTCTCGCACCAGTTCAACATGGACGACTGGGAGCCCGACGAGCGGACCAGCCTCGAAGGCCGTCTGGCGTTTCTGTGGATCGTGCCTGCCAAGGTGCAGGGCGCGTGGCAGCTCAATGCGCGCGGCCAGACCCGCGATCTGGTGCTGACGCAGCACTACCAGAAGATCAACGGCCACCTGAAGATCGGCAAGCTCGAGGCGGGGCTGCGTGACGCGGCGCTGCACGGCGATCGGATCAGCTTCGCCTGGGTCGACAACAGTGGCATGCGGCATGAATTCAGCGGACGCGTGAACGGCAGTCAGATGGAAGGCACCGTACACTCGGGCGACGGGCACGATGAAGGCCGCTGGACCGCCGCACGGCGGTGAGCTGCCATATGTCTCGAGCGCGGCCATCCACGCCGCGCTCGACTATCCCTCGCTGATTTCGGCACTGCGCACCGCATTCGCTGCGGGTGCGGAGGCGCCGGTGCGCGCGAGCCATGCGGTCACGCCGGCCGGCGACCGGTTGCTGCTCATGCCGGCATGGCGTCACGATGGCGACATCGGCGTGAAGATCGTCACGGTGTTTCCGCGCAATCCGGCGCGGGGTCTCGCGAGCGTCTCCGCGCTCTACGTCCTTCTTGACGGCGCCACGGGGCATCCCGTCGCGTTGCTCGACGGCGAAGCCTTGACGCTCAGGCGCACCGGCGCCGCCTCCGCGCTCGCCTCGACATTCCTCTCGCGCGCCGATTCGCGCGTCTTGCTCGTAGTGGGGGCGGGCAGACTGGCGCGGTACATGGCGGAGGCCCACTGCGCCGCGCGATCGATCGAGCGCGTTCTCGTCTGGGGGCGCAGGCCGGAGCGCGCCCGTGCGCTCGCGGCGGAACTGGTCGAGCTGGGAATTCCGGCCCAGCGAGCGAATGACCTCGATGCCGCGCTGGCCGAAGCGGACGTCGTGACTTGCGCCACCACCGCACGCGAGCCGGTCGTGCCCGGAAAAAGTGTTCGCGACGGAACACACGTCGATCTCGTCGGAGGGTTCACCCGCGACATGCGGGAGGTCGACGATGCGCTCATGCTGCGCGCCGAGCTCTATGTCGACACGTTTGCCGGCACGCTCGTCGAGGCGGGTGACCTGGTCCAGCCGATCGAGCGCGGCGTGCTGGCGCGGGCGCACATCCGCGCGGAGCTCGCCGACCTGGTGACCGGACGCGCAAGCGGGCGCCGCGACGCCGGCGCTGTCACGCTGTTCAAGTCGGTGGGTACGGCGCTGGAGGATCTTGCCGCGGCACGCCTCGTCGCGGAGCGGCTACGCCTCCCGCGGGCGAGCTCCTGAGGCCTCATCCCTCCTTTTCAACGAGGGGTGGCTGCGAAGCAGCCGGGGTGGTTATGTGCTTCGCAGCGCCACGTAGGCAAGAATCAGGATCACGATGATCACGCCCGCAATGATCCAGGTCCGGTTGATTCCGCCGGTCGGAGCGGGTGCCTTCGCGGCTTCGCCCTCCGCTGCGACGACGGCTGGCGCGATCTGCTGATTGAAGCGGCTGAAGAAATCGCTCGCCATCTTGGCCGCGACCCCGTCGATCAGCCGCGAGCCCACCTGCGCGAGCTTGCCGCCCACCGTCGCCTTTGCCGAATAGACGAGCTTCGTGCCGGTGTCGTCCGGCGCGAGAACGACGGTCGCGCCGCCTTTGCCGAAGCCGGCTGCGCCGCCCGAACCTTCGAACGAGATTGCGTAGGAGTTCGGCGGGTTCAGGTCGGCGAGCAGGAGCTTCCCGTTGAACTTCGCCTTCACCGGTCCGACGGCCGCGGTGAGCGCCACCTTGAACTCCGTGTCCGAGACTTTCTCGATCGTCTCACAACCCGGGATGCAGGCCTTGAGCACCTCCGGGTCGTTCAACGCGTCCCAGACCTTCTGCTGCGGGACGGGGATAAGGTGTTCACCGGTCATCTCCATTGCAACTCTCCAAGGCTTGGCGTGCGAATCCGATTATCGCATCCCGTGCGGTCCGCGCCTTCCCGCGCGCACGGCCGCGACTCGGCGCTCATGCCGCCACGCGTGGATGCTCGGCGCGCTGAGGCGTCCCGGAGAGCGCCCGAGCGAGGTCGACGAGACTCTCGATATTGTGAGCAGGCAGGAACGCGTCCACGTGCGGCAGCATCGCGCGCACGCCGGCCGGGCGTGGCTCGAAACCCTCGTAGCGCAGCAGCGGATTTAGCCAGATGAGTCGGCGGCATGACTTGTGCAGCCGCTCCATCTGTTCGCGCAGCTCGTGACCCAGGTCGCGATCCAGCCCGTCCGTGATCATCAGCACCACTGCGTTCTGCGCGAGCACGCGGCGCGACCATTTCAGGTTGAATTCCCTGAGGCTCGTTCCGATACGCGTGCCGCCCGACCAGTCCGCGACTGCCTGCGCCACGTGGGTGAGCGCTACGTCCACGTCGCGGTGTCGCAGATGCCGGGTGATGTTGGTGAGACGGGTTCCGAACACGAAGGTGTAGACGCGATCGCGGTCGTTGGTGATTGCATGCAGGAAGTGCAGGAACATCCGCGAGTAGCGACTCATCGAGCCCGAGATATCACAGAGCACGACAAGGGGAGGATGGCGCCGGGTCTGCGAGCGGCGCTCGAGGGCAATCAGATTGGCGCCGGAGCGCAGGCTCGCGCGCAGCGACGCGCGCATGTCGATGCGCGGGCCGCGGGGATCGCGCCTGAGGCGGCGGGTGCGCACCTCCGGAATGGGCATGCGCAGCGTGGCGATCAGCTTCTTGGCCTGCGCAAGCTCCTCGTTCGTCATGCTCTCGAAATCGGTCTGCTGCAGCACCTCGCGTTCGGAGACGGTGAAGGCCGCGTCGATCTCGATCTGCTCGGGCGCCTCGTCCGGCCGCTCGGCCTGTCTAGCTTGCGGCAGCAGCGCCTCGGCCAGCCGGCTCGGCGGGGGCGGCGGCTCGTCGGGCTCCGCGCGCCCGTACACCTGCGGCAGCAGCAGCGCCATGACGCGCTCGAGCATCCTCGGGTCGCGCCAGAATATGTGGAAGGCCTGATCGTAGAGCTCGAACTGCTCGCGCTTGTCGAGGAACACGGCGGCGAGCGTCCAGTAGAAGTCGTCACGCCGTGAGATGCCCGTGACCTCGAGGGCGCGCAGCGCGTCGATGACCTTGTTTGGCCCGACCGGCAGCCCCGCGGCGCGCAGTACGCGGGCGAAGTGCATGACGTTCTCGGCCAGCTTTCCGGACATCTACTGCACTATTGTGCGGCGACTTCGGCCTTGATCTCGGACAAGATCCGCGCGGCCTCCGAGCCCTGCACGCGGGCGATGTCGTCCTGGTACTTGAGGAGCACGCCGAGCGTGTCGTGGATCACCTGAGGGTCGAGCGCGAGCCGGTCGAGCTCGGTGAGGGCGCGGGTCCAGTCGATGGTCTCGGCGACGCCCGGCAGCTTGAAGAGATCCATGCCTCGCAGTCGTTGCACGAACGCCACGACTTCTTTCGAGAGCTGCTCTGCGGCGCCGGGTGCCTTGCGGCGCAAGATCTCCAGCTCGCGCGCCGCATCCGGGTAGTCGACCCAGTGGTAGAGACAACGCCGCTTGACCGCATCATGAATCTCGCGGGTCCGGTTCGAGGTGATCACCACGATCGGCGGGTTGTCCGCCTTGACGGTGCCGATCTCGGGAATGGTGACCTGGAAATCCGAGAGCACCTCGAGGAGATAGGCCTCGAAAGGCTCGTCGGTGCGGTCGAGTTCGTCGATCAGCAGCACCGGCGGTCCGGCGATATCGCCCTCGAGCGCCTGGAGGATCGGCCGGCGGATCAGGAACCGCTCGGAGAAGATGTCCTCGGACAGCCCCTCGCGCGACTTCACGCCTTCCGCTTCGGCGAGCCGGATCTCGATCATCTGCCGCGAATAGTTCCACTCGTACACGGCGCTCGCGACGTCGAGCCCCTCATAGCACTGCAGGCGCACGAGTCGGCGACCAAGCGTCGTGGCGAGCACCTTGGCGATCTCGGTCTTCCCGACGCCGGCCTCGCCCTCGAGAAACAGCGGCCGTCCCATGCGCAGGCTCAGGAAAACCGCGGTCGCAAGACTGCGCTCGGCTACATAGTCGGCGTCGGCGAGCAGGGTCTCGGTGTCGTCGATCGAGTTAGGGACGTCTGTCTTGCGCTTGGCGTTCATTGGAATGCTGGCGAGAATTGGCGGAACGATCTAGCTGAGGGTACTTGAACTCGCGTCCGGTCGCCACTCGCGGCCTTGGGCCGGGTGGGTTTCCCCAAAAAAATGGCCCTCACCGGAGGGCCAATGGTTGAGTGCGCGCCTCTCGGGCGCGCCGGTGCGCTACTTCAACGCGGCTTCGACTGCCCGCTTGGCCATGACCGTGACGAGATGCGCGCGGTACTCGGCCGATGCGTGGATGTCGGAGTTGAGGCCCTTGTCGGGCACCTTGATGTTCGCGACCGAGTCCGGAGCGAATTTCTTACCCAGCGCCTGCTCCATCTCCTTCACCCGGAACACGCACGGACCGGCGCCGGTGACGGCGACCCGGACGTCCTTGCCGGTGTCGGCGACCATCACGCCCACCATCGCGAAGCGCGAGGCCGGCTGCTTGAACTTCATGTAAGCGGCGCGCTTCGGAATCGGGAACGAGACCGAGGTGATGATCTCGCCCGGATCGAGCGCCGTTTCGTAGATGCCCTTGAAGAACGCGTCCGCGTCGATCTTGCGCTTGTTGGTCTCCACTGTTGCGCCGAGGCCGACCACGGCGGCCGGGTAGTCCGCGGCCGGGTCGTTGTGAGCGATGGCGCCGCCGAGGGTGCCCATGTTGCGCACCATGCGGTCGCCGATCTGGCTAGCGAGGTAGGCGAGGGCGGGGATGGCCTTCTTCACGTCCGTCGAGGCGGCGACCTCGGCATGCCGGGTCATGGCCCCGATCACGACATTTTTCCCGTCCGACTTGATGCCGCGAAGCTCGCTGATGGTTCCGAGGTCGATGAGCTCCGGTGGTGCCGAGAGCCGCAGCTTCATCGCCGCGATGAGGCTTTGTCCTCCGGCGAGCAGCTTGGCATCGGCGTTCTTGGCGAGACCGGCAGCAGCGTCCTTGACATCCTTGGCTTTGCGATAGGTGAATGCATACATTTTCTCGTCTCCTCGAGGGCCTCAGGCCGCTTTCTTCATCGCTATGGCACGCCACACGGTTTCTGCCGTGGCCGGCATCGCCAGGTCGCGAACGCCGATCGCGTCGGTGATCGCGTTCATGAGTGCGGCCGGCGCGCCGATCGCACCGGCCTCGCCGCAGCCCTTCACCCCGAGCGGGTTGTGGGTGCAGGGCGTCTCGCGCGTGTCGATCTTGAAATGCGGCACGTCCTCGGCGCGCGGCAGGCAGTAGTCGGTCAGCGTGCCGGTGAGGAGCTGCCCGCTCGCGCTGTCGTATCGGCAGCCCTCCATGAGCGCCTGGCCGATGCCCTGCGTGAGACCGCCCTGTACCTGGCCTTCGACGATCATCGGGTTGATGATCTTGCCGAAGTCGTCCACCGCCACGAAGCTCTCGATCGAGGTCTTTCCGGTATCGGGATCCACCTCCACCTCGCAGACGTACGAGCCGGCCGGAAAAGTGAAGTTCGACGGATCGTAGAAAGCGTTCTCGTTGAGGCCCGGCTCGAGCTTGTCGTGCGGATAGTTGTGCGGCACGTAGGCTGTGAGCGCCACCTGCCCGAACGGAACCTGCTTGTCGGTACCCGTGACCCTGAAGATGCCGTCCGAAAACTCGACGTCGTTCTCGGCGGCCTCCATCAGGTGCGCCGCAATCTTTTTCCCCTTGGCAATGACTTTGTCCACGGCCTTGACGATGGCGGTGCCGCCGACCGCGATCGAGCGCGAGCCGTAGGTGCCCATGCCGAACAGGATCTTGCTGGTGTCGCCGTGCACGATGTGGACGTCGTCCATCGGAATGCCGAGCCGGCTCGCGACGACCTGCGCGAACGTCGTCTCGTGGCCCTGGCCGTGCGAGTGCGAGCCGGTGAAGACCGTCACCTTGCCCGTGGGATGAACGCGCACTTCCCCGGCTTCGTAGAGTCCGGCGCGCGCGCCGAGCGAACCCGCGACACTGGACGGCGCGATGCCGCACGCCTCGATGTAGCAGCTGTAGCCGATGCCGCGCAGCTTGCCACGCGCCTTCGACTGCTCCTTGCGCTTCGCGTAGCCCGCGACGTCGCCGAGCTTCGTCGCGGCATCGAGCGTGGCATTGTAGTTGCCCGTGTCGTAGAGCAGCGCGACCGGCGTCTGGTAGGGGAACTCCTTGATGAAGTTGCGCCGCCGGATCTCGGCCGGATCGATCTTCATCTCGCGCGCCGCCGTCTCGACCAGACGCTCCACGACGTAGGTCGCCTCGGGGCGCCCGGCGCCGCGATAGGCGTCCACCGGCGTGGTGTTGGTGAAGACCGCGGTGACCTCGCAGTAGATCACCGGTGTGGTGTATTGCCCGGCGAGCAGCGTGGCGTAGAGGATGGTCGGGACGCAGGACGCGAAGGTGGAAAGGTAGGCGCCGACATTCGCGGTCGTGTGCACGCGCATCGCGAGGAACTTGCCGTCCTTGTCCAGCGCGAGCTCGGCGGTCGTGACGTGGTCGCGTCCATGGGCATCGGACGAAAACGACTCGACGCGGTCCGCGGTCCACTTCACCGGGCGGTTGATCTGCTTCGAGGCCCAGGTGACGACGACGTCCTCGCCATACAGGTAGATCTTGGATCCGAATCCACCGCCCACGTCCGGGGCGATCACGTGCACCTTGTGCTCCGGAAGCCCCATCACGAAGGCAGTCATGAGCAACCGCTCGACGTGCGGGTTCTGGCTGGCGACGTGCAGCGTATAGGCATCTTCCGCGCGGCTGTAGTTGCCGATCGCCGCGCGCGGCTCGATCGCATTGGGAATGAGCCGGTTGTTGACGAACTCGAGCTTGGTAGTGTGCGCCGCGCTCTTGAAGACGTCGTCGACTTTCGCCTTGTCGCCGATCGCCCAGACGTAGCAGGTGTTGTCGGGCGCGATTTCGTGAAGCACCGGCGCCCCTTTCTTGCGTGCTTCGGCGCCATTGACGACCGCAGGCAGGACTTCGTAGTCGACCTCGACGAGTTCCGCGGCGTCCCGGGCCTCGTGAAGGGTGTCGGCGATCACCACCGCGACACGTTCGCCCACGTGCCGGACTTTGCCCTGTGCGAGGACCGGATAGGGCGGTTCTTTCATCGGCTGGCCGTTGACGTCGGTGATCAGCCATCCGCACGGCAGCCCGTTGATCCCGGCTTTCGCGATGTCGTCGCCGGTGTAGACAGCGTGGACGCCGCGCGCTTTCGCCGCCTTGTCCGTCTTGATCCCCTTGATCTTTGCGTGGGCGTGCGGTGAGCGCACGAATACGGCGTAAGTCGCGTGGTGCGGGGCGACGTCGTCGGTGTATTGGCCGCCTCCGGTGAGAAAGCGATAGTCTTCCGTGCGCTTCACCGAGGTGCCGATGATGTTCATGCTGGCCATGGCGATCTCCCGGCCGCTCAGCGCATTGCCGCCACTTTTGGCGCTGCGTCGAGAATGGCCTTGACGATGTTGTGGTAACCCGTGCAGCGGCAGAAGTTGCCGTCGAGCTCGGCGCGCACGACTTCTTCGGAGGGATTCGGATGACGCCGCACGAGGTCGATCGCGCTGATCACCATACCCGGCGTGCAGAATCCGCACTGCAGGGCATGGTGTTCGCGAAAGGCTTCCTGCATCGGATGCAACGTGCCATCGGCCGCGGCGATGCCCTCGATCGTGGTGATCTTGGCGCCCTCGGCCTGCATCGCGAGCATGTTGCAGGCCTTGACGGCGTCACCGTTCATCTCGATCGTGCAGGCGCCGCACTGCGCGGTGTCGCAGCCGACGTGGGTGCCCGTGAGGCGCAGGTGCTCCCGGATGAAGTTCACGAGGAGCGTGCGCTCCTCGACTTCGGCCGAGACCGGCTTGCCGTTCACGGTCATGGAAACTTTGACTGGCATGACTCCTCCTTACGGTGATGCGCGTGGTTAGTATTCTGGATGCTCGGCGCCCGAGCACACGGTGCTTCGAACGGGTCGACGAATTGCGAAAGCGAAACCCTCCGGAATTCCTCCTTTGGCCTCGATGTCGGGAATTGGGCGGGCCGCCGAACGGGCACGCCGAGAATTCAGAATAAATCGTAGCTTATGCGACTAGCCGAAGCAACCGGGAGCCGCTCGCACGCGCCGGCGGGAAGGAGGGTAACGGGAGGAAACGAAGAACAAAGCTGGAAGGTCACAAACAGGAGGAAACCCGCCGGTTTCCTCCCGTTACCCTCCTTCCCGCACTGAGAAACAGGCGTAGAATTGCCATTTTGCGCTACGCAACACGGAGCTATTGGATGGACAGCGTCGATCTGGAAGTCATCAAGAGCGCGGCGAGCTGGGTCAAGGCCGGTCGTGGCGCGACGCTCGCAACCGTCGTCAAGACCTGGGGTTCGGCGCCGCGGCCAGTCGGTGCCATGCTGGTGATCCGCGACGACGGACACGTTATCGGCTCGGTTTCCGGCGGCTGCGTCGAGGACGACATGATCGACAAGGTCCGGGCGGGTGAGCTCGCGAGCGGCAGGCCCGGAATGATCACCTACGGGATCACGAAGGAGCAGGCCGAGCGCTTCAGGCTGCCATGCGGTGGCACGCTCGAGATCGCCCTCGAGCCGCTTTCGAAGGACTCGAAGCTCGACGAGCTGCTCGAGATCGTCGAGCGGCACGAGCTGGTTGCCCGCGTTCTCGACATGGAGACCGGCGCGACGCGACTCGAGCCCGGCAACTGGGCCGATGTCCTGCAGTTCGACGGAAAGGTGCTACGGACGGTGCTCGGCCCGCGCTGGCGCCTGCTCGTCATCGGCGCCGGACAGCTCTCGAAGTACCTGTCCCAAATGGCGCGGGCACTCGACTATCACGTGACCGTCTGCGATCCACGCGAGGAATTCGCCGATGAGTGGGAGGTGCCGGGCACCACGCTCAACCGCGGCTATCCGGACGACGTGGTCCAGCAGATGAACCTCGACGGTCACTGCGCGGTGGTGGCCGTCACGCACGACCCGAAGCTCGACGACGTTGCGCTCCTCGAAGCGCTGAAGTCGCCGGCCTTCTACGTCGGCGCGCTCGGCTCCAGGAAGAACAACAACGCTCGCCGCAAGCGCCTGACCGGGTTCGATCTGTCGGCCGCGGAGATCGCGCGGCTGCACGGACCGGTCGGACTCGACCTCGGCTGCAAGACCCCACCTGAGATTGCGGTGGCAATCCTCGCTGAAATGACGGCGGTCCGCCACGGCGTGAAGGTGCCGGAGCTCGTCGCGCCGGAGACGGCCGAAAGCTCCGCCGGGTGCGTCGTCCCCGGAGGTTGAGCGCCGCCCGGGCAGGCTGGCGCTGGCGTCGCGAACGGGCCGGGCGCGGCGCGTGACCGGCCAGCAAGCCGTTCCGCATGCAACGATCGTCGGCGTCCTTCTGGCCGCTGGCGCATCGACGCGGTTCAATGCGAACAAGCTTCTGCATGCGCTGCCCGACGGGACACCGATTGCCGTGGCGGCCGCGACGAATCTGCGCGCTGCGCTCGACCGGGTGGTCGCCGTGGTGCGTCCGGATGTGCCTGAGCTAGAGCGTGCGCTCGGCGAGGCGGGAGTGGAAGTGTCGGTCTGCGCGGAAGCGGTATCCGGAATGGGACACTCGCTCGCGCACGCGATTGCGGCGACGCCCGAGGCTTCCGGATGGGTGGTGGCCCTCGCGGACATGCCATTCGTCTCGCCCGAGACCATACGCAGCGTCGCCGCGGCGCTGCGAGACGGCGCGGAGCTGGCGGCACCTTCGTACCGGGGCATGCGAGGTCACCCGGTCGCGTTTGCGGCGCGCTATCGAGACGACCTCGAAGCGCTCACCGGCGACGCGGGGGCCCGCGCGCTGCTGAAGCGCGATCACGAGCGCATCCGCGTGGTCGAAGTGGACGATCCGGGCGTGCTGCGCGACATCGATACGCCGGACGACCTGAATGCCGTATAGAAGACACGAAGCCGGGAAACCGTGAACGCAATTCGATCACTGTTGACGCTTCTCCTGCTTGCCTTCGCGGAGGTTGCGCTCGCGCAGCTACCCGCCGTGGTGAGCGGGCAGAAGCTCCCATCGCTTGCGCCCATGATCGCGGAGGTGACGCCCGCGGTCGTGAACATCGCGGTCGAGATGCGCACGCCCGAGGAAAATCCGCTGTTCGCGGATCCGTTCTTCCGGCGGTTCTTCGACCTGCCCGAGCGACCCCAGCGGGAGGAACAGGCCGCGGGATCCGGCGTCATCGTCGATGCGGCGCGGGGTCTCGTGATCACCAACCATCACGTCGTCAAGGATGCCGACCGCATCCTGGTCGGCCTGAAGGATCGTCGGGTCCTGAAGGCGGAGGTGGTCGGCGTCGATCCGGGCACCGACGTCGCCGTGCTGCGTATCCCGCCCGACCGACTGACAGCGGTGAAGTGGGGCGACTCCGAGGCACTCAACGTCGGGGATTTCGTCGTCGCGATCGGCAATCCGTTCGGGATCGGCCAGACGGTCACATCCGGAATCGTGAGCGCGCTGGGGCGCACGGGGCTGAGCGTTGAAGGCTACGAGGAATTCATTCAAACCGACGCATCCATCAACCCTGGCAACTCGGGCGGTGCGCTCGTCAACCTCGCCGGCGAGCTCGTGGGCATCAACACGGCGATCATCGGTCCGGCGGGGGGCAACGTCGGAATCGGCTTCGCCGTGCCGGTGCACATGGTGCGCGCGGTGCTCGACCAGATCCTGCGCTTCGGCGAAGTGCGGCGCGGGCGCGTGGGCGTCAGCACGCAGGACCTCACGCCCGAGCTGGCCGCGGAGCTCGGGGTCAAGGAGACCGAGGGCGCGGTGGTCGCGCAGATCGAGCGTGGCTCCGAGGCGGAGCGGGCAGGGCTTCGACCACGCGACGTGGTGCTCGCGGTAAACGGTCACAAGGTGCGCACCTCGAGCGAGCTGCGCAACCGCGTCGGTTTGATCCCGATCGGCGAACAGATCGACCTCGAGGTCTTGCGCGGCGGGAAAACGATGCAGATCCGGGCGCGGGTCGGTGAGCTCTACAAGGCCACGGAAGTGACCGGCGAGACGATTCCCCAGCTCGCCGGGGCGCGCGTGGCGAACGTCGAGCGGGGCATGCCGATGTACGGGCACGTCGAGGGCGTCGTCGTCACCGCGGTCGAGCAGGGGAGCGCGGCCTTTCGCAACGGAATTCGTCCGGGCGACATCGTCTACGGCGTCAACCGCGTCCGCGTGCGCAGCGTACAGGAGCTGATCGCCGCGATGCGAGGCGTGGAAGGAACCGTTCGACTGTCGCTGTTGCGCGGCGAGTATCGCATCAGCCTCGTGATCCGCTGAGGCGCTCACCGATGGCGAGCGAAGCGGTACGCTACCGCATCCAGCCCAAGCGGCCGGAGGCGCATCGGTTCGAGGTGAGCGTCACGGTCGCAAGTCCCGACCCTGCCGGGCAGCGCTTCGCATTGCCGGCTTGGATCCCCGGCAGCTATCTGATCCGCGATTTCGCGCGGAACGTGGTCGAAATCCATGCCACCAGCGGCCGCCGGCCGGTGCGAATCGCCAAGGTCGACAAGCACACGTGGCGCGCGGCGCCGTGCCGCGGCCCGCTGACCGTCACGGCCGAAATCCACGCGTGGGACCTTTCGGTCCGCGGCGCGCATCTGGACACCACGCACGGCTTTTTCAACGGACCGTGCGTCTTCTTGCGCGTGCTCGGCGCGGAGTCGCGTCGCTGTGAAGTGGAAATCCTGCCGCCGCGCGGGGCACGTTACCGCGGGTGGCGTGTTGCGACCGCAATGCGCCGCAGGCGCGCGCCGCGTCACGGGTTCGGAACCTACGTTGCGGCGGACTACGACGAGCTCATCGATCACCCGGTCGAAATGGGCGCGTTTGCGCTTGGTGCGTTCGTTGCGCGTGGCGTGCGGCATGAAATCGCCATCACCGGGCGGCATGACGTGGACATGGAAAGGCTGTGCCGCGACCTCAGGCGGCTGTGCGCGCATCACATCCGATTCTGGGGCACGCCGCCCCCGATGGATCGCTATCTGTTCCTGGTCACCGCGGTCGGAGACGGGTACGGCGGGCTGGAGCATCGGGCATCGACCGCCTTGCTCTGTGCCAGAGACGACCTTCCGTCCCGCGACGGCGGCGGACCCGACGAGCGTTATCGGACTTTCCTGGGGCTCGCGAGCCACGAATACTTCCACACGTGGAACGTCAAGCGCATCAAGCCGGCGGCGTTTACGCCCTACGACCTGGACCGCGAAAACAACACCTCGCTCTTATGGGCCTTCGAGGGCATCACGTCCTACTACGACGACCTCGCGCTTGTTCGCTGCGGCCTGATTTCGGAGCGCGACTATCTCGAGCTGCTGGGTCGCGGCGCGACCACATTGCTGCGTAACCCGGGGCGGACACGACAGACGGTCGCGGAGTCGAGCTGGGACGCCTGGATCAAGTACTACCGCCCGGACGAGAACTCCGTGAATGCAGGCGTCAGCTATTACGGTAAAGGGAGCCTGATCGCGCTCTGCCTCGATCTCCTGATCCGCGATCGAACGCGCGGGCGGAAATCGCTCGATGACGTCATGCGAGCGCTGTGGGCGCGTTACGGAAGGATGGCGATCGGCGTGCCGGAAGACGGCGTGGAAAGAACGGCCGCGGAGGTGACGGGGTTGCGGCTACGCGGCTTCTTCGATCGTGCGTTGCGCTCGACGGACGAGCTTCCGCTCGCGCGCATGCTCAAGACCGTCGGGCTCGGCC
The DNA here is from genome assembly GCA_022340285.1 of Betaproteobacteria bacterium. Classification (GTDB taxonomy): domain Bacteria; phylum Pseudomonadota; class Gammaproteobacteria; order Burkholderiales; family SG8-39; genus JAABRB01. The sequence continues at coordinate 28,501 of JAJDOG010000117.1, forward strand.
TCACCTTGCGACCGGCCGAATCATCTTCCGACCGTGGCGGGCGGGCCGCATCGACGCCGGCGCGCGAGTTGGCGCGTAGGGTGACGATCGGCGCGCGCGTGGCAAATGACGGCGCCGAGCTCAAGCTCAGTCAGGTGCTCGACGGCGGCGCCGCGCAGCGCGCGGGGCTTTCTTCCGGGGACGTGATCGTTGCGATCGACGGGCTGCGCGCGACGCCCGGGAACTGGGCCGCGCTGCTGGCGCGTTACCGGCCGGGGGACACGGTTGAAGTCGTGGCGTTTCGCCGCGACGAGCTGATGAAGTTCACGGTCACGCTCGATGCGCGCGCCCGCGACACGTGCGTCATCGCGCCGGAAGCGGTGGCGCCTGCGTCCGCCAGTCGTCGGCGACGGGCTTGGCTTGCACGGGCGCCTCGGCGAGCTTGACTAGCGCGAGGGTGAGGTTGTCCCCCTTGCCGTTGGCACGGCCGCGCGCGCCGGTGACCAGCATTTCGGCTGCCTTGCGGGGTGGCAGCGTCGAGAGGATCTTCGCGAGCTCGGCGTCGGGAAAGTAGTCCCACAGCCCGTCGGAGCAGAGCAGAAAGGTATCGCCGTCGGCCAGCGGCGTCGACGAGCCGAAAGTCGGTTCGGGCACCTCCGACTGACCGAGGGCCTGAAGGAGGAGGTTCCGGTTCGGGTGATTGTGACGGTCTTCCTCCTTGATCTGGCCTTCGCGGGTCAGCTGCTCGACGAGCGAGTGATCGGGCGTGCGATGCATCAGCTCGGCGCCCCGGAAATGATACAGGCGACTGTCGCCGACGTGACCCCAGTCGACCCGGTCCGGCTGCAGCAGAAGCGCCACGAACGTACTGTGGGGCTCTTCCTCGGTGAGGAGCCGGTTCAGCTTGATGACGGTATGGGCTTCGACGACGATCTCGCGCAAGAGCTGTTCGGGCGACTCGTCCTTGGGGGAAAAGTTCTCAAAGAGGTTTGTCGCGGTGGTGACGACCTGCGACGCCGCAGCGGCGCCGCCGGTGTACCCGCCGGCGCCGTCGGCAAGCACCACGAGCGCCGTGCCCTTGACCCGCTTGCTCGGGATGATCGCGACACGGTCCTGCTGTTCTTTGCGATCGCCGATGTGCGTGCCGGTGGTGGCGTCGATTGTCAGGGCCATGGGTCGTCTGCTCGTGCCGCGTTACCGGCGCCGATAAACTAAACTATCGGGGCGAATCGCGCCGCATCGGAATGTCACGCGCCGGTAATTTTGCCGCGGCGCCGGTTTGGCTCCGCTTCCATTCACACTCGCTAGCCAAACACGTGAACGATTCCCGCGACTCGAGCCCCTTGATCCGTTCCGGCACGGCCATTTTACTCATCCGCCACGGCGAAACGCTCTGGAATCGATGGGGGCGCGTTCAGGGCTGGCAGGACAGTCCGTTGACGGAAGTCGGCCTCGCCCAGGCGCATGCGCTCGCCGCGCGCCTCGCGGGAGACCGTGTCGAGCGGCTGGTTTCGAGCGACCTCGGCCGCGCGCGGCAGACCGCCGAGCCGATCGTGCATCGCACCGGCCTCGCAATCGAGCTCGATCCGGAACTGCGCGAGCGCAACTACGGAATATTCGAGGGGCGCACCTACGGCGAGATCGAACGCGAAGATCCCGAGGCCTATGCGTTTCTCACCCGGCGCGACCCCACGTATGTCATCCCGGGCGGTGAGAGCGGGGAAGCGTTCAGCGCGCGGGTGCTGCGTGCCCTCGAGCGCATCGCCGGCACGCATGCCGGACATCGCATCGCGGTGATGACGCATGGCGGCGTACTCGGCGTGCTATACCGGCACGCCACGCGGGCTGCGCCCGACTCGCAACGCGACTATTCGCTCGCCAATGCGAGCGTCAACCACGTATGGTTCGGAGGCGGGTCCTGGGTGATCGAGCGCTGGGGCGATGTCGCGCATCTGCCGCGGGGCGCTGCCGACGACCCGGTCGACTGATTCCTTACTCGGGAGAACGAGATGCGCGACGCGGAAGCAGAAGCGGCCGTCGATTATGCGGATTTGACATCCGCCGCCGCGCGCGGTGCCGGCGTCGTGCACCGGACACCGGTGCTGACGTCCCGGACCGTCAACCGGCGCGTCGGGGCCGAGGTGTTCTTCAAGTGCGAGAACTTTCAGAGGGCGGGAGCGTTCAAGTTCCGCGGCGCGTACAACGCGCTCTCGAGGCTGGCCGAAGCCGGGGAGCAGCGTGGCGTACTGGCGGTCTCGTCGGGCAACCACGCTCAGGCCGTTGCGCTGGCCGCGAAGCTCCTCGGCATGCGCGCGATCGTCGTGATGCCGGACGACGCGCCGGCCGTCAAGCTCGCGGCGACGCGCGACTACGGCGCGGAGATCGTGACATATGACACGAAACTCACCACCCGCGACGCGTTGGGCGAGCGCATAGCCCGCGAGCAGGGCCTCGCGGTCGTTCCGCCCTTCGACCACCCGCACGTGATCGCAGGCCAGGGGACGGCAGCCAAGGAGCTTTTCGAGGAGGTCGGGCCGCTCGACGCGCTTCTCGTCCCCTGCGGCGGCGGGGGGCTGATCTCGGGCTGCGCGATCGCTGCGGCGGCGCTCGCGCCCGGATGCCGGGTGATCGGCATCGAGCCGGCGGCCGGGGACGATGCCACACGGTCTTTCCGGACCCGAACGCTTCAGACCTGCCATAACCCCGACACCATCGCCGATGGGGCGAGAACGCATTCTCTCGGGAAAATTACCTTCCCATTAGTGCTCCGGTACGTTCACGATATGGCCACCGTGACCGACGGGGAATTGCTGCGCGCCATGTTTTTTCTGTGGGAACGGATGAAGATCGTCGTCGAGCCGACCGGAGCGCTCGGTGCGGCGGGCCTTTTCGAAGGCCGCGCCGATGTGCGCGGCGGTCGGATCGGCGTGATCGTGTCCGGTGGCAACGTCGATCTCACCATCGTCAGCCGTTTCTATTGAATCGATGCCGGGAAGCATGAGCGAATTCGAACGTCACGATCCGGCGAGCCGCGGGGCTCCGCCGGTCAGCTCGCTCTTCCGCAGCCGACCGCGGTCATTCCTGGTCGCGCTCGTGGCGGCGATCGGCGTCGCAGCGGTTGATGCGCTGACGGGCGACTCGCCCAGCTTCACCGCCTTCTACGCGTTGCCGGTGGTGCTCGCCGCGTGGGGCGCTGGACTGGCTGGAGGGATTGCGATGGCGCTCATAGCGGGCGCCGCCGCGCTGGGGATGGGGTTCCTCCTCGGCCACCCGTATCCGGCGACATTTCCTTTCGTATTCGATACGGTCTCGGTAACCGGCCTGCTCGTCGTTACGGGCGTGCTGACAGCAGGCTTGCGCGCCGCAAGCGATCGGGCACGGGCCACCACGCGTACCGATGTCGTGACCAGCATCATGAATCGGCTGGGATTCAGCGAGCGCCTGAGCATCGAGCTCGATCGTCATCAGCGCTACCGTCGGCCGTTCACGCTCGTGCTCGTCCATTGCGACGGCCTGGCCGACCTCGCGGCGCTCGACGCCGAGCGCCCCGTTCGCTTGATCGGCCGCACGCTTGGCGCGAGTGTCCGCCGCACGGATGCGGTCGGCCGGATCGAGGAGGACGTGTTCGCGATCGTGCTGCCCGAGACGGCTCGCGACAACGCGTTGCTGGTCGCGCAGATGTTGCGCGACAAGCTGGACATCGACATGCGCCGCGAGGGGCGGCCGATGAGCTTCGGCCTGGGACTCGTCACCTACATGGAGCCCCCGGACACCGCCGAGCTGGCGCTCGAGACCGCCGAGAAGGTGCTCGGCGAAGCCCGCCAAGCCGGCAAGAACCGCGTGCGGGAGCTCGTCGTCGGCAACGCCTGATCGGCGCGCTGCACGAAACGCGAAGGGCGGCTGCGGCCGCCCTTTCTTGTTCACCACGGAACGAGACGGCCCTGGTCGGCCCTGGTGTCGGCTCAATTCCGCAGCCAGACTTGCCAGCGTTCTTTGCCCTGAAATACCGCTATGGAGTCGGTGACGGCGGTATCAACGGTGCGATGAAATGTGGCGCCAAGGAGCGCTTCGAGCTCGCCCGGTTTCAGCCCGAACGGCGGGCCGCGCTCCGAGTCGTTCCAGAAGAAGAAGCCGGCCAACATACCGCCCGGGCGCAGGACTTGTGCCACCCGGGGCACGTAGCGTGGCCAAAGATGCCGCGGGAGTGCGCACAGAAACGCGCGCTCGTAGACGACGTCGAACGGGCTTCCCAGGTCGACCGTGAAGAAATCGCCCAAGCGGAGGCAATCCGCCCACTTGCCCAGCACGGCGCGAGCTGCTTCCAGTGCGGCTTCGCTGAAATCCACGGCGACCACGTCGTGACCGGCTTCGGCGAACGCGCGTGCATCGTGCGCGGTTCCGCAACCCGGGATCAGGACTCTGCTCCGCGGCGCCAGCGAGGCGATGAACGCTCGCGCGAGGTCGGGCACCCGCCCGGCGTCCCACGGCATGACCTGGTCGCGGTATCGCTGCTCCCAGAATGCCGGTCCGGTGGGGTCTTGTTTCGGCATGCTAGGCCTCGCAGGGTCCAGGTCGACGGCGCCACCGTGCGATCGGACTCAAGACGGCGCGGCGATGCTGCGCAGCCCGCCCGGGTCGAGGATCTCGATCTGCTCGCGGGCGAGACCAACCAGGCCTTGATCGGCAAAGCCGCGGAGGAGCCGGCTCACGATCTCGCGCACGCTCCCGAGCTCGTCGGCGAGCTGCTGATGAGTGGTATGGACGATTTTCCCCTTGCCGAGCAGGAGTGCGGCGAGGCGCTGGTCGAGGCGCTGGAACGCGACCGCCTCGACGAGCTGCATGAGCTCCGCGATGCGGTCGGCGAAGAGGCTGAACACGTAGGTCCGGAACGGCTCGTGCCCGCTGATGAGCTTGTTGAACACCGGCGCTGGCAGCGTGACGAGCGTCGTCTCGGAATCGGCGATTCCGCGGGCGGAATACGGCGCGTGTCCCAGCAGGCAACTCGAAGTGAGCACGCAGGCGTCGCCCGGGACGACCCGGTAGAGCTGCAGCTCGCGGCCGTTCGGCGCGGTCTTGACCACCCGCAGGGTTCCTTCCAGCAGGAGCTGGAAACCCGTGCACGGGTTCTCCTCGTCGAAAATCACGGTTTCCGCGGGAACCGTCTTTGCGGGCGACTCGGCGAGCAGCGCGTCGAGCTCCCCGGTCGGCAGCGACGCGAACGACGGGTAGAGGGTCCGCACGCGCTCCTTGATCTTGGCCCGATCCATGTTTAAAGGCTTTCGAAAAGCTTCCGTTGGTGCCACCGCAAATCAACAACGCGTGGAGCGAACGAGGGGGCAAATCCCCATCAGTCGGCGATGAAGGGCTCCGGTGGAAAGCTTACCTTGACTACGACCCCCTCGACATCCTCGCGGTTCGAGGCACTCGCCTTGCCGCCGTGGAACTCGGTGATCAGGCGCACGATGTACAGCCCCAGCCCGAGGTGTGGAGCGCCGCCCGCACGCGTGGGCCGCACCGAGACCATGGACTCGAAGAGGCGTCCTCGCATCTCGTCGGGAAGAGGTGGCCCTTCGTTGGCGACCGTGAGCGTGGTCTCGAAGTCGCTGGGCGCCAGGCGAATCATGATGGGCGCCCCCGGTCGGCCGAAGTCGACCGCGTTCGCGACCAGCTTGTCCAGCATCTGGGCCACGAGATCGGGGACCCCCAGGATGGTCACCGGCTTGTCCGGAAGTCGCAGGTCGAAGCGTCGCCCGGCGTAGATGCTGCGATAGCCCTCTACGCACCCCGCAACGACCCGCGCGAGATCGAACCGTTCGCGCTCGGCTTCGCGCATCAGATGCTCGAGGCGCGTCGCCTCCGACATCGCGGAAAGGAGGCTGCTCAGGCGGGCGATCCCTTCTTTCGCGCGCTCGATGTAGACGCGCGATTCCGGGGCAATCGGCGCCAGCGCGAGGTTATCGAGCGATGTGCGAACCACCGCGATCGGCGTGCGCAGCTCGTGCGACAGCCGTGAGCCCATCGCCTCCTGGTAGGCGGCGTATTCCCCGAGCCGGTCGAGCGCGCTCGAGAAGCTGCGCGACAGGTCTCCCAGCTCGTCCCGTGCGCTCGACGGCGTCACCTTGCCCGTCACGCGACCGTGCGCGTCGATTGCCCGTTCCGCTTCGTCACGCAGTCGCCGGATCCGGCCGGACAGGCGCGACGCGAAAATGAAGAGCGTCGCCGAGCCCGCAAGCAGGACGGCGAGCACCAGATTGAAAAGCCGCTCGAACGCCCGGTTGCGATCGGCGAGCAGCGCGTTGGTCGTTTCCTCGACCAGCACCACGCCGCGCACCTCGAAGCCGACCCAGATCGGATGCGCCGCCGACACGACGACTGCTCGCGCATCGGGGGTCGGTCGCCGGGTATTGGTGGGGATCCCCGTCAGCGCACGCTGCACTTCTCGGTAGCGACCCACGGTCGCCTCCGAGAGGTCGTCAGCGAAGTCCTCGCGCGGCTGGGTGAGGATGAGCCGGTAGATCGGCCCGAGCAGCCGCGTCTCGATGAAGCTCCCGATGCCTCCTAGGGAAGAACCCGGTTCGTCGGGGTCCGGAGGAATGCGGCGCAGCGTGCCGGCGACCGCGAGCACGCGCAGATTGCGATCGACCACCCAGATCCGCGCGGTGGTTCGGGTCAGCCCCGCAAGGATCTGCTCGATCTCCGCGCCGCTGCCCGGCCGCGCCGGTTGGGGAGGCGGAGTAGGCGAATCGGGCAGTCCGGTCGCGCCGGGATCCACGCCGTCGCGAGCGTCGCGCACTGTGGCGAGGTCCGCTCCCGGCCGCTCGAACAGCCGCGGGCGCTCGTGCAGCGCCGTGGCGACCGCCTCGGCCGTGCCGGCGAGCTTGAGCAGCTGCTGGTCGCGCAGAAAGCGCTCGAGCTCGCTCACGTACTCGTAGCCGAGCCAGGGGATCAGCAGGAATACGCTCGACGCGGCGAGCAGCTTGGCGCGGATGCCGACCGCAAAACGGCGGGTCATGTGCCCGGTTCTTTCCAGCGGTAGCCCATGCCGTACACGGTGTCGACCGCGTCGAACTTCGGATCCAGGGTCTGGAACTTGCGCCGGATGCGCTTGATGTGCGAGGTGATCGTGCTGTCGTCGACGACGAGATTGGCCTCGCGCATCAGGCTGTCGCGGTCCTTCACGTGGCCGGGATAGCGGGCCAGGGCGTGCACCATCCAGAACTCGGTCAGCGTGAGAGGCACGGGGTTGTCCTGCCAGTGCGCCGTCATGCGTTTCAGATCGAGGCTGAGCGCGCCGCGCACGAGCGCGTCCTCGCTGGCGGGCGGTGCGCTCAAGACCTCGACCCTGCGGAATAGTGCCGCGATGCGCGCAAGGAGATGCGGCAGGCTCACGTCCTTCGTGAGATAGTCGTCTGCACCGATCCGCAGCCCTGCGATCACGTCGAAATCGCTGTCGCGCGCGGTGAGGAAGATGATCGGAAGCGTTGTCGACATCGCGCGCAGATCGCGGCAGAGCGCGAATCCGCCGTCGATCTCGTCGCCCAGCCCTATGTCGATTATTGCCAGATCCGGCAGCCGGGAGCGGAAGCCTTCCATCGCCTGCGCGCGATCGGCGAACGTGAGGACGTCGTAGCCCTGCCGGCGCAGGACATCGGCGTAGTTCTCGCGGATGGCGGGCTCGTCTTCGACGATGGCGATGCGGCGGCTCATGAGGAGTGGCTGGAAGGATCGGATTGAGGGCGCCGAAAGACTATAGCGCGACTGACGGGTGACCGATTCGCGGAGCGTTGCGCCGAGCGCAATTGCCAGAATGTTGCCAGATTTGATCTTTAAGCTGCCCGGATACGCCCCGGCATAGCCTGGGCAGCGCGGTTCAATCGAGGTGTAGCAAGAAGATCGAAAGAACGAAAGAACGAAAGAACGATACGAGCAAACGAGACGGTGCCGCAATGAAATCGACCCATCGCAACGGTTCGACGCAGCTTCGCCTGCATGGCCCGGCACGGCGCAAGCGTCGCCCGTCGCGCGCGCCCGTGCTGGCCGCGAGCGGGGCGATCCCGGGCATGGGCAGGGTCCTGCGCAACGTCGAGCGCCGCGCGGCATCGCGGCGGATGTGCATCTGAAAGGCGACGAATGAGCCAGAACACTGCGTCACCACCGCTGCGCCAGGGACGAATCTGGATCGACATCGGAAAGCTGGTCCTGGCGGCGGTGGTGCAGGGCGTCGTAGTGAGCGCCGTCGTGGGCCTGGTCGTGATGGTCCTTGCCTCCGGGTCGGCGTCAGATACGGCGAACCCGTCGGACTCGGCCGTCTCCGGGGCGCCCGCCCGGGCAGCGAGCGTCGACCGGGAGCAGGGATGATGCGCGATCGAGCCATACCGGCCCGGTCTCTCGACCGGGGAGGACCATTCGGCCGGGTCTGTGCTCCGCACACGCCTCCCTCCCGCACGGGCCCGGTCGAGTCTTCCCCCGTCGGGAGCTCGGACGGGGCGGGCTTCCTCGAGTACTGAGGGCACGCATGGGCTCCGTCACGCGCAAGCGCCTCCTCTGGCTGGGGGTGGGCGTGCTCGCTTTCGGCCTTTCGCAGGCCGATAGCCCGGCGATCAGTCAGTGGAAGGTCAGTGTGGCCCAGGCGCTGTTGCAGCGTAGCTGGAGCGAGCCGGTGGCGGAACACGGAACGGGTTGTTCGAGCCAGTCCGGTGCCAAGGCCTGCCCCGTCGCGCGGCTCAGCATTCCCGGACAGCGTGCGGCGCGGATCGTCTTGCGGCAGGCGAGCGAACGCGCGCCGGTGGGCGGGTGGGGACACCTGGCCGGAACGCCGTTGCCCGGCGCGGTCGGGAACGCCGTTTTTCGGATCTACGCGCCGCAGGACCGAGTCCTGCTGCAGCGGCTACGCCGCGGCGATACGCTGGTCGTGGAGCTTCCCGACGCGCGCCAGTTCGCGTACCGAGTGACCGAGGCGCGCATGGCCGATCGTCGCGCCATTCGCGTCGAGTACCGGACGCATGGTCCCGAACTGACGCTGATCTCCCGTGCGCCGGGTGACACCCAGGGTGACATGCGTCTGGTGATCAGCGCGGCCTTGCTGCCGGCCCCACGTGTGGCAGGCATGCGATTGGCACCGGCGCGGCCCCTCGCCCGCCAGTTGCGCACCACGCCGACTGCCTGACGACACGGGCTTCGCACCGCCCCGATCGGTGCAGTGCAGCATGGTAGACTACGCGCCATTCCTCGGCGCGCGCCCATGTCACTGAATAACGAACCGCTGGCTACCGTCGATCCCGAGATCTGGGAAGCCATTCAAGGCGAAGTCGCGCGCGAAGAGAACTTCCTCTCGCTCGTCGCCTCGGAGAATTACGCCAGTCCGGCCGTGCTTGCCGCGCAGGGCTCGCTGATGACGAACAAATACGCGGAGGGCTATCCGGGCAAGCGCTACTACGGCGGGTGCGAATTCGTCGACGTGGCCGAGGAGCTCGCGATCGAGCGCG
>JAJDOG010000028.1 GCA_022340285.1 Betaproteobacteria bacterium
CAGGCGCAGGCCATCCCCTTCATCCTCGCCGGCCGCGACGTTCTGGCAGGCGCGCAGACGGGAACCGGCAAGACCGCCGGATTCACGCTGCCCATGCTGCAACACCTCGCGCGTCACGCGCATCATGGCGGCCGGCATGCAGTGCGAGCGCTCGTTCTCACACCCACCCGCGAGCTGGCAGCGCAAGTCGAGGAAAGCGTCCGCATCTACGGGAAGCACATGCCGGTGCGCTCGACACTCGTCTTCGGCGGCGTGGGCATACAGCCGCAGATCGACGCGCTGCGCAGCGGTGTGGACGTCCTCGTGGCAACACCGGGAAGGCTGCTCGACCATATCGGTCAGAAGACGGTCAACCTCTCGCACGTCGAGATCCTCGTGCTCGACGAGGCCGATCGCATGCTCGACATGGGCTTCATCAACGACATACGCAAGGTCCTCGCCCTGCTGCCCAAGAAGCGCCAGAACCTGCTCTTCTCGGCAACCTACACCGACGAGATCCGAGCGCTCGCGGGCGGGTTGCTGCACGACCCGGCGCACGTGCAGGTCGCGCCGCGCAAGGACGAGTCGGCACTCATCGTGCAGCGCATGCATCCCGTCGACCAGGGCCGCAAGCGCGCCCTCCTCGCGCACCTCGTGAGCGCGGGCGACTGGCGGCAGGTGCTCGTCTTCACGCGCACCAAGCACGGCGCAAACCGTCTCGCCGAGCAGCTCTGCAAGGATGGCATCGAGGCGACGGCGATTCACGGCAACAAGAGTCAGGGTGCCCGGACCCGGGCGCTCGCGAGGTTCAAGTCCGGGGAGATGCGCGTCCTCGTCGCCACGGACCTCGCCGCGCGGGGTCTCGACATCGAGCAGCTGCCGCACGTCGTGAACTACGAGCTCCCGAACGTTCCCGAGCAGTATGTGCATCGCATCGGGCGCACGGGCCGTGCCGGCGTGCCGGGCGAAGCAATCTCGCTGGTATCGCCGGACGAGCGCGCCTTTCTCGCCGACATCGAGAAGCTCATCAAGTGCAAGCTCGAGCGCGAGATCGTGCCGGGATTCGAGCCTGGCAGCGCACCGCCGAGCAGCGAGCGGCAGCACCATGAGCCACCGCGCCGGGAGCAACCGAGGCGCTCGCAGCGTCCGTCGCGGCAGACAGGCCGTCAGGCACCCGCCCGATCGCCACAGCGGTCCCCGCGCCCTGATTCAGCACGCCCTAATTCCTCACGCCCCAACGTGAGTGCGGATGCGCCGCCTCGGCCGGCACGTCCGGCTGCGAGCGCGGAAGCGCCACAGCCGCGGTCGAACGCAAACGCCCGCTTTCCATCATCCGGCGACGTGTACGGAAACGGGGCGCGCCCCGGCCAGCAAGAGGGCCGCCGTGCCCGGTTCGGTAGCGCTCGCGAAGTGCCCGCGCTGCTCGGTGGATCGTCGCGGCGCGGCGGATAAGAAGTAAGACGTGCTACGGGGCCGCGCGGGAGACTTCAGCGCAGCACATCAGAGTTGCGCGCCGAATCCCGCCGCGGCGCCCATCCCGCCAGGCATCTGGAGCTCCATGCTCAGCTCTGCCGCGGCGCGGGCGTCGAATCCCTTCTGCGGTTCCGTCGGGATGACCTTCACGCCCTCCGGATATTGGGCGCGGTTGTCGTCGATGATGATCCACGGCGCATCGGAAGCCCCGTGGCGCTTGAGATACCCGAGCACCTCCCGCAGTCGGTAGTGCTTCACGAGACCGGGTGCTTCGGGCGTCACCCCGACGATGCGCGGCGCGATGTCCGGGGAGAACATCTTGCGAAGCGCATCGAGCGAGAGCCCCAGCCGCCAGATCGACGCGATCACTACGCGCGCGTGTGGATACTCGCGGAGCACGTTCTCGAATCGCTCGCGGCAATCCGCGTCGAACCTGAAAGGCTTCGAGCTGAGGCGACGCATCACGCCATCGAAATCTAGAAACACGTACACGCGCGGCTCGGTGGGCTGAATCGAGGTCATGCCGAAATCCTGGTCAGGCTCGCGCGCGGCGGGCCAGTCTATTGCAAATCCTTTTCATTGCGATCTTCACCTGAACGCTGCTCCGGGCCGGACGAGCGCTCCGGATGTTGCTGGCTTCAAGTTACGCGCGAAGCTACCGGTCCGTTGACCTCGAGAAAAGGTGATATTCACATTCGGGCCGGGTGGCACGCTTCAAGCGTGAAGGATGTCGCACGGATCCCGGTGTGTCCGGACTTCGACGCGTCGGTTCGCCGACGGTCAATCCGGCCCCTCTCAACGAGCAGGTTTCGTGCCGATTTCGGCAGCCGGCCACAGGCGCCGCAGCGCCGCCTGGAATGCCCAGGGATCGTCGGGCGTGACGACGATCTTCCGCTTCGCGAGCTCCAGCACGACGGCGCGCACGGGGTCCGTCGCGAACGCCCGGTAGCGCCCAAGCTTGCGGTTGCTGAAGTGGCCTGCGATGCAGAAGAATCCGCTGTTGCCGAAGAGCCGCATGGACTTTGCGGTCGCCTCGTGATCGGCCCACGCACGGCGCAACTCGTCGAGTGGCACGTGGTCGGCCCAGAGCAGTCGCTCCACATGCAGGCCCTGCTCGTCCAGCCTGTAGCCGCGGATCACGAACATTGCTCCCAGCGCGATCGCCACGCACCCGAAAACCGCGCAGACGGCCGGAACGAGGAGCCCGTTTTCCGGCTGCAGAGAGTACAACGCGTACGGCATCCCGATCAGCACCAGGATCGCGACCGCGGTCGCGGTGCGCAGTCGCATTGCCCAAGGTGCCGCGAAGCGTTCCATGCGCCGATTCTGACGCAAAGCCGCCACGTGTTGCAGTAGGATCGGCCTAAGTTCCACTTTTCGAGTCGCATCATGGCCCGTCTCGCCGCCGCGTTCGGCACCTCTCACAGCCCGGCGCTCAACAGCCCACCCGCAGACTTCGTCGCGCACGCCCAACGCGACGTGGATTACCCGAATCACCTGGACAAGGCGGGCCATCCCACCACCTTTGGCGATCTGGTGCGCAACGCCAGTCCCGCGATCGCTGCCGAAATCACGCCGGACCGGATTGCCGCGCGCGTGGCCGCATGCACGCGGCACATCCACCGGCTCGCTGCCGCCATCGCCGCGGCGCGGCTGGACGCCTTGGTGATAGTCGGCGACGATCAACACGAGCAATACCGCGACGACAACCTTCCCGCGTTCCTCGTCTACTGGGGCGACCGGATCGTCAACACGGTCTCGGACCTTCCCGACTCTGCGCCCGAGTACTGGAAGCGGGCCCGGGCGCAGTAC
>JAJDOG010000041.1 GCA_022340285.1 Betaproteobacteria bacterium
AGAACGTAGGTGATCAGCGGCAAGGTCATCCCGGCGCAGAACGTTGCGGGAAGCATGACGACGAGCGCGATCGCATGGCTCGAGACGAGAAAGATCGCGTAGCCCGAGTCGGTCTGCGCGGTGCCCTTGATGACGAGCTGCATTAGGTCGAAGGTCGCGCCGTAGAGCGGCAGCGTCGCGAGCGCGGCGATCCCCATGGCGACCTGCACCGCGCCGAGAAACCGCAGGGGTTCGGCGGTACGGTCGATGCGCCCGCGCACCCACAGGCCGCCCAGCGCCAGGCCGAGTATGAAGGCCGACAGCATGAGCTCGAACGAGTGCGTCGCCGAACCGAGCACCAGCGAGAGCATGCGTATCCAGCCGATCTCGTAGATGAACGAGGCCGCGCCGGTCAGGAACGCGATGGCAAGCATGAGCCGCAGACTCGCCGGCACCGTTGGTTCGCCCGGCTGGGCGGCCGCGGCGGGCACCGCGACCGGCGCACGATCGGGACCTCTTGCGAGGACCCACACCAGCGCGGCCAGACCGAGGTTGAGCAAGCCTGCGAACTGGATGGTGCCCGGCAGGCCCAGCTTATCGATGAGCAGGAATCCGCTCGCGAGCACGCCGACGGCGGCGCCGAAGCTGTTGGTGAAATAGAGCAGCGCGAGCGCTTCGCCGGGGCGCTCGGGATGGCGCCTGAGCAGGCCGGCGCTCATGAGTGGAAAGGTCATGCCGAGCAGGATGGACTGCGGGAGGATCAGCGCGCCTGCGAGACTCCACTTGAAGAGCGCCGCGGCCGCGGGGTTGGCCAGCGCGGGAAGCACCGTCGCGTAGGCGGCGTCGGTCGCCGCAACGAACACGCCGTGGAATGCCAGCGCGGCGACGCCGATGACGGCTTCCACGACCGCGTAGCCGCGCAGCAGATTGCGCCAGCGCACGCCGCGCCGGCTCGCGATCCACGCCCCGACCGCCATGCCGCCCATGAAGAGCGCGAGGACCAGCGTCTGCGCGTACGCGGCGTGGCCGAGGAACAGCTTGAGATAGTGGCTCCAGATCGACTCGTAGATGAGCCCGGCGAATCCGGAGATCGTGAACAGCACGAAGAGCGCCGTTCGGTGCCAGGGGATGCTTTCTTGTGCCGGAGGCAATGCAGGCTCGGGTCGGGGGGCTCGGATCGGGCTCGTCGGCGGCGTCGGCGTCACGCATTCTAAGCGATCACGGTGTCCATGCGACCGCCGCGCTAGCGAACCGGCCGACGGCCTTCGCGCAAGTGCTCTAACATCACTTGGTTCCGCCTGCGGCATTGCCGCGCGCGCCCCGGAATTCCCGCCCGTGACCGTTCCCTACGCCCGGCTGTCGGCGATCTATTTCGCCTATTTCGCGTTCGTCGGCGCGTTCGCACCCTATTTCAGCCTGTATCTGAAGGCCGTCGGCGCGAGCGCCTGGGAGATCGGCGTGCTGATCTCGATCATGCAACTGACGCGCGTGTTCGCGCCGAACTTCTGGGCATGGGTGGCCGATCATCATGGCCGCCGGATCGCGCTGATGCGCGCGTCGCTCGCGCTGGCCGCGCTGTCGTTCTGCGGGATCTACGCGACCCGATCCTTCTGGGGAATCTTCGTCGTGCTGGCGCTGCTCGCCTTTTTCTCGAGCGCCGCGAATCCGTTGCTCGAGGCAACGACGTTTACCGCGCTCCGCGGCCGGCTCGAGCGCTACGGCGCGATCCGATTGTGGGGGTCGATCGGCTTCATCGTCGCGGTGCTGGCGGTCGGCGCGGCGCTGGACCGGCTCGCTATCGACAATCTGCTCTGGATGCTCCTCGGCGTGCTCGCGTTGACCGCAGGGCTGTCCTGGCTGCTGCCGGGTGGCGGAGACCCGCGCCCGGCCGAGCGCGAACGGATCTGGCTCGTTCTGCGGCGCCCGGAGGTTCTGACGCTGCTCTGCGCGTGCTTCCTGATGAGCCTGTCGCATGGCCCGCTGTTCACGTTCTTTTCCATCTATCTGACCGATCTTGGGTACAGCAAGACGGCCGTCGGCGTGCTGTGGTCGCTCGGCGTGATCGCCGAGATTCTCGTGTTTCTCGCCGCGCCGCGATGGTTCACGCGGTTCGATCCGCGAACGATCTTGATCGCGAGCTTCGTTTGCGCCGTCGCGCGCTTTCTCCTGATCGGCTGGGGTGCCGGCAACGTGGCGCTGGTCACGATCGCGCAGATCTTGCACGCTGCGACGTTCGGTTCGTATCACCTGGCGGCGCTCGCGCTGGTGAACGCCTGGTTCACCGGCGCGCGGCAGGTGCGCGGGCAGGCCCTGTATCTCAGCCTGTCGTTCGGCGCGGGCGGATTCCTTGGCGGGCTGGCAAGCGGAGCGCTCTGGGGCGCGGTCGGACCGGCCTGGACGTTCTCGGCGTCCAGCGTGGCTGCGGCGGCTGGTCTCGGCGTGCTTCTGACTCGCAAGTCGCTCCTGCCGCCCGCGAACCCGTCAGCGCCGGTCCGGTCAGAGACGTTGTGAGTCACGAATGAGAGATTGCACGCAATTGTGGCGACGATTCACCACGCTCAGTAGGCTCGGCGGCCTGGCGGTGCTCGGCGCGCTGGCAGGTTCGCTTGCGCTGGGCGGCTGCGCGAGCACCACGAAACCGGGTGCTGTCGGGATCGAGCGACAGCAGGCGCTGCTCGTCTCGTCCGAGGACATCGAAGGGGCGGCCGCGCGGTCCTACCGCCAGATCACCTCGACCGCGACGCGCAAGGGCCAGCTCAATCGCAACCCGCAGCAGGTTGCCCGCGTACGCGAGGTCGCGCGGCGTCTGATCGCGCAGACGGGAACATTCCGGCCCGACGCGCTGCGCTGGAAGTGGGAAGTCAACGTCATCACCTCCAAGGAACTGAACGCGTGGTGCATGGCGGGTGGAAAGATCGCCGTCTATACCGGCCTGCTTGAAAAATTGAAGCTCACCGACGACGAGTTGGCCGCGGTGATGGGCCACGAGATCGCCCACGCTTTGCGCGAGCACAGCCGCGAACAGATCTCGGAGCAGATGGCTACAGCCGTCGCGATCAGTGTGGCGGGCGCCCTGCTCGGTGCGCCGACCGGGACCGCCGACCTGGCCGGCCTCGTGGCCGACGTGACGATCACCAAGCCCAACTCACGCACGCACGAAACCGAAGCGGACCGGATCGGCGTCGAACTTGCGGCCCGTGCCGGGTACAACCCCTACGGCGCGGTGACCGTGTGGCAGAAGATGGCGCGTGAGGGCGGCGGCGAACCACCGGAATTGCTTTCGACCCACCCGTCGTCCGCCGCCCGTATTGCCGACCTCAAGGTCTATGCGGCGAAGGTGATGCCGCTCTACGAGCAGGCGAAGAAACGCTGACGCGGGCGCGACATGTCGCCGTCCGCGTCGTCGACTCCGATATAATTGCAAGCTTGGCGGACCGGGCCATGACACCGAAGACCCTCTACGACAAGCTTTGGGACAGTCACGTGGTGCACGTCGAGGACGACGGCACGGCGCTGCTCTACATCGACCGTCATCTCGTGCACGAGGTGACAAGCCCCCAAGCGTACGAGGGGCTTCGGCTCGCCGGACGCAAGGTGTGGCGCACCGATTCGATCGTCGCGACCGCCGATCACAACACGCCAACCACCGATTGGCACCGGGGCGTCGAGGGTATCGAGGACGCCACGTCGAGGCTCCAGGTCACGACGCTCGACGACAACATCCGCGCACACGGCGCGAAGGCGTACTTCCCGTTCCTGCACGAGCGGCAGGGCATCGTCCACGTGATCGGTCCCGAGAGCGGCGCCACGTTGCCCGGCATGACGGTCGTGTGCGGCGACAGCCATACGAGCACGCATGGCGCGTTTGCATGCATGGCATTCGGCATCGGCACGTCCGAGGTCGAGCACGTGCTCGCAACGCAATGCCTGCTCGCGAGGAAATCGCGGAACATGCTCGTCCAGGTGGACGGCAAGCTCAGGCGCGGCGTCACCGCCAAGGACGTCGCCCTCGCTCTCATCGGCAAGATCGGCACCGCCGGCGGTACCGGGTATGCGATCGAGTACGCGGGGAGCACCATCCGTGCGTTGTCGATGGAAGGGCGGATGACGATCTGCAACATGACGATCGAGGCGGGCGCGCGCTGCGGCATGGTTGCGGTCGACGACGTCACCATCAACTACCTGAAGGGTCGGCCCTTCGCGCCACAGGGCGAGTCGTGGGACCGCGCGGTGGCGCACTGGCGCACGCTCGTGAGCGATCCGCAAGCCAAGTTCGATCGCGTCGTCACGCTGGACGCGCAGGAGATCACGCCGCAGGTCACCTGGGGAACGTCCCCGGAAATGGTCGTGAGCGTGGATGGGCGCGTGCCCGATCCTGACCGGGAGAAAGACGCGATCCGGCGCGAAGGCATCGCACGCGCGCTCCACTACATGGGCCTCGAGCCCAATGCGGCCATCACCGGCATTCACCTGGACAAGGTGTTCATCGGCTCCTGCACCAACTCGCGAATCGAGGACCTGCGGGCGGCCGCGGCGATCGTAAAGGGTCGGCACGTCGCGCGCACCCTGAAGGTCGCGATGGTCGTGCCCGGTTCGGGCCTGGTGAAGCGCCAAGCGGAGCGCGAAGGGCTCGACCGCATCTTCACGGACGCCGGATTCGAGTGGCGCGAGCCCGGTTGCTCGATGTGCCTCGCGATGAATGCCGATCGTCTGGAGCCGGGCGAGCGCTGTGCGGCGACGTCGAACCGCAATTTCGAAGGGCGCCAGGGGGCTGGCGGCCGGACGCATCTGGTCAGTCCCGAGATGGCCGCGGCGGCGGCGATCGCGGGACATTTTGTCGACGTGCGCGAGTGGCGCTGAGGCGGAGTGATCGCAAAGGAGAGGCCATGGACCCGATTCGACTGATGCTGCTGGGTGGGCTCGTCGCGCTGGCGTTCGGATGCCATACCTACGAGGGCGCGAAGCAGGACGCCGCGCAGGCGGGCCAGGCAGTGGAAAAGAGCGTACGCCGTGCGGGCGAAGCGACCGGCCGGGCCGTGGAGCGGACCGGCGAAGCGATCGAGGACACGTTCAAGAAGTAGGGTCATGGAAAAGTTCACCGTACTCACCGGGCTCGTGGTGCCGCTCGACCGGGCCAACGTCGACACCGACGCCATCATCCCGAAGCAGTTCCTGAAGTCGATCAAGCGCTCGGGATTCGGTCCGAATCTCTTCGACGCGTGGCGGTATCACGATGTCGGACAGCCGGGCACGGACCACGCGAAGCGGCCCGTCAATCGCGATTTCGTACTGAATCATCCGCAGTACAAGGGTGCGGAGATTCTGCTGGCGCGCGCAAACTTCGGCTGCGGCTCGTCGCGCGAGCACGCGCCGTGGGCGCTTCTCGACCACGGGTTCCGGGTGGTGATCGCGCCGTCGTTCGGCGAGATCTTCCAGAGCAACTCGCTCAAGAACGGCCTCCTGCCCGTCGTGCTGACCGAGCGCGAGGTGGACGCGCTGTTCTATGACGTGGCGTCGTTCCCGGGATTTCGCCTCGTAATCGACCTCGAGCGGCAGACGGTCGCCACGACCGACGGCGCAAAGGTCATGAGCTTCGAGATCGACCCGTTCCGCAAGTACTGCCTCCTCAATGGGCTCGACGACATCGGGCTCACGCTCCGGCACGCCGACAAGATCCGGGAATTCGAAGAGAAGCGGCGTGCCCAGCATCCCTGGCTCTTCGGCTAGCGCTCCGTGAAAAAGATCGCGATCCTCGCCGGCGACGGAGTCGGCCCGGAAATCACCGCCCAGGCGGTGGCAGTCCTCGAGGCTCTCGAGCACGGTGGCGTGAAGCTTGCCATGCAGGAGGCGCCCGTCGGGGGCGCCGCCTATGACGCGGCGGGCGACCCGCTTCCCGAGAGCACGCTGAAGCTCGCCAAGGAAGTCGATGCCATCCTCTTCGGCTCGGTCGGCGGACCCCAGTACGACGCGCTTCCCCGTCCGAAGCGCCCGGAACAGGCGCTTCTCCGTCTGCGCAAGGAGCTCGGCCTCTTTGCCAACCTGCGGCCCGCGACGGTCCATCCGCAGCTCGTCAACGCCTCGACGCTGCGCCCCGAGGTGGTGTCGGGCCTCGACGTGCTCATCGTGCGCGAGCTCACCGGCGATATCTATTTCGGTCAGCCGCGCGGCATCCGGCCCGCCGAGGGAGGCGGCCGCGAGGGATTCGACACCATGCGCTACACCGAGCACGAGATCGTGCGCATCGCGCGCGTCGGCTTTCTGGCCGCCCGCAAGCGCTCACGGCGGCTGTGCTCGGTGGACAAGGCGAACGTCCTGGAGACGAGTCAGCTGTGGCGGGAGGTGGTGACCGCGGTCGGAAAGGAATATCCGGATGTCGCGCTCACGCACATGTACGTCGACAACGCCGCCATGCAGCTCCTGCGCGACCCGAAGCAGTTCGACGTGATCGTCACCGGTAACATGTTCGGGGACATCCTGTCGGACGAGGCGTCGATGCTGACCGGGTCGATCGGAATGCTCCCCTCGGCATCGCTCGACGAACGGAGCAAGGGGCTCTACGAGCCGATTCACGGGTCCGCGCCCGACATTGCAGGCAAGAATGCCGCGAATCCGCTCGCCGCAATCCTTTCCGCAGCCATGATGCTGCGTTACAGTCTCGGGGAAGACGCGGCGGCCGTGCGGGTCGAACGGGCGGTGGCGAAGGTGCTGGCGCAGGGGTTGCGCACGGCGGACCTCCACGAGCCGGGCACGACGCGGCTGGGCACGCGGGAAATGGGCGAGGCAGTGGTCGCGGCGCTGGAGTGAAGGGCAGGCGAATCCGGGTGCGGGGATGACACGAGTAGGAATGGTCGGTTGGCGCGGCATGGTCGGATCGGTGCTGCTCGAGCGCATGCGCGCGGAGCGGGACTTCGACCTCATCGAGCCCGTCTTCTTCACGACCTCCAACGTTGGAGGGCGTGCACCCGACGTCGGCCGCGAATCCGCGCCGCTCAAGGATGCGCGGTCGGTCGAAGCGCTGAGCGGGATGGATGTCGTCGTCTCATGCCAGGGCGGCGACTATACGAACGAGATCCACCCTCAGCTTCGCGCGGCGGGCTGGAAGGGTTACTGGATCGACGCTGCCTCCGCGCTGCGCATGCGACAGGATGCGGTGATCGTTCTCGATCCGGTCAATGAGGGCGTGATTCACGATGCGCTGGCGGCCGATGTCCGCAATTTCATCGGCGGCAACTGCACGATCAGCCTGATGCTGATGGGCGTACACGGCCTCTTCAAGCATGGGCTCGTGGAGTGGATGACGGCGATGACCTACCAGGCGGCATCCGGCGCTGGGGCGCAGTACATGCGCGAGCTGGTGGCGCAGATGGGCGTCGTGCACGGCTCCGCGGCGCCGCTCCTCGACGACCCGGCGTCGGCGATCCTCGAGATCGACCGGCGGGTGGCCGATTCGCTACGAGGCGACGCGCTGCCCCGCGAGCATTTCGGCGCGCCGCTTGCGGGCAGCCTGATCCCCTGGATCGACAAGGATCTCGGCAACGGCCAGAGCCGCGAGGAGTGGAAAGCGCAGGCGGAGGGAAACAAGATCCTCGGGCGCGAGGCGAATCCGATTCCCATGGACGGGATTTGCGTGCGGATCGGCGCGATGCGTTGCCATAGCCAGGCGCTGACCATCAAGCTCACGCGTGATGCAGGGCTCGACGAGATCGAAGGCATGCTCGGCGAGGCGAACGAGTGGGTCGAGGTGATCCCGAACACGCGGGAGGACAGCGTGCGCGAGCTCTCGCCCGCGCGGGTGACAGGTTCCCTGCGCGTGCCCATCGGACGGTTGCGCAAGATGTCCATGGGCGGGCACTATCTCTCTGCATTCACGGTGGGCGATCAGCTGCTGTGGGGCGCGGCAGAGCCGCTGCGGAGAATGCTGCGCATTCTGCTCACGCACCTTGGCGATGGACCCGCCGGCAAGCGGTCAGCGCGTGGCGGTAAGTCGCGCGCGCAGGCCGTTGTTTGACCCGTCTGACCGCGATGTTGGGCGGGTCGCTCACCCGCAGAAGGCCCTTCCCAGGGCGTAGCGGCGCCCTCAGGGGCACGCCTGCAAGGGGGCCGAACCGGGTCCGAGGCCAAAATTGACTGAGAAATTTTTGGCTTATGCACTAATCCGAGGTGAAACCTTAGCTTGCAAGGCTAACCCTCTGATGCTAATTTAAATACCTCGGTCCAAGCCCCAGGGGTGGCAGAGTGGGAACTCGCACGACTATTAAAACTAGACTCCTCGCGCTGGCCGCGCTCCTGCTGGTCCCCGCCGTGGCGATGAGCGCCGGGCTGGGCAAGCTCGCGCTGCATTCCGCACTGGGGCAGCAACTCAGCGCCGAGATCGACATCGTCTCCATCCAGCGGGGTGAGGCCGGATCGCTGAGCGCACGCATCGCCTCGGCCGAAGCATTCCGGCAAGCGGGCGTCGACTATGGTCCCGCAATCACCTACCTGCGCGCGTCGGTCGAGCGTCGCGACGGACAGTATTTCGTCGTATTGACCTCCACGCAGCCGATCAACGAGCCGTTCCTCGACGTGCTGGTCGAACTCACCTGGGCAACCGGTCGACTGGTTCGTCAATACACGTTCCTGCTCGACCCCGTCGAGTACAAGGGACCTGCCGCACCGCCCACGGTGGCTGCCGTGGAAGCAAAGCCGGTCGAGCCGCCCAGGGCACCTGAGCCGGCGCCTGCGCCGGCCCCGCAGAAAACCCCCGAGCTCGCGCCGACGCCCATCACGCCGGCGCCGGCGGTCGAGGCCGCGCCCGCACCCATGACCGAGGCGGCTGCGGCGCCCGAGCCCATGGCACCTGCGCCGCGCCGCGCCGCCGCAGACGGTACCTACGAAGTGCAGGAAGGCGACACCCTTTCGCACATCGCGGTGGCGAATCTTCCGGAAGGCGTCTCGCTCAACCAGATGCTGGTGGCGCTCTATCGCGCCAACGAGGCCGCATTCATCAACAACAACATGAATCTCGTGCGTGCGGGCGCGAAGCTCAACATCCCCGACAAGGAAACCGCGTTGGCGGTCGCGCGGGAAGATGCGACCAAGGTCGTGAGCGTGCAGACCCAGGAGTTCGACGAGTATCGCGGCCGAGTTGCCACGGCGGTCGCCATGGCGCCCGCGCGCGAGGCGCCCACGCAGCGCGCGACCGGCGTGATCGAACCCGCCAAGCCGGCTCCCGCCGCGCCGAAAGCGCTGGCCGAGGATCAGCTCAGGCTGTCGCGCGCGGAGGACGCTGGCAAGGCAGGCAAGAGCGGTGCGAGCGCCGACGATCTGGCCGCCCGCGAGCGCGACCTTCGTGAGCAACGCGAGCGCGTCACACAGCTTGAGCAGAACGTGCGAGACATGGAGCGGCTGCTGGAGTTGAAGAACCAGCAGCTCGCCGAATTGCAGCAGCAGGCAGCGGCTGCCACGGCTGCCCCTGCGGCAAAAGCCCCAGCGCCGGTCATGGCCCCGGAGCCCGCGAAGGCGCCGACGCCACCGGTTGCCGCGCCTGAGCCTCCCAAACCCGAGGCACCACCGGTTGCCGCCAAGGCGCCCGAGCCGCCCGAGGCGCCGAAGCCCCCTGAAGCCCCCATGGCGCCTGAGCCTGCGGCCAAGGCCCCCGAACCCGAACCCGCGAAGGCCCCGGAGCCCGTAAGCGAGCCCGTCCCGATGGCCCAGGCCCCCGAGGCGCCTGGGCCCGTGGCGGCTGCGCCCGTGACCCCGGAGCCGCCCAAGCCGGCGCCGGCCAAGGCGGCGCCGCCCAAACCGCGGCCCGCCCCGCCGCCGCCGCCCGAAACCAGTCTGGTCGACGACCTGATGAGCAACGTCACCGACAACCCGGTCGCGCTCGGCGGAATCGGTGGCGTGGCCATCCTGCTGCTGGGCTATGGCGTCTACGCGTACCGAAAAAAAAAGGCCACCAGTCTCGAGAACAGCCTCGCTGGGGTGACGACCACTGATTCGAGCTCCGTTTTCGGCACCACGGGCGGGCGGAGCGTCGATACCGGTGGCAGCTCCATGCAAACCGATTTCAGCCAGAGCGGAATCGGGGCCATTGACACCGATGAGGTCGATCCGGTCGCCGAAGCGGACGTGTACATGGCGTACGGCCGCGACGCGCAAGCCGAGGAGATCCTGAAGGAAGCCCTGCAGAAGGATCCGAACCGCCAGGCCGTTCGCGTCAAGCTGCTCGAGATCTACGCGGCGCGCAAGGACGTCAAAGCGTTCGAAACGACCGCAGGCGAGATCTACGCGGCAACCGGCGGGCAGGGACCGGACTGGGAGAAGACGGCCACGCTCGGCCAGCAAATCGACCCGAACAACGCGCTCTACGGCGGCCGTCGCACCGAGCCGACGCCCGGCGCACCGCCGCCTGAACCCACTGTGACCATGTCGGCGCCAGTCGCTGCCGCGCTCGCCACACCGGAAGTGTCCAGCCCGCGTGCGGCGCCGCCCTCGATCGATTTCAATATCGAGGCGGCGAGCCAGGAGCCCCAGGGCATGCCCGACATCGCGCTCGATCTCAACACCCCGAGCCAGGCCCCGAGCGAGACCGGCTTCGATCTGAACCTCGGCGAGCCCTCGGTGGCGCCGGCCGACCAGGAATCCGATTTCTCGCCGTCCGGCACGCTCATCATGGATCCCGGCGTCTCGAAGGCCGCGCAGGAACTGAGCGAAGGCAACGTCGACATGGCGATCGACTTCGAGTTGCCGCAGAACAAGGACTCCGCCGAAGCTGAAATGACGAACACCGCCAAGATGATGGCGCAGTCGCAGCCGACCGTCGTGCTGCCGCAGAGCCCGGTCGCGCAAAGTCCTGCCGGCAAGTCGCAGCCGACCAACACGATGGATTTCGATTTCAAGCTCGACGAGCCGACGCAGGAGCCCAAGGCACCCCCGTCGAGCGAGCTGTCCGGGATCAGTCTCGACCTCGGATCGCCCGCCGCCGCCGCCCCGCCGGCTGGCGGAGGTGAACCGGCAGGAGGCGGAGAGGGCGGTGCGGGTTGGCAGGAGGTCGCAACGAAGCTCGATCTCGCCAAGGCCTACGAGGAGATGGGCGACAAGGATGGTGCCCGCGAACTGCTGAACGAAGTCGTGAAGGAAGGCGACGCGGCCCAGCAGCAGAAGGCGCGCACGATGCTCGACGCACTAGCTTGACGTAGAGGTTGTTCCCACGAAACCGGGGCTGCGAGCCCCGGCTCCATTTCCAGCGTCGCATCGAAGGTCACGAACAGGAGGGAACCGGCTGGTTCCCTCAGGGCAAACCCGGTATGTCACGAACGGGAAGAAACCGGCCGGTTTCCTCCCGTTACCCTCCTTCCCGCTGAGAGTGCCGCGTCACTTTCGTAGTAACGTGCTCCCATGAAAGTTGCGATTGGTGTCACGTACGACGGTGGCCCTTTCGAGGGGTGGCAGTCGCAGGCCTCGGGGCGGACCGTGCAGGATCACCTCGAGCGGGCGCTGACGACGGTTGCGAGCTCTCCAGTGCGCCTGGTCGCAGCGGGACGGACGGACGCCGGTGTCCACGCACTCGGGCAGGTGGCCCATTTCGAGACGGAGGTCGAGCGCCCCCTGCAGGCGTGGGTGCGGGGCGCGAACTCCGCGTTGCCGGCAGCCATTGCGGTGCAGTGGGCTCAGCACGTGCCCGACGCGTTCAGCGCCCGTTACTCGGCCACGGCGCGCACATATCGGTACCTTCTCTATTGCCATCCGGTGCGGCCCGCCGTGCTGGCGGGCCGCGTCGGGTGGTATCACCTCCCGCTCGATCTCGAGGCGATGCAGACAGCAGGGCGGCTGCTGCTCGGCGAGCACGACTTCAGCGCGTTTCGCTCGATCGAATGCCAGGCGAAGTCTCCGGTGCGCAATCTGCGCCGTCTCGGCGTCGCCCAGCGCGGTCCGTACTTCGTTTTCGACTTCACCGCGGACGCGTTCCTCCATCACATGGTCCGGAACATCGTCGGGTGCCTCGTCTACGTGGGCAAGGGGCGCCACGCGCCGGACTGGATGGCGGATGTGCTCGCGAGCCGCGATCGCAGTCGGGCGGCACCGACTTTCGGGCCCGCCGGTCTCTATCTCGCGGAGGTCCGCTACGGGCCGGAGTGGAACCTCCCGGGCTTCCCACCTATCATGCCGTTCTTTTCCGCGGCGTTGCCCGAGTGAGAACCCGAGTCAAGATCTGCGGCATCACCTCCCCTCGCGACGCGCAGGCCGCCTCCCGCCTGGGCGCGGACGCGATCGGACTGGTGTTCTACGAACCGAGTCCGCGCTACGTCACCGTCGAGCAAGCGAGGGCAATCGCCGATAGCGTGCCGCCTTTCGTCTCGCGGGTCGCGCTGTTCGTGAATCCCACCGCGGCGTCCGTCCGCGCCGTGCTCGACGGCGCCAAGATCGATCTTCTGCAGTTCCACGGCGAAGAGGATCCCGCGTTCTGCGCGGGATTCGGCATCCCGTACCTGAAGGCCCTACGCGTGAGGAAAGGATTGAATTTGCTAGAATGTCTGTCGCCTTTCCGCGGTGCCGCGGGGTGGTTGCTCGATGCGTATCGCCCGGACTACTACGGCGGCACGGGGGAAACCTTCGATTGGGGCGTCATCCCCGTCGGACTCGAACGGCCGGTGGTGCTCTCCGGCGGGCTCACTGTCGCGAACGTTGCCGAGGCGGTGCGCCGCGTGCGCCCGTGGGCGGTGGACGTCTCGAGTGGCGTCGAGTCGACCAGGGGCGTCAAGGACGCGGATCGGATCGCCGCGTTTATCGAAGGAGTTCGCAATGCAGATGTATGACCTCCCGGACAGTCGCGGCCATTTCGGCCCCTACGGCGGGGTGTTCGTTGCCGAAACGCTAGTGCACGCGCTCGAGGAGCTGCGGGCGGCCTACGAGACGGCCCGCAAGGATCCGGCATTCGTTGCGGAGCTCGAATCCGAGCTGAAGCACTATGTCGGGCGTCCGAGCCCGGTGTACCACGCGCGGCGCTGGTCCGACCTGCTGGGCGGCGCGCAGATTTATCTCAAGCGCGAGGATCTCAACCACACGGGGGCGCACAAGATCAACAACACCATGGGGCAGGCGATGGTCGCGCGCCGCATGGGCAAGCGGCGGGTGATCGCCGAGACCGGCGCCGGTCAGCATGGCGTGGCGACGGCGACGGTGGCGGCGCGTTACGGCATGGAGTGCGTGGTGTACATGGGCGCGGAGGACATCAAGCGCCAGGCCGCCAACGTGTACAGGATGAAGCTTCTGGGCGCATCGGTTGTGCCGGTCGAATCGGGCTCGCGGACGCTCAAGGATGCGCTGAACGAGGCGATGCGCGACTGGGTGACCAATGTCGAGAGCACCTTCTACATCATCGGCACCGTAGCCGGACCGCATCCGTATCCGGTGATGGTGCGTGACTTCCAGGCCGTCATCGGCCGGGAGTGTGTGGTGCAGATGCCCGAGCTCGCCGGTCGTCAGCCGGATGCGGTGATCGCCTGCGTCGGCGGCGGCTCCAATGCGATGGGCATCTTCTATCCCTACATTCCACACGACGACGTTCGCCTGATCGGCGTCGAAGCGGCCGGAGACGGCCTCGCCACCGGGCACCACGCCGCGTCGCTCTGCGCCGGAAGGCCCGGCGTCCTGCACGGGAACCGCACCTACCTTCTGCAGGATGCGCACGGCCAGATCGTCGAGACGCATTCGATCTCCGCCGGCCTCGACTACCCCGGAGTCGGTCCCGAGCACGCCTGGCTCAAGGACAGCGGCCGTGCCGAGTACGTGGCCGTTACCGACGACGATGCGCTCAAGGCGTTCCACGATTGCTGTCACCGCGAAGGCATCATTCCGGCACTGGAATCGGCGCATGCGCTCGCGTATGCGGCACAGCTCGCCCCGAGCATGGCGCGGGACCGGATCCTGCTCGTGAACCTTTCGGGCCGCGGCGACAAGGACATGCATACCGTCGCCGAGAAGTCGGGCATCCGGTTCTGACCGGACAGACGATGTCGCGCATCGCTGACGTATTCGGAAAGCTCGCGAGCGCGCGGCGCAAGGCACTCATCCCGTTCGTCACGGCCGGCGATCCGGCGGCAGGCGGAACAGTCGAGCTGATGCACGCGCTGGTGGGCGCGGGCGCGGATGTGATCGAGCTCGGGGTGCCGTTCTCCGACCCGATGGCCGACGGACCCGTCATCCAGCGCGCCAGCGAGCGGGCGCTCGCGGAGGGCGTGAGCCTCGATGACGTGCTCGGGTTCGTGACGGCGTTTCGCAAGCGGGATTCGACGACTCCGGTGGTCCTCATGGGCTACGCGAATCCGATCGAAGCCATGGGCACGGAGGCTTTCGCCGGCCGGGCGCAGACCGCGGGCGTGGACGGCGTGCTGGTCGTCGACTATCCGCCCGAGGAATCGGCGGAATTCGCGGCGCTGGTCCGGCGCCACGGCATCGACCTCATCTTTCTTCTCGCACCGACGTCCACCAAGGAACGCATCGATTCCGTAGCACGCCTCGCCAGCGGCTACGTCTACTACGTGTCCCTCACGGGGGTAACCGGCGCATCGCACCTCGACGTCGGCGGCGTGGGCGCGAAGCTTGCGGCGATACGCCGGAGCATCTCGCTCCCGCTGGGGGTGGGATTCGGCATACGCGACGGTGAAAGCGCGCGCGCAGTCGGCAAGGTCGCCGACGCGGTTATCGTCGGCAGTCGTATCATCCAGGAGATGGAGCAGGGGGACCCCGCCGCGGCGGCAGCACGCGCGGCGACGCTTGTGCGAAGCATCCGCGAGGCGCTCGACCGGCCATGAGCTGGCTGCAGAAGCTGTTGCCGCCGAAGATCAAGCGTGCCGAGGGCCCGGTGCGGCGCACCGTGCCCGAAGGGCTCTGGACGAAATGCCCGGAGTGCGACGCGGTTCTGTACGCCACGGACCTCGAGAAGAGCGCGAGCGTGTGCCCCAAGTGCGGCCATCACGGACGCCTTTCCGCACGGGCACGGCTCGATATCTTTCTCGATCCGGAAGGCCGCTACGAGATCGGCGCCGAGGTGCTGCCGGTCGATTCGCTCAAGTTCAAGGATTCGAAGCGCTACACCGAGCGCCTCGAGGAGGCCGAGAAGGAGACCGCCGAGACCGACGCGCTGGTCGTTCTGCAGGGCAGCGTGAAGGGCGTCGCGCTGGTGGCCGCATCGTTCGAATTCGACTTCATGGGCGGTTCGATGGGGTCGGTGGTGGGCGAGCGCTTCGTGCGCGGCGTGCATGCCTGTCTCGATCAGGATCTGCCGTTCGTGTGTTTCTCGGCCACCGGTGGCGCCCGCATGCAGGAGGGCCTGCTTTCGCTCATGCAAATGGCCAAGACGACCGCCGCGCTGACCCGGCTTGCCGCAAAGCGGCTGCCCTACATCTCCGTGCTCACCGACCCGACGATGGGCGGTGTCTCGGCGAGCTTCGCGATGATCGGAGACGTGGTGATCGCCGAGCCGCGCGCCCTGATCGGATTCGCCGGGCCGCGGGTCATCGAGCAGACGGTGCGCGAGAAGCTGCCCGAGGGCTTTCAGCGCGCCGAGTTCCTTCTCGAGAAGGGCGCGATCGATCTGATCGTCGACCGCCGCGAGATGCGCGACCGCATCGCGAGCCTGCTCACGCTCATGATGCGCCTGCCATCCCCCGACCGCTGAGCTGTTTCTCGCGCAAGGTCGGCTGAGCGGTGCCTCGCCCGCGGATCGTATCCGGATGCCTGCCGAAACCGTGCTTCCCGCCGACCTTCCAGGCTGGCTCGCGTACATCGAGCGCCAGCACCCGCAAAGCATCGCGCTCGGCCTGGAGCGCGTCGCGCGGGTTCGCGACGCCCTGGCCCTTCCGCCCTTCTGCCCGATCTTCACGATCGGCGGGACGAACGGCAAGGGATCGGTATGCGCGATGCTGGAGACTATTCTGCTCGCCGCAGGCTACCGAGTGGGCACCTACATGTCGCCCCACCTCCTGCGGTACAACGAGCGGGTGCGCGTCGACGGCCGCGAGGTGGATGACGCAACGCTGATCGAGGCGTTCGGGCGTGTGGAAACCGCGCGGGGTAAAGGGGCCGAGCGGATTCCGCTGACCTATTTCGAATTCGGCACGCTGGCCGCCTGGGTCGTCTTCGCGGACGCGAAGCCGGACGCGCTCGTGATGGAGATTGGCCTGGGCGGCCGCCTCGATGCCGTCAATGCCTTCGATTCCGACTGTGCGGTGCTGACCAGCATCGATGTGGATCATGCCGAATACCTCGGGGCGACGCGCGACCGGATCGGCTGGGAGAAGGCGCATATCTTCCGCCGCGGCAGGCCCGCCGTCGTCGGGGATCCCGTGCCACCGCGCACGGTCTTGGACTACGCTGCCGAAATCGGCGCCGATCTGCAGGTCGCCGGTCGGGACTTCGGGCACTCCGGCGACCGCCAGCAGTGGCTGTATTGGGGTCGCGACGGACGCCGCGCGGGGCTGGCCTATCCGGCGCTCCGCGGAGCCAACCAGCTCTTGAACGCCGCGGCGACCCTGGCCGCGATAGCGTCCCTGCGGGACCGCCTTCCCGTGAGCGCGCAGGCCATCCGGTCGGGATTGGCTCAAGTGGAGCTACCGGGCCGGTTTCAGGTGCTGCCCGGCCGGCCGGTCGTGGTCCTTGACGTGGCGCACAATCCCCACGCCGCGGCCGTGCTCGCGGAAAATCTCGGCGCGATGGGAGTCTTTGCGCGAACGCATGCGGTCGTGGGCATGCTGCGGGACAAGGACATCGCGGCGGTGTGCGCGGTGCTGCGGAACCGGGTGACTCACTGGTACGCCTGCACGCTCGACTATGCGCGTGGGGCGGGCGCGGCCGAGGTCGCGCGCGGGATCGCGGATTCGGGCGCTGGCGGCGCCGTGAGCCAGCACGACTCGCCCCGCGAAGCGTTCGTTGCAGCGCGGGATGCGGCCGGTCAGAGTGATAGAATTGCGGTGTTTGGCTCGTTCCATACCGTTGCAGATGTGATGGCGTTCCTCGCTACGTTGAATCGCTGAAGCGCTGCCGGCGCCGGGAGACCCAGAATCGGCATGGCCGACACACAGGAGGTACAGCAGCTCAAGCGGCGCGCGCGACGGCGCCTGGTGGGCGCAATCGCGCTGGTTCTGTTTCTGGTGATCGTCCCGCCGATGATCATGGATCTCGAGCCGCGGCCGGTCACGACTGATCTAACGGTCGAGATTCCCAGCCAGACGAGCGGTGAGGTCAAGGTACCCCCGCCCGCGCCGATTGCGAAGGCAGACCGCGCGGCCGACGCTGCGGAGGAGTCGTCCGGCGAGACGGCCGGACAGCCCGCTCGGGCGGCAGCCGGGAAGGTCGGGAAGCCGGAAGCCGAGGCGCCCAAATCGAAACCGACGTCACCGCTCGCGACGGCCACAGTCGATCGCAAGGACAAGGAGGCGCAAAGGGTCGAGTCCATCCTCAAGGGCGGTACTTTCGTCGTGCCGCTTGGCGCCTATTCCAATCCGGACAATGTGAAACAGCTCCAGGCGAAGCTGACCCGCGCGGGCGTGAAGTCGTACACCGAGCCCGTGAAGGGGAGCGCGAGCGCGCAGACCCGCGTCGCCGCGGGGCCGTTCGCAACGCGCGAGGAAGCCGAGCGGGCACGCCAGAAGCTCGCTTCGCTAAAGGGCCTGGGCGTCGTCCCGGGCACCATCACCACGCGTCAATGAGCTGGTTTGATTTTGCGGTAATAGCGGTGGTGGGGTTCTCCATTCTGCTCGGTGCCTGGCGCGGACTCGTCCGCGAGGTGCTGGCCCTCGCGGGCTGGGTGCTCGCGTTCGTGCTCGCGCTTCTTTTCGCCGGGGATCTTGCCGGGATGCTGCCTGAAAGCTTCGCGAATCTGGCCATTCGCACGGCGCTCGCCGCGGTATTGATTTTCGTCGTCGTGCTGCTCGCGGCGGGGTTCGGTGGCATGCTCCTGTCAAGGGCGTTCAAAGCGGCCGGTCTCGGCGTAACGGACCGTGCCCTCGGGGGCGTGTTCGGCTTCGCGAGGGGCGGCTTGATCACGCTTGCCGTGGTCCTCGCAGCCGGCTTCACGACGCTCCCGAAGGAGCCGTTCTGGCGCGAGGCGGCGCTCACTGGCCCGCTCGAAACGGCGGTGGTTGCGATGAAACCCATTCTGCCGCGTTCCTGGGCGGACAAGGTCAAGTACGAGAGGTGATGCGATGTGCGGGATAGTCGGAATCTATGCACACGCGCCGGCGAACCAGCTCCTCTACGACGGCCTGCTGCTGCTCCAGCACCGGGGGCAGGACGCAGCGGGCATCGTCACCGGCGCGGGCAAGACGTTTCACATGCACCGCGGTCCGGGGCTCGTGCGGGACGTCTTTCGCACGCGCGACATGCGTGCGCTGGCGGGAGAAATGGGCATCGGGCATTGCCGGTATCCGACCGCGGGCAGCGCGTTTCACGCCGGCGAGGCGCAGCCGTTCTACGTGAACTCGCCGTTCGGCATCGTGCTCGGCCACAACGGAAACCTGACGAACTGGGAACAGCTGAAGCAGGAGATGTTCCGCCTCGACCGGCGTCACATCAACACGAACTCGGACTCAGAGGTGCTGCTCAACGTGCTCGCCCACGAGCTCGAGCGCGCTGCCACCGGATACCGGGTCGACGCGGAAGCGGTGTTTACCGCGGTGGCCGCGGTGCATCGCCGCTGCCGGGGCGCGTACGCGGTGGTGGCGATGATCGCGGGCACGGGACTCGTGGCGTTTCGTGATCCGCACGGCATCCGCCCGCTGGTCATTGGCCGCCACGACACGCCCGACGGCCCGGAGTGGATCGTCGCGTCCGAAAGCGTCGCGGTCGAGGGGCTCGGCTTCTCGCTCGAGCGCGACGTCGCGCCGGGCGAGGCGATCCTCATCGACGAGCACGGCCATTTCGCGAGCCGTCAGTGCGCGCCGGACACGCCCCATACCCCGTGCATATTCGAGATCGTGTATCTCGCACGGCCGGACACGGTGATGGACGGTGTGTCGGTGTACGAGGCGCGCCTGCACATGGGCGAGCAGCTCGCTGCGAAGATCCGCGAGAAATACTCCCACCTCGATATCGACGTCGTGATCCCGGTCCCCGACACCAGCCGCCCGTGCGCGTTGCAGCTCGCCACCGGCCTCGGGCTGACCTACCGCGAGGGATTCGTCCGCAACCGCTACGTCGGTCGGACCTTCATCATGCCGGGCCAGACTGTGCGCAAGAAGTCGGTGCGCCAGAAGCTCTCCGCGATCTCGATGGAATTCCGGGACAAGAACGTGCTGATCGTCGACGATTCGATCGTGCGCGGAACCACCAGCCGCGAGATCGTGCAGATGGCACGCGAGTCCGGCGCGCGAAAGGTCTTCTTTGCCTCTGCCGCACCGCCGGTACGCTTCCCGAATGTCTACGGCATCGACATGCCCACTCGGGTCGAGCTGATTGCGACCGGCCGCACCGAGGACGAGATCGCGGCGGAGATCGGGGCGGACGCGGTGATCTACCAGGATCTTCCCGCGCTGATCCGGGCGGTGCAGGCCTCGAATCCGGCGCTCGGGCAATTCGAGACCTCCTGCTTCGACGGGAACTATGTCACCGGCGACGTCACCAGCGAATATCTGGGTGACCTCGAGACGCGCCGCGACGACAAGCGCGCGGAGGGTGGTGAGGACGACGAGGCGGAGCGGGACGACTCGAGGGTCTCCGCCGACGGCATCTGAGCCGCGCGAACCACGAGAATTGACAGACGCTGCGGCCCACGGTAAGGTCGTTTCCAGCGCCGATTTGAGCTCACAGCTTGCGGGCGCCCCCGGATTGTTTCGTTCCAGGACATCCGGGGACAAATAAATACGGCTAAAGCGTGGTCGAAAAACCCGTCTTGGCCTCGCAGGCTGGACGGGTTTTTTATTTTCTGGAGACGGACATGGGCAAGACGCCCGACTTCGATACCTTGGCGGTGCGCGCGGGCATCGCGCGCACGCCGTTCAACGAGCATTCCGAGGCGCTCTTCCTCACTTCGAGCTTCGTTTTCGACAGCGCCGCCCAGGCCGCCGCGCGATTCTCGGGCGAGGAGGAGGGCTTCGTCTACTCGCGGTTCAGCAACCCGACGGTCACGGCGTTCCAGGAGCGCCTTGCGGCAATGGAGGGTGCCGAGTCCTGCGTCGCGACCGCATCCGGCATGTCGGCGATCCTTTCCTGCTGCATGGCGCTGCTGCGTAGCGGGGACCACATCGTCTCCTCCTCGTCGATTTTCGGCGCAACGGTGCAACTCTTCACCAATGTCCTCAGCCGTTTCGGCATCGAGACCACGTTTGTCCAGGGCACCGACCCGGCCGCCTGGCGAAAAGCGCTGCGGCCCGCGACCAAGCTCCTCTTCCTGGAGACGCCCTCCAATCCGCTGACCGAGGTAACCGACATCGCCGCGCTCGCAGATGTCGCGCGCCATGCCGGCGCGCTGCTCGTTGTCGATAACTGCCTGTGCACGCCGGCGCTGCAACTGCCGCTCGCGGACGGTGCCGACCTGGTGATCCACTCGGCCACGAAGTACCTCGATGGGCAGGGGCGCGTGCTAGGCGGCGCGGTGCTCGGCAAGCGCGAGATCGTGATGGAGGCCGTATTCCCGTTCCTGCGCACGGCCGGCCCGAGCCTCTCGCCGTTCAATGCCTGGGTGCTCCTCAAGGGCCTCGAGACGCTGCGACTCCGGCTCGAGGCGCATTCGGCGGCCGCGCTCGAGCTGGCGCGCTGGCTGGAATCGCATCCCAAAGTCGAAAGGGTGTACTACCCGTTCCTCGAGTCGCACCCCCAGTACGCGCTGGCGAAACGCCAGCAGCGCGCGGGGAGTGCGATCGTGTCGTTCGATGTCAAAGGCGGACGCGACGCGGCCTGGCGGGTAATCGACGCGACCCGGATGATCTCGATCACGGCGAATCTCGGCGACACCAAGAGCACGATCACTCACCCGGGCACCACCACGCACGGTCGGATCAGTGCCGAGGCGCGCGCCGCCGCCGGGATTGGCGAGGGGTTGCTGCGCGTGGCGGTGGGGCTCGAGTCGGTCGAGGACCTGAAAGTCGATCTCGCGCGCGGGCTTGGCCAGTAAATCAGCTGAGCGACACGCTTCGCACGCCGTCGGTGTCGCAGCGCAGGTAGCTGCCGCGCTGGTACCAGTCCGCGAGCACCCAGCGCTCGCACCGGTGTCCGTCGACGTCGTGCAGATGACGGGCGGGGCGATGCGTGTGGCCATGGATCATGCGCGGATAGCCGTGCACCCGGAACGCCGCCTCCACGGCGCTGGTATTGACGTCCAGGATCTCGGCGGGCCTCGCCCGCTTGCGCCTCTCGCTGAGGCGGCGGCCGCGCTGCGCGCGCCATTCCCGCACCGCCAACGGCATCGCGAGGGCCGTCCATATCCACAGCGGGTGACGCAGTCTGGCGCGCACGCGCTGGTACTCGTGGTCGTCGGTGCACAGCGTATCGCCGTGCATGAGGAGCGTGGGCACTCCGGCGAGTTCGGTGAGAGTGGGGTCGGGCAAGAGCGTCATGCCCGTATACGCGGCGAGTCGCTTGCCGATGAGGAAATCGCGGTTACCGTGCATGATGTACACGGGAGTGCCGGCTGCCACCGTCGCCGCGATCGCATCGGCGATGTGCTTGTTGAAGGGCTCGACCATCGAATCGTCGCCGAGCCAGTACTCGAAGAGATCGCCGAGGATGTAGAGGGCCGTGGCTTCGCGCGCCTCGTTCGCGAGAAACCGGATGAATACCTCCGCGATCTCGGGCCGCATCGGGCTGAGGTGCAGATCCGAGACAAGGAGTACCGGCCTCATAGCGCGTGAGGTGCGAAGGGTAAAGGATGAGGAAAGGGGAGTCCGGGGGCAGGATCGTGGAGAGTCCCGGAGCCCCAGCTTCAAATTACTTCGGCGCGCTCGATCACGACGTCTTCGACCGGGACGTCCTTGTGCATGCCGCTCGATCCGGTGCGCACGCCCTTGATCTTCTCCACCACGTCCATTCCTTCGGTCACCCGACCGAATACGCAGTAGCCCCATCCCTGCGGCGTGGGTGCCGTGTGGTTCAGGAAGCCGTTGTCGGCGACGTTGATGAAGAACTGCGCGGTGGCGGAGTGGGGATCGCCAGTGCGAGCCATGGCGATGGTGCCGCGATCGTTCTTGAGACCGTTGTTCGCCTCGTTCGCGATCGGCGCGCGGGTCGACTTCTGGCGCATGCCGGGCTCGAATCCGCCGCCCTGGATCATGAAACCGTCTATGACGCGGTGGAAGACCGTGTTGTTGTAGTGACCGTCCTGCACGTACTGCAGGAAGTTCTTGACCGTTTCCGGCGCACGCTCGGCGTCGAGATCCAGGGTGAAGGTGCCCAGGTTGGTGCTCAGCTTGACCATGATTGCCTCACTTGGGGATGATGATGCTGGCGGACTCGATGATGACCGGATCGCGCGGGACGTTCTGGAACGGTCCGACGTTTCCGGTCTCGACCTTGGCGATCTTCTCGACGACGTCCATGCCGCTCACGACCTTGCCGAACACAGCGTAGCCCCAGCCCCTGGCGGTGGGCTCCCGGTAGTTGAGAAAATCGTTGTCTTTGACGTTGATGAAGAACTGCGCCGACGCGGAGTGGGGATCGGGCCTGCGCGCCATCGCGATCGTGCCGTAGTCATTCTTCAGACCGTTTGCCGCCTCGTTCTGGATCGGCGCGCGAGTGGGCTTCTCCTTGAAGTCCCGGTCGAAACCGCCGCCCTGGATCATGAATCCGTTGATGACCCGATGGAACTGCGTTCCCGGGTAGTGCCCGTCCTTGACGTATTGAAGGAAATTCGCAACGGTCTTCGGCGCCTTTTCCGGGTAGAGCTCCAGCACGATCGTCCCCATGCTGGTCTTCAGCTCCACGCGCGGGTCGGCGGCGACCGCCGTCCCCGCGATCGCGAGCATGACGAGAGTGACGATGAGATTACGCAACATTCGGTGGCTCCTGCCTGATTGATGGATATCAGCGATTCTTTTCGGTGTCGGACTTGTCCACGCCGGCGGCGACGAGATCCCGCGAAAGCCTGAGCTTGGCGCTCACCGCCTTGCTTCCGCCACCCAGCGCCGCGGCACGCTCGTAAGCGGCAGCCGCCAGACGAGCGTAGACATCTCCGAGGTTCTCCTGGGCCGTGATGTACTTCGGATTCACGCGCACGGCCGTCTCGAGCGCCTTGCGCGCGCCCTCCAGGTTTCCCCGCGCCGCATAGAGCACCGCTAGATTGTTGTACGGCTCGGCGTACTCCGGATTGTCCTGGGTGAGCCGCACAAACACGTCGATCGCTTCGCTCTCGCGTTTCTGCTCGGCGAGAATCAGGCCTTTCAGGAACCGGGCCTGCATATCGGCCGGGTGCTTTGCGAGATACTCGTCCACCTGCTCGAGGGCCTGGGCGGCGCGGCCCGCTCTCAGCAGCAGGTCGGCGTCTTCCAGTGCGTCCGCGCGCGCCGTGAGCGGTGCGGCGAGCAGCACCACGAGCGCGCAGAGCGCCGGTATCGCACGCGAGGCGAAGCGCGAGTAAGCGGCCGAAGAGCCGACGCATGTGGGCGGGGTGCGCATTGTCCGTTATACTGCGCCGCGCGCGGCGTTACGAAACGTTCAATTGTAGCAACAAGGCCCCGGCGACCCAAGCTGCGGTTCGCAAAGCCGCCCACCGGCCACGCCATCCGATGCTCAGGATTCACAACAGCCTCACTCGCAAGAAGCAGGATTTCGCTTCCATCGAGCCCGGGCGCGTGCGGATGTATGTCTGCGGCATGACCGTTTACGACTATTGCCACCTCGGTCACGCACGGGTGCTGGTGGTGTTCGACATGGTCCAGCGCTGGCTGCGCGCGTCCGGCTACGACGTGACCTACGTCCGGAACATCACCGACATCGACGACAAGATCATTCGCCGCGCGGCGGACAACGGCGAGCCGATCGGGGCGCTCACCGAGCGCTTCATCGGCTACATGCGGGAGGACGCGGCGGCGCTCGGCGTGCAGCCGCCGGATCACGAGCCGCGCGCCACGGAATACATCGAGCCGATGCTCGCGATGATCGGGCAGCTCGAGAAGAACGGGCTTGCCTATCTGGCGCCGGACGGCGATGTGAACTATGCGGTCCGGCGTTTTCCGGGCTATGGAAGACTATCGGGCAAGTCGCTCGACGAGCTCCGGGCCGGCGAGCGGGTGGAGGTCAGCGCGGACAAGCAGGATCCGCTCGATTTCGTGCTCTGGAAGCACGCGAAGGAGGGCGAGCCGGCCTGGACGTCCCCTTACGGAGACGGCCGGCCGGGCTGGCACATCGAATGCTCCGCGATGAGCACCGAGCTGCTCGGGAACCACTTCGACATCCATGGCGGCGGAGAGGATCTCCAGTTCCCCCATCACGAGAACGAGATCGCGCAGTCCGAGGGGGCGCACGGGAACGGATTCGTCAACTACTGGATGCACAACGGTTTCGTGCGCATCGACGACGAGAAGATGTCGAAGTCGCTCGGAAACTTCTTCACGATTCGCGAGATTCTCGCGCGCTACGATGCCGAAGTGGTGCGCTTCTTCATCCTGCGCGCGCACTACAGGAGCCCGCTCAACTATTCCGATCAGCACCTGGACGAGGCGCGGAGCGCACTGGCGCGCCTCTACACCGCACTCAAGGGGACGCCGCGCAATGCGCTGCCGATCGACTGGAACACGCCCCAGGCCGCGCGTTTCCGCGCAGCGATGGACGACGACTTCAACACGCCGGAGGCGATGGCCGTGCTGTTCGAGCTCGCGAACGAGGCAAACCGGACGAGCTCGGCGGCGTCCACGGGACTGCTGCGAGCGCTGGGCGGGGTACTCGGTCTGCTGGGACGGGATGCTGAGGAGTTCCTCCGTGCCGGATTACCTCACGACTGGTCTCCCGAGCGGATCGAGCAGATGATCGCGGCGCGGGCCGCCGCCAAGAAGGCGCGGAACTTCGGCGAAGCGGACCGCATCCGTGACGAGCTTGCGAGCGCCGGGATCGTGCTCGAGGACGGTCCGCAGGGAACGACCTGGCGCCGCGGCTGAAGCCGTGGCGGCCGCGTTCCCGGCGTTGCGGCTACTCGCGGAACTTCAGGTCGCGGCTGAGGATGGTCAGGGCGACGAAGCTGCTGCCGTTGTGATTCGACGACGTGAACGTGACGGTGTATCCGCCGGTATCGAAGGTGCCGAGCCCGTCCAGGGCCCGCAGCACCGATTCGCGCGTCACGTCGCGTCCGGCGCGCCGGATGGCCTCGACGAGAGCCTTGGTCGCGATAAAGCTCTCGAGGGACGTGTACGAGTAGTCTTTCTTGCCGAGCAGCTTGTCGCTCGCCTGCTGGTACTCCCGGACGATCGGCACCGTGTTGTTGGAAACGCTCGGGACCACCTGCGTCATGACGACGCCGATGCCTTCCTTGCCCAGCGCATCCGCAAGGGCCGTCGAGCCCGCGAATGACGTGCTCACGAACTGCGCCGCGAGCTCCTGCCGCTGGGCGAGCTTCACGAATTCGGCGGTGGTCTTGTAAAGCGTCGTCGCGATGACCACATCCGGCTCGGCCTTGACCGTGGCGGCGACCGGCGCGGCGAGATCGGTCTGCGTGCGCTGGACCGACGCGACCGCGACCGGAGCAAGGCCCCGCGCCTTGAGCGCCGTCTCGACTACCGCGAGGTTCGCTTTTCCGACCGCGTCCTCGTAGTGCAGAACCGCGAATCGCTTCGCGCCGATGGTGCTGTAGTGCTCGATGATCTTCTCGAGCTCGTCGGCATAGCTCGCCCGGTGATTGAAGACATACGGGTTGAATTTGCGCATCGGCGCCGCGCCGGTGAAGGGTGCGACGAAAGCGATCTTCGTGCGCTCGACGTGCGGGAGGGCAGGCCGACTGAGGGTCGCGCTGCCGTAGCCGAAAAGCGCCACCACGTTGGGCTGCGCGAGGAGCTTCAGGGTGTTGGCTTCGGAGTTCTTCGTGTTGTTCACGTCGTCGAGCGACGCCAGCTCGATCCGGCGCCCGTTGATGCCGCCCGCGTCGTTGACTTTCTTGATGTAGGCCTGGGCGCCATCCCGGATGTCCTCACCGAGCGCCTTGTTGGAGCCGCTGAGGGGCGTGGACTGACCGATCAAGATCGGCCCCCCCGGCTGCGGAAACGCCGCGGCGGGAAAGAGGAGCGCTGCGGCGCAAAGCGCGGTGAGAAGAGGCTTCTTCGGCATTGATGGCCTTTCCGTAGGGGGATGGGACCGGCCCGGAGCATGGCAAGCGGCCCGGACGCCGACAAGGAAAAAGGTCTCTACGCCGCGATGCGCCCGCTGCGCCATGAGGAATCGTGCATGGCGCGGGCCAGGTAGGCTGTGGCTGTGGTCAGGTCCTCGCACGCACGCTGAGCGTGGCCGGAGGCAGCCCCCGGCGATTGCGGGCGACCATTTCCGAATAGGCGCTTTCCAGCTCGCGCGTCCGACCGGCGACGTCAAAAACGGGCAACGTGTTCAGGCCGGACGCCAATCGCCCTTTCAGGTCGCTCAGCCGGTCGGGGTCGTGCGCCAGGGCCACCGCTAGCTCTTCGTAGGCGTCCAGATTCGGCACCACGAGTTCGGCGAGGCCCGCGGCGTACGCGAGGCTCGCCGCGACGCGGGAGGCGAACGTGTCGCCCGGGCACGTCAGGACCGGTGCCCCCGCTCGGAGCGCATCGGCGGCGGTGGTGTGCGCGTTGCACGGTCGCGTGTCGAGCACGAGGTCGGCCAGTTGGGCACGCGCGAGATGCCGCGGACGAGGCAGCCGCGGCGCGAAGACCAGTCGATGCGGGTCGACGCCGGCCGCCTCGGCGTGGCCACGCAGGTTCGCCTCGCCTGACCCGGCCAGCAGCCAGAGCACGCTTCCCGGGACCCGACGCAGGATCCGCAACCACGCCGCAAACACGTCCGGGGTGATCTTGGCGTGCTGATTGAAGTTGCAAAGCACCACGCCCCGCCTCGGGAGACCGGCCGCTTCGCGCGGCGGCGCCGCGGGGATGCGCTCGTCCGGGTCGGCCGAGAAGTAGCAGTGCGGCAGCCACACCAACGATTCCGTGTACCACGGGAGATCGCTTTCCGGCACGACGATGCGATCCGCGATCAGGTAGTCGATGAACGATGCACCCATCGTTGCCGGAAAGCCGAAGTAGCTCACCTGGATGGGCGCGGGGCGCATCGCGAAAACTTGCGTGCGATGCCCCGTCGTGTAGCCGTTCAAGTTGACCAGAACATCGATCGCGTCTTGCCGGATCTGGCGCGCAAGATCTTCGTTCGAGAGATGGGAGGCTTCAGCGAGGTGGTCACAGGCGTCGCCTATCCTGCGTCGGTACTCGCTTCCGTCGCTCACGGAAAGGGCGTAAGCAAAAAGTTCGTAGCGCGTGCGGTCGTGATGCGCTAAGAGGGGCGCCGTGACATGCCCCATCGGGTGATCGCGAAAATCACTCGAGACATAACCGACGCGAATTTTCCCGTTGGGCCCCCTGACCGGTTGAGGAGAGGCCTTCGCGGGGGTCACGGCCCAACCTGTGGCGATCTGCTGCGCGAGTTGAAGCTGGCGTGGCGGAGGCACCCCTAACATCATCGCCTGGAAGCCCAGTGCGGGCGAACCGAAACCGCTGAATTCGCCGGCGCCGATCATCGCCGCGAACCGCGCCGTCAACCCTTCGAAGCCGAACCAGTCGCACGCTTCGAGCCGCGCATAAGCCTGGGTGATGAAGATCTCGCCGGCACGCAACGCAACCGAATCCCCAGTGATATCGAGTATGCCGGACACGCTACGTGGGATCCGTGCGCCGAGGGACTCGGCTTTCGCGAGGACTTCGTGGGCGTCCTCGAGACGTCCCAGCGCGGCAAGCGCAAGCCCCCGGTCCAGCATTGCCCCGGCGTGCTGCGGGCGCATGGCAAGTGCGCGCTCGGAATGGGCGAGCGCGTCCTCGTAACGGCTCAGCGCGAGCGACACTTCGGCAAGATTGAAATGCGCCTCCGCCCGACCCGGGTGCGCTGCCGCCAGGCGGAGGTTGTTCTCGAGCGCTTCGCTCAGCCTTCCGATCCGCGTGAGCGCGACGCCACGATTCAGGAGCGCTTCGAAGTTACCCGGCGCGAGCTGCAGCGCGCGATCGTAGTGCTCGACCGCACGCGTCAAATTACCCAGAGATTCGAAAACGAACGCCGCGTTGTATTGAAGCTGCGAATCGTTCGGATGGTGCTCAAGGAGCCGTTCGACACGATCCCGCGCGTCGCTTGCACGGCCCAGCTGGCAGAGGACGGCCAGTGACGCATGGGCCGCCTGGAGATTTCCGGAATCAAGGGCGAGCGCTCGCTCGAAAGCGGCAAGCGCGTCCGCAAGTTGGTTCAAGCGATGAAGTGCTGCGCCGAGAAGGAAATGCGCTTCGCTGCTATCCGGAAGCGCCGTGCAGGCAGAGCGGAACAACGCCAGCGCATCGGCTGTATCGCCCGCCACGAGCCTGGCACGACCCGCGGCGAGAAGCGCGAGCGGGTCGCCGGAGGTCTCCGCCACTCGCGAGGGGCTGCTACCGTTTGAATGCCGCTGCGCCGGTGACCTCGGTAATCCCTGTGTCCTGGATCTTGTACACGATGCCGGCGTGCGAAGCATTGGTGCCGTAGAACGCCCCGGAGACGTCCGTCGAGCATCCGCTCACGCAGGTTCCGCCGGTCGTAGGAAGCGGCAGTGCACCCGAGGAGAAGTTGTTGCTGGTCGCGGTGACATTCAACGCCATTCCGTTACTGAGTGGGCCGGTCGTGGTGAAGCCGGGTGTCTGGAAGTTGTAGGTCGCGCCACCAACCGTGGCGGCCCCTTGAACGCCGACCAGTGCGGTAGTGAAATCGCCCACGAGTGTTCCCGAGAACGTGCCTGGAGCGCTCGCGCCGTCTGTCGGTGCGGTCGCGCCGACGAGGTTGTAAGTGAACGTCGCACCAGCTCCGCTCGGAATCTGTGCCGGAAGGGTCGGGAGGCCGACCACGTAGTGCAGCCCGCCTTGAGCCGGATAGTTGATCGTCGTCGTCGGGCTGGGGGCCATCGTGTAGTCGACATTGCCGATCCAACGGCCCCAAGCAAGTACGAGCTTGTCGACCGTACCCGGCTCGAAGGCGGCGCCATTTTCCATTTGTGTGCCGAGCAGCTTGTATTGCTCCGTCGGCGCAGCAAAGCTTGGCGTCGCGAATTCCATCATCTTGCCCTGGGAAGGGATCGGATTGAATGGGTCGCTCAAGTTCGGGGGGTCGAACTTCGCCTCGGCTCCCACGAGGTACGGTCCCTGCGCGATGCCCGCCGTGACTTGCTTGCCGTACGGCAGCGCGTCGAAGTATCCGTCGAGCGACATCGGTGGAGTCGGGAGAACGATGGGGCTACCGTTTTCGGACAACGATGTCGGCAGTCCTTCTGAATCGACCTGGTCGCCGGCAACGAATGTCGCGGGCCCCGCAGGCGGCGGGAGCGTGGAAGACCCTGCGACCTCGATCGGCTGCGGCGGTCCCAGCACGATCTCCTCGGTGGTTTCCATGGGCGGTTCGTCCGGGTCGGGACTTGCTTCGCCAACCGTTCCTGCCGGGACGTCGAGCGTGTCCTGATTCGGCTTCTTGATGAACCACGTGCCGCTGTCGCCCGTGACGCGCGTCGTGCCGTCTGCGAGCACTTCGATGATGCCGCCCGTGCCGCGGATGCCGACCGTGGCTGTCGGGGTCTGGATCTGGTATGCGCTGCGGTTGACGCGACCGATCAAGCCGGTGACCGTCCGCATCGCGCCGCGCAGCAGACCGAAGAAACCCTTCTCGGAACCGTCCGTCTTGCCGTCGTAGCGGTACTCCTGCACCTCGAAGGTGGTGTTGGGCTGGAGCGAGACGTAGGCGCCGTCCGTGAAGCGGAGCTGCGCACGGCCGTTAGCGGTGACGATGCGGTCGCCGGACAGAACTTCCTGGCCCTTCGTGAGCGCGCGCGCCCGGCCGTCCTTGCCGGTGGCGGTCACCGCGCCAACCGCAAAATCGACGTGCGCGGCCGTGTTGGCCAGCGCCGGCCCTGCGAACGCGGTCGAGATCATGGCCAGCATGATCCCCCGTCGGCTCAGACGAAAAACGGTGTTGTCCTGCGCCATGGATAGCCTCCTCGAAGCGCCACCACCAGCCCGCACAGGGTCCGGGGAGCACCGACTAGCATGTAGCATATTTCACGCCTTTGGCTGCGTGAGGGGGACTAGAAGTCGCGCCGGAGCGAGACGGATGCCACAGTCCGGTCGTAGGTATTGAGCTCGATGTTCGAGCTGACCCGTGTGTAGCCGACCTGGGGACGCAGCGTCCACTTTGGCGCGAAGACATAGTTCAGTCCGACGATCACGTCGTACTGATTGTCGCGCCGGGTGGTCAGGAAGAGTGGCTCGACGCCGTTGTAACTCCGGTACTCGTAGCCGAACGAGCCGAAGCCGACGACGGTCGGATGCAGCGTGACCTGGCCGCCGAGCCGGATGCCGGCGGGCTTGAACCCGAGGTACGAGAAGGCGGCGTTGACGTCGCGCTCCTCGCCCGCATAGCCCGAGGCGAAGGCGACCGGGAGGTAGCGACCTTCGAAGGCCTGCGAGTACGCCAGGCCGCCGATCGCACGATTTGCGTTGCGCGGCGACTGATCCGGATAGCGCAGGGTTGCGTACTGGCCGTAGACCGTGATCTGCTGTCGCGCGCTCAGGTTGTGCAGCCATTGCGCGGTCCCACCTAACGACCGGCGATACTGGGAGTTGTCGACCTGAAAGCTCTGGCCCTGCGCAAGGGCGACCAGCGCGTTCGGGCCGCGGTTCCAGCGCAGGCCAGCGCTGATGTCGATCGTGCCGGTGTTGAACTGCGTATGCTCGAAGTTGAACTGGCCGGCGTACGCGGCGTTGCCGAGCAGCCACCACTCCTTGTTCATCGCATGGCTGAGCGAGACGCCGCCGCCGAGCCCGGCAAAACCAGCGGGCAGCTGTGTGCCGAGCGGGTTGAGCTGCCCTAGCGCACCGCCGAGCGCCGGAATGGCGATCGTGTTCTTGTCGGTCGCGCTGTTGACGTTGCTGTCGTAGCCGACCGACGCCTCGAGATAGGCGTTCAGGAACGTCTGCTGCGGCGTGAGCTGGGTCAGATACTTGTCGATCGTGGCGCGTGCCGCATCGGGCAGCTGCCGACTCTCGCTCACGGTGTTGAACTCCCGCCGTGCGTTCTCCCGCTCGCCGAGCACGAAGTAGGCGCGCGCAATCTCGGCGCGGGCCTGCAGATTGTTGGGGTCCACTGCGAGCACGCGCTCCAGCGCGAAGACCGCCTGCTGGGCGTCGCCCGCGTCCAGGGCGGCGATGCCCAGCAGGTAGTCATACTCGACCTCGCCGGCCCGCTTGGACTGCAGCGGCATCAGCAGCTGGTAGGCTTCGCGCGCCTTGCGTTCCTCGATGAGTTTCTTTGCCTGATCAAGGACTTGATCGGCGAATGCGGTCGTTGCAGCACTCAATAGGAGGATGAGCGACAGCGCGGTGAGCGCTGTTCTTGTTCTCCCCATCATCCCCTCCAATCAAAGGCTTATTGGCGAATCTTAATACGACAAATCAAGTATTGCCAATAGCTTTCGGGCCAGGAGCCGCCGGAGGTGGGGCTACCCGGGAAAGGGCGCGTCGGCCTGGCGGGAGGGAGCCGCTCAGGTCTCGAAGAACTCGCGCACCCGGTCCATCCAGGACTTGGCGCGCGGATTGTGCCGCTCGCTGTCTTCCTGCGTGATGGAGTCGAACTCGCGGAGCAACTCCTTCTGCCGGGCATTGAGATGGACGGGCGTCTCGACCACGACGTGGCAGAAGAGATCGCCGTGGGAGGCGGCACGCACGCCCTTGATGCCCTTGCCGCGCAGGCGGAAAACCTTGCCACTCTGCGTTTCCGGCGGAATCTTGATCTTCGCCGAGCTGTCGAGCGTCGGAATCTCGATCTCCCCGCCGAGCGCCGCCGTCACGAAGCTCACCGGCATCTCGCAATGCAGGTCGTCATGCTCGCGCGTGAACACCGCGTGCGGCTTCACGTGCAGTTGAACGTAGAGGTCACCGGGCGGCCCGCCGTTGACGCCGGCCTCGCCTTCGCCGGCAAGGCGGATGCGGTCGCCCTCATCGACGCCGGCCGGGATGCGCACCGAAAGCGTCTTGTGGGCCTTGACGCGACCCGCGCCGCCGCATGTCTTGCAGGGGTCGGGAATGTACTTTCCGGAGCCGTGGCAACGCGGGCACGTCTGCTGGATCGAGAAG
This sequence comes from Betaproteobacteria bacterium, assembly GCA_022340285.1. Classification (GTDB taxonomy): domain Bacteria; phylum Pseudomonadota; class Gammaproteobacteria; order Burkholderiales; family SG8-39; genus JAABRB01. Next base: position 32,253 of record JAJDOG010000041.1, read on the forward strand.
AATCCCTGCTGCATGCGGACCTGGCCATGGCCCTGGCAGGTCGGGCAGGTGGCGGGCTCGGTGCCGGGCTTGGCGCCGGTGCCGTTGCACGCTGTGCAAGGCTCGGCGGTCGGGATGCGAATCTTCGTTTCGGTGCCGCGCGCCGCCTGCTCGAGCGTCACTTCCAGGTTGTAGCGCAGATCGGCGCCGCGGAACACGGTCGAGCGCTGGCGACCGCCGCCGAAGATGTCGCTGAAGATGTCGCCGAACGCGTCGGCGAAGTTGTCGAAGCCGCCGCCCCGGAATCCGCCGGCGCCGGCCGCCGGGTCGACGCCCGCGTGGCCGAACCGGTCATAGGCCGCGCGCTTGTCGGGGTCCGACAGGACCTCGTACGCCTCCTTGGCCTCCTTGAACATGTCCTCGGACGCGCGGTTGTCCGGATTGCGGTCCGGGTGGTGCTTCATCGCAAGCTTGCGATAGGCCCGCTTGACGGTCTCCTCGTCCGCGTCGCGATTCACCCCCAACACTTCGTAATAGTCGCGCTTTGCCATTGCTCTAGTTAGAAGCGAAAACGCCGGACGATATTCTCAATGCTAGCCGGAAGGAGGGAAACGGGAGGAAACCAGCCGGTTTCCTCCCGTTCGTGACTTATTGGTTTTGCTCTGGAGGGAACCGGCTGGTTCCCTCCTGTTCGTAATCTTCTGTCTTTTTGCGTCCCCACAAATGCAATGCCCCGCTCTACCGAGCGGGGCCGTTTCCTGCGCATGGGCCTTACTTCTGGTCCTTCACTTCGGTGAATTCGGCGTCGACGACGTTCTCGTCGGCCTTCTGCTTGCCCGCTTCGGCGCCCGCTTCAGCGCCGCCCTGACCGCCACCGGCCTGGGCCTGAGCATCGGCGTACATCTTCTCGCCGAGTTTCTGCGCGGCCGTCGCAAGCGCCTCGCTCTTGGCCTCGATCGTCGCCTTGTCGTCCGACTTGAGCGCTTCCTCGGTGTCCTTCAGCGCGGTCTCGATCCGGGCTTTCTCGTCGGCGTCGATCTTGTCGCCGTGCTCAGTGAGCGACTTCTTCACCGTGTGGATCAGGTTGTCCGCCTGGTTGCGCGCGTTCACGAGCTCGTGCGCCTTGCGGTCGTCCGCGGCGTGCGCCTCGGCGTCCTTCACCATGCGCTGGACCTCATCCTCGGTGAGTCCGGAGCTCGCCTTGATGGTGATCTTGTTTTCCTTGCCGGTCGCCTTGTCCTTCGCCGACACGTGCAGGATCCCGTTCGCGTCGATGTCGAACGTCACCTCGATCTGCGGCATGCCGCGCGGCGCGAGCGGAATTCCCTCGAGATTGAATTGCCCCAGGCTCTTGTTGCCGGAGGCCATCTCGCGCTCGCCCTGCAGGACGTGGATCGTCACCGCGCTCTGGTTGTCGTCCGCGGTCGAGAAGACCTGTTGCGCCTTGGTCGGGATGGTCGTATTGCGCTTGATGAGGGAGGTCATCACCCCGCCGAGCGTCTCAATGCCGAGCGTGAGCGGCGAGACGTCGAGCAGCAGCACGTCCTTGACGTCGCCCTTGAGCACGCCGCCCTGGATCGCCGCGCCGACCGCGACCGCCTCGTCGGGATTGACGTCCTTCCGCGGCTCCTTGCCGAAGAATCCGCGCACCTTCTCCTGCACCTTCGGCATGCGCGTCATGCCGCCGACCAGGATCACGTCGCTGACTTCGTCGACCTTCACGCCGGCGTCCTTGATCGCGACCCGGCACGGCTCGATCGTGCGCTCGATCAGGTCCTCCACCAGGGACTCGAACTTGGCGCGGGTGATCTTCATCGTCAGGTGCTTCGGTCCGTTCTGATCCGCCGTGATGTAGGGCAGGTTGATCTCGGTCTGCTGCGAGCTCGAGAGCTCGATCTTCGCCTTCTCCGCAGCCTCCTTGAGGCGCTGGAGCGCGAGGACGTCCTTGGAGATGTCGACGCCCTGGTCCTTCTTGAACTCGCCCACGATGTAGTCGATCACTCGCTGGTCGAAGTCCTCTCCGCCCAGGAACGTGTCGCCGTTCGTCGCGAGCACCTCGAACTGCTTCTCGCCCTCGACGTCCGCGATCTCGATGATCGAGATGTCGAAGGTGCCGCCGCCGAGGTCATAGACCGCGATCTTCTGATCCTTGCGCCCGCCCTTGTCCAGGCCGTACGCGAGCGCGGCCGCAGTCGGCTCGTTGATGATGCGCTTCACGTCGAGGCCCGCGATGCGGCCTGCGTCCTTGGTCGCCTGGCGCTGCGAGTCGTTGAAGTAGGCCGGAACGGTGATCACCGCCTCGGTCACGGGCTCGCCGAGATAGTCCTCGGCGGTCTTCTTCATCTTGCGCAGGACCTGTGCCGACGCTTCGGGCGGCGCGATCTTCTTGCCGCGCACTTCCACCCAGGCGTCGTTGTTCTCGGCGCGCACGATGGCGTAGGGCATCAGATTGATGTCCTTCTGGACCTCTTTCTCGTCGAAGCGGCGGCCGATAAGGCGCTTCACCGCAAAGAGTGTGTTCTTCGGGTTGGTCACCGCCTGACGCTTGGCCGGCGCACCGACCAGCACCTCACCGTCTTCCATGTAGGCGACGATGGAGGGCGTCGTCCGCCCGCCTTCGGAATTTTCGATGACCTTGGGCTTGCCCCCCTCCATGATGGCGACACAGGAGTTGGTGGTGCCCAAGTCGATGCCGATAATTTTTGCCATGATCAGTGTCCTCGAGTACGGTTTTCTCGTTCCTGGCTGTTATTTGAGGCTAATTCGCTGACTTTCAACCTTCTTTGGGCTTCGCGACGGTGACGAGCGCGGGGCGGATCACGCGGTCGTTCAGGAGGTACCCCTTCTGCAGCACGTTGATCACCGTGTTCGGCTCCTTTTCCGAGGGCAGCATGCTGATCGCCTCGTGGCGGTGGGGGTCGAAAGCGGCGCCCGCCGGGTCGATTTCGCGGATCTGGTAGCGCTCGAAAATGGAGGCGAGCTGCTTCAGCGTGAGTTCCACGCCGGCTTGGAGGCTTTCCACGGACTGCGTTTCGGCGTTCAGCGCGGCTTCCAGGCTGTCCTTGACCTGCAGGAGGTCGGCCGCGAACTTCTCCAGGGCGTACTTATGCGCCCGGGCGATGTCGTCCTGGGCCCGCTTGCGCACGTTCTCGGTCTCCGCCGCGGCGCGCAGCCAAGCCTCGTGGTGCTCCTTCGCCTTGGCCTCGGCCTCCTTCAGCGCTTCCTCGAGATCGACGGCGCCGGACGCGGTAGTCTCGGAAGCCGGGTCCTGGCGCGGGGTCTCCCCGGGAGCGGGAGTGTTGGGATCCGGATGCATGTCCTCGTTGTTCTCCTTGCGACTTCGGGGGTTATTGGGGCAGGACCGGTGAATTCAACCCCCTGTGAGAATACTCTCGGATCAAGGAGATAGGGCCCGATGAGCGAGAGCGAAATCGATCTGCGCGACACGCCCCCCCGTCGAGTCCAGACCACCGCCTTCCACGCAGCGCGGGACCTCGAGCGGGGCAACGCGCTGGTTCTGCTGACCGCCGAAGACCCTGCGCTGCTCATGGAGAGCCTCAACCTGCAGCTCCGTGATCTGCTCGCATGGGAAACGCGGGCGGCAGAGGGCGGGTTCCGGACCCGGATCGTGCTGCGCGACGAGACCGAGCCGACGGACGCGATCGATCTCCTCACGCGTGATCATCGGCGCCTGGACGAGCAGCTTGCGATCGCGCTGCGGCGCGTGAACGCAGGAGACATGGCCGAGGCAAAGCGGCTCGTCGCGGCATTTGCGGCGGGATTGCGCCGGCACCTCGAGGCGGAGGATGCGCTGCTTGCCGAGCGGCTCCCGCATCCGGCGGGCGCCGACGGCGTGAGCCATGTCGAGATCATGCTACGGGAGCATGCCGAGATTCGCGATCAGCTCGTCGAAGTCGAGGCGGGGTTCGGTGGCGCTGAAGCGCCCGAGCCCTGGGAGGTCGAACCGTTCATCGCGATCCTGTCCGGCACGATCGCCAAGCACGAGTACCGCGAAGAATCCAATCTCTTCCCGCACTGGCGGGCGGCGCTTGCGCGAATGGCGGCCAGGGACCAGGCCGATCTTCTTACCCAGGTGCGCGCAATCCTCGCTGCCTGACCTAGTCTTTCGCGCCTAGCTGCTTGGCGCGTCGCTCGCTGTGCCGGGCGCTGGCTTGCGCCGCGGTCCGATCCCAGACCGTAGCGGTCCATCCGTGCAGATGTCCGAGCGCGATCGTCACCAATGCCTTGATCCAGTCGTCGCGATCGTTGAGACAGGGAATGTAGCGAAACTCCTTGCCGCCATTCGCGAGAAAGGCGGCGCGACATTCGATGTTGATCTCCTCGAGCGTCTCGAGACAGTCGGCGACGAATCCGGGGCAGATCACGTCCACGCGTCCCACGCCTTCGCGCGCAAGGCCCTCGAGTGTCGGCTGGGTGTAGGGCTTTAGCCACTCGGCGCGGCCGAAGCGTGACTGAAAGGTCAGCGCCCAGGTCGAAGGCGCGAGCTCGAGATCCTCGGCGAGCAACCGCGCGGTCTTCTGGCACTCGCAGTGATACGGATCGCCGCGGTCGAGGGTGAAGCGCGGCACGCCGTGGAAGCTCATGACCAAGCGCTCGGGGCGGCCGTGCTCGCGCCAGAACTCGCGCACGGTGTTGCCGAGCGCACTGATATACGCAGGGTGATCGTGGAAGTGCTTGACGAATCGAAATTCGGGAACGTTGCGGGTGCGTGAGAGAAATGCGGCCACCCGGTCGAATGCCGTAGCGGTGGTGCTCGCCGCGTACTGCGGGTAGAGCGGCAGCACGAGAATCCGCTCGCAGCCCTTCGACTTCAGCTTTTCGAGGGTCGTGTCGATCGACGGTTCGCCATAGCGCATCGCGTAGTCGACCACGAACGGCGACTTCACCTGCATCCCCAGGTAGCCCTGCAGAAGCTTGGCCTGCCGTTCGGTGTGCACGCGCAGCGGCGAGCCGTCCTGCGTCCAGATCGCGGCGTACTTCTTCGCCGAGGCGCGTGGCCGGGTTCTCAGGACGATGCCGTGCAGGATCAGCCACCAGATCGGCCGTGGGATCTCCACCACGCGCGGATCGGCGAGGAACTCGCGCAGGTATCGTCGGACCGCCTCCGGCGTCGGCTGCTCGGGTGTGCCGAGATTGACCAGGAGAATCGCGGTCTTCGCGATCGTGCCGTGCTTGAAGGAAGGCTCGGCGGCGAACGCCATCTCACGCCATGGCTACCGTTGTGAAAGAGGGGATATACAAGGGGCGCGCGCCCCTTGTTCGTTCGGGGATATACAGGGGACATCCGTCCCTTGTTCGTACGCCCGCTCTTGCGTGAAGAAGCACTGCCGCAACTTCGAGATAGATTCTAGTCCTGGGAGAGTGCGCTGGAGACCAGCTTGGCCGTGATGTCGACGATCGGCACGACGCGTTCGTAGGCCATGCGCGTGGGCCCGATCACCGCCACCGTGCCGACCACTTGCCCGTCCACCTCGTAGGGCGAGGAGATGACGCTGCATTCGTCGAGCGGGCTCAGGCCCGTCTCGCCGCCGATGAAGATCTGCACGCCAGCCCCGTGCAGGCTCGCGTCGAGGATCTGCACCAGCGCCGTCTTCCGGTCGAAGAGCGCGAACAGCTCGCGCAGTCGCTCCATGTTCGACGCGAGGTCTACAGAGTCGAGCAGGTTGCGCTCCCCCGAGATCACATATGTCTCGGCGCTCTCGTTGAGGGCCTCGCTGCTCGCGTCGAGCGCTGCCGTCATCAGGGTCGACATCTCCGAGCGGAGCTCGCGCAGCTCGTCGTGAACGCGGCGCCGGATCTCGTCCAGCGTCATGCCGGCGTAGTGCTCGTTCACGAAATTCGCCGCGGCGGTGAGCTCGCTCTGGGTGTACGCGTGTTCCGTGAACAGGATGCGGTTCTGCACGTCGCCGCCCGGCGTGACGATGATGAGCAGCACGCGCTTCTCGGAGAGCAGCAGGAACTCGATGTGGCGGAACGCCGGATTCTTGCGGCGCGACGCGACGACCAGGCCCGCGAAGTGCGTGAGCTCCGAGAGGAGCTGTGAGGCCTGGCTCACCACCCGCTGCGGGTGATCGGGATGGAGGTGGCCTTCCAGCTGCTCGATCGCCACCCGCTCGAGCGGCTTTACCGTCATCAGCGTATCGACGAACATCCTGTAGCCGCGCGACGTCGGTATGCGGCCTGCGGACGTGTGCGGGCTCGCAATCAAACCCATCTCCTCCAGGTCCGCCATGACGTTGCGGACCGTCGCCGGCGAAAGGTCGAGGCCCGAATACTTCGAAAGCGCGCGCGAGCCGACCGGCTCGCCTTCGGCGATATAACGCTCGACGAGCGTCTTCAACAGGATCTGTGCGCGCGAGTCAAGCATGAAACGCATTCTACCCGAGTCGAGAAGACCGGGAACTTACTGGTTTGGCGGGCATTTGTCGGGCCATGCGGGTATGGTCTAATGTGGCGCCATGTCCCCTGTTCTCAACCCGGCTTTCAAGACCGTCGCGCTGATCGGCCGCTACAAGAGTCGTGACGTGGCCGGGCCGCTCGAGGAGCTCGGACGCTTTCTCGCCGGCCGGGGCTGCAACGTCCTGGTGGATCGGGAAACTGCCTCGGAATCGGGGCTCGCGCTGTTTCCGATGGTGGATCGCGAAGAGATTGGCGCAAAGGCCGATCTCGTCGTGGTACTCGGGGGTGACGGCAGCATGCTTACGGCGGCACGGTTGCTCGCGCCGACCGGAGTGCCGCTGATCGGCGTCAACCAGGGCCGGCTCGGATTCCTGACCGACATTGCGCTCCGCGCCATGATCGAGCAAATGGGCAAGGTGCTAGCGGGCGAATACCAGATCGAGCCGCGCACCATGCTCGATGCAGCCGTGCACCGGGACGGCACGACGCCATTCAAGACCATCGCGCTGAACGACCTCGTCGTGAACAAAGGGGCAACCGGCCGGCTGATCGAGATCCTGGTGCGCATCGACGGCGAGTTTGTCTACGACCTGCGTGCGGACGGACTCATCGTGGCCACGCCCACGGGCTCGACCGCGTATGCGCTTTCGTCGAACGGTCCGATCCTGCATCCGGGGGTGCCGGGTCTGGCGCTGGTGCCGATCTGTCCCCACACGCTCTCCAACCGTCCGATCGCGGTGAGCGACGGCAGCGTCATCGAGGTGGCGATCCGCCGCGCGGCCGATGCGCTGCTGCACTTCGACGGCCATCCGAGCTTCGAGCTCAAGGAGGGCGACCGCGTGACGGTCCAGCGCGCGAATCAGGTCCTGCGTCTCGTTCATCCGCCTGGCTACAGCTACTACGCCATGCTGCGTGAAAAGCTGCATTGGAGCGAGACGCTGGTCTGAGGCCGATCGGTGCGGGACCACCCTTCCATCCGCGACTTCGCCATCGATGCTCCTGAACCTCTCGATCCGCGACTTCGCCATCGTCGACGCGCTCGACCTGGAGTTTGACCGCGCCTTCACCTCCCTTACCGGCGAGACGGGCGCCGGCAAATCGATCCTGATCGATGCGCTCGCGCTCGCCCTCGGTGAGCGCGCCGATGCCACCATGGTGCGTCCCGGCGCGGAACGCGCCGAGGTCGTCGCGGAGTTCGCGATCGAGCGACTTCCCGGCGTGCAGGCATGGCTGCGCGAGAACGAGCTCGAAGGCGATCCCGGTCGTCTGCTGCTGCGGCGCGTGGCCGACCGCAACGGTCGCTCGCGCGCATTCATCAACGGCACGGCCGCCACGGTGCAGCAGATGAGCGCGGTGTCCGAATCGCTCATCGACATCCACGGTCAGCACGCGCACCAATCGCTGGTGCGCGGCGAGGCGCAGCGCGCAATCCTGGATGCGCATGCGGGGCTCGCTCCGCTCGCGCGCGAGGTGGGGACGGCGTGGAAGGCGTGGCAAAGCCTCGTCAAGGCGCGGGCCGAGTACGAGACGAATGCCGCCGCGCGCAACGCGGAACGCGAGCAGGTCGCCTGGCAGGTCGAGGAGCTTCGCAAGCTCGCTCCCAAGCCCGGCGAGTGGGACGAGGTGAGCGCCGAGCAGAGTCGCCTCGCGCACGCCGCCGGCCTGCTCGAAGGGGCGCAGGCGGCCGTGGACGCGCTTTCGGAATCCGAGACGGCAGCGGCTTCGGCCGTGTCAGCGACGATCGCGCGCCTGCGTTCACTCGTCGACTACGATGCCGGCCTCAAGGAGCCGCTCGCCTTGCTGGAGAGCGCGGAGGCGCAGCTCGCCGAGGCGGCGCATGCGCTGCGGCACTACGCCGACCGCGTCGAGCTCGATCCGGCCCGGCTCGCCGACGTCGAGCGTCGCGTCGAAGCGCTGCACTCGACGGCACGGCGGCTGCGCACCCTGCCCGAAGCGCTGCCGGAGCTCTTGGAGCGCCTGGTCGCGCGCCTCGACGAGCTCGAAGTTGCATCGAATCTCGATGCGCTCGTTGCCCAGGAGAAGGAAGCCCGCACGAGATACGAGGAGCGGGCGCGCACGCTGTCGGCGCAGCGCAAGACCGCGGCGGCGAAGCTCTCCAAGGACGTCACGGCCGCCATGAGGGAGCTCGCTATGGCCGGCGGACGCTTCAGCGCTGCGCTGCGCGCGATCGAAGGTGGGAGCGCGCAGGGCGACGAAGCGGTCGAGTTTCTGGTTTCCGCGAATCCTGGGCAGGAGCCGCGCCCGCTTGCGAAGGTCGCCTCGGGAGGCGAGCTCTCGCGGATCAGCTTGGCCATCCAGGTGATCACCAGCAAGGCTGCGGCAGTGCCGACGATGATCTTCGACGAGGTGGACTCGGGAATCGGCGGCGCGGTCGCCGAGATCGTGGGCAGGAAGCTCCGCGCGCTCGGCCGCGAACGCCAGGTTCTGTGCGTGACGCACCTCCCGCAGGTCGCTGCCCAGGCCGATCACCAGTGGTCGGTCGCCAAGGCGACGGCAAACGGCGCGGTCCGTAGCAGCGTGGCGGTGCTCGATGCCCCCGCGCGGGTCGAGGAACTGGCGCGCATGCTCGGGGGCACCCGGATCACGGCCACCACCCGCAAGCACGCGGCCGAGATGCTCGGTGCGCGGGAGGCGGCAAAGCCGTAGGGAACGTTTCTCATTTGCCCGGGGCGGCACGCCTCGGCTAGAATCTCCCCTCTTCAGGCGCGTAGCTCAGCTGGTTAGAGCACTACCTTGACATGGTAGGGGTCGTTGGTTCGAGTCCAATCGCGCCTACCAACGCACATTCTGTCCCGAGATCGCGCCGTGGTGCCGGTAGATAAAGCGGAAAGTTACGAACGGAGGGAAACCGGCTGGTTTCCCCCCGTTGTTGCCCCCCTTCCCGCTGTGGGCAGTCCGCCGGCCTGCTTGCGTGCCTAACGTTCGACTGCCTGACGGGTCGGTCAAAGCCTTCCCAGGGCCGGTCACCGTCGCCGAAGTCGCGCAGTCGATCGGCGCGGGGCTCGCGCGCGCAGCGCTCGCGGGGCGCGTAAACGGCAAGCTTGTCGACACCTCCCATCGCATCGAATCGGACGCCGACCTCGCGATCGTCACCGACAAGGAACCCGACGGCATCGAGATCATCCGGCATTCGACCGCGCACCTGCTCGCCTACGCGGTGAAGGAGCTGTTTCCGGACGCGCAGGTCACCATCGGCCCGGTCATCGAGAACGGCTTCTACTACGACTTCGCTTACAAGCGGCCTTTCACGCCGGAAGATCTCACCGCTATCGAGAAGAAAATGGCCGAGCTCGCGAAGCGAGACATCCCGGTCGCACGGGAGGAGTGGGATCGCGACAAGGCGGTGGCCTTCTTCAAGTCGATCGGCGAGGAATACAAGGCGGAGATCATCGCGTCGATTCCGGCGGGCGAGCAGATCTCGCTCTACCGCGAGGGGGATTTCGTCGACCTGTGCCGCGGGCCGCACGTGCCGTCGACGGGACGCCTCAAGGTCTTCAAGCTGATGAAGGTCGCCGGCGCTTACTGGCGCGGCGACTCGAAGAACGAGATGCTGCAGCGCATCTACGGCACGGCCTGGACGAAGAAGGAGGACCAGGACGCCTATCTGCACATGCTCGAGGAAGCCGAGAAGCGCGACCACCGACGGCTGGGCCGGCAGCTCGATCTGTTCCACGTGCAGGACGAGGCGCCCGGGATGGTCTTCTGGCACCCGAAGGGCTGGGCGCTATGGCAATCGGTCGAGCAATACATGCGTCGGGTATACGTCGACAACGGCTACCAAGAAGTGCGCGCACCGCAGATCCTCGACGTCTCGCTCTGGAAGCGCTCCGGGCATTGGGACAACTACCGGGAGAACATGTTCTTCACCGGGTCGGAGAACCGCGACTACGCGGTGAAGCCGATGAACTGCCCCGGTCACGTGCAGATCTTCAACACAGGACTGCGCAGCTACCGTGACCTGCCGCTGCGCTACGGGGAATTCGGCCAGTGCCATCGCAACGAGCCCTCCGGGGCGCTGCACGGGATCATGCGCATCCGTGCGTTCACCCAGGACGACGGCCACATCTTCTGCACCCCCGAGCAGATCGAGCCCGAGGTGGTCGCGTTCCACGCGCTGGCGCTCAAGGTCTATGCCGACTTCGGCTTCACCGATGTCGCCGTGAAGCTGGCGCTCCGTCCCGACAAGCGGCTCGGTGGCGACGCGGTCTGGGACCAGGCCGAGGCCGCCTTGCGTGCAGCGCTCGGCAGGTCGGGGGTCGAATGGGAAGAGCTGCCCGGCGAAGGAGCTTTCTACGGCCCGAAGATCGAGTACCACCTCCGGGACTCCATCGGCCGCTCCTGGCAGCTCGGCACCATGCAGGTGGACTTCATGATGCCCGAGCGCCTGGGGGCCGAGTACGTCGCCGAGGACAACACACGCAAGGTCCCGGTCATGCTGCACCGGGCGATCGTGGGGTCGATGGAGCGCTTCATCGGCATCCTGATCGAGCACTACGCCGGTGCATTGCCGCTCTGGCTGGCGCCCCTGCAGGTCGTCGTGGCGAACATTTCGGAGCATCAGGCCGACTATGCGGCCGAAGTCGAGGCGGGCCTCCGTGCCGCGGGGTTCCGGGTCGCGGCCGATTTGCGGAACGAAAAAATTTCCTATAAGATCCGGGAACATAGCTTGCAGAAGCTGCCCTACCAGGTCGTCGTCGGCGACAAGGAAAAGGCGGCGAAAATGGTGGCCGTGCGGTCCCGCACTGGCGAAGATCTCGGGCAGATGAGTCTGGAGGACTTCGTTGGGCGCCTGAAGCACGAAGGCGTCCCGGGCGGCACGGCCTGATTTTTTCAACAACCGGAGAAAAGCCATCGCACAACACCCTCGAGACCGCGAACGAGAACAGCGTCCGCATCGGATAAACGGCGAGATCACCGCCCCCGATGTGCGCCTGGTGGGCCAGGAAGGCGAGCAGCTCGGCATCGTGCCGGTCCGCGAAGCACAGAGGCTCGCGGAAGAGCAGGACGTCGACCTCGTTGAAATTGCGCCGCTCGCCGAGCCTCCCGTATGCAAGCTGATGGACTACGGGAAGTTCAAGTACCGCGAACAGAAGAAGGCACACGAAGCAAAGCTCAAGCAGAAGCAGATCCAGGTCAAGGAGGTCAAGTTTCGGCCCCGCACGGAAGAGGGCGACTACAAGATCAAGCTCCGCAACCTGGTCCGGTTTCTCGACGAAGGCGACAAGACCAAGGTGACCCTGCGGTTTCGCGGCCGCGAGATGGCACACCAGGAGTTCGGGATGCGGCTCCTGGAGCGCGTGAAGGCAGATCTCGAGGAGCACGGCACCGTCGAGCAGTGGCCGAAGCTCGAAGGGCGCCAGATGGTGATGGTGCTGGCGCCGAAGAAGACCGTGGCGAAGACCGCGGCGAAGAAGGCGACCAAGGAGAAGGCGCCCAAGGCTTCCAAGGAGCCGAAGGCCCCGAAGGAAACGAAGGCGAAGGCAGCAGAAGAAGAGAAGACCCCCGTCGCGTCGGGCGAGAAGACGGCCGGCTAGGCGGACGGCGGGCGGCAGGGCGAACACGGTTCGGGGCCGGGCACGGCGCCGATCCCAAAACAAGTGGTGTCCGAGGTATCAAGCGCCGCACTCCGCGGCCACCCGGCGCCAGGCTAAAGGCGAGAAGGAGTTGTCATGCCCAAGATGAAGACGAAGAAGAGCGCGTCGAAGCGCTTTCGCTTCACCGCCACCGGCAAGGTGAAGCGCAGCAAGGCGTACCACAGTCATATCCTCACGAAGAAGCCCACCAAGCGCAAGCGCCACCTGCGCGGCACGACGATCGCGAATGCCAGCGATGTCGGTCACGTCCGGGCGATGCTTCCGTACGCCAAATAATCGAGGAGAGGAAACGCCATGCCACGAGTAAAACGCGGCGTCACTGCACGCGCCCGTCACAAGAAGGTTCTCGACCAGGCCAAGGGTTTCCGCGGCCGCCGGAAGAACGTCTATCGCGTCGCCAAGCAGGCGGTGATGAAAGCGGGGCAGTATGCCTACCGCGATCGCCGTCAGCGCAAGCGCGAGTTTCGCGCCCTGTGGATCGCGCGCATCAACGCCGCTGCCCGCAGCATGGGCATGAGCTACAGCGCGCTCATCAACGGCCTGAAGAAAGCCGAGATCGAGGTGGATCGCAAAGTGTTGGCGGATCTTGCGGTCCACGACATCGCTGCGTTCAACAAGATCGCCGAGCAGGCAAGAGCGAAGCTCCAGTAACCCGGCCTCTGGGTCAGTAGTCGAACCATCCCCTCCTTCTTTGCGGGGGGTGGCTGCGAAGCAGCCGGGGTGGTTAGGCTGACGCCATGCAAGACCTCGACAAGATCGTAGCCGAAGCCGCCGCCGCGTTCGACGCGGTGAACGACGCCGCTGCGCTCGAGCAGGCCAAGGCGCGCTACCTCGGCAAGCAGGGCGCGCTCACCGAGCTGCTGAAAGGACTCGGCAAGCTCGCACCTGATGCGCGCCGCGATGCAGGCGCACGCATCAACGCCGCGAAGGACCGCATCGAGGCGGCGCTCGCCGAGCGTCGGCAGGCGCTCGCACGGACCAGGCTCGATGCGCGTCTCGCCGAGGAATCGCTCGACGTCACGTTGCCCGGCCGCGGGCTTGCGCGCGGCGGATTGCATCCGGCGTCGCGCACGCTCGAGCGCATCGAACGGCTCTTCCGTTCGATCGGCTTCGACGTCGCCGACGGCCCCGAGATCGAGACGGACTTCCACAACTTCACCGCGCTCAACACGCCCGAGGACCATCCGGCGCGTTCGATGCACGACACCTTCTACGTGAAGGGCGACGCCGTGCCGCCGCTGCTCCTGCGCACGCATACCTCGCCCATCCAGATCCGCTACATGCAAGCGCATGTCGCGCGCCACAAGAACTCGCCGACGATGCCCGAGATCCGGATCATCGCGCCAGGACGCGTGTACCGCGTGGACTCGGACGCGACGCACTCGCCGATGTTTCACCAGGTGGAGGGGCTTTGGATCGGCGAGGACGTGAGCTTCGCGGATCTCAAGGGCGTGCTCACCGACTTCCTGCAGAAGTTCTACGAGGACGACACCGTGCGCACGCGCTTCCGGCCGTCGTTCTTCCCGTTCACGGAGCCGTCCGCGGAAGTGGACATGACCTGCGTGTTCTGCCACGGCGCCGGCTGCCGCGTATGCAGCCAGACCGGCTGGCTCGAGGTTGCCGGCAGCGGGCAGGTTCATCCCAACGTTCTCCGGCACTGCGACGTCGACCCGGAGCGCTACATCGGCTTCGCGTTCGGCATGGGCCCGGACCGCATGACCATGCTTCGCTACGGCATCAACGACCTGCGGCTCTTCTACGAGGGCGACCTCAGGTTCCTGCAGCAGTTCATTTGAGATGAAGTTCCCCGAGTCCTGGCTGCGCACGCTCGTCGACCCCAAGCTCTCCACGAAAGAGCTCGCGACGACGCTCACCATGGCGGGCATCGAGGTCGAGACGCTCGAGCCCGTCGCGCCGCCGTTCACGAAAGTCGTCGTCGCAAAGGTGCTCGAGGTCGCCAAGCACCCCAACGCGGACAAGCTCACGCTCTGCCAGGTCGACGTCGGGGAGGCGCGTCCCTTGTCGATCGTCTGCGGCGCGCCGAACGTGAAAGCCGGGATGAAGGTGCCCTGCGCGCTGGTCGGCGCGGAGCTCGCGGGCGGCATGAAAATCAAGCAGGCGAAGGTGCGCGGCACCGAGTCGAACGGCATGCTCTGCTCCGCGCGCGAGCTCGGTCTCTCCGACGATCACTCCGGCATTCTCGCGCTTTCCGACGATGCAGCGATCGGCGAAGACTTTCGCAAGCACGCCCATCTCGACGACCATCTCTTCACGCTCAAGCTGACGCCGAATCGCGGCGATTGTCTTTCACTGCTCGGCATCGCTAGGGAAGTCTCGCACCTCACGGGCGCGGCGCTGTGCGAGCCCGAGAATCGGTCTGTCCGGAACGAGATCGACGGCGTGCGGGCGATCCGCCTGGCGAATCCGGAAGGCTGCCCCCGCTATTGCGGGCGCATCATCCGTGGCGTGAACGCCCGCGCGGCGACACCCGCATGGATGATCGAGCGGCTGGAACGCGCGGGGTTGCGCTCGATCAGCGCGATCGTCGACGTCACGAACTACGTGATGCTCGAGATCGGTCAGCCGTTGCACGCGTTCGACGACGCCAGGCTCGAAGGCGCGGTGATCGTGCGCTGGGCGAAGCCAGGCGAGAAGCTCGTGCTGATCAACGGCAAGGAGCATCTGCTCGAGCCCGACATCCTGATGATTGCCGACGAGCGCAAGGCCCTCGCGCTTGCCGGGATCATGGGCGGGCTCGAGAGCGAGATCTCGCTCGACACCACGGACGTCTTCCTCGAGGCCGCGTTCTTCAGCCCGGGCGCGATCGCCGGCCGTCCGCGCCGCCTCAACATGACGAGCGACGCCTCCTATCGCTTCGAGCGCGGGGTGGATCCCGATGTGACCGTACGCGCGATGGAGCGTGCGACCGAGCTCATCGTGGAGCTATGCGGCGGGCGCGCCGGACCGATCGGGGAAGCGCGCGACGTCGCGCATCTCCCGGCGCGCAAGCCGGTGACGCTGCGCACCAGTCGTGCCGCGAAGATCCTCGGCGTGCGGCTCGGCGACGAGGACATCGCGCGCATTCTCGGACAGCTCGCGTTTTCGTTCGAGCGCCAGGCTGACGGCTTCAGCGTCAAGCCGCCCTCGTACCGGTTCGATATCGAGATCGAGGAGGATCTCGTCGAGGAAGTGGCGCGCGTGCACGGTTACGACAACATTCCTACACGTCCGCCGACGGCCGTGACGGAGTTGCTGCCGCAGCCCGAGGAGCAGCGTACGCTCTGGCAGCTCAAGCACATCCTGTGCGACCGCGAGTACTTCGAGGTCATCAACTACAGCTTCGTCGATCGCGCATGGGAGGCCGACTTCGCCGGCAACGCCGATCCGATCCTCCTCGAGAACCCGATCGCCGAGCAGATGGGCGTGATGCGCTCGACGTTGATCGGCGGACTCGTCGCGACGCTGCGCTACAACCTCGCGCGCAAAGTCGACCGTGTGCGTGTCTTCGAAAGCGGGCGTGCATTTCTTCGCACCAGTGCCGCGCCGGACGAGCGACGCTCGGACCAGGCGGTCAAGGGCTACGACCAGCCGCGCCGCATCGCCGGACTTGCTTGCGGTCTCGCGCTCGAAGAGCAGTGGGGCGAGAAGGCGCGCGCGGTCGACTTCTTCGACGTGAAGGGCGATGTCGAGGCATTGATCGCGCCTCAGCGCCCCGAATTCGTCAAGGCTGCTCACCCGGCCCTGCATCCGGGGCGCTCCGCCCGCATCGAGCTCGCTGGAAAGCCGGTCGGCTGGATCGGCGAAGTCCATCCCCGCTGGCAGCAGCAGTATGAGCTGCCAACCCCGCCGGTGGTCTTCGAGCTGGACCTGGAGCCCCTCATTTCGGTGGGGCTTCCCCAGTACAAGGAAGTGTCCCGGTTCCCGTCCGTCGTGCGCGACCTGGCGATCGTCGTGGACGAAACCGCCCCGGCCCGGGCCCTCCTGGGAGCCCTGTTCGCCGAGGGGCCGCCCATCGTCCAGGATGTGAAATTGTTCGATCTTTACCGCGGTCCGGGTGTGGAAAAGGGCCGAAAAAGCCTTGCTTTCCGGGTAGTTATGCAAGATACTGCCAGAACCCTCACCGACGCTGAGGTAGACGCCGCAATGGCCCGCCTGACCGAGATTTTGGCCAGCCGGTACGGCGCAAAATTAAGGTCCTAGGGAGAAGCGATGACGCTCACTAAGGCGGAGCTCGCCGACATGCTCTTCGAGAAGGTCGGCCTCAACAAGCGCGAGGCCAAGGACATGGTCGAGGCCTTTTTCGAGGAGATCCGGATCGCGCTGGAGAACGGGGAGAGCGTGAAGCTGTCCGGATTCGGCAATTTCCAGCTGCGCGACAAGCCTCAGCGGCCGGGCCGCAATCCCAAGACCGGCGAAGAAATTCCGATCACAGCGCGGCGGGTCGTCACTTTCCACGCCAGCCAGAAGCTCAAGGCCCTTGTCGAAGAGGCTCACGGTGGAAGCGGGCAAGAGCAGCAAGGTTAGCCTCCCGCCGATCCCGGCGAAGCGCTACTTCACCATCGGCGAAGTGAGCGAGCTGTGCGGCGTCAAGCCGCACGTGCTGCGCTACTGGGAGCAGGAGTTCACCCAGCTGAAGCCGGTCAAGCGGCGCGGCAACCGCCGCTATTACCAGCATCACGAAGTGCTCCTCATCCGCCGCATCCGCGAGCTCCTCTACGAGCAGGGGTTCACGATCAGCGGCGCGCGCAACCGACTCGACGAGCAGGCCCGCGAGAAGCACCGCGCCCGCGAAGAGAACGGCGTCGCGAACGGCGTCGCGTCGAACACATCCGGCGTCACGTTCACGGTCGGCGGCACCATCGATTACGCCAGGGTGCGCCGCGAGATCGAGGACGTCCTCGAGCTCCTCGAGACGTAGCTGGTCGTTCTTTCCCCTCCTTTCCAAGGAGGGGTGCGCAGGGGCCGGGGTGGTTCGCGCGCAGGAAAGTGCAACGCGACTGATCTCTCCACCCCCACTGCTATAATCCCCTCACGGTCGGGGCGTAGCGCAGCCTGGTAGCGCACCTGCATGGGGTGCAGGGGGTCGAGTGTTCGAATCACTTCGCCCCGACCAAATTCAATTGGCCTTCTCGTCCCCTGGCTTCGCGATAATCCGTTCCTACAGGACCGCCGAAGCGTCGCTAAGCGCCGAAGGTAAAGCGACTTCCGAGATTGCTGGCCACGATCCGGTCGGGCATGCGTTGGCGAACGGCCTCAATGAAAGGCGCGCCGGTGCAGTGCATGGGGACGATGGCGTCCGGGTTCAGGGCCGCGAGCTCGTCTACGGTATGGCCGATGTAGTCGAGGGGCGCCATGCCGAGGTGGAATCCGCCGATCACGGCGTGCAACTTCGACACGTTCGACACCTTCATCGCGGTCTTCACGGTATTGACGATCCCGGTGTGGCCGCAGGATGAGATCACCACCAGGCCGCGGCCCTTCACGACGAAGCAGGTGCCGATCTCGTCGCGATGCTCATCCAGGACCAACTCGCCCCGGCGTTCCGCATCGGTGAAGTGCTCGGTGCGCACCTTCGTGCTACCGGTGACCTTCTCGAACGAGGTCCGCTCGATCTCGCCCGTGGTAAACGGTCCTTGGAGGGCCATCGGCGTGCCGCAGCAAACCGGCACGACATTCTGCGCGGTCAACGCCGTGCGGTCGAGCGCGCCCCAGGAGACCACCTCGTCGCTGTCGCGCCGCTTGGGCAGCCATTTTTCGCGAAAGATCGTTTCGCCGCCGACGTGAAGGGCAATGTCCTCGCGCATGCGGGCGCGATGCTGGTTCACGAAGCCCACCAGGCCGCCGTAGTGGTCGCGGTGGCCATGGCTCAGGATCAATCCGTTGATCTTCTCCGGATCGATGCTGAGCAGATCGAAATTGCGGTTGAGGATCTCCGGCGTGTACCCGAAATCCAGAAGGTATTGCGTCTTGGCCCCGCGAAACTCGGATTCGAGATGAAGCGACAGGCCCCATTCGCCAGCGAGGGTGGTCATCTGGCGGCCTGGAATCTCTCCGACGTGCTCGATCCCGACGTCGGGGTGCGTCGCCTTCGGGAGGAAGCGCTCGTAGTGCGAATCCACGACGACGCGCACCGAGAGACTGTCCACTACAGGTGGCGCGAAGGGCGCCCGCATATCCAGGTTCAAGCTCATGATGTCCTCTCTTCCTCGCGGAAAATCCGCCCGGATCGCCGTGGCTCCGCAGCCTTTTCATTTCGTTGCGTGAATTTCGGGGGCTGCACCGCCGATCTGGCAAATCACGCTCGTCGATTCGCCGACCTAGAATACCTTCTCCGTCGGCTCTCCGCCTCATTTGTGTTACCAGCGTCGACGTCCACACCAACGCGCTCAGCGCATCAGTGCGATCGCGATTGGTACCAGGGCAGTCGTCAGAAGCGCGTTCAAGATCATTCCGAGGCTGGCGAAGGCGCCGGCTACGTCTGAGATCTGGAACGCCCGGGCGGTTCCGATGGCGTGTGAGGCGACGCCCAGCGCGAATCCCTTGGCACGATCGTCCTCTACACCGGCGGCTGCGAGGATCGTCGGGCCGAAAATACCTCCAAAGATTCCGGTGGAAATGACCACGACCGCCGTCAGGCCCGCCGGGCCGCCAAGCTTTTCGGCGATTCCGACGGCAACCGCCGCGGTGGCGGACTTCGGCGCGAGCGCTGCGATGAGATGGTCTTCAGCGCCGAACGCGTACGGCAATGCCAGCGCGGTCATGATAGCCACGACCGACCCGGCGAGAAGGGTAAGCGCCATCGGATGCCCGGCCTCGACGATGAGATGCATCTGGCGAGAGAGGGGCACTGCGAGCAGGACGATTACGACCGCCAGTGCCTCGTTCAGCAGGGACGTCTGTGCAAAGTAGGCTTCGTAGCTCAGATCCGTCGCGAACAAGGTCAGCGCGATCAAGGCGGTTGCGACCAACACCGGGTGGAACAGCGCCGGCATGCCAAACCGGCGCCAGATCCGCATCGCGGCTGCGTAGGCCAGGACCGTTACAAGTAGGCCGAATAGTGGATGGTCCTGAATGAGAGAGATCGACGGCGTCACGCTGTCTTCGCCTTTGCCAGCAGATTGAGAAGGCGCTGTGCCAGCATACCGGTGATCGCAATCGTCGCGGCGGTGCTGGCAACGATGGCGACCGCGACATATAGCCAAGCGTGTGACAGAAGTTCGGCGCTGGCCACAACGCCGACCGCCGCGGGGATGAAGAAGAGCGGGAAATGCGGTGCCGCGGCGTCGAACAGGCTCGCCGCGCCAGCGTCGACGCCGCCGCGCGCCGCAAAGATCGTTGCGAGCAGCATCATACCGATCGCCGCGCCGGGAACCGGTATGTCAAGCATTTCGACTATCGCGTCCCCCAGTATGGCCAGCGCCACGGCGATAACGACCGTTTTGATCATGGCGGCCTCCGGTCCGTTGTTGACGACATCTCGATTCCAACGCGCCCAAAGTGGTCAGGCGAGTATCGTGATCCGGGATGTAGGATGAAGGAGGGGCGTGCGTGGCGGTATCTGGCGCTTGCCGTATTCGGTCTACTGCATATGGCGTATCTTTCGCTATGATCGGTTGAATTTCGGCAGCCGAGGAGGGTGAAGGCATGGCAACGATCAGCGACATCTCGATCATCAATTCGAACACTGCCGAGGCCGGGCGAGTCGAGTCCGGAACGGAAAGGACGCTATGCAGTCCGGCTCTGTGCGGCTCGAAGAACCTGACCGTCTACCGGCGGACGATTTCGCAAGGCCGCCAGCTCGATATTCAGGCGGGCAACGACTACCACCTTGTCTACGTGATCACGCCGGCCAAGGGCGCCATTCATTACGGAAGCAAGGCGCATGAAGCGGAGGAAGGTGCCGGCGTCCTCCTCCAGCCGGGCGAGACGGCTCGCTTCGATGCCTCCGGATCCGACATGGACCTCTTGCACATGGTCGTGCCGAAGCCTCCGGCCGCCGTTGAAGCGGGACTGCCCGGAGGTCCGGGTTACTTTTTCAGCCGGAAGTCCCTCCGCGCGTTGAGCGACGCCAGCGGTGGACGCGTCCGCCGATTCTGTGCCGAGTCCAGCGTCAGGCTCAAGAACGGAAGCAGGCTCACCCCGACCAATGCGATTCAGGCCGGTGAGATGCACTACAAGGAGGGAGGTGGTTCCCCCTACCACGTGCACAAAGGCACCGATGCGAACCCCGACGGCGCGGCGCATTGCTACATGACCTTCAAGGGTCGCGGCGTCGTCGAAGTGGAGAACGAATTCCGCGAGCTCGAGCCTGGCACACTGGTGTACTTTCCTCCGGGGGTGCCACATCGGCTCCGCTCCCATGGCGGACCGCTCGACTACTTTGAAATTCAGGCCTGGCGGAGTTTCAAGACGACCGTACTGAGCGAGGAGTCACTCGGGCTGAAGTGGTACTACGAAAGCGAAAGTCCGAATGAAGAGCGGGTGGAGTGGAACCAGAGTTGACGTCGATTGCTCGGCTTTCCCCGTGGCGACGGGCTGGCCGGGTCAAGGCAAGATCGACTGGGCGTCCGAGCCGACATCGCGCGGCTCCTGTTCGTCATCGAACGAACTGACGCCGATGAAACGCGAAATGCGAACGGGTACGCCTTCCTGTTGCAGCTGGAAGACTCGCTCTTGCAGCTTTCGGTCCGCCTGCGTCATCCGTGCGCGCAGGCGCATGTACTCCGCCCACGACGCGATGATATAGCGTTCGACGATGCGGCCTTTCTCGCCCAGGTCGCGAAAAACCCGCCAGCTGGTCGCTCCGTTGCGGCGGCGGGTCGCTTCGACAGCGTGGATGGCGCGCAGAAACGTCCGGCGATTCTCCGGATCGATCTGATACTCGATCTGGATCAGGACGGGACCGTCATCGGGCAAAGGCTCTTCGTGGATTGCCAAGTCCGGCAGCTGTACGCCGGTCGTGACGTCCGCCTCCTCGCCCATTGTGACCCGGACGCGGCGATGCGCGAGGGAGAGGATCACGACGAGAACCGCCGACGCGCCCAGCGCGATGTGCGTTCCGACTGCGGTTGCCAGTGCGCCCCACAAGGCGCTGCCGATGGCCAAGCTGGCCTGGACGGCGACGATGTTCATCGCCACGGCGCGCGCGCGCACCCACGCGGGCGCACTGCTCTGGGTTCCGGCGGAAAGGCTCGCAAGCACGCTGACCCACGCGACGCCGGCACAAAACGCCCCTACCAAGGCCATCCCCGTGATGTCCGTCACCGCGATCAGGACTGTCGCGAGCGTCCACAGCAGCACGCCGAACGTCACCACGGTGTTGAGCGGCTGATTCCGCAGCTGGCGCGGGATCGCCACTGCACTCACGACGGCACCGGTCCCGAACGCGGCTGAGAGCAATCCGAAGCCGCCGGCTCCCAGACCCAGCTGATCGCGTGCAATCACCGGCAACAGCGCCCAGAACGCACTCGCGCACACCGCGAAGCTGAGGGTGCGGATGATGAGCGATCGCATGGCGACCGAGTGCCGCGCATAGCGAAGCCCGCTACCCACGCCCGCGAGCAGTCGTTCCGGCACCCCGGGCAACGGCTTTTCGTGACTCTTCCAGCCCCGCAGGGCGAGGAACATCCCCGTGAATGACAGCGCACCCACCACGAAAGCGACGCCGATTCCCACCCAGGCGGCGATCGCCCCGGCAAGCGCCGGCCCCGCCGCACGCGCAACGTTGAACGCTACGGCATTCAACGCGACGGCACCGGGCAGTTCCGTGCGTGACACCAAGCCGTGGACGCTGGCTTGCTGTGTCGGCAGGTAGAAGGTGAAGCCGACACCGATGAGGAAAGTCAGGACCAGGAGCCCTATGGGACCGGTGACGCCGAAGATGGTGGCGCCGCCGAGGACGAGCGCGGCGGTAACCAGTATCAGTAGTGTTGTCACGATGATCCGTCGCCGGTCCACGATGTCGGCAAGCGTTCCCGCGACCAATCCGAAGAGCAGGGTGGGCGCCGTGCTGGCGGTTTGCACCAAGGCGACCATGAGCGGCGAGGGGGTCAGCGTGGCCATCAGCCATGCGGCGACCGTCGCCTGCATCGTGTAGCCGAGGGCAACTCCGATCGAACCGAAATAGAAGGTTCGAAACGTGGCGTGCCGCAGCGGCGATGATTGGAGTAAGCGTGAAAGAGCTGAGGGCGAGACGGCGGTCACCTCGCGAGTCTAGCTTGCCGATCCCGATGCCGCCGAGCCGGCGTCAGAAGAGGATCGCGATTCCGTCGAGCTCGCCTTCGGAGTTCACCAGGTCGATGCGCTTGTGCGAGATCCTGAAGGTGGCGCCGGCGCTGCGCAGCCGGTGCTCTACTAGGCCGCCCCAGACGCGCTGACGCTCCGCGCGGAACTCCACGAGGACCAGCGTAGAGGCTACTCGCAGCTCTCCATCCGACTCCCCGAGCAATCTGACATTCCCGACCTGGTGCACGGTGCGCGCCATCGGCGTGCGAGCGTGGGCACGCGGGTGGCGGGCCTGCTTGACGCGCAATTCCAGCAACGTGCGGTCGTCGTGGATGATCGAAGACGTTTCGACCGGGTCGCTCTGGTTTTGCTCGAGCGGCACCCAGTAGGTGGCGTCTTCCGTGAAGAGATCGAGCCACTCCTCGAAGCGCTGCGTATCGAGCAGGTGCGCCTCGTGGTACAGGAACTGCTCGATCTCGCCGGGCACGTCACGCCCCGGCAGTCATGTAGTCGAGCCACACGCGCATCTGCGCGCGGATGTAGATCTCGCTCGTCCCGGTGCCCCCGCGGCGCGTGCCGTCGGGCTCGTCGACGTCGCGGCCGTGACCGCGTCCGATGTTGAGCCATTCCACCGCGCCGGAAGAGAACCCGCGCTGCACGCGCTCGTACACTTCGAGATCGTCGGTGAGGACCCAGGACGCGGTGCCGTTGACGACGTTCGCGAAAGCGACCGTGTCGCGGAACATCTGCGGCGGCGCCTGCTTCATGCGGAGCGAGTACGTGTAGACGACGGATCGGTCGACGGCCAGCGGATGAACGATGCGCAGCTGACGGAACTGGCTCATGAAGGAGCAGTTGGGGTAAATGATGCTGTTCCACAGCGTGACACCGAGGATGCGCTTCGCCTCGGCCTCGCCGACCTTTGCCGCAAGCATCCGGTGATACTCGGCAAACACCGGGTTGCCCAGACCCACCACCAGCCGGTCGTCGTTGTGGTAGTCACCGAGATAGCCGTGTCCGAAGCGCGTCGTCCACACGCCGACCGCTTCCCAGACCGCGTCGGGCGCGCCGTTCTGCCGCATCTGGCGCACCGCGATGTCGTAGTAGTGCTCTTCTCCCGGCGGCCCCGGATCGGGTGCACCTCGCGCCACCGCGACCGACGAAGCGTGCACCCAGGCCGGGTGCGCGCCGTCGAGGTGATTCTCCAGCATCAGCTTCCAGTTGCCGTTATAGGCGTGCTTGAAGACCCCGCCGGTGACCTCGAGCTCGCCGCCCGGCGCGCGATCGACGAGGTCGTCGAACGAGGCGCATGCGGGACCGAGGAAGTCTTCCAGGCTCGGTCCCGATTCGGCGAGCGAAGCGAAGATGAAGCCGCGGTACAGCGCGACCCGCGGCGCCGCGTGCAAGCCGAGCTCGCCGAGCTTGCCCGCGTAGCCGGATTCGAAGGGCATCGCGTGCAGCCGACCGCCGCGGTCATAGCTCCAGCCGTGGTACGGGCAGACGAACCGCTCCGTATTGCCGCGACCCTCGGCGCACACCATGGATCCGCGGTGCGCGCAACGGTTGACCAGCACCCGTACCGACCCGTCGTCGTGGCGCACCACGATGACCGGCTCGCGCCCCATACGCGTCGTGAAATAGTCGCCCGCGTGGCGCACCTGGCTCTCGTGGCCGAGAATCAGCCACGCGTAGCCGAAGACGCGTTCCATCTCCAGCTCGAAGATGGCCGGGTCCGAATACACCGAACGGTGCACGCGGTCCGGTTGAACCAGCATTGCCAGCCGCTCGCGATCGAAAGCGCCCATGGTCGGGGTCCGGGAATTCGACAGCTGTTAGGATAAGGTGGTCTCCGCACAGGGTAAAGCGGAGCGGGAAAGTTCGGAAAGGACTTCGAATGGCAAGAATCCGGCACATCGCCATCACTGCGGAGGATCCCTTCGTCACGGCCGAGCTGATGAAACAGGCGTTCGGTCTCGAGGAAATCGGTCGCGGCGACAGCGACCTTGCGCGCGAGGTGTATCTCACCGACGGCTACATCAACTTGGCCGTCGTGTGCTGGAAGCGCACCGCGCAGAACCCGAACCCCTATCCCGAGGGCTACGGGCTCGACCACTTCGGCGTGCAGGTCGACGATCTGGATGCGGCGGAAGCGCGCGTGAAGGACATCGGGGCATCACTTCAGCCGCCGCCCAAGGTGGATCTCTCGAAGCTCGACGGTCGCATTT
Organism: Betaproteobacteria bacterium; assembly: GCA_022340285.1. GTDB lineage: Bacteria > Pseudomonadota > Gammaproteobacteria > Burkholderiales > SG8-39 > JAABRB01. Next base: position 56,716 of record JAJDOG010000041.1, read on the forward strand.
TCTTCGAGAAGAAGTACGTGCTGGCCGGTGTCAAGTTCGACCTCTCGAGTCAGGGTTGGCCGGTTACGCCGGAATGAGCGATATCGCCCTCGAGGCCACCGGCGTCAAGAAGGTCTACACGAAGAACGGCCGGCCGCTCGAGATCCTCGACGTGGAGCGCTTCAGCGTTCGCGAGCGGGAGTTCATCACCGTGATCGGACCGAGCGGCTGCGGCAAAAGCACCTTTCTGCACATCATGGGTGGGTTCATCAAGGCCGAGGCCGGCAGCATCCGAATCTACGGCAGGGAGGTCAGCGGTCCGGGGCCCGACCGCGGCATGATGTTTCAGGAGTTCGCGCTGTTTCCCTGGCGCACCGTGGCCGGTAACGTCGCGTGGGGTCTCGAAGCCCAGGGCGTGCCGAGAACGCGGATCGACGAAATCGTTGCCAGGCAACTCGAGATGACCGGACTCACGGAGTTCGCCCACCACCACCCCGCCGAGCTCTCGGGCGGGATGAAGCAGCGCGTCGCCCTGGCCCGGGTGCTCGCCTTCGACCCCAAGGTGCTGTTGATGGACGAGCCCTTCGGCGCGCTCGACGCCCAGACCCGCGAGGCGATGCAAGAGGAGCTGCTGCGCCTGTGGGAGACCACGCACAAGACCATCGTGTTCGTCACCCACGACATCGAGGAGGCGGTCTACCTCGGCGACCGCGTCGTCGTGTTGACCGCTCGGCCGGGGCGCATCCGCGAAGAGGTGACCATTGACCTCCCGCGACCGCGCGAGCTCGACGTCAAGAAGTCGCTGCGCTGCCACGAGTACCGCAACTACATCTGGGACCTGATCCGCAGCGAATCGGTGGGGTAAACGGATCCGCCGCAGCCGGACAGGGCCCCGCTGCGGCGGAATCCGCTCAGCGCGGCAGGTACGTCAGCTCGACCATGTCTTCGACCTGCACGGGCTTTTCCAGCCAGCCCAGCTTGCTCTGCATGAATACCGCGAGCTTTTTCAGGCTCTCGACGTCCACGCGCGCGTCCGGATTGCGCTTCCAGTCGGAGTTCTTCAGGTAGACGGGGAGCGGCGTGCGCACGAAGCCGGCCTTGTGAAGATCGCTCTTTGCCTGCTGGGTGTTTTCAAGGTAGTACTTCGTGACAGCGACGTAGTCGGCCAGAAACGCGCGCACTGCGTCGGGGTGCGCCTTGAGGAACTTCTCGCCGAACCAGATATCGAGGAGCTCGTGGTCGTAGCCGACCGCCTCGACGGCGGTGAACAGCGGCCGCAGGCCGCCCTTGGCGACTTCCGCGGAGTAGAACGGCTCGACGAACGTGCCGGCATCGACCTTGCTGGTTCGGACCGCCTCGCCCATCGCGGGAAATCCCAGCGGCACCACCTTGGTGTCGGTATCGGGCGTCAGGCCGGCGTTCAGCAGCCCGGCGCGTGCCCACAGGTCGGTGGCGGTCTTGATGCCCACTACGCCGATGGTGCGCCCCTTGAGGTCCTTGACCGACTTGACCGGTCCGTCGTCCTTCGACATGAACGTGGTGCTGAAGTACTGGCTTCCGGCCGCTTCCATGCAGATACTGGCCACGATCTTCATTTCGACGCCTTGCGATCGCGCGAAGATTACCGCCAGGCCGGGCGCCGTTCCGGCATCGATCTCTCCCGCCAGAAAAGCCTGGAAGCGCTGCGGATTGGCCCGGAACAGGATCTGCTTGAGCTGGTATTTCTTGCCCTGGTTCGGCGTGAGGTCGGGCCGCGCGCTCATGAGCCAGACCTGCTCCTCCGCGGCGAATCCGCGACCGAGCCGGATCAGGGGCGGATCGGCCGCATCCGCGACGGGAATGTAAAGGAACGTCGCGGCGAGCACCGCGATCAGCAGATAGCGGATCGGAATCATCGTGTCCCCCTCCTCGTTTGGCTCAGACGTAGAACGTCTCGAGCTTCTCCCAGTATACCAACCGGCTGCGCAGCACGATGAGCAGGCGGTCGAGCGCGTAACCAAGGATCGCGATGGCGAGCACCACGGCGAGCATGCGGTCGGTCTGCAGCGAAGAGAGCGAATAGATCACGAGGTAGCCCAGGCCGTCGGCGGAGCTGATCATCTCGGTGATGATCACCACGATCATCGCCACCGGCAGCGCGACGCGAAACCCGGCGAAGATGAACGGCACGGTGGCGGGAATCACGATCCGTCCGAAGATTCGCGCGCGGGAAGCGCCCATGTTCTCCGCCGACCAGATCAGGATGGGGCTCACGTTGCGCGCGCCCTGGTAGGTGATGATGACGATCGGGTAGAGGCATTCAAGGAAGACCAGCGCGACCTTGGAGAGGCTGCCGATCCCGAACACGAAAATGAAGATCGGGAACAGCGCGAGCTTCGGAACCGCGTAGGTGCCCGAGAAGAGTGGATCGAGCAGCGCGGCGGCAAGCGCCGACCGTCCCATCAGGATGCCGATGGACACGCCGACGACGGCCGCCAGGGCGAAGCCGCCGAGCGCCCGGTAGAGCGACACCCACGCTTCGTGGAGCCCGCTCGTGCCTCCGACGAACCGGATGAACTCGTCCCCGATGTTCACGAGCGACGGAAACAGCAGCGGATTCCACAGGCCGCTCCGCGCCGCAAACTCCCACGCGAGCAGCATTGCCCCGAGCAGGATGAACGATCGCAGCGGGATCACGCGCTCGGCTCCTGCCAGGCGAGCACGCGCCGGCGGCCCAGCCGCAACAGCTGGTCGCCCGCGTAACCGAGGATGGCGATGCTCAGCAGCGAGGTGTACATCAGGTCGAAGCGCATGCTGTTCTCGGCCTCCTGGATGAGGAAGCCGAGGCCCGACCGGGCGTTGATCATCTCGGTCGCGAACATCACGATGAAGGAGAGCGCGAGCGACACCCGCAGACCGGCGAAGACCAGCGGCAGCGCGCTCGGCACCACCACCCGGCTGAAGATGCGCCACTTCCCCGCGCCCATGTTGAGCCCGGACCAGACGAGAATTCGCGGCGTGGCCTTGGCGCCGTAGTAGGCGTTGATGAACGTGGGATAGAAGCAGGCGAGCGCGATGATCAGGATCTTGGACAAGTCGCCGATGCCGAACCACAGCATGAAGAGCGGCAGCATCACGATCTTGGGCACGGGATACGTCATGAAAACGGCCGGGCTGAGCATGTCGTCGAACCAGCGCGCCGTGCCGGCCACCAGACCCAGGGCAATGCCGAATGCGGAGCCGATGACGAACCCGGGCAGCGCGCGCATCAGGCTCGCGCCGATGTGCTCATAAAGCTCGCGCGTGGCAAGCGCGGCGACGAAGTGCTTCAGGATCTCGACCGGTCCGAGCGCGTAGTCGGGCAGACCGCGCATCCAGAAGACCTGCCAGATCGCCAGAACGACGAGCAGCAGGCCGACGCGAGCGATCGGCATTTTGAGCCTGGCCATGACTTGCGCTGGACGAGTCCCGTCTACGGAGACGGCAACTGTACGCTGCGAACGCGGTGAGCGACAACTGTCAGCGCGCGCCCGACGGCGACGCTCAGCCGGACGAACACGGCGCCGACGGCTGCGCAACCGCGCCAGCTTCGGTATTCTCGGGAAGCGCAGGTGCGGGTGAAGCGGCGCGCGTGACGAGACAGGAGCCGAGAATGCCATTTCCTTTGGACGAAGCCCCCGAGGACCTGCGCAAGCGGATGGCCGAGATCGGCCCGCGCTGGGCGCAGGACCATCGCCGGCATGTCGAGGTGACCCTCGATGCGTACGCTGCACTGCTTGCGGGGGTCTCGAACGAAGGCGTGGAGGTGACCCGCGACCTCGCCTACGGCGAGCACCCGCGCCAGGTGCTCGACGTGTTCCGTCCGGAAGGCGCGGCTCGGGCGCCGGTCATGGTGTTCATGCACGGCGGTGCGTTCGTGCGCGGCAACAAGCGCGTGCGGCCGGAGATCTACGACAACGTGCTCTACTACTTTGCGCGTCATGGGCTGGTCGGCGTGAATGTCGAGTACCGTCTCGCGCCGGAGGCGAATTTTCCCGGCGGGGCGCGCGACCTGGCGCTTGCGGTGGCATGGATCGAACGCGAGATCGGAGCGCACGGCGGCGATCCGCAACGCCTCTTCCTCTTCGGAAATTCCGCCGGCGGCTCGCACGTCGCCACCTATGCCTTCGACCGCACGGC
>JAJDOG010000053.1 GCA_022340285.1 Betaproteobacteria bacterium
TCCTCCTTGGGCGCGTTGACGAAGGAGTACGGCCGTGTCACGAGGGTTCCCCCCACCGGCAGGGCGAGCGTGGCGTGCTGGCCGGCTTCGAAGGACCCGATGTCGGCCGTCACGCGCAGCGAGAAAACCTTGTCGGTCCAGCTCCTTTGCTCGACTACGGTGCCTTCCACCCATTTCGCCGCCGGCATCTTCACGTCCTCAGCCGTGCATCAGGAAGGGGTCGAGATGCAGTGATTCGACCTGCGCGCCGAGCATCACGACGCCCCCCTCACGCCGCCGCGCTCCGTCATCGCTGAACTCGAAGCGATACGTGCGCCTGAGCGTCAGGCGGCCATTCGGGTCGCGCGCGGGCCATAACTTCACGATCTGCACCGTGTCATCGAGGAACTGCAATCCGTTGCGCCCGCACGCCTGCTTGCCGGCTTGCACCGCCCGCTCCCGTGCGCGCATCGAGTCGTACCAGAGCCAGACGACGGCGGCCATCAGCAGCACGGTCAGGAGCTCTGGCATTGCGGAAAAGTATAGCGTGGCGCTGCATCGAGGATCGTGACCCTAGTTCTGGCGGCGATTCAGCCACTCGGCCACGAGGACCGGCTTTTCCGCGCCCTCGCACTCCACCGTCACGTCCCACGTCATCTGCACCCCGCTGGGGATCTCGTCCAGCGCGGCGAGCCGGAAGTGGGCCCGGATGCGCGCACCCGAGGGCACTGGCCCCGTGAAGCGCACGCGGTTGAACCCGTAGTTGATTCCCATGCGCAGCCCGGTGACCGTGACGGTCTCCTGGTAAAGGTGCGCCAGGAGCGAGAGCGTGAGAAAACCATGCGCCACCGTCCGCCCGTAGGGCGACTCGCGCGCCGCGCGTTCGGGATCCACGTGTATCCACTGCCGATCGCCAGTCGCTTCCGCGAATTCGTCGATGTGCGCCTGGGTGACTTCGAACCAGTCGCTTATGGCCACTTCATCCCCGACGCGTCCGCGCAGGTGGTCCACGGAAAGGATGGTACTCGCACCCATTGCGCCGATTCTGCCACGTCCGCGTGGTTGCGGCCGGTCAGCGTGAAGGTACGCGCTCATCGCTTATTCCAGATAGATCATCTTGCGTGTCATCCCGCCGTCGATCATCCAGTTCTGGCCGGTGACGAAGCCGGCCGCGTCGGACAGCAGGAATTCCACGACGGCTGCCACGTCTTCCGGCGTCCCGACCCGCCCGACGGGGTGTTGGGCGTGATCCTCCGGGCGCAGCGCATCCGTCGTGCGTCGCGTGCTCTTTTGCCAACCCCTGACGTCGATCCAGCCCGGGCTGACGCAGTTCACCCGGATCTCGGGACCGAGACTCACAGCGAGCGCATGAGACAACGCGACGACGCCGCCCTTCGACGCCGAGTAGGGTTCGGTGTTCGCCTCGGACTGCAGCGCGCGTGTTGACGCGACGTTGACGATCGCGCCACGCGTCCGACGCAGGTGCGCCACGCAATGCTTGGCCATCAGGAAGCATCCGGTGAGGTTGACGCCGATCGTCCGGTTCCAGTCGGCGAGCGGCAGCGTTTCCACCGGCACGCGCGGCGGTCGCGCGACGCCGGCGTTGTTGACCAGTGCGTCTATGCCGCCGAATCGGTTGATCGCGGCTTCCACACAGGTCCGGACGTTGTCCTCGTCGGACACGTCCGTCGCCACAAACAGCAGTCGGTCGGCGGCATCGAGATCGCGTGCCGTCTCGGCGCCGGCATCGGCGTCGGCGTCCACGATCGCCACGTTCCAGCCGCCTGCGAGCAGCCGGGACGCGATGCCCCTTCCGATACCCTGCGCCCCGCCGGTGACGATGACCGTCCGCGTTTGGGTCACGGGATCTCCTAGCGCGTGCCGAGCGCTTTCAGGACCTGGGTATACCCCCGCGCTCGCGCGATATCGGCGGGAGTCAGCCCATCCGCGTTCTTGATGGACCGGTTGGCCTTGCGGGAAAGCAGCAGCACCACCACGTCGGGAAACCCGCCGTCTGCCGCGCCGTGCAGCGCCGTATTCCCGCGCTTGTCGCGCGCGTTCGGATTGGCGCCGTGGTCGAGCAGCCTTCGCGTTGCGTCGACCGTTCCCGTCGCTGCCGCCCAGAAAAGCGGGGCCTCGCCGTCCCGATTGACCACGTTCGGATCCGCCTTGCCCGCAAGGAGCGCGTCGATGAGTGGACCGTTGCCATCCATTGCCGCCGCGTGCAAAGGCGCTTCGCCATTCGACGTCCGTGCGTCCGGACTGGCCCGATGATCGAGCAGCAGCCGCGCGGTCCCGGCGTGGCCCTGCTCGCTGGCGACATAGAGCGGCGTTTCACCGCGCTCGTTGCGCGCATCGACGGACGCGCCCCGCACCAGCAGCAGCGCGGCCGTGTTCGTGTTCCCCGCGGCCGCCGCGCGATGCAACGGCGTCGCGCCCCCATTCCCCCGTGCATTCACGTCCGCATTGCGTTCGAGCAGCACCTTGATCACGACGGTCTCGCCGCGCCCGGCGGCGATGTGCAATGCGGTGTCGCCATCCGGCGCACGCGTGTTCGGATCGGCGCCGGCCTTCAGCAACCGCTCGACGGCCGCCGCGTCACCCGCCTCGACGGCGCGGATGATCTCTGCGGCTTGCTGCGCGACTGCGGGGGGGCAAAAAGCGAGCAGCGCAGCGAGCACCAACGAAAAGAGCGGCCCTAAAAAACGGGACGACAGGAACGACGTTAACGATCGCAATCTCATCTGGATCATCACTCGATACTGCGCCGCCAACGCGGCCAAAACGAAGCCGGTCTTTTACCACGAATGTATGCACTCTATCGCTCGATCCCGCGCGCGCTCGGCGCTTCGCGCCGGAAAGGTCGCCGTGCGTGCCAACGGTGCGGCATTGGCGCCACCACACCGCTTGCCCGGGGGCCGGGGGTCCTCTACCCTAGGCGATGCGCGCATATCGCGCAGGCCGAAAGGGGAGAAAAAACCATGGCAACGGATCCCTACGCAGCACCCAAGGCACAAGTCGCCGACGCACCGGGCGTACCGATCGAAGGCAATTTCGTACCCGACGGGCAGTCCGTGCCGGCGGGCAATGGATGGTCATGGATCGGCGCGTCCTGGAGCCTGTTCAAGCAGCAGCCCGGAATGTGGATCCTGGTCGTGATCATCTTTGCCGTGCTGATGATCATTCTGGGGGCGATTCCGCTCGTCAATCTTGTCGCAGCGCTGCTCGGACCGGTCTTCCTCGGGGGATTGATGATCGGCTGTCGCGCGCTCGAGGAAGGGAGCGGGCTGGAAGTCGGGCATCTCTTTGCAGGCTTCCGGGAGAACGCCGGGAAACTCGCGCTGGTGGGGCTGTTCAACCTCGTCGCGTGGCTCCTGGTGATGCTGGTCATCTTTCTGCTGGTCGGCGGCAGCATGTTCGCCATGCGGACGGCGGGCGCCGATCCGGCCGCCGGGGCGGCCGGCGCCGCGCTGGGCGGGCTGATCGGACTCGCGCTCGGGGTCCCGATCTACATGGCGATCTGGTTTGCACCGGCGCTCATCACGCTGAACGACATGGGCGCCGGCGCCGCGCTGAAGGCGAGCTTCTTCGGCTGCCTGAAGAACGTCGTGCCGTTCCTGGTCTACGGCGTGGTGATGTTCGTGCTCGCGCTCGTCGCGTCGATACCGCTCATGCTCGGCTGGCTCGTGCTCGGCCCCATGATCGTCGCATCGGTGTACGTGAGCTACCGCGACATCTTCTACGCCCAGTAGCGCGGGTCGTTTACCGCCACAGCGCCGCTTGCTCGACACCGCGCGCCGCATCGGCACACCGGAAGGCATAGAGCTCACGCTCAGGCTCGCCGGTCCGGTGCCGCGCGCGCTGGCCTGGCTGATCGACTTCGCGATCCGGGTGGCCGCGCTCTTCGTTCTGGCGATAGCGGTCGGGCCGTTCGGCAACCTCGGGCAGGCGGCGTTCCTGCTGACGTGGTTCCTGCTGGAATGGCTGTTTCCGGCGTGGTGTGAAGCGCAGTGGAACGGCCAGACGCCGGGCAAGAAGGCTCTCGGCATCGCCGTGCTGAACGACGACGGGACGCCGGTGCGCTGGCCCGCGGCGCTCGCGCGCAACCTGCTGCGCGCCGTGGATTTCCTTCCGATCTTCTACGGATTCGGGCTGGCGACGATGCTGATCAACCGCGACTTCAAGCGGCTGGGCGATCTCGCCGCCAACACGCTGGTCGTGTATCGAGACGCCGCGCCGCGCGGCTCGGCGGTACCGCCGGCCGAGCCCCTTGCCCCGCCGCTGGCGCTCTCGGTGGTCGAGCAGCGCGCGGTCCTCGAATTCGCGGAGCGCGCGCCCGGACTCACTTCCGAGCGCGCGGAAGAGCTGGCCGAGCTCGCGCAGCCCCTCGTCGGCGCGGGCACGGGCGCAGCGAGACGGCTGGTGCGCATGGCCAATTTTCTCGTGGGGCGCCGGTGAGGCAGGCCGTTTTCGAAGCGCGTTACGCGCAGGACTGGACGAGCTTCGAGCAGTGGCTCGACCAGCGGGAAGGGGCGAAGCGCGCCCGCCCTCGCGTCGGTCCGGGCGGGGGCGCCCAACCTGAAGAGCCCGCGACGCTGCCCGATTCGGACATTCCGCGTGCCTACCGGCGCCTCTGTCAGCATCTTGCGCTGGCGCGCGACCGCGCATACAGCCCCGAGCTGGTCGATCGTCTCAACTACCTCGCATTGCGCGGACATCATCTGCTCTATGGGGCACGCAGCCATCGACGCAGCCGCATTGCCCGGTTCTTCTTCGAGGACTTCCCCGGCAGGGTGCGCGCCGACTGGCCGCTCGTCACGATCGCCGCGGTGCTGTTCTTCGGCCCGCTCCTGGCAATCGGCGCAGCCCTGCAGGTGTATCCGGATTTCGTCTACTACCTGCTGTCGCCGCGCACGATCGCGCGCATCCAGGAAATGTACGATCCGACGAACCCCCGGCTCGGCATGCGCGCCGCCGACACGAACGTAATGATGTTCGCGTTCTACATCTACAACAACGTGCGGATCGGGTTTCAGTGCTTCGCGACCGGCCTGCTGTTCGGTCTGGGCTCGGTCTTCTACCTCGTGTCGAACGGCATCCAGATCGGCGCGGTCGCCGGCCATCTCACGCAGACCGGCTTCGGCACGCCGTTCTGGTCGTTCGTGTCCGGCCACAGTGCAATGGAGCTCGTGGCCATCGCGATCTCCGGGGCGGCCGGATTGAAGCTCGGCGCAGCGCTGATCGCGCCGGGAAACCTCACTCGCCGCGCGGCGCTTGTCGTCGCCGCGCGCGGCGCGATCAGGCTCGTGTACGGGGCGGCGACGATGTTTCTGGTGGCCGCATTCATCGAAGCGTTCTGGTCCCCGCTCACCCTTTTTCCGCCTGTCACGAAGTACACCGTGGGCGCGATCCTGTGGGCTTTCGTGCTCGCCTATTTCCTGTTCGTGGGGCGCAGGCGTGGACCTTGAGCGCGTCGGCGTGGCGCTTCGCCCGCGTCAGCCCTGGGAGGCGGTCGATCTCGGGTTCGTCATGGCGCGTCAGTGGGCAGCGCCCGTCTACGCCGCCTTTCTCACGGTCTTCGTGCCGGTCGCGGTCGCCCTGCACCTGGTCTTCGAGGAGCGCCTCTGGCTCGCTGCATTGATCACCTGGTGGCTGAAGCCGCTTTTCGATCGCTTCGCGCTGCATGTCGTGAGCCGCGCGGTGTTCGGCGAAGTCCCGAGCGTGCGCGCGACGCTCGCCGCGGCGCGCGACATTCTCTCGCCCGGCCTCCTCGCAAGCCTCACGTTGCACCGTCTCAACCTCGCGCGCTCGCTGGTGCTGCCGGTCTGGCAGCTGGAGAAGAGTCGCGGGCGCGCCGCACGTGAGCGCCGCGAGATCCTGGGACGCCGGATGCGCGGGCACGCCGTGGGCCTCACCGTGATCTGCGTGAATTTCGAGTGGGTCGTCTTGCTATCGCTCGTCGCGCTGGGGGCCCTCCTTTATCCGGCAGCCGGCGAGGGCGGCGGCGACATTCTCGGCTGGTGGCGCGACGGCGCACCCGGCTGGGAGATAGCGGACAGCGTAGCCTACCTGACGGCCATCGCGGTGATCGAGCCGTTGTACGTTGCAGCGGGCTTCGCGCTGTACCTCAACCGGCGCGCGATTCTCGAAGGCTGGGACGTCGAGCTTTCGCTGCGCCAACTCGCGCAGCGCCTCGTCGCCACGCGCGCGCTCGCCCCGCTCGCCTGTTTCGCCGTCGCGGCCGCGCTTGCGTTCTGTGCCCCCGACGGACTCGCGCGGGACCTGAAGCCCCCGGAGACGGCGCGCAAGGAGATCGTCGAGGTGCTCAAGGATCCCGCGTTCCAGGAATGGCGCGATACGCTGCGGTGGCGTTATCGGACGGAGCCGCGCCCTGCCGACGAATCCAGCGAGGTGACGCTTCTTTCGAACCTCGGCAGATTGCTCGGGCCGATCGCGGAATTCCTGATGTGGCTGCTCGCCGCCGCGGCAATCGTCGCCGTGCTGCTCGCCGCGCGTCGGTTCCTCCCGCAATGGATCGCTCCGCGTGAAGTGCGCTACCGACCGCCTGACGCGCTGTTCGGACTGAACGTCACACCCGAGTCTTTGCCCGACGACCCCGCCGGCACGGCGCTCGATCTCGTGGTTCGGGGCAAGCTGCGGGATGCGCTGTCACTGCTCTACCGCGGCGCGCTCGCCGCGCTGGTGCACACGCACCATGTTCCGCTCATCGAAGGCCACACCGAAGGCGACTGCATGCGCGCCGCGCGAGCCGTGCTGCCCACCGAGGCTGGACGGTATTTCGAGCGTCTGGTCGGCGTCTGGCAGACCGCCGCATACGGTGGCCGACTGCCCGCTGCAGAGGACGCAGCGGACCTCGCGCGCGAATGGAGCGCACACTTCAGCATTCCGCGGACCCGCGCGGGCAGCGCCATGGCGCCCGAAGGGGCCACATGAGTCGCGAGGGACTCTGGGCGATTGCCTTCACGGCGGCCATCGGGCTCGGCACGATCTGGTTCCTGCTCAATTTCGAGCAGGTGCCGACGCGCGAATGGGTGGGCATGTCCGGCGAGGCACGGCGCAATCCGTTTCTCGCGCTGGAGCGCCTCGCGGAACGCATGGGAATGCCGGCGCACGAAATTCGCAGTCTTGCGGAGCTCGGACAGCTTCCCCCGCAAGGCGTGCTGCTGCTCCCCCAGCCGCGCGGCGAGCTCGCACGGCGCGAGCGGGCGCGGCTGCTGGACTGGGCGGCGAAGGGCGGGCATCTCGTCATCGAAGCCGAGCCCGCGCGTGTGCCCGATCCGCTGCTCGACGCGCTTGAAATCCGGCGCAAGGCGGTGCGCACGAGCGGCCCACGCAAGCCGGTGGAGATCGCGTGGCCGGGTGCAGAGCGCCCGCTCCGCGTTGATCTTCCGGCATGGCAGGTCCTGGAGGCGAAGGCGCCCCAGATCGCGGAGGGCGGTCGGGACGGAGCGGTCCTGGTGCAGGTCGCGCACGGTAAGGGGCTTATCACGGTGATCAACGACTTCGGGTTCCTCCAGAACCGCGCGATCGGCACGCACGATCATGCGGAGCTCGGGTGGCGAATCGTGGGTACGGGCCAACCAGCCACGGTGCTGCTGGTCTTCAACAATCCGGAGCGGCTCTCCCTCACGAGCTGGCTACGCGCGAACGCACCCGCCGTGCTGGCGGCCGCGATCGCGCTTCTCGCACTCTGGCTCTGGCGGGTCGCGCCCCGGTTCGGCCCGATCGCGCCCGACGTCGAGCGGACGCGACGCAGCCTGCTCGACCACTTGCGGGCAAGCGGACGATTCCTCTGGAACGCCGGCCGGCGGACGGAGCTTGCCGAGTCGGCGCGCGAGGTCGCGCTGCGTCGCGTGAGCCGCGCCAATCCCGATTTCGCGTCGCTCAATGCGAGCGAGCGCGCGGCACGACTGACGAATTCCTTCGGACTCGCGCCGGAAGACGCCAAGCGGCTGCTTGCACCCCAGTCTCCGCGTACGATTCCCGACTTCGTGCGGGGTATCCGGATCCTGCAGATCATCCACGAACGGCTGGCGCGGGGGCGTCGGACCGGACCCAAGGAGACACCATGACAGTTCGTTCGAGCATCCCTGCGGAAAGCCTTGCCCAGGCAGTCCAGGCCCTCACCGCAATGCGCGCGGAGATCGCAAAGGCCATGGTCGGGCAGGCCGACGTTGTCGAGCAGGCACTCGTCGCACTGCTCGCAGGCGGACACGTGCTGATCGAGGGTGTCCCGGGACTCGGCAAGACGCTCCTCGTTCGCGCGCTCGCGCGCACGTTCGACGGGCACTTCGGCCGAATCCAGTTCACCCCGGACCTCATGCCTGCGGACGTGACCGGCCACACGCTCTACGATCAAGGCACGCGCCAGTTCACCACGCGGCGCGGACCGGTATTCACCAATATCCTCCTGGCCGACGAGATCAACCGTGCGCCGGCCAAGACCCAGGCCGCCCTGCTCGAGGTCATGCAGGAAGGCCAGGTCACGATCGAAGGCGAACCGCACCCGCTCACGTTGCCCTTCATGGTGCTTGCGACCCAGAACCCGATCGAGCAGGAAGGTACCTACGCGCTCCCCGAGGCGCAGCTCGATCGCTTTCTGCTCAAGATCCGCATGGACTACCCGCCGGCGGACGAGGAAGCCCAGATGGTGAAGCGAGTGACGACGGGTCATGTCGGCGAACGCCTGAACGTCGACGCGGTCGCACCGCTCATCAAGCCGTCGACGGTGCTGAGCTTGCAAAGCATCGCTGCCGCCGTCGTCGTGGACGACCATGTAACGGACTACGCGGTGCGCATCGTCCGAGCAACGCGCACCTGGAACGGCGTCGCGATGGGCTGCGGACCGCGCGGCGGCATTGCGCTGGTGCGTGCCGCACGCGCCATGGCGCTGCTTGCCGGTCGCGATTTCGCGACCCCGGACGATGTCAAGCGCATCGCGCCGGCCGCGTTGCGGCATCGCATGCTTCCTGCGCCCGAGCTCGAGATCGAAGGCCATACCAGCGACTCGATCCTGAAGTCGCTGCTCGGGCAGGTGGAAGCGCCGCGCACGTGACACCGGCTCCCGCGCTGCCGGCACGCCGTTTTCGGCCGCTCGTCCCCGCGACGCGGCTTCTGTGGCTCGTCGGCCTCGCCCTCGCTGCCGCGCTCGCCGCTTCGATTGACCCTGATTTCCTGCCGGCGTGGACCGTCCTTGCCGTTGCGCTCTTTGTGGTGGCGCTCGCGGACCTGGTCGCCGCATTCCGGGCGGCAGCGCCCGCCGCGCGCCGCGAAGTGCCCGGCTCGCTTCCCCTCGGCGTGCGCGACGAGATATCGCTGCGGTTTGCGAACGAGGCCGCGCACCCGATCACGCTGGATGCGTACGACCATCATCCGCCCGGCTTCGAGACCGAAGGCCTGCCCCAGCGCGTGACCGTGCCGGCGCACGGCTGGGCGGCGCTGCGCTACGCGGTGCGCCCCGTAGAGAGAGGCGTCGCCCACTTCGGACAAGTGGAGACGCGTATCGCCTCGCCGCTCGGCCTCTGGCTGCGCACCCGCTATCTGGGCGAGGAATGCGACGTACGGGTCTACCCGAACTTCGCGGCGCTGACCGGCTACGCGCTCATGGCGACCGACAACCGTCTTTCGCAACTCGGCGTGCTGCAGCGGCGCCGGCGCGGCGAGGGTCTCGACTTTCATCAGCTCCGCGAATACCGCGAGGGAGATGTGCCGCGCCAGATCGACTGGAAAGCGACGGCCCGCACCGTGAAGCTCGTGTCGCGCGAGTATCAGGATGAGCGCGACCAGCAGGTGCTGCTCGTCGTCGATTGCGGGCGGCGCATGAGCGCGAGGGACGGCGAGCTATCGCACTTCGATCACGTGCTGAACGCCGCGCTGCTCGTCGCCTACGTGTCCCTGCGGCAGGGCGACGCGGTGGGTCTCATGACGATGAGCGGGGAGCGGCGCTATCTCGCGCCGCGCAAGTCGCAGGCCACGATCAACTTGATCCTGAACCGCGTGTTCGATTTACAGCCCTCGCTCGCCGCGTCGGATTACTACGACGCGGCCCTCGAGGTGATGAAACGCTTTCGCAAACGCACGCTTATCATCATCCTGTCGAACATGCGGGACGAAGACGACGACACGCTCGGCCCGGCGCTGCGACTGCTGCAGTCGCGCCACCTCGTGCTGTTCGCGTCGCTCCGCGAGAATATCCTCACGCGTGCGCTGGCCGCCCGGGTCGACACGTTCGAACGCGCGCTCACGCACGCTGCGGCGGCGGGCTATCTCGGCGCCCGCGAGCTCGCCTTCAAGAGAATCGAGAAGGGCGGTGCCGTCTGCCTCGACGTCGAGCCGGAAGATTTGCCGATAGCGCTCGTCAACCGATATCTCGATATCAAGCGAAGCGGACGACTCTAGAGCTCACTTGAACGTCACGAACAGGAGGGAACCGGCTGGTTCCTTCAAGAGCAGAGCCGGAACGTCACGAACAGGAGGGAACCGGCTGGTTCCCTCCTGTTACCCTCCTTCCCGCTAGGAGGTGTCGTCCTTCGGGGGAAAGCGCTGTGCCGCGTCGATAGGTTTTTCCCCTCCTTTTCAAGGAGGGGTGGCTGCGAAGCAGCCGGGGTGGTTCCCCCTCATTCGTCATTCACACGATAGACTCGCGCCATGCTCGCGGCGATCACGCTGCTCCTCGTCTACCAGCTCCTCGGCGAAGTCGTCGCGCTGGTCTTCGCCCTTCCCATACCTGGCCCGGTGATCGGGTTCGCGGCGCTTTTTCTGACCCTCGTCGCACGTGGCACGGTGAGCGACGGGCTGCGCGACACCGCAAACGGCCTGCTTGCTCATCTGTCGCTGCTGTTCGTACCCGCCGGGGTCGGCGTAATGGCGCACCTCGGGCGGCTACGGGAAGAATGGGAGCCGATCACCGCGGCGCTCGTCGTCAGCACGGCGGTCACCATCGGCGTGACGGCGCTCGTGATGCAGGCTCTCATCCGCTGGAAGCAGAGACGTAGCAGCCGATGACTCCAAAGCTGACCGACATCTGGGTCTACCTCTCCGCCTCGCCGCTGCTCGGCCTCACGATCACGCTCGTCACCTACCAGGGCGCGTACTGGATCTACAAGCGCGCGAACTTCCACCCGCTTCTGAATCCGGTCGCCCTTTCAGTTGCCGCGCTGGTGGCGCTGCTCAAGGTCACCGACACGCCCTACCAGACCTACTTCGACGGTGCACAGTTCGTGCACTTCCTGCTCGGGCCGGCGACGGTCGCGCTCGCGATCCCGCTCTACGCCCAGCTCGACAAGCTGAAGGCGGCGTGGCTGCCACTCGCTGGCGCACTCGCCGCCGGCTCGGCGGTCGCGATTGCGTCGGCCGTCGGCGTTGCGTGGCTGCTCGGCGCCGATCGAACGACGCTCGTGTCGATCGCTCCGAAATCGGTCACGACGCCTATCGCGATGGGCATCACCGAGAAGCTCGGCGGGTTGCCTTCGCTCACCGCCGTGCTGGTGGTCTCGACCGGAATCCTCGGCGCGGTCATGGCGAAGTATGTTCTCGACGCGTTGCGCATCAAGGATCTCAGCGTGCGGGGATTCGCGGTCGGACTTGCCGCACACGGCATCGGCACGGCGCGCGCATTCCAGGTGAGCGAGGAAGCCGGCGCGTTCGCCGGGCTCGCAATGGGCCTGAACGGACTGGCGACGTCGGTGCTTTTCCCGGCGCTCGTCTGGCTCGCAGGCTGGCGATCACTCTGATCTAGAATCAGCCCGATTCGCGGAACGATCGCTGCAGGCGGAACCGAGGGAGGCCGCCAGCGGATGAAGCCCAAAGGTGTTTCACTCGCCAAGACGGCGCGCCCGAGCTTTGCCGGCATCTTGCCGCGCGATCGGCTGTTCGCGAGACTCGACGCGGCGCGCGCGAACCGGGCCATCTGGGTGACCGGCCCACCGGGAGCGGGGAAGACATCGCTCATCGCGAGTTACCTCGAGCGCCGTAAGCTGCGCTCGCTGTGGTATCAGCTCGACGAGAGCGACACCGACGCGGCGTCCTTTTTCTATCACCTCGACCTCGCCGTCGCGGAACAGCCTAAGGGGAAGGCGGGGAAGGCGCCCCCGCTGCCGCGGCTCACGCCCGAATACCAGTCCGGGCTGCCGGCGTTCATCAAGCGCTACGCCGAAGCGGTATTTCAGCGGCTCGGCAAGGAGTTCGTGGTCGTGTTCGACGGGTATCACGATGTCCCGGCTCAGTCGCAGTTCCATGAGCTCATGCGCGACGGGCTCGAGGTGGTGCCGCCCGGCGGCTGCGTCATCATCATCAGCCGCGCGGACCCGCCGCCGATCATGGCGCGCCTGCGCGTGAGCCAGGGAATGACGGTGATCGGATGGGACGACGTGCGGCTGACGCGGGAGGAATCCGACGCGATCGCCGCGAGCCGCGGCCACGTCCTTCCGGAGGAAGCACGTTCCGAGCTCTACGCCCGCACGCAAGGCTGGACCGCGGGCCTGATCCTGCTGCTCGAGCACGCGAGCGGGCAGGACGCGCTCGACACACCGGCCGATTTCGACACACCGCAGCTCGTCTTCGATTACCTGGCAGGCGAGATCTTCCAGAAGGCGGACAAACATACCCGTGCGCTGCTGCTCAGCACAGCGTACCTGTCCCACATGACGGCCAACATGGCCCGCGAGCTTTCCGGCCAGGAAGACGCCGGCACGCGGCTGGCGGAGATGCACCGCAACAACTACTTCGTCATGCTGATGCGGGCAAGCCCGCCGGCGATCTACCAGATCCATCCGCTCATGCACGAGTTCCTCCTGACGCAGGCGCGCGAGACGCTGCCCGCGGAGCAGAGGACCGCGCTGCAACGCAGGTCGGCTGAGCTCCTCGAGTCCGAGGGCCAACTCGTCGAGGCGGCCGCGCTCCTTCGCGAGACGGAGGACTGGATCGCGCTCGTCGGGCTGATCGAGCGGCATGGCGAGGAGATGGCGAATCGCGCGATGGGACTCACGCTGAGGCGCTGGGTCGAAGCGCTCCCCCGCAGCGTTCTCGAACGGCATCCCTGGGTGACCTATTGGCTGGCGGCGAGCGTGACGCCGGTTTCGCCGCGCGAAGGGCGAATCATGTACGAGCAGGCCTTCGAGCTCTTCTCGCGGCAGGCGCAGCCGGACGTGCGGGGACTCGCCCTCGCCGCGTCGGGCGCGATGGACGCGATCCTGTACGAGCTCGACGACTTCTCGCTCCTCGACCGCTGGATCGGGTTGCTCGAGCGCCTGCTGCGCGAGCATCCGGACATCACCACGGGCGCCGTCGAAGCACGGCTGACGAGCAGTCTGTTTACGTCGATGGTGATGCGCCAGCCGCATCACGCCGATCTCGAGCACTGGGTGGAGCGCGCCTACCGGGCGTCGCGCGAGCAGCCCGACGCGGGTGTGCGCATGTCAGTGGAACCACGCGTGGCCATCAGCATTCTCTGGGCTGGACACTACCCGAAGACGCGCGAAGTGATCGACGGCATGCGGCCGCTCGTCGCGACGGCGGACGTTTCCGCGTTCGCCCGCACGATGCTGAAGCTAGTGGAAGCGATGTATTGCATGCACACGTCGAATCTCGAAGGCTGCCTCGCGGCCGTCCGCGAAGGGCGCGAGATCGAGCGTGCCGCGGGTGCGCACGTGCATACCGGGCAGCTGCTCGCCTACGCGGCAGGCGGCGCGCTGATGGTCGGCGAGCTCGACATTGCGGGATCGTACCTGGCGGAACTTGCCGAGCTGCCCGGCGACAAACCCAGATTCGACCAGTGTCTCTACTATCTGTTTTCCACCTGGCACGCGCTTGCCAGCGGAGACAAGCTTGCGGCGTACCGGCACCAGTACCGCGCGCTGCGCGTTGCAATCGAGGTCGGCTCACCGTATTTCGAGGCGCTCTGCCGGCTCGCATCGGGCCAAGTCCTCTTCGAGAGCGGCGAGGAGCGCAACGCCATGTCGCATTTCCAGCGCCTCTACGAGATCGCGCGGGAGATCGACAACCCGCTGCTCGAGTTCACCGGGTTGATAGGGTTCGCCTGCACGATCCCCGAGCGCGGCGGCCGGCCGCGGACCGGTTCGTGGGCGATGCGCCGGGCACTCGAAATCGGCATGCCGCGCGGCTTCACCGCGTTCATCCTGTGGCGCCCCGAGCCCTTGGCGCGTCTTTGCAGCCAGGCGCTGGAAGCGGGCATCGATCCGCGCTACGTCGCGGAGATCATCCGGGCGCGCAGCCTGAAGCTGGACGCGGTCCGTCACCCGCTCGCCGAATGGCCGTGGCCGCTGCGGATCCATACGCTGGGTCGCTTCCGTCTGGAGAAGGGCGATCGCGAGATCGTATTTACCGGCAAGGGCCACCGCAAGCCGCTCGAGCTCTTGAAGGCGCTCGTTGCGAGCGGCGGCCGGCAGGTGAGCGACGCGAACCTCGCCGAAGCGGTATGGCCGCGCGTCGAGGGCGACTCGGCGCACCGCTCGTTCACGACGAACCTCCATCGCCTGCGCAAACTGCTCGGCGAAGACCGGGTGCTGCCACTCGCGGAAGGCAAGCTGAGCCTGGACGGCAATTACGTATGGGTCGACACCTGGGCTTTCGAACAGGCGACGAGCCAGCTCGAGCAGATGCTGCGCGATCCCCACGGGCGAGCGACGCCCGAGCGCCTGGCGGCGCTCGGCGATCGCGTGCTGGCGCTCTACTCCGGACCATTCCTCGCGCACGAACCCGATGCGCCATGGAGCCTTGCGATGCGCGATCGGCTGCGCGCTCGGTTCGTGCGGTCGGTCGGCGCGCTGTGCCGCCAATGGGAGCGGATCGGCGAGGCCGAGCGCGCCGTCGCGCACTACGAGCGCGCGCTGGAAGTTGACGATCTTGCAGAAAGCTTCTATCGCGGGCTCATGCAATGCCACGCGGCGCGCGGCCGGCGCGCGGAGGCGGTAGAGGTCTACAGCCGCTGCCGCAAGACGCTCGCTGCCCGCCTCGCCGTCGAGCCCTCGCCGGAGACCCGGGCAATCTACGAGCGCCTTGTCGCAGCGCGGTGATCCCGACGCAACCGATTGAAATCCTTCCGCTTTCCTGCCCCGCTCCGGGACGAGTAAGCCAAGAGTAACCCTGGCGTTAGCCAGCCGTCCGCGCCGCGGCGCGACGATGGCCTCGCCCGGTCGCGACGCATCGCTCTCCGGCCCCGCCCGGCCCCCCGTGCGGGACCCCGGCAAGGGTCTCCTCCCGGAGCGCGTCGCCGAGCGGCCGGGCGCTGCTCTTCCGAAAAGCCCTTTCGGCCAACGGAAACTACTTGCGGAGGTAGAGATGAAGCTTGCACTCAAACGCGTCACCTGCGCCGCGCTCGCGAGCGTCTTCGTGCTGTCGAGCTGCGCGGCGCCCAATTACCCCGGCTATCAGGCCGCCGAGCGCGGCATGCAAACGTTCGGGACGGGGGTCGGAAACCTGATCCTTGCGCCGGTCATGATCGTGGCGGGGCTGCTGCAGGGGCTGGCATTCCTGCCCTATACGGTCGGGCTTGCGCTCGACGACCTCAATCGCGCGCTGCTCAAGGCCCACGCCGTGAGTCTCGACGACTCCTACCGCGCCGCGTACGGTGTTTCGATCCGCGACCCACGCGTGGATCAGAAGACCGGCCAGGTCAAGGAGGGCGGCTTCGGGTTCGGGCGCTATCGTCCCGGAGCGCTCGCGGATGCGTCGGATGCCTTCCAGCGCCTGCTCGTCTCCCAAGGCATGCCGGAGGCCGTCGCGCGCCATTACGTCATCGTCGCGGATTACACGCACACCCGCTCGCGCGGCGTGATCCTGCTCGCGGTGGTGTACCGGCACACCGGCACCGCGCCGTTCCAGGTCACGTCGAAGCACACCGGGATCGTGACCATGTTCCGGCCCGAGAACCTCGGGTGGCGAAACGCATACGAGCGAGACGCCCAGGGACAACTCATCGACGAGGTCATCGACTGGACGGCGATCGACTATGCGTCGCTGCAGCAGGACAAGCTGGTCGCGACGCTGATGGCGATCGGCGCAGAGTCGATCAAGTCCGGCAAGCGTTCGCACGAGTACTGGGCCACAGAGCAGCGCTGGATCGCCGGGCAGACCAGTCAGGTCATGGCCGAGTCGGCCGGCAAGATCAAGCAGGCGCTCGCCATGAATTAGCCGCGTCGAACGATCGCCGCCGCCGCTCTCCTCCCGGCGCGGCGTTCCGGCGGAAGGGGTCAGCACGCGAGGCGTGCCGGGGCTCCTCCCGCCGTTTTCTCGTGCTCTGCTGCTTTTGAGCCGCAGACACACGCGGCATGAGCTGGACTGCCGCGGTCGCGACGACTGGGTCAGTAGTGCTTGAAGTCGAACTCGGCCGTGACAGGCTGCGGTGCGCCGGGTTTCGTGATGTGCACGGTGATCCTGTAAGGGTTCGCGCCCGGCATGTGGAAGTAGTTGCCGTAGCTGGTTCCGTTGTTGAACTTCATGGCTTCGAGCTTCTTCGTCTCGCCGCCCATCACCAGGTCTTCGGCCGTCACCTCCACGTCCGCATCCTTGATTTCGGTCCTCGTCCTGCTGTCGAAGAGCGAGATATTCACGTGGTAGTAGCCCTTGCCGCTTGGAATGCTCCCGTGCATCGGCATCTTCTTCGTCGAAGACGCCGGCACGATGCCGAGATAGATATCCATCCCCGCCACGACCTTGTGGTTGCCGTCGCGCACCACGGCCGGCGCGACGGGCGCAGGCGCGGTGGTCACGGTTACCGGGTTGAACATATAGATCACCGCGCTCCGCATTTCCTCGTCGGTCAAATCGGCCAAGCCGCCACGCGCGGGCATCCCGCCATGCCCGGTTATCGCGGAACGAACCACGGCATTGAGTCCCACCTTGAGGCGCGGAATCCAGGCAGCCTTGTCCCCGATTCTGGGCGCGCCCCCCTCGCCGGTCTGGTGGCACTTGGCGCACTGCGCCTTCACGATCTGCTCGCCGCTGCGCGCGCCGGGAAGAGCGGCCTTGTTGATCGGTTGAGTCCAGTGGCCGCCTGACTGATTGACCATATAGGTCACGGCGCGCTCGATTTCGAAATCGGTGACATCCGGATTGCCGCCATGGGCCGGCATCTGTCGAATGCCCTGGATCGCGTGCTGCGTAAGTGCCGTCAGGCCTTGAGAGGCACGCTCCCGCCACGCCATCTCGTCCCCGATTCTGGGCGCGCCGTCTTTGCCCGTGGCGTGGCATGCGGAGCAAACAGCCTGCACGACTTCCTTGCCGCTGCGGTCGTTGCCCTGCGCGCGCGCTCCTTCCAATGCGATCGGCGAAACGGTCGCAACGACCGCCGCCACCGCTAGGATCTTCGTCGTTCCGATTCCTGACGAACGACTCCCGAAGCGCCGCATCTCAGCCGTCGACATTGCAACCGCCTTTCCGCCAACTCGGGCGGAATACCATCGAATAGCTAACAGTGGACGCCTCTTGCGAGTGGACCTTTTGACTCGGATCAAAGCGCAATCAATTAAGGGTCGTGATGACGAGAGACCGACTGTTTCTACGCGTTGCTGCAATGCACCGGAACATTGCGACGCTCTGTAAACGGTCGGCCGTTCACCTGGCACGCGCATCGGCTACCAGGAGGCCGCTCGGATCTTCATTGGCCTCCGCGAGCCGCACCCCGCTGAACGCACGTGCGAAACTGCATAGCAGTGGCACTCCACCCCACGCTACCATCTCGCGACGAGAATCAAGGGGAGGCCGCGATGAGCAGTGAAGAACACTCGGCGATCGTCGAGCCGGTGCTCACGGAGATCGCCGAGGCAGCGCGGCGCGCCTTCGGCCCCGGCCTGGTGTCGGTCGTGCTGTTCGGATCGGCAGCTGAGAACCGCCTCCGCGCGAGCTCCGACGTCAATCTCATGATCCTGCTCGAGCGTGTCGAGCAGGCCGCGCTCGACGCGTTTCGCGAGCCGCTCCGCGCGGCGCATGCGGCCATCCGCGCGGAGGCGATGTTCCTCACGCGCACCGAGCTGCAGGCCGCGGCGCAGCTCTTCCCCGTGAAGTACTCGGATATGCGCGCACGCCATCGCGTCCTGGCGGGGACGGACCCCTTCGAGCGGTTGGAGGTCCCGGAGGCCGACCTGCGCAGACAGACGCGCGAGATCCTGATGAACACCGCACTGCGCCTGCGCGAGCGCTATGTACGGCTGTCCATTCGCGACGAGCAGCTCATACCGGTCATTTCCGATGCCGCCGGACCACTGCGGTCCGCCGCGGCCGCCCTGGCGCGGCTGGAAGGCGTACCCGCCTCGTCGCCGCGCGAAGCGCTGGCGAACCTCGCCGCGGAGTCGGGCGCCGAGTACGCCGCGGCGGTCGCCAATCTTTCCCGCGCGCGCGAGGCAAGCACGCTTTCGGCGGGTAATGCGGGCGCCACCCTGCTCGCCCTATCGCGTCTTGCGGCGATACTCTGCGAGCGCGCGGGGCGGAGCGCGACGCGGAAATGAACGTCACCGGCCCGCAGTTCCTGGTGTTGTATGTGGCGTTCGCCTTCGCCGCGAACGTCTGGCTGCGATGGCACTACCGAACACGCGAGCGCGAGGCGCGGGCCGGGCCGCTTAGCCTTACCAACGATCCCTACCAGATCGCGCTGCTGCGCGCCGGTCGCGACGAGGCAATCCGCGTAGCGGTAATCACCCTCCTCGATCGCGGCTTGCTCGTCGAGGAGGACGGGCGTCTGCATGCTCCGCGCGCCGACGGCGCCGAGCTCGTGCGCCATCCTCTCGACCGTGCGTTGCTGGAGTTCTTCAAGGTCCCCACGCCCGCGGAACTGGCGTTGAAATCGCCGGGCGCGCTTGCCGCCTGCAACGCCTACGAGAAGGACCTCGAGAAGAAGCAGCTCCTTGCCAGCCCCACCATCCGCGCGTCCCGCTTCACGCCGCTCGTCGTCGCGCTGGGGTTCACGCTGGGCGTGGCGACATGGCGCATCGTCTTTGCGCTCTCGAAAGGGCGCTCGAACATCGGCTTCCTCATCGTGCTTGCGATCATCTGCGCGGTCGCGCTCGTCATCGCGTATCGGAAGCGGCTCACCGCGCTCGGCGCCGACACGCTCCGGGGGCTTGAGCGACTTTACGCGGGGGCCAGGCAGCGGCTCACGCAAAGCGTCTCGGACCGCGACAGCTTCGACGCCTCTCTCGTCGCCGCGGTGTTCGGTCTGGCTGCGCTCCCCGCCATGCAGTTTCCCTATCTCGCGCGCGTGTTTCCACCCCCGAAGGCCGCACCAGGGGGATCGAACGGCGGCGCGTCATGCGGATCGTCGTGCGGCTCGAGCTGCGGTGGCGGCGGTTGCGGCGGCGGCTGCGGAGGCTGTGGTGGCTGACCGAGGGGATCGCGTAGGGCTGGGCTGGCGCCCGGAGATTGCGGCAGGGCTCGGCCGGCGACTCCACGAGATCGACTTGGTCGAGGTGATTGCCGAGAACTTCATGGATCGCCGCGGCAGCGCCGGTCTGCGCGCACTGGCGAACGAGGTGCCGGTCGTCCTGCACGGCGTCTGCCTCGGGTTGGCGAGCGCACTCCCCGTCGACGAACGCCGCCTGGCGAGCATCGCGCGACTGGCGGACGCGGCGCG
Organism: Betaproteobacteria bacterium; assembly: GCA_022340285.1. Taxonomy (GTDB): domain Bacteria; phylum Pseudomonadota; class Gammaproteobacteria; order Burkholderiales; family SG8-39; genus JAABRB01. The sequence continues at coordinate 19,583 of JAJDOG010000053.1, forward strand.
CCTGCCGGTGTGGTCGGAACATCTCGCGTTCGTGCGCGCGGGCGGATGCGAGATCGGCCACCTCGCCGCGCCGCCGCGGACGGCGGCAACGATCGAAGGCACGTTGCGCAACCTGGCGCGCGCTCGGACCGTCGTCGGCACTGCGCCGGCGCTTGAAAACATCGCCACGCTGATCGATCCTCCCGCGAGCACCATGAGCGAATGTGCGTGGATCGGAGAAATCGCGGTGCACGCCGACGCCATGCTGCTGCTCGACCTGCACAACCTCTACGCCAATGCGGTGAACTTCGGCGCCGACCCCCATGCGATGCTCGATGCGCTGCCCCTCGAGCGCGTGCGAATGGTCCACCTTTCCGGCGGCGTGTGGATCGGCGGGCATGGCGAACGGCTGCTCGATGATCATCTGCACGACGTGCCGCCGCCGGTCTACGCGCTGCTCGAATCGCTTGCCGCGCGGGCGACGCAGCCGCTCGACGTCATCATCGAGCGGGACGGCCGCTATCCGCCCGTCGACGATCTGCTCGCGCAGGTGCGCGCAGCGCGCGCAGCGCTCGGGCGCGGTCGCGCGCACCCTGTCCTGACCGATGCGAGGCTTGCCGCATGAGCGCCGCAAATCTGGAGATCCTTCTCGCGCGCCTCTACACCGATGCGCGGTTTCGCGAGGCGTTCCTGTCCGATCCGGAGGAAACCGCCCGCACGCACGATCTGGACGAGACGGAAATCGAGGCGCTTCGCAATATCGACCGCAACGGACTCGAATTCGCATCGCGCAGCTACGCGCGCAAGCGTGAATCGCACGCCGCGCGGCGTCGCTCGTGGCTGGGGCGCCTGATCGCGCGGTCGCTCGGCAGTACCGTTGGCTAGCGCCGCGCTGCGATCGTCCCGGCGACGATCGCAGCGTCTTCCCCGACGCCGAACAGGAGCGACGATTTGCGCTTGCGCAGGAAATGCGTGCCGACGAAATGTAGCCCGGGAACGACCGTGCTCGTGCCCTCGCGCTGAACCGGAAAGCCGAGGTCGTCAAACGCGTCGGGCCAGGGCAGCCACGACCGGAAATCTGGCCGAAACCCTCCGGCGAAGATGACCGCACCAAACCCGGCGAGATCGATCTCCTCCGGCGCCGACGCACCGAAGGCGGGCGGATCTTCGAGATCGGGCATCGTCATTCCCCGCGCTTCAACCACCTTCTTCACGAGCCCGGTGAACTGCACATAGCGCTCATCGCCCCACGCCACGCTCGCCGCGAGATCGGGGGCGAAGCGTGCGCGACGTCCCGAGGCACCGAGGAAACGTCCGGTCAGCGTGACCCCCGCGTCGCGCAACGTGCGCAGATGGAGGTCGTGCCCGCCGCCGTGTCCGGTCGCCAGGATGTTCGCAGCGAGCCGCGCGCCGGGTCCCGGCAAGGAATCGACGGGCGCATCGAGGAACCCGCTTTCCACCAGCCACCAGACGAGGTCGTGCTCGCCCACGCGTCGCGGCGCCCAGGGGGCCTTGCCGCAGGCAACCACGACGTCGCGTCCCGCCTCGTGAAGTTCCTCTGCAATCTGGCAACCGGACTGGCCACTGCCGACGATGAGGATGCGCCCCCGCGGTAGCGTATCGGCGTTCGTAAAGCCGCCGATGTCGATTTGCAAGAGATCGCCGGGAAGCGTGGCTGCAGCGTCAGGCCGGTATGCGCGCTGGAACGCGCCCGTCGCGAGCACGACGTTCTTCGCGTGCAGGGTATCCGAATCCGTGCGGACATCGAACCCGCCGCCGCGCGCGAGATCCAGTGAGGCGACATTCGCGCCCTCCCGAACGGGGGCCTTCGCGGACGCCGCGTAGCGTTCGAGGTAGGCGACGATCTCGTCGCGCGGCATGAAGCCATCGGGATCGCTGCGGTCGTAAGGGTGGCCCGGAAGCTGCACGCTCCAGTTCGGCGTCACCAGGCAGAAGGTATCCCATCGCCCCCGCCAGGTCTCGCCGATGCGTCCGCGCTCGAGCACGACATGCTCCACGCCAGCGCTGGTCAACTCGCGGCTCACTGCAAGGCCCGCCTGGCCGCCGCCCACTACCACTGTGTCCACACGCTCCATGGCTCGCTCCTTGCCGAGACTTCGGGCTTGCCTGCTTCGTGTAGCGCGCCGCATCCAGGCCGGCGCACGCCTAGCGCACTCGTCTCTACCCGAGCGACTGCCTCGCGATGCGCAGCCGCGTGGCGCGCATGTCGTCGCCACGTATCTGGCGCAGCGCGTAGCCGACGAATGCCGGAACGACTTCCTTGCGCCAGTAGATCTCCAAATCGGTATTGTCCAACGGCTTCGCCCGCGTTGCGACCTTCGCCGCAACCTCTGCGATCGCCTCGTCGGTGAGTTTCCTGCCGGAGAGGAGTTCCCCCGCCCTGGTGACCACCGGCCGCGATGCCACCGCGCCGAGCACGATGCGCGCGTCCTCGACGGTGCCGTCGGGCGCGGCGCGCACCGCTGCCGCGACGCCGAGCACGGGAAAATCGAACGCGCCGCGCCGGCGCAGCTTCCAGTAGGCGCTGCGCCAGCCTGCGGCGGGCGGAAGAACGATCTCGGTGAGGATCTCGTCCGGCCTGCGCGTCAGGTACTCGATGCCGTCGTTGTTGTAGAGATCGGCGAGGGCAACTTCGCGCTCGCCCGACGCCGAAACGAGCCGCGCCTTGGCACCGAGGGCGATGAGCGCCGGCGCCGTATCGGTCGACGAGACCGCGACGCAGCGCTTGCTGGCGGTGGCGACCCAGCAGGTCTCGCCGTCCTTCTTCATGCAGAAGTCGATCGCCTTGCGCCACTCGTAGTTCTGGTTGTAGTAAGTGCAGCGCGTATCGAGGCAGACGTTGCCACCCAGCGTGCCCATGTTGCGCAATTGCGGCGTGGCGACCTGCGACGCGGCCTCCCACAGCCCCTGGTAGTGTTCGCGAACCGCCCCGGTCCCGACCACCTCCGACAACGTGAGTCCCGCTCCGAGCGTCAATCCCGCTCCGTTTGCGACCTTCTTCAGAGCGTCGATCCTGCGCACCGAAACGAGCGTCGTCGGCTCCTGGTGGCGCCGCTTCATATTGGGAACGAGGTCGGTTCCGCCGGCAACCAGCATCGCTTGCGACCCTTCGTCCGCAAGAATGCGCGCGGCCTCCTCGATCGAGGCCGGCGCGCGGTAGCGGAAATGCGGGAGCCGCATCATGACGCAGCGGCCTCCTTGTGGCGCGCCGGCTCGTCGCGGTGCGGCGCCTTCGTCGCGTTGCCGTCACCGCCCTCGGAAGGTGGCAGGACGAATATCGGCTCCGGATACGGGACGTCGGGAAAGCGATCCGGTCCGACGCGGGCCACTTCGCCCTTCGCTTTCTTCGCGAGCGCGGCGAGGATCTTGTCGGGAGTGATCGGCACCTCGTCGATACGCACGCCCACCGCGTCGAACACGGCATTGGCCACCGCGGGCATCACGGGCAGCAGCGGCCCTTGACCGACCTCCTTCGCGCCGAACGGACAGTTCGGGTCCGGATCTTCCACGAGAATGGTCTCCACCTCCGGCATGTCGAGCGAGGTGAGGCTCTTGTACTCGAGCAGCGACGGGATCTTGTGGACCAGCGCATTCGAGAGCTTGGGCGGCAAGCGGCGGAACACCTGCTCCTCCATGAGCGCCTCGCCGAGACCCATGTAGATGCTACCTTCCACCTGACCGCGCGCGAGCACCGGGTTGATCGTGCGGCCGATGTCGTGCGCGACCCACACCTTCGGCACGGTGATCCAGCCGGTGATCGGATCGACGTCGACCTCCACGACGCACGCGGTGTAGGAATATGCCGGGGAGGGCCCGACGCCCGCGCCCTTGTACCGACCGGGCGCCTTGGGAGGCGAATACGAGCCCACCGAGCCGAGCGTGCCGTACTTCGTCTCGGCGAACGCCACCGCCTCGCGGAAGCTCATGGTCTTCGACGGATCCTCGGACGCGAACACCTGCCCGCGCGCGAACACGACCCGCTCGGGCAGAACGTCAAGCTCGTCGGCGGCCGCGTCGGCGATGAGCTCGCGCACCCGCTCCGCTGCCTGGATTGCCGCATTGCCCATCATCACCGTCACGCGGCTCGAGTACGAACCGAGATCGACGGGTGTGATGCCGGTGTCGCCCGTCACGCAGCGCACATCGAACGCATCGATGCCCAGCACTTCTGCCACGATGGCCGCCAGCACGTCGTCGGACCCCTGGCCGATCTCGGTCGCCCCGCAGAAGACCGTGACCTGGCCGCTGCGGTCGAGCAGCAGCTGAACGCCCGAGTGCGGCATCTTGTTCCAGTAGATCGAGACGCCCGCACCCGAGAGGTACGCCGCGCAAGCGATGCCGATGCCGCGACCTTCCGGAAGCTTGCGGTGCTTGTCCTTCCAGCCCGAGGCGTCCACCACTTTGTGAATGCACTCGGCGAGACCGATCGAGCCGATCCTCAGCCAGTTCGCGGTGAGGGAATTGGGCTTGGCAACGATGTTCAGTCGCAGCTCGGCCGGGTCCATCCCGAGCCGCTCGGCAATCTTGTCGAGCTGCACCTCCTGGCCGAAACGCGGCTGTGGCGTCCCGTGGCCGCGCTTCGGCCCGCACGCCGGCTTGTTCGTGAACACGCGCGCCGCATCGAACCGGTATCGCGGCAGCTCATAGGTCACGGGCTGCAACACACCGGTATAGAAAGTGCTCGCCGCGCCGTAGCCGCCGTAACCGCCGCCGTCGAGCAGGGTCTGTACGCTCATTCCCGTGAGCCGGCCGTCCCGGGTGACGCCGGTGCGCATCTTCATGAGCACGGGGTGGCGGCCGCGATGCATGTAGAACACTTCCTCGCGGCTCAGGCAGATCTTCACGGGGCGGCCAAGGCGCAGGGCCGCGCGCGACACCACGATCTCGTGGTTGTGCAGGTCGCACTTGCCGCCGAAGCCGCCCCCGTTCGGACACGCGATGACGCGGATATGCGCGGCGGGAAACTGGAGCGCCCGCGAGAGGGCCCGGTGCAGATAGTGCGGCACCTGGGTGCTGGACCAGAGCGTGAGCTTTCCGTCGGCGTCCACGGTCGCGACCGCGGCATGCTGCTCGATCGGGAGATGGGTGTTGCCCTCGAAAAAGAAAACGTCCTCGAAGACGTGGTCCGCGTGCGCCAGCGCCTCCTCGACGTCGCCAAACTCGTAGGACTGGTTGCGGTGAATGTTGCCGCGCTCGCCGTAGTCGTGGATGCGCGGCTCCGGTGTTGCAAGCGCTTCCTCGATCGTCGCGATCGTCTTGAGCGGCTGGTATCTGACGTCGATCAGATCGAGCGCCTGCGCGGCGGTCTGCTCGTCCCGGGCGATCACGGCCGCGACCGGGTCGCCGACGTAACGCACGCGTTCGGGGGCAAGCGGGTACTCGTCCTGCGACACCGGCATCATGCCGTAGGTGACCGGGAAATCCTTGCCGGTCAGCACCAGGTGCACGCCCGGATGGGCCTCGGCGCGCGCCACGTCAATCGATTCGATGCGCGCATGCGGCAGCGGCGACCGCAGTATCTTGCAGTGAAGCATACGCGGCAGCTTGATGTCGTCCGCAAAGCGCGTCTGGCCGGTGACCTTTGCGCGTCCGTCGACACGCCGCCGCGGCTTGCCGATGACGTTGAACCGCGTCCTCGCGCTCATCGTGCGCCTCCTTCATCGCGCATCTGCCGCGCCGCTTCCTCGACCGCCTCGAAGATCTGCTGATAGCCGGTACAGCGGCAGAGGTTTCCCGAAATCGCCTCCTTGATGCGCTCGCGGCTCGGCGCGGGCTCGGCCGCGAGCAGCGCCTTGGCCGTCATCAGGATGCCTGGCGTGCAGTAACCGCATTGCGCGGCGCCGAGATCGGCGAACGCGGCCTGCAACGGGTGCAGCTCGGGGCCCCTGGCGAGACCCTCGACGGTCTCGATCTCGCGTCCCTCGCAGTCGAGTGCGAGCGCAAGGCATGACAGCACGGGCTCACCGTCGACCAGCACGGCGCAGGCGCCGCACTCGCCGAGCTCGCAACCGTGCTTGGTTCCCGTGAGATCCAGATCCTCGCGCAGGACTTCGAGCAGCGTCTTGTAGGGAGCGAAGAGAACATCCACTTCCTCGCCGTTCACCCGCATGCTCAAGCGGACGTTTTCCTGCGCTGTGGCGTCGCGTTCGCGGACAGCGTCCATGAAATCCCCCGTGTGGCGACCGCCCGTGGCAAGGATGGGCCGGGGGCGGCATTTGTTTGGTCTCCAAACTATACTGTGCAAGCCGGATCAAGGCAAAGGCTTTTGCCCGTGTTGCGGTGCAAGAGAACGGCAGTGCCTCGCTGGCGCCATGGGCGGCGCTCGCGCCGTGTCGAGACGCCGCGCTATTATCCCCCGAGGAGCCTGCGGAGGAAGCTCATGGCCTGTTGTCACTACTACATGCTCGAGGAAGGCGGCGACGCGGCGTTCAGCATCAACGTCAGCCAGCTCACGTTCGGTCCTGGCTGCATCGCGGAGGCCGGCGATCGCGCCCGCGAGCTCGGGCTGAAACGCGTCGCGCTGTTCACCGATCGGAAGCTTGCCGCACTGCCCTTCGTCCAGACCGCGCAGCAGTCCCTGCGGGACGCCGGCGTGGACTGTGCTGTCTACTCCGAGGTCGACGTCGAGCCGACCGATGCCTCGTTCCAGGCCGCGGCACGGTTCGCGCAGGAGGGTCGCTTCGACGGGTTTGTCTCGGTCGGGGGCGGTTCGGTGATCGACACGTGCAAGGCGGCAAATCTCTTCACCACCCACCCGGCGGACTTCACCGACTATGTCAATGCGCCGATCGGCGCAGGCCGTCCGGTGCCGGGACCGCTCAAAGCCCATATCGCCTGTCCGACCACGAGCGGCACCGGTTCGGAGACGACCGGAGTCGCGGTATTCGATTTCGTCGCGAGGAAGCTCAAGACCGGCATCGCGAGCAAGCACATGATTCCCACCCTGGCGCTCGTCGACCCGGACGCTGCCGCGACGTTGCCCGGGACGGTGCTTGCCGCGAGCGGCTTCGACGCCCTCTCGCACGCGCTCGAGTGCTACACCTGCCGGCCGCACACCATGCGAGCGAAACCCGCACACGCCAGCGCCCGGCCGCTGTACAACGGTGCGAACCCCTGGAGCGACAACGCCGCGCGCGAGGCGTTGCGCTTGATCGGAAAGTACCTGGTGCGCGCGGTAGGTGACGCGTCCGACGCCGAGGCGCGCGGCCAGATGATGTATGCCGGCGCGCTCGCAGGCATGGCGTTCGGCAACGGCGGATGCCATCTGCCGCACGGGATGTCGTATGCGGTAGCGGGTCTGGTTCGCGATTACCGCGCGCCGGATTATCCGCATGCGCATCCCATGGTCCCGCATGGCATGGCGGTGATTCTGAATGCGCCTAGCGTCTACCGGTTCACGGCGAGCGCCTGCCCGGAGCGCCACCTCGAGGGCGCCGAATGCCTCGGCGCGGACATTCGAGGGGCAACGCCCGCGGACGCCGGCGAGGTCGTCGCCAAGCGCATCATCGAGATGATGCAGGCGACAAGGTTTCCCGCCGGCCTCGCGGCGGTCGGATACGGCGAGGCGGACTTGAGCGCGCTCGCGGATGGGGCATTCCCGCAGAAGCGGCTACTCGACAATTCGCCGCGACCCGCCTCCAAGGACGAACTCGCCGAACTCTTCCGGGGAGCGATGCGGTACTGGTAGGCCCCCGCCCTGGCGTGCCGTGATTTTCCTCGCATTTTCGGGTGGACAGCGCCGGGCCGCCGCCAATTCCGTCACGGCGGGCCCAGCTCATAAGTGCTTAGAATCAGGCCGCCTTATCGCGAAACGGCCCGGATGTCCCGAAGGCCGACCGCACGATTCCCCCCGCTGGAGGATGCGATGCGCAAGTGGTTCATCCCGACTATCGCGGCGTCCATGCTTGCCGCGGCCTCCCTGCTGGCTTTCGCGGCGATCCCAGCCGCCGGCCCCATCAAAACGCGGGTCACGGGCGAAGCACGTGAAGAGATCAACACCGCCATGTTTCTCGATCGCTACAAGTCGCTCACCGATTACGTGACCGCGGCGTCCGGCGTCGAGATCAAGCTCAGCTTCGGGCGCGACCTCACTCGCGAACTGCAGCGCACGCGCTCGGGCGGCTACGACCTCATCATCGGCCCCGCGCACGTCATCGGAACCGCCGTGCGCTATGGCTACGAACCGGTCGCCCGGTTTCCCGGCGAAGAAGTCGCGGTCTTCGTCGCAACCGAGGCGAGCGGCGTTGATTCTCTCGAGTCGGCCCAGGGCAAGCGGCTCGCAATGCCGCCGGCCGACTCGCTCGCCACCTATCTTGCGCGCGGCGAGCTCAATGCAAAGGGCGTGAAACCGAAGTCGTACTTCAAGCAGATTCGTGAATTCCGCTATCACGAGGCGGCGCTGCTCGCCCTGGAATTCGGGCAAGCCGACATCGCCGTCGCCGACCGGCGGCTCGCGGAAGAATGGCTCAAGCACAACAAGGGGCGCATCCTGTTCGAGACCAAGTCCGCGCCGGGCACCGGTGTTGCGGTGCTCGCTTCGCTCGACAAGCCCGTGAAGGAGCGGCTTCGCTCGGCTTTTCTCACGCCCGACGTGAGGGCGATCCGCGCGACGGACGTGGCGAGCATCGACGTGACAAGGCTGAAGCCAATCACCACCGCCGACTACGAGTATGTCTCGACCCTCGGCTATTTCACGCCGCGCGTGCTCGACGGGGCGAGGATCATCACCGCCGCGGAAGCGGTGGTCCTGATGAAGCGGGGTGTGCCGATTTTCGATACCCGCAACAAGCGGGAATACGACGACAAGCACATCAAGGGCGCCCGGTCACTCCCATATGGCGAGAAGAGCCACAAGGAAGTCGATTTCGACGCGACGCTGGACAAGTTCAACGTGGCGGGACTTCCGCAGGACAAGAATGCGCCGATCATCCTGGCCTGCAATGGTCCGGAATGCTGGAAGAGCTACAAGTCAAGCGTCGCGGCGATCAAGGCCGGCTACAAGCAGGTCTACTGGCTGCGCGGCGGCTTCCCCGAGTGGAAAGCGAAGGGCTTTCCGATCGAGTAAGCCCGATCGTATGACGGCCGCGCGGGCAGGCCCCGCGCGCCTTCCCTCCGTCGGCCCGGCCCCGCATAATCAACGCGCGCCCGGGCCGATTCTTTTGCGGGGCGCGTTCGAGCGGGGGTGCAAGATGGAACACGTGGCCGTGATCGGTGGCGGCACCATGGGTGCCGACATTGCCGCAATCTTCGTTGCCGGCGGTTGGACGGCGCATGTCGTCGAGCCTGATGCGGGGCGCCGCGCTGCCTTGGCGGGCCGCGTCGAGAAGGCGTGCGGACAGATCGGCAAGCCGTTTTTCGCCGCGCAGCTTGTCACCCAAGCCGCGCTTGCCGCGGTTCCGTGGCGCGACATCTCGCTTGCGATCGAGTGCGCGCCCGAGGGTCTTGGCATCAAGCGCCAGGTGTTCGCCGAGCTCGAGCGGCTGGCGCGGCCCGATGCGACCCTCACCAGTAATTCGTCGAGCTTTCCGATCAGCGACATCGCGCAGGCGCTCGCCACACGCGCGCGCATGTGCGGGCTGCATTTCTTCATGCCGGCGCATCTCGTGCCGGTCGTCGAAGTGATCCGCGGTGCGGCGACTGATCCGACAGTCTGCGAGCGGCTCGCCGCCAAGATGCGCGCGCTCGGGCGCGTACCGGTCAACGTGAAGAAGGACGTGCCGGGGTTCCTGGTCAACCGCATCCAGCACGCGATGATGCGCGAGTGCTTCTCGCTGATCGAGCAAGGGCTCGCGACACCGGAAGACGTGGACGCCGCAGTGCGCTACGGTTTCGGCTTCCGCTTTGTCGCAGCCGGACCGATTCTGCAGAAGGACCTCGCCGGTCTCGATATCCACTGCGCGGCGGCCGCGACGATCTACCCCAGCCTCTGCAACGACTCTGCGCCTTCTCGCGTGCTGCGCGAGCGGGTCGCCGCCGGGAAACACGGCGTGAAGGCCGGCGAAGGGTTCTACAAGTGGAGCGCCGACCGCACCGCCGCCGAGAAGGCGCGCTACGACCGCGCCCTCCTCGCCGCGCTCGAGATCTTCGACCGGGAGCGCACGGGCTAGGATCGCCGTGCTAGCGCGTTTCCTCGACGGAAACTGCCGCGGCCTCGACGTATTCGCCGTGCACCTGATCCCCCGGCTTGATGTTCTCGAGCTTGATACCGGGGGCGACACTCAGCGTCACGGTGTGGCGGACGCCGCGCAGCGTGACAGTCCGGTTCTTGAGATCGACCGCTTGCACGTCGGCGATCACTTCCACCTTGCGGCCCGCAGCCACGCCGGGACGCGCACCCTCTGGTGCGCGCACGGCGGTCTCCGTGTCGATGCGCTCACGGATTCCGCTGTTTGCGGTCTTGTCCAACGCAAGCCCGATCGCCTGGTAGTAGCGCACGGCGACCGTGTCGCCGGCCTGGATCTGGTCGAAGTTCCTGACCTCGGGACCGGCGTGGATGTCGACGACATTGCCGCGCGACCCACGAACGCTCAGGACGCGTCGCGCTCGGTCGACGGCTTCGATCGTGCCGGTGACGACCACCCGGCGCGCCTCGCCCACGGCCGGCATGTCGGATCTTGGGGATTGCGCGTGCGCGACGCCAGCAGCCATCACGAAAACGGCGCCCGTGACCAGCAGAGCCGCAATATCCCGAATGGATTTGGTGTTTCCCGTCATCGATCGTTCTTCAAGAAATCTATAGCGTTGAGGAAATCCATTATCGCCGGCCTACGGTTCCACTCAATCCGCCTGCTGGTACAGCCGTTGAATCACAGCGAACAGGAGCGCGGTCGACCAGCCGAAGAGGAGCACTCCCACGGCGGCTTCCGAGGCACCGAGCGTCCGCCACGCCGGTTCCAGGACGACGTCTCCGTATCCGACGGTCGTGTAGGAGGAGATGGAAAAGTAGACCGCTTCGCCCAAGGTAGGCAGCGCTTCTACCAGCCAGAAGGCCACGCCCCAGACGACCATCTCGATCGCGTGCAGCGCAAAGATCAACAGGAACAGGACCACGAGCAGAAGAAACGGGTGCGAAATCCACGCCCCCTGCCGCGCCGCAATCCGATTGCGCAATAGCCCTTGCATCGCATGCGTGCCTACCCCGTGAATCAGCACGCAAATCGCCAGCAGTAGTCCCGCAACCAGCAACTGTCCGTGCATTGTGCGCCCGCCCGCCGCAGCAGGCGCCTGCTACCGGAGTCCCGGCATGTCGAAACCCACGTCGCCGAGCTCCCTGATCATTTGCACCTGTTGCTCTGGCGTCAGCTCGACGAGAGGCGGCCGAACCGTCATCCACTCGGCGTCCGCCGCGAAGTGCGCAATCGTCGCCTTCAGCGCGGGGATCATCGAAACCTGCGACTGCAGGACCTTGCGCACCACATCGATCGAGGCTTGTAGCGCTTCCGCTTCGGGAGTTTTCCAGCCCTTGTACGCCTTGTCGATGCCGTGCGGATTGACGTTCGCGCCGGCGGTGATGCAGCCCACGCCCCCCGCGCGCATGTTGCGAAGCAGAAAGACCTCGCTCCCCGCGAACACCTCGAAGCCCTGGGCGGCAAACGCATCGAGCACCGCCTTGGTGTTCGACCAGTCGCCCGACGAGTCCTTGATGCCGGCGACTATCTTCGGATAGCGCTTGAGCAGGCGCTCGATCAGTCCGAGCGTGATCGGCACCTGCGCAACCGGTGGGATGTGATAGAGATAGACCTGTAGCCGTTCGTCGGCGACGCGCTCGATCACCTCCGAGAAGTTGCGAAACAATCCCTCGTCCGGAACCCCCTTGTAATAGAAGGGCGGCAGCATCAGCGCACCCGCGCAGCCGAGCTTGACCGCGTGCGCCGTGAGGCGCACCGAGTCGGTGAGCGCCGAGCATCCGGTTCCCGGCATGAGCTTTTCGGCCGGCACGCCCGCCTGCACCAGCTCTTCGAGCAGCATCATCCGCTCCTCGGCGGACAGGGAATTCGCCTCGCTGTTGGTGCCGAACACCGCCAGCCCCGAGCAGCCGTGCTCGAGGAGCCACTTGCAATGGCGCACGAAGCGCTTCGTGTCGGGTGCCAGATCGCGTGTGAACGGTGTCACCACCGGCGCGAGCACCCCTCTCAATCTTTTAATAGCCATATTTCTTCCTTCCGACTTGACAGAACTTTGCGGTCTTAGCGGGAAGGAGGGTAACGGGAGGGAACCAGCCGGTTCCCTCCTGTTGGTAACCTTCCGCCTTCTCCGCTTGCGTCACTCCGGCCCCCGCACCCCTCCGGACTTGCGGAGGAAATCAAAATCACAGCCTTCGTCAGCTTGGAGGACGTGATCCATGTAGAGGCGCGCATAGCCGCGTGCGGGCGGCGGAACGGGCGGCTGCCACGCTGCGCGGCGTTTTGCGAGCTCGCGATCGTCCACGAGGAGATCGATCCGGCGGTCGCGCACCGACAGCCGGATGCGATCGCCGTTGCGCACCAGCGCCAAAGGTCCGCCGATCGCTGCCTCCGGCGTCACGTGAAGCACGATCGTGCCGTACGCAGTGCCGCTCATACGCGCATCGGAGATGCGCACCATGTCCTTCGCTCCGGCGCGCGCAAGTCGCGCCGGGATCGGCAGGTAGCCGGCCTCGGGCATGGCGACGCCGCTGCGCGGGCCGGCGTTTTGCAGCACGAGAAAGTCGTCGGCCGTCACGTCGAGCTCCGCGGAATCGACGCGGGCGGCAAGATCTTCGAGCGATTCGAACACGACTGCTCGCCCTTCGCGCTCGAAGAGTTTGGGATCCGCGGCCGACCGCTTGAGGATCGCGCCCTGCGGCGCAAGGCTGCCGAAGAGAGCGACCAGGCCACCCTGCTTCTGAAAGGGGTCGGACATCGGGCGCACGATCTCCCGATCGACGTAGGCGAGCGGCGCCGCGATCCGCTCTCCGAGCGTTTCGCCGGTAACGGTCCGGCAGTCGAGATGGAGCAAGTCCTTCAGCTCGCGCAGCACGGCGCCGATCCCCCCGGCGGAATAGAGATCCGACATGTAGTGCTGCCCGGTGGGCTTGAGATCGACCAGGACCGGAGTCGAATCCGAGAGCTCGTTCAACCGCGCGAGCGGAATTCGCACGCCGACCCGGCCTGCGATCGCAGTGAGGTGCACGATGGCATTCGTCGAGCCACCGATCGCGAGCATCACGCGCAGCGCGTTCTCGAGCGATCTCTCGGTGATGACGTCACTCGGGCGCACGGGCGCTAGGGCAAGCGCGACTGCCTGACGTCCGCTTGCTTCCGCCGCCCGCAAGCGGTCGGCGTGCACGGCCGGAATCGCGGCAGTGCCGGGTAGAGCCATGCCGAGGGCTTCCGCGATCGACGCCATCGTGCTTGCGGTGCCCATGACCGCGCACGTCCCGGCAGTGGTGGCGAGATTGCCCTCGACCTCCTCGATCTGCCGTGCATCGATCGTCCCCGCGCGATACATCGCCCAGAATCGCCGGCAGTCCGTGCACGCACCGAGCCGCTCGCCCTGCCATCGGGTCGGCATCATCGGCCCGGCGAGAAGCTGCACCGCGGGCACGTCCGCCGAGGCGGCGCCCATCAACTGCGCGGGCACGGTCTTGTCGCATCCGCCGACGAGCACCGCGGCGTCCATCGGCTGCGCGCGGATCATCTCCTCCACGTCGATCGACATGAGATTGCGGAACATCATGCTGGTCGGATGCAGGAACACCTCGCCGAGCGAGACGGTCGGGAACTGGACCGGCAGACCGCCCGCCGCGATCACGCCACGCTTCACGGCGTCGATCAGCTCGGGGAAGTGCCGATGGCAGTTGTTGAAACCGCTTGCGGAGTCCGCGATGCCGACGACCGGCCGCGCGAGCATCTCGCGCGAGTAGCCCATCGAGCGCGCGAAGGAACGGCGCAGATAGAGGGAAAAATCCGCGTCGCCGTAGTTCGTCAGGCCGCGGGCAAGCCCCCGCGGCGGCGTTCGCTCATCGGCCATTAGCGGATTCTAGGCGGTTCTGCGGGATTGGAGACGGGACAGGCAGCACTTTCCCCTCCTCTCCGAGGAGGGGTGTCGCCGAAGGCGACGGGGTGGTGTATTGAGCGGATTCAACGTTCGAACCACCCCGCCCGCTTCGCGGGCACCCCTCCTTGAAAAGGAGGGGAGAGACTTCTTGGTCAACCCCAGATCGCGCGCGCAGCGTCGACGCACAGCTTGAGCTTCGCGCGCTCGTCGGCCTCGGTGACGGGATTGCCGCCCATCGTGCTCGC
>JAJDOG010000056.1 GCA_022340285.1 Betaproteobacteria bacterium
ATATGGTGACCGCCAGCTTCGGAGGCGCCGGGCTCTACAACGCCAGCAGTGTGGACACGCCGTTCACCATAACGAAGGAGGAGACCACACTGAGCTACACGGGCCCCACCGTCATCGCCAACGGGACGTCGGTGACTCTGAGCGGAGTCCTGCTGGAGGATGGCCTGGTACCCATCGTCGGACGGAGCGTGTCGTTTACCTTGGGGACCGGCGGCAGTGCCCAGACTTGCGCTGGCACAACCGACGCGACGGGGAGTGCCTCCTGCACGATCCCCGTGGTCAGCCAGCCACTCGGCGCGAACACCGTCGCTGGCAGCTTCATTGGCGACGCCTACTATCTGCCGTCCTCCGTTAGCGGGGACGTCATCTCGTTCGCGTTCCCCGCCCGTGGCGACTTCGTAGTGGGGGACGGGACGGCTACCGACGCCGTGGAGTTCTGGGGCGACGATTGGGCCAGTGTGAACGCGCTCAGCGGCGGCCCCGCTCCAGCCGCCTTCAAGGGGTTCGCGGCCGGCACGAGCACGCCGCCCGCCTGTGGTACCGCCTGGACCTCGCGGCCGGGAAACAGCTCCAACCCACCGAACTCGCCGCTACCGAGCTACATGGGTGTGATTGTTTCTAGCGCCGTTGCCAAGTCGGGCCCGACGATGTCAGGAAATGTCTTCAAGATCGTCGTGGTCACAACGAATCCGGGCTACGAAGGGAATCCAGGCCATCACGGCACGGGCACTGTCGTCGCAACCTATTGCCAATGACCTGTCGCGTTCAGGCGGCTAGGCTCGTCGGGGAGGGCCGCGCGAGAGGTTTAACCCGACGCATCGCTGGCGACCCCCAGCGGAACGCTAAGCCCGTTCCTCCGGGGGAGGCCAGCTCGGCCTTCACTCTCGAGTCAACGGGTCGCACTTCCCCTCGCGCGGCATTTGCTCCAACACTTCCCCATCCATGCCCGTCTCCTACCGCGCATAGCACTCGAAGAAGCGTACCGCGTCGGTTCACGGACGACTGTCAAATCTTGTTGGCTGCGTGGGAAAAAAGCTCGAACTGCTGACGTTGCTACCCAATCAGTCGTGAGATGTGGCCGCAGGGGGCTCAGCGGGAAACGCCGCGCTGGCTATCGCCGGAGCGTCCGCGGGGCGCCGCGCGGGAATAAGCGTGGCCGCAGAAATGTTTCCAATTGGATCCGGTCGCTCCCAGCGCGGCCAGGGACCTTGGCCGCCACCCATCTCAAGGAGGAATCGAATGAAGAGATCCATTCAAAGCGTGCTCGCACTGGCCGTCGCCGCAACGTTGCTCGGCTGGGCCTTCGCCCCGCGGATCGCCCACGCAGACGACCATCAAGACAAGAAGAAGGGCAAAATGGTCTTCGCCTCGCTTTCCGGCTTCAACGAGGTCCACTTCATCGGTGGCGGTCCGGCGCTCCGCAGCGCGATCTCGACCCAGGCGAAGGGGAGCTTTCAGGCCAAGATCGACGATGTCCACCAGCTGATCGAATACACGCTCTCCTATAGCGGCCTAGAGGGCACTGTGACGCAGTCGCACATCCATCTCGGCCTGCGGCATTCGGTCGGCGGGATCACCGTCTGGCTGTGCCAAACTGCCGGCACCCCGGCGCCGGATTCGGTGGCTGCTGCGACGCCCGTCTGCCCGGAAGAAGGCACGGTGATCGGCACGATCGCGCCCGAGCAGGTGCTCACAGCCGCCGGACAGGGGCTGGAGGCCGGACAGTTCGAGGAGTTGGTCCGGGCAATCCGTGTCGGCGCAACGTATGCCAACGTTCATTCCACCCTGTTCCCGCCGGGCGAGATTCGCGGGCAGATCCATTTGGGCAAGAAGAACAATCGTTAAAACCAGTCTTTCAGCGAGGCCGTGCAGGGTGCGCGGGCTATTGGGGCCATCGGGCTTGGCGGCGCAGGCTGAGGGTATCGCGAACCGTCCGGCGGATCGAGCGGCGGAGGATTCCTGGGAAACTGGCCCGGAGAACCAGGAATGGCGCGGGGCTTGACACACCTAGCCGGCACCAACATGCCCTGGTGGACCGTGCGAGCGCCAAGCGGGCGCGGACGCGAAAAGAAGCCCGCGCGCGGCGGGCCTCATTTGTTCGTGACGAAGCTTCACTGGGAAACGGTCAAGGTGTCGGATATCTTCGACCAAGCTGCTCCGATATAGAATTTGTCCCCTTGTTCGGGAAACTCAATATGGAGGCTAACAGAGTTTCCCTTCCCAACTATGCTTGTTGGCACATTTTCCGCTTCGGCGTCAAACGTGAAGGTGAGTTGATCGCCTAGGTCTTGCAGGAAATCCCATGTGACCGTCGAAGGCGCCTCCCCGATTGGCCCAACTCTCCAGACCACTCTCGGATCGCTCGTGTCTGTATGCTCCAGGGTATCCCGCGAGCAATACAAAACAGCCCCGTAGAACTCGGGGACATCATGGACGTTTCCGTACAAGCGGTACTGGCCCGACGCCGTCTCGCGCCAGTGTTTTGGCTTGCTTTGTGGTCCATCCCCTTCGCTGAGAAAGGACAACGGCAAGTCCTTGCTAAGAATGTCTTCTCGAAACTCGCTCCATGACCAACCCAATTCCGGGCAAGTCAATTGTGGATTGCCTACAACAACGTCCTTTATTGCGTCAGGCGACAGGACTAGCTCACGCGCCCAGCCCTGCGGTCGTGAACGGGTCGTGTCGGATCGATGCCCCTTGAGGAAGCCCGGCGTTACGGTGCCGGGCTTGGAAAGAGCGTTGAAGATGTCGTGCGGTTTGGCTCCGGCTAGGTCGGGCACTGACGCGATTCCGCGATTCTTCGCTCGTCGCAGCTCCGCGAACGCCAAAGCGGTCACCTCCCCACGATTGTCTCGGATAGCGACAAAGGTGAGAACGTTGCCATTGGGGAGTCGCCACTTCACTGCTGAGGGTTGGTATGCGATCTCCTCGATCTCCCCGTAATCCTGGCGCAGAAACTGAGCCTTGCCAGGGCTTGGCAGCGACGGCCTTTTCCCGACGATTTGATCGGCGGCAAGGGAAAACGTCGGTGCTAATAGCAGCACCGCATGCACAGCCAAGATTCCCTTGAATGAATGGAATGATTGTTTCTTCAGCATTGTGACCTCCTTTCCCAGACGGATAGAGTCGGCGATAAGAGCTGGCTCTCAGTCTAGGCATTACGCGAGGTCGAGCGAATACCTCAGAAAGATTAAACCGAAAGGGTGGTCGAGTACGCCAATGGTGTCTGTCGCCTCGCTCGGGGTCTCACCATGCGCTAAAAAAGAGCCCGCACATGACGGGCTCAAATGACGTCTTGGGATGATTGACCAAAACCGAGCGAGTTCCTAGCCCTCCCCTTTGGGTCTACGAGTCGGCGCACGACAGGCTCCGATCGAGCGCTAGCGGACGGTGGCGTAACCGGCGCTCAGCCATCCCTGGGTTCCCCCGTCGATGAACGAGACGTTGTGAAACCCGCGCTGCTGCAACACAATTGCGCGGATCGATGAACAGAATTTCCGGATCATTGGTCTTGCGCGCGCTGGCTTCCTGGGGGCTCACCGACGGCACGGCGGCCTTGGCTTCGGCGACCCGTTCACGTTCTCCTGTGTAATCAGTTTGTGGAACCGTTGGCGCGACAGCATCCGGCCGGGGGCAGTTTTGTCTGTGCGCTTAAGGGGGGTGACGCAGAGGGGGCGGATTCAGGTCCCGAAAAGGGAAACTATTTCAAGATTATCTGCGACCGGGTTGGCGTGCGTCTCGCGATGTCCCTGCGCGCTTTGCGGCGTGACAGCTTGGCGGGAGCGTTGCGTATACTGTCCCCCGTGTCACGGAGGCTACTGGGCAAGATCGCCATCGTCACCGGCGCCGGTGGCGGCATCGGTCGTGCCATTTGTCTCGCCTACGCCGATGAAGGCGCGGCGCTGGTGTGCGGCGATATCAATCATGAGGCTGCCCATGAGACCGTTGCGCAGATCAAAGCGCGGGGCGGGCGGGCCGCGGTCGTCATTGGCGATCTCGCCCGGGAGCAGACCTCGCTCGACCTGATCGCTGCAGCGCGCGCGGAATTTGGGGGCTTGACCACCGTCGTCAACAGCGCGATCCGTGACGTGTCCTATCTACCGGTGACCGAGTTGCCCCTGATCGAGTGGCAGCAGTCTCTCGATGTCAACCTCACCGGCCCCTTCCTGCTTCTCAAACATGCGATCCCCGTCATGATCGAGGGCGGCGGTGGCAGCATCATCCTGATCGCCTCGCAACTGGCGCTGACACCCAAGCCTGGCCGGGCATGGTATTCGTCGCAGAAAGGCGCGCTGATCAGCCTGGTGAAAGCCCTCGCTGTCGATCACAGTGCTCAGAACATTCGCGCCAACACCTTGTCACCCGGCCCGACTGCCGACCAGCGATTCTTCAGCCAGTGGCCGAATGAAGCGAAAGCGCATGAGCATGCTTCGACGCTCTTCGGGCGTCTCGGAACGCCCGCGGAAATGGCGGCAGGCGCGGTGTTCCTCGCCAGCGATGAGTCCTCTTTCATGACCGGTTCCGATCTCTTGATCGATGGCGGCTACACGGCCGTCTGAGTAGCAGCGTCCACAACTGGACCACGAGACCACAAGGCGAGCAATAGAATCCCCTCGCGGCATATCGCTATGCCGCGTCGTCCGATGCGGTGGCGCGAGCTCGCCTAACGCGTCAAGGGCGGCGTGCCGTCCTTCATGGCTCCGCGGATCACCTTGCGAAACTCCGGGGTGTCCTGGTGCTTGTGGACGGCGACAGCATGCTGTACGGCGGCCTCGAGCAGTTCATCTTCCGAATCCGCCGCGATCGCGATGGTGCAATTGGATTCACTGGGCACTTCGCGGCAGTCGATGTATTTGCGTCCCATGGTGTCCTCCTCGCCCGTCTTGCCAAGCTTCGGTTCATTGCGCCCGCGCACCGTAGGCAGGGGACCACCCGCCTCGCGGTGCCGATTTCTAGCATAGGCCGTGGTCCGCCCGCTTTCAACCGGGACGCCGTAACGGGACGGGGTGAGGCCGGGAGTGCGGCGTGGTTAGAACGTCAAGCGTTTGATGCGCCCAACGTCTGCGCGAGGACGTCGAGCAGCGGCGACGGGTCGCCGGACTTTTCGAGCAGATGGTCCGCGCCGGCCGCGCGCGCGAGTTCGTCGAGATGCGGGTTTTCGAGGCCGGTCCGCATGACGATCGGGACATGCCGGAGCGCCGCCTGCGCGCGTACCTTGCGGCAGAATTCGCCGCCGTCCATCCCCGACATCACGTAGTCCACCACCATTGCGTCGGGACGGCCCTCGCTTCCCATGATGCTCAGCGCTGCTTCGGCCGACGGGGCTTCCAGCACTCGATATCCCGCCGCGTGCAGGACAAGCCGGACCAGAAAGCGGTCCAGGTCGTCGTCGTCGACGACGAGCACCGTCGCGGCAGCGCTGTCAGTTTCCATTTGCAACGACCTTCATTTCCGCACGGTGGGCGTCGCGTCCTTGCTGCGCATGGATTGCCCTGAGCGCTTCGCGTACGGTGGCGAGAGCCGGCGCGATCTCTCTCGTGATGCGGTTGAGCGCAGCGAGATCCTTTTCGCTCGCCGCAATTTCCGCCCGCTTGAACAGAACCGCGAGTCCGGTTGCGCCGACGTTCATGCAATTCGACTTGAGGCTGTGCGCGAGGCGTCGGGCGACGACGGTATCGTGGGCGACGGCGGCCGTGACGAGCGACTCGAAAAGCGCGGCCGAGCGCTCCACGAACAGATGGACGACCGACGCGGCCAGGTCGGCCTGCCCCGACCGCTGCAAGGCCCGCAGCGGATCCAGTGCGGCGCGATCGATCTGGGTAGGGTCTACTACCGGCGCCGGCTCTTGCTTTGGCGCGCTGGGCTCGGTGTCGGTCACAGGCAACGATTTCTCGAGCGCCTCGCTCGACGCAGCAAGCCATGGCCGGATCGCCTCGTGCAGTTCGGTCGTGCGGAAGGGCTTGGCCAGGTAGCCGTCCATTCCGGCCGCGAGGCATCGCTCGCGGTCCCCGCGTACCGCATTCGCCGTCAGGGCGACGATGGGCACCCGCGGCGCACCCTCGGCGGCGGGCTGCGCGCGGATTCGGCGCGTCGCCTCGAATCCGTCGAGATCCGGCATCTGGCAGTCCATGAGCACGAGGGCGAAGCGCTCGCGCGCCACCGCGCGAACCGCTTCCGTGCCATTCGTGGCGACACTGACCTGCAGGCCCAACCGCTCGAGCATGCCGCGCGCCACCTCGCAGTTGAGCTCGTTGTCCTCGACCAGCAGTACATGCCCGGCGAGTGCGGCAAGGCCGTCGCAGGCAGGCGACCTCGGTGTCGCAGCGGGCGCGGTGGCGCGATCGAAGCTCACGGTGAACCAGAAAGTGGAACCTTGTCCGGGCTCGCTGTTGACGCCGATCCGACCGCCCATCAGCACGACGAGCTCGCGACAGATCGCGAGGCCGAGCCCCGTCCCGCCATATCGGCGCGCGTGCGTGACGTCAGCCTGGGTGAATGCATCGAAGACCCGGCCCGTCTGGTCGCGGCTCAGCCCTATCCCCGTGTCGATGACGGCGAACCGAACGAGCCCGGTCCGTGTGGACTGAACGGGCGCCACCTCGATGCGCACGCAACCGCGGTCGGTGAACTTGATTGCGTTACCGACCAGATTCGTGAGCACCCGACGTACCAGCGCGGAGTCGCCGCGAAAGGTGCGCGGCAAATCGACCGCGATTCCCGACTCGAGCGCGAGACCCTTGTCCTGGGCGCGCGTGCGCATGAGCTCGACGATCTCTTCCACGGCATCGCGAAGGTCGAAATCGACCGGATGCAGTTCCACGCGACCCGCTTCCACCTTCGACAAGTCGAGGACGTCGTTGATGATCTCGATCAGGCTTTCCGCGGAGCGATGCACGGTGTTGAGATAGCGCCGCTGCCGTTCGTCCAGCCGCGTCGCGGCGAGCAACTCGGCCATCCCGACGATGCCGTTGATCGGAGTGCGAATCTCGTGGCTCATGTTCGCGAGGAATTGCGACTTGGCCCGGCTCGCGGCCTCGGCCGCTTCGCGCGCCTGCTCGCGCTCGTCAGCGGTGCGGGCGATTTCGAAGCGCAGGCGCAGCGATTCGGCGAAGCTGGCGGCGGCGCGACGCACGTTGCTCAGCGCCACAAACAGGAACACGCCCACGACGATGCCGTAGCTGCGGTCGCTCGCCGCACTGGAAACCATGAGCGAGACGAGCATGGGAGCGAGTGCTGGGACGGCCAGACCCGCAAACGCCGAGAACAGCGCGCCGAGCGTAAACAGGCCGACCGCCGCCACCGCAAAAACAATCACGATTGCAACCCCCACCAGAGCGTGGCCGTCGGCCGGGCGAAAGACCGTGCCGACCAGCCCCCACACGGCGCCCGTTGCCACGGTGCCGATGACGAAGAGCACGGCCCAATGCTGCGCATCCGCCGGCGCGGGAGCGGCGCGCCGGTAAGCCCGCACCAGCAAGAGGCGGCCGAGAATCACGGCGTGATGGACGAGCATCCACGCCAGCAAAGACGTCGCGGCGCCCGCCACGTCGAGGATCAGCCACGTGAACGTGGCCGCCACGATCGACATCGCAAGGGTGAAGGGCGCCAGGCGATAGAGCGTCGCCACCTGCTCGGCCCGCACGAGGGCCGCGGTGTCTTCGCTGGCGACGGTTCCGGAGCTCAGCCTTTGCATTGATCGAAACGCGAAAAGAGGTGAAATAGGTCGTTTCAGGGGCGCTGCAAATTCCGCGCCGGTTCGTGCAGGCGGGCCGACGATGGGGAGCGCGATGCCGCAGCGGCGTTGAATTCTTCACGGATGTGCCTTCCGCGGTGGGCCGGGGCGAATGCGCGCCACCCGGCAGCTGCTCTGATCCCCCACGCTGGGGCCGGAAGACGTCGGCTCGGCAACAGTTCCTGGCGGTTCCTCGGCAGCACGTGAAGGCGGACGCACCCGAGGGACCAGCTTCCTCGGACCCGACCGCCGCGACGGATCGGCACGCGCATTCGACCGTCTGCTGTCAGAATTCCCTCCCTGAACAGGGAGGGACCAGGACGCATGCGCGACGAGACCAAGATCGTTCACGCGGGACGCGACCCGCAGCGTTTCGAGGGCGTGGTCAATCCGCCGGTGCTGCATGCCTCGACGGTGCTCTCGCGGAACCTCGTGGAATGGGAGGAGAAACGGCGGCGGTACGCGCAGGGGTTGCCCGGGACCTTCTACGGCCTCATGGGCACCGCCGGGACGCGCGCGCTCGAGGATGCGCTGGCCGAACTTGAAGGCGGCTATCGCGCGATCGTGTTTCCGTCCGGCCTGGCGGCGTGCGTCGTCCCGATTCTCGCTTTTGTCGCGGCGGGCGACCACGTGCTGCTCACCGACAGCGTGTACGGTCCGACGCGGCGCTTCGCGAACGGAATGCTGACTCGGTTAGGCGTGGAAGTGACCTACTACGATCCTCTCGTCGGGCGTGGCATCGAAGCGCTGATGCGCCCGAATACGCGCGTGGTGTTCGTGGAGTCGCCGGGATCGCTCACGTTCGAAGTGCAGGACGTGCCGGCCATCGCGGAGGTTGCACATCGGCACAACGCGGTCGTCATCATGGACAACACTTGGGGCACGCCTCTTCACTTCCGGGCGTTCGAGCATGGCGTTGACGTGTCCGTGCAGGCGGCGACCAAGTACGTCGGCGGACACTCCGATCTCATTCTGGGGACTGCGGCGGCGACCGAGAAGGTGTGGCCCACGCTCATGCACTCGACGTACGCACTGGGGCAGTGCGCAGCGCCGGACGATGTCTACCTCGCGCAGCGCGGTCTGCGCACGATGCACGTCCGGCTGAAACGCCACTGGGAAACGGGCCTCGCGCTCGCCGAATGGCTGCGCAAGCAGCCCGAAGTGGAGCGGATCCTTCACCCCGCCCTGCCTGATGATCCGGGCCACGTGCTGTGGAAGCGCGATTTCCGCGGCGCGTGCGGCCTGTTCGGCGTGGTGCTCAAGCCCGTCTCGAGGCCGGCGCTGGAAGCATTCTTCGACGGCTTTGGCCTGTTTGGGATCGGCGCATCGTGGGGCGGCTACGAGAGCCTGGTGATTCCGGTCGACCTCACCGGAATCCGGACCGCAACGAAATGGCCGTACCAGGGCCCTTGCCTGCGTCTGCACGCAGGGTTGGAAGCGCCGGAGGATCTGATCGCCGACCTCGACGCCGCGTTCGCGCGGCTTCGCGCCGCGTAGGGGGAGGGCCTTC
Organism: Betaproteobacteria bacterium; assembly: GCA_022340285.1. Lineage (GTDB taxonomy): Bacteria > Pseudomonadota > Gammaproteobacteria > Burkholderiales > SG8-39 > JAABRB01. Next base: position 9,243 of record JAJDOG010000056.1, read on the forward strand.
CGTCTCAGTGCGAGAGCAGGATCGGAACGGTCATCTGCTCCAGCAGGCTGCGGGTCGCCCCACCCATGATGAGCTCACGCGCCCGCGAGTGGCCCCAGGCGCCCATCACGATGAGGTCCGCGCCGATGTCCGACGCGCGCGAGAGGATCACGTCTCCGACATCGACGCTCCCGGACGGCGTCGGATAGGCCTTGGCGTTCGCGCCGTGCCGCGCGAGGTAGAGCGAGATGTCCGCGCCGGGCGTCTCGCCGTAAAGATCATGGGCCTCCTGCGGGTCGACCACGACGACCGCCACGCCCTTGGCGCGCTTCAGCAGCGGAAGCGAATCGGTGACTGCCCGGGTCGATTCTCGCGAGGCATTCCAGGCGACGAGCACGTTGGACCCGATCCCGGTGAAGCTGCCCGCGTACGGAATCACCAGGATCGGTCTGCCGGCGCTCAGTATCAGGGTCTCCAGAAATCCGGGGGCTGGTCGCGACCGGTCGTCGCTCGGATCCGATTGACCGACGACCAGGAGATCGGCGTAACGCGCGTGCAGGGCCATGGCTGCCACGGGGTCGCCATGCGCTTCGCGCCATTCGGTCGATGTCACTCCCGCGCGCCGGGCGCGCTGCGAGAAATCGGCCTTGACCGGGTCAAGCGACTCGCGGACCGCGCGCGCATGGGCCGCAGCCAGCTCGGGCCCGTAGGACACCTCCACCGAGGGCAGGATGGGGATATCCGGCACGAGCCCCAGCGCGGTGATGTGTGCGCCGAAGGCCCGGGCGAGCTCGAATGCGACGTCCATGCGCACGTCGCAGCGCGCCGTCTCGTCGGCGTGCACCAGAATCGACCTGTAGGTCATACCGTGGTCCTTCGCGGGTTAGGGCTTGAAACCCTGGAACATCTTCTCGCGTCCGACCTTGACGTTCAGCTCGCCGTCGTAGAGGAAGACGTCCGCGGTCGCAAACGTATCCGCGAAGGGATCGGGAATGAACGATCCGGTGCCGATCACGTCGACGGGCGCGCGCGAGTTGCCGAACATCTTGCACTTGAAGAGGTTGAATCCCGAGGATGCAACGATCTTGGCCGCATTGAAGCCCGCTTGGTCGAGCGTCTGCCGGAGCTTGATCACGGCGGCCACCGACACGCCCGTGCCGAACAGCACGCGCCGCACGCGGTCTTTCACGATATTCAGCGTGTCGGCGTCGAAGGCTTCCTCGCCCATCACGTTTCGGACCGCCTCGTACTCGTTGAGGACATGCAACCAGTTCGTCAGGATGTCGACCGAGTCCTCGTAGGTCAGTCCCTCGGCGAATCGGTCGCCGTGCGTGTCCAGGCGCAGGGAGAGTGCGCGGTCGGCGGCCGGCAGGCTCGGCAGGTGCTCCTTGAACCACCAGCGGCAGACCTCGAGCGCGTCGCTGAACTCCCTGCCGAAATAGTCGACCAGCACCGTCAGGTTGTCGCGGGGGTGGGTCTCCACGTACATCTGGGCGGCGCGCAGTGTGGATCCCGCGTAGCCGATCAGGCTGTGGGGCATGGTTCCTACGCCTGCCTTCTGGCCGTAATAGGGCGCGGTGAGGTCCTGGGAGGACCCGACGAAGCCGATCGCTCCGTTCAGCTTGGCCATGCGTGTTCCGACCGAGGCACCGTACGCGGCGAGCAGGCTCATGTCGTCGCCGGTGGCGTGACGGGCGTGCATGTCGAGAAACGCGGCCTTCGGGAGATTCATCGCCATCTTGTGGGCGTTGTACGCGGACACGCAGGCGGTGCCGACCCGCTGCAGCACCAGCGTCTCCAGCTCGAGCAGTTGGGCGAAGGAGCCCGTGTAGGTGAAGATCGGCTTCTGGTCCGGGACGAATGCGCCTTCCTCGTAATTGCGCGTGATGCTGAGGGGCGGGGCGTCGGCCGGGTAGTACTCGCGCAGCAGCTCGATCGCCGGGTTGATCGCGCAGATGACCCGCCTGCGCATGAACACCCCGTAGGTGACGGTGCGATCGCCGAAGCGCTCGACGACCGCGCGCGACTTGGTGAAGTACTTGTCGGTTCGGGAAGACACGAACTCGGCCTTTTTCGCGGGGACGATCTCGAGGGGTTTCTGCATGCGTGCTCCAGGGCAGGCGATGAGCTTATCCACGATTCTAGCAAGGGCGCCCGAAGCTGGGCGCGGCGCCGGGCGTCAGGCTAGAATCGACAGATGAGACATGGGACAGTCAGATCCCGGCTTCTGCTCGGGTTGCTTGCAGCGGCGCTGGCCTGCGGCAGCGTGAGCGGCTGCGGCAGCTGGGACTACGCGATGGGCGCCAGCTATGGCGGAACGACCACCGCGGCAGCGGCAGGAGCGGGCACGGGAAGCGCGGCGGCGTCCACCGGAGCGGTCGTCGCCGGGGGTACCGGACTCTACGTCAGCGTCTCGCTGGGAACGGCCGCGGCGAACATCATGGCGGTGGCGACCGGCGCAGCCATCTACGCCGCGATGCTCCAGGAAAGCGGCGAGTGGCGCCCATGGGGGTATCCGCCCATGCTCGAAGGTCGCGCCATCAACGAGCAGGACTGCACCAAGCCGATCACGGATACGCAGGCGAACCTCAAGTGCAAGTGAGCAGTCGACGAGCGGTCGACCGGTGAGACTGACACGCGCGCCCAGACGCGCGTGACCCGGAGGAGGCATCACATGATCCATTTCGTTGTGCACGACGAGAACGACTCCGTGGGGGTCGTTGTCGTGGAGGGCGTCCGAGCCGGCCAGGACCTCGAAGGCTGGGTGATGGACCAGGACAAGACGCTCAAGATGAAGGCTCAGCAGGACATTCCCATCGGGCACAAGCTCGCAATCCGGGCCCTGAAGGACGGCGATACCGTCATCAAGTACGGCGTCGACATCGGTCGCACGGTCGCGCCGATCAAGGTTGGCGAGCACGCCCATGTCCACAACATCAAGACCAAGCGCTGGTGAAGGATTTCCGAGCATGAGCATCGATCTTTCCAAGGCTACCTTCTGGGGATACCGACGCGAGAACGGTCGCGTCGGCACGCGCAACCACGTCATCATCCTTCCCGTCGACGACATCTCGAACGCGGCGGCCGAGGCGGTGGGACACAACATCAAGGGCACGCTGGCGCTGCCGCACCCTTACGGGCGCCTGCAATTCGGCGCCGATCTCGACTTGTACTTCCGCACGCTGATCGGCACGGGCTCGAACCCGAATGTCGCTGCCGTGGTGGTGATCGGCATCGAGGAAGAATGGACGAAGCGGGTGGTCGATGGCATCGCGAAGACGGGCAAGCCGGTCACCGGATTCGGGATCGAGCTGCACGGCGATCACGACACCATCATGCGCGCCTCGCGGTCCGCCAAGGAGCACGTCCAGTGGGCCTCGGAGCTGCGCCGCGAGGAGTGTCCGATCAAGGATCTGTGGGTCTCCACCAAATGCGGCGAGTCGGATACGACTTCCGGCTGCGGCGCGAACCCCACCGTCGGCAACGCGTTCGACAAGCTCTATCCGCACGGCACGACGCTGGTTTTCGGCGAGACGACCGAGCTGACCGGAGGCGAGCACCTGGTGGCCGAGCGTTGCCGCACGCCCGAGGTGCGCGAGCAGTTCATGGCGATGTTCAACCGCTACCAGGAGGTCGTGAACCGCCACAAGACGAGCGATCTTTCCGACTCGCAACCGACGAAGGGCAATATCGCCGGCGGGCTCACGACGATCGAGGAGAAGGCGCTCGGCAACATCCAGAAGATCGGCCGCCAATGCAAGATCGACGGCGTGCTCGACAAGGCCGAGGTGCCGACGGGCCCCGGGCTCTGGTTCATGGACTCGTCGTCTGCGGCGGCGGAGATGGTGACGCTGTGCGCCGCTTCCGGTTTCGCCGTGCATCTCTTCCCGACCGGGCAGGGTAACGTGATCGGCAATCCGATCCTGCCCGTCATCAAGCTTTCCGCGAATCCGCGCACGGTGCGCACGATGGCCGAGCACATCGACGTCGACGTCTCCGCGCTGCTCCGCCGCGAGATGACGCCCGATCAGGCCGGCGATGCGTTGCTGGACTGCATGCTGCGAACCGCGAACGGGCGGTTCACCGCCGCGGAGGCGCTGGGCCATCGCGAGTTCGTGCT
>JAJDOG010000115.1 GCA_022340285.1 Betaproteobacteria bacterium
CCCCACGGTCGTACTCGCGGAGAATTCGTATCGACGCGGCGACGAGGATGATGATGAACGCCACAACGCCGATGTAGCCGAAGTTCCATGGGATCATGTCTTTTCTCCTTGGTTGGACGAGCGGGACTCCGGCACGACCTCCAGCTTGAGCCCGTTAGTGTGCACCACGCGCACCCGCGTGCCCCGCGCAATCGGAACCGACGACGTCGCGCGCCAGCTCTCCCCGCGCGTGCGGACCCAGCCCTCGCCCTCGAAATCGTTCAGGGCCTCACCGGCGCTGCCGATCATCTCCTCCCGGCCGGCTAGTTTCGGACGGCTGCGGGCCCTGAGCGCGAATCCGGCGATCAGGAACACCGACACGGCGCTCAGGATCGCCACCGTGACGAGAAACGCGACGGGTATTCCGAATCCCGGCACGTCCGTATCGATCAGGATCAGCCCGCCGATGACGAACGCGATGACGCCGCCTATGCCGAGCGCTCCGAAGCTCGGGATGAACGCCTCGGCGATCATGAAGGCAAGGCCCAGGATGATGAGCCCGAGGCCCGCGTAGTTGACGGGCAGCAGCTGCAGCGCGAACAGGCCGAGCAGCAAGCAGATCGCGCCCGCCACGCCAGGCAAGACGAATCCCGGGTTCGAGAATTCGAAGATCAGCCCGTAGATGCCGATCATCATGAGCATCAGCGCGATGCTCGGATTCGTGATCACCGACAGCAGCTCGGTCCGCCAATCGGGCGCCAGACGCTCGATCTGCGCGCCGGCGAGGTTGAGCACGCGCTCGCCGCCTTGAACGGAGACCTTGCGGCCGTCGATCTTCTTCAGGAGGTCCGGTACGTCTTCCGCCATCACGTCGATGACCTTCTGTTCCAGCGCTTCCTTTGCCGAGAGACTGACGGCCTCCCGCACGGCCCGCTCCGCCCACTCCGCGTTGCGCCCGCGGAGCTGCGCCAGGCCACGGATGTAGGCGGCCGCGTCGTGGATCTGCTTCCGGGTGAGCGTGTCGCCCGACGGCGGTGCTTTCTCGGTCTCGGCGGACTCGTCCTTCGCTTTCGCGTCCTTCGCCTTCGCGCCGTCCTTCTTCTTCGACTCGCCTTTCCCGTCGTCCTTCTCGTCGTTGCTGGCCGGCGGCTTGGCGGGGGAACCGGGCATGCCGATCGCGACCGGCGTCGCGGCGCCGAGGTTGGTAGCGGGCGCCATTGCGGCAATGTGGCTCGCGTAGAGAATGTAGGTGCCCGCGCTTGCGGCGCGCGCGCCACTCGGTGCGACGAAGGTCGCCACCGGGATCGGCGATGCGAGGATCTCCTTGATGATCTGGCGCATCGACGTGTCGAGTCCGCCGGGAGTATCCATCTCGATCACAGTCAAGGCCGCGCCGAGTTCGGGTGCGCGCCGAATGCCGCGCGCAAGATAGTCCGCGGTCGCGGGCGCAATGGCGCCATTGACGGTGAGCACGATGACCTTGCTGGGGTCAACGTTCTTGCCGACGCGCTTTTCCGCGTTCTTGGCGGTGTCTTCGGCGGTGAGCGAAAGCGTGGGCAGTGCGAGCATCACAGCCCCGAGCAGCGCCAGCGCCACGGGCCAGACCCGGCGCGGTCGTTGCGCGCCTGCCGCAAGATACTGACGGTTTGTCGGGTCCGGTTTCATTTTCTCGGGTGTGAGCAAGGTTATGCAGGTCAGGATACGCGCCGGGCGCGTCAAACTCAATGCAGCGCCCGCGGTCGAAAAGTTCCCCCATTTTGCAAGTTGTGCCACCATCGGCAACGGGCCGATCGGCGGCGGCGCCGTCCCGTCGATCCTCTGCGAAGCGAAGGAAATTCCACCCGTGCGTGATCCCGTACCGACCGTCGTCCACCTCGAGGACTACCGCCCACCCGCGTTCCTGATTCCCGCGGTCGAGCTCGACATCGATCTCCACGAGGATCACGCGCTCGTGAAGGCGCGGCTCGAGATCCGGCGCAATCCCGCTGCGGGCGATCCTAATGCGCCACTCTCGCTCGACGGCGACGAGCTCGAGCTCGTGTCGGTCGCGCTCGACGGTCGCACGCTCTCAGCCCGGGAATACACGGTCGACGCGAGCCGCCTGGCGATCCATACCGTGCCCGATTCGTTCACGCTGGAGACCGCGGTGTCCCTCGCCCCGCGCAAGAACACCAAACTGATGGGCCTCTACGCCTCCAAGGACGGTTTCTTCACCCAGTCCGAGGCAGAGGGATTCCGACGCATCACCTATTTTCTCGATCGGCCCGACGTGATGGCGCGCTATACGTGCACGATCAGGGCCGACCGCGAGCGCTACCCCCACCTTCTCTCCAACGGCAATCCCACGGAGCGCGGCGAGCTCCCCCATGGCAGGCATTGGGTGAAATGGGTCGACCCGTTTCCCAAGCCCTCGTATCTCTTTGCGGTGGTGGCCGCCAAGCTCGACAAGCTGGACGATGTCTTCGTTACCCGATCCGGCAAGCGGGCGCAGCTCTCGGTGCTCGTCGAGCCGGGCAAGCTCGACCAGGCCGGCTTCGCGATGCAGGCGCTCAAGCGGTCGATGAAGTGGGACGAGGACGTCTTCGGTCTGGAGCTCGATCTCGATCACTACATGATCGTGGCGGTCGGCGACTTCAACATGGGGGCGATGGAGAACAAGGGCCTCAACATCTTCAACACCAAGTACGTCCTCGCGCGGCCGGACATCGCGACGGATCTCGATTACCAGAACATCGACCGCGTGGTCGCCCACGAGTACTTCCACAACTGGACCGGCAACCGGGTGACCTGCCGGGACTGGTTCCAGCTTTCGCTCAAGGAAGGCCTCACGGTCTTTCGCGATCAGGAGTTCGGCGCGGACATGTACTCGCGTCCGGTCAGCCGTATCCGGGAGGTGCGCAATCTCCGCGCCACGCAGTTCCCGGAGGATGCCGGGCCGATGGCGCATCCGGTGCGCCCGAGCTCGTACATGGAGGTCACCAATTTCTACACCGCCACGGTCTACGAAAAGGGCGCCGAAGTCGTGAGGATGATCCGCACGCTGATCGGCGGCCGGGCCTTCCGCCGCGGCATGGACCTCTACTTCGAGCGGCACGACGGACAGGCGGTGACCTGCGATGAATTCGTCGAGGTCATGTCCGAGGCGTCGGGCGCCGATCTCGCGCAGTTCAAGCGCTGGTACGACCAGGCGGGCACGCCGGTGCTGAATGCGGCGGGTGAGTATGATCCGGCGACACGTCGCTATTTTCTCGACGTCCAGCAGACCTGCCCGGCGACGCCCGGCCAGGAATCGAAATTGCCGTTCCATATCCCTCTCGCGGTCGGTCTCGTGGGACCGGACGGCCGCGACATGCCGCTCCGCCTCGAAGGCGAGGCCGGTGCCAACGACACGACTCGCGTGCTGTCGTTCAAGGCATCGCAACAGCGATTCACTTTCGTGGACGTGCCTTCCGCACCGGTGCCCTCGCTGCTGCGCGATTTTTCCGCGCCCGTCATTCTCAGATTCGGTTACCGGCCGGACGAGCTCGCGCATCTGATGGCGCACGACAGCGATCCGTTCAACCGCTGGGAGGCGGGTCAGCGCCTCGCGAGAAACCTGCTGTTGGAGGGAATCGCGGCGCACCGCGAAGGGCGCGCCCTGGCGGTTCCCGACTCCTTTGTCGGCGCTTTTTCCCGGGTTCTTGCGGATGCCCGCAGTGATCCCGCGTTCGCGGCCGAGGCGCTGATGCTTCCTGCCGAAGTCGTGATCGCCGAGGAGATGGACGTCGTCGATCCGGACGCCATCCACGCGACCCGCAACGCCGTCACCGGTCATCTCGCGCGCGCGCTGCGCGCCGAGCTCATCGCCGCGTATGGGGCCCACTCGGTCTCCGGACGCTACAGCCCCGACGCCGCGAGCGCCGGCAAGCGCGCGCTGCGCAACCTCTGCCTGAGCTACCTCCTTGAGCTCGCCGACGACGAGGCGCGCGGCCTCGCGATGCGCCAGTTCGAGCACGCCGACAACATGACCGACGCGATGGCCGCGCTCTCCGCGCTCGCGAACTGCGATTGCCCGGAGCGGACGCGCGCGCTCGATCTGTTCTACGCAAAGTGGCGCGGCGAGCCGCTCGTGGTGGACAAGTGGCTGCGCGTGCAGGCGTCCTCGCGGCTGCCCGGAACACTTGCGGAAGTGCAGCGCCTTCTCGGGCACCCGGCATTCGAGATCACGAATCCCAACAAGGTCTACGCGCTGATTGGCGGATTCGTCATGGGCAACCATGTACGCTTTCATGCCGCAGGCGGAGCCGGGTATGCCTTTCTCGCCGATCAGGTCGTCAGGATCGACGCGCTCAATCCGCAGGTCGCCGCACGCATGGCACGCGCCTTCGATCGCTGGAAGCGGTTCGATGCGGGTCGTCAGGATCGCGCCCGGGCCGCACTCGGGCGGATCCGCGCAACCGACGGCTTGTCCAAGGACACCACCGAGGTCGTCGTCAAGACGCTCGCCTGATCGCGGGAGCCGGCGCATGATCAGCGCGATAATCTCTCGATGACCGCAGGCCTGCAGCGAACGCCGCTCAACGCCGCGCACCGCCACGCGGGTGCAAGGCTGGTGGATTTCGCGGGTTGGGAAATGCCCCTCCACTACGGCTCGCAGATCGAGGAACACAACGCCGTGCGCCGCGACACAGGCATGTTCGATACCTCCCACATGCTCGCGATCGACGTGGAAGGGAGCGCGGCGAGTGCCCTGCTCCGCTATGCGCTGGCGAACAACGTGGACAAGCTGCGCGACCCGGGCAAGGCGCTCTACTCCTGCCTGCTGCGCGAAGACGGTGGCATCCTCGACGATCTGATCGTTTATTTCTTGGCCGAGGGTCAGTTTCGCGTTGTGGTGAACGCGGCGACCGCCGACAAGGACCGCGCCTGGCTGGACGCCCTGCGCGCGCGGCGGACCCCGGAAGTCGAATTGAAGCCCCGACGCGATCTGGCGATGATCGCCGTGCAGGGACCGAACGCACGCGACAGAGTCTGGGCCGCGTTGCCTGACACGCGCAATACGACCGAGTCCTTGGCGCCCTTCTCGGCAGCCAGCGCGGAGGACATGTTCTGCGCGCGCACCGGCTACACGGGCGAAGATGGCTTCGAGCTTCTTGTGCCCGCCGCGCGTGCCGAGGAAGCGTGGGCGAAGCTGGCCGCAAAGGGGGTCCGACCGTGCGGGCTCGCCGCCCGCGATACGCTGCGCCTCGAGGCGGGGATGAATCTCTACGGCCAGGACATGGACGAGAACGTGACGCCGCTCGAATCCGGGCTTGCCTGGACGGTGGATTCGGAGAGCTCGCGCGATTTCGTCGGCAAGCGGGCCCTTGGGGACTCGACCCCGACGCGAAAGCTTGTCGGCCTCGTGCTCGTCGACCGCGGCGGCGTCCTGCGTGCCCATCAAAGCGTCCGCACGCCGCAAGGCGACGGCGAGATCACGAGCGGCACGTTTTCGCCGACCATGCAGCAATCGATCGCGCTCGCGCGCGTGCCGATGGACGTTGCGCCGGGCGACACGGTCGAGGTCGCCGTGCGTGACAAGTCTCTGCGTGCGCGAGTGGTTCAACCACCATTCGTCCGCCACGGCAAAATATTGGTATGAGCACAGAACTCGGAACAGACTTGCGGGAAGGAGGGTAACGGGAGGGAACCAGCCGGTTCCCTCCTGTTCGTAACCTTCCGCTCTTGGCCCTTCCTGTTCGTGACCTACCGCTTTGTATCATCACGGAGCTACGGAATGAACCTACCCGAAAACCTCAAGTACACCGCCGAGCATGAGTGGGTCCGTACCGAGTCCGACGGCACGGTGACCATCGGCATCACCGATCACGCGCAGTCGGCGCTGGGCGATCTCGTCTTCGTCGAGGTCCCGGAAGCTGGTCGCCAGCTGAGCGCCGGCGAGGCGTGCTGCGTCGTCGAATCGGTCAAGGCGGCCTCTGATGTCTATGCGCCGATCGCCGGCGAGGTGGTCGCCGCAAACCAGGCGGTGGTCGACACGCCCGAGCAGGTCAATCAGGATCCGTACGGCGCCTGGCTCTTCAGGATCAAGCCGGCAGATCCCGCCGAGCTCGGCAAGCTTCTGGATGCCGGGGCCTACCGCAAAGGCGTCGAGGAAGCCGCCGCGGAAGGCTGAGCATGATCGATCCGACGCTCGACGAGCTGATCAACGCCAGCGAGTTCATTTCGCGCCATCTCGGGCCCAGCCACGCGGACGAGCACGCGATGCTCCAGGCGCTCGGCCTCGGCACCACCGCCGAGCTGATCGACCAGGTGGTCCCCGCACCGATCAGGATGCAACGCGACCTCGACCTTCCGCCACCCATCGGCGA
>JAJDOG010000001.1 GCA_022340285.1 Betaproteobacteria bacterium
CTACTACGTCGATCTCCACACGCCCGACTTTGCCCAGCTCGCGCGATCGATCGGCCTCCCGCATAGTCGCATGCAGGATCTGTCGGCGCTCGATGGGGTGCTGCGTGATGCGCTGGCTCAGCCCGGCCCGGCACTGATCGAGGTCGATATGACGGCAATCGGTCCGTTCGCGCGCGCATTTTCGGGTCCGCCGGTGCGGAAGGTGCAGGCGTAGGCACCGGACCATGAAACGGGCGTTGCTCATCGGCTACGGCGCGATCGGTCGGCTAGTCCTCGACAGGATCGCCGGAGACCCCGCGGTACGCATCACACATCTGCTCGAGCGCCCGTCACGCAAGAACGAGCTGGCACGTGCTCTGGGCGCGCGCGTCCAAGTGGTCGGTGGGCTCGCCGAATTGACCGATCCACCCGACTGCGCGATCGAGTGCGCAGGCCACGGCGCAGTTGCCGAGTACGTGGTGCCGCTTCTGGAGCGCGGGGTGAGCGTCGCACTCGTCTCGGTCGGCGCGCTTGCCGCGCCAGAGGTGCCGGAAATGCTCGAGGCCGCGGCGCGCCGCGGTGGAAGCCAGCTCACGCTCGTGTCGGGGGCGATCGGCGGCCTGGACGCCATCTCGGCGGCGCGAGTGGGAGGGCTGGACGAGGTGATCTACACGGGGCGCAAGCCGCCGTTAGGTTGGCTCGGGACCCCGGCCGAGCGCGCGGCGGACCTCAAGGCGCTCGCGCAGTCTGCCGTGATTTATACAGGGTCCGCGCGCGATGCTTCGCGCCTCTATCCCAAGAACGCGAATGTCGCCGCTGCCGTTTCGCTAGCCGGGTTGGGCCTGGATCGTACCCAGGTGACGCTGGTCGCCGACCCGGCGGTGACGCGGAATGTCCACCACGTCATCGCACGCGGTTCGTTTGGGGAAATGGAGATCACGCTGTCCGGCAAGCCGCTTCCGGAAAACCCCAAGACCTCCTCGTTGGCCGCTTACGCCGCGGTCCGGGCGCTCCGCGACTTCGCGGCGCCGATTCGCTTCTGAGGGACGTTCGTCATGGTGATGCCTATTTACGTCGGTGGAGCTTGGCGCCAGGGTGGCGGAGCGGTGTATGCGTCCCGCTATCCTGCCGATGACAGCGTCAACGCGGAGCTCGCGGCCGCGAGCGTCGAGGATGCCGACGAGGCGATCCGGATCGCGGATACCGCCTGGCGCCAGCCGGAATGGCGCGATCTGCAGCCGCATGCGCGCGCCGGCATTCTCTACCGGATCAGCACGCTCATCCGTGAGCGGGCCGAAGAGCTGGCCCAGCTGCAGCGTCGCGACAACGGCAAGCCGATCAGCGAGACGCGGGCGCTCGTGGCGAGTGCCGCCGGCACGTTCCAGTTCTTCGCTGCGGCGTGTGAGACGCTCGAAGAGACCCTGACCCCTCCACGCGGCGACTACCTCACGATGAGCGTCCACGAGCCCATGGGCGTCGTGGCGGCGATCACGCCATGGAACTCGCCGATCGCAAGCGAGGCGCAGAAGCTTGCGCCGGCACTTGCAGCCGGCAATGCGGTGATCGTGAAGCCCGCGGAGGTGACGCCGCTCGCCGCACTGGAGCTCGGACGAATCTGCGAGCAGGCAGGCGTGCCGCGGGGTGTCGTCAGTGTGCTGCCCGGCAAGGGCTCGATCGTCGGCGACGCGATCGTCCGCCATCCCCTGGTGAGAAAGGTCTCGTTTACCGGTGGCACGACGACGGGGCGAATGCTCGCGGGCATCGCTGCCGAGAAGCTGATGCCGGTCACGCTAGAGCTCGGCGGCAAGTCGCCGACGATCGTGTTCGAGGATGCCGACATCGAGCATGCGGTGAACGGCGTGCTGTTCGGAATCTTCAGCTCCTCGGGCGAGTCGTGCATCGCCGGCTCCCGGCTCTTCGTGCACGAATCCATCCGCGATAGCTTCCTCGAGCGACTCGTGGCGAAGGCCGGTGCCTTGCGCGTCGGCGATCCCTCCGATCCGGCCACCCAGATGGGCCCGCTGATCACGAGCGCTCACCGCGCGTCGATCGAGCGTTACGTCCAGCTCGGGCTCGACGAGGGGGGCAAGCTTCTCGCCGGCGGCGAGCGTCCGCGCGGCCGCGTCTACGATGCCGGCTGGTTCTACAAGCCGACCATCCTGTCGGGACTTTCGAACAGTGCGCGGATCTGCCAGGAGGAGATCTTCGGGCCGGTGCTGGTCGTAATGCCCTTCCGCGACGAAGCCGGGCTCCTCGACCAGGCGAACGACAGCGTCTTCGGCCTTGCCTCGGGGATCTGGACCCGTGACTACAAGCGCGCGTGGCGAGTGGCGCGCCGGCTCGAAGCGGGCACCGTGTGGATCAACACCTACAAGCAGTTCTCGATCTCGACGCCGTTCACCGGCATCAAGGAGAGCGGATTGGGGATCGAGAAGGGGCGCCTCGGCATCCTTCAGTACAAGCACCAGAAAAGCCTCTACTGGGGCCTCAACGAGCAGCCGCTCCCGTGGGCGAACTGAAAAAGGCAGGAGAGTCATGAGCGTTCTCGGCATCGATCGCATCACCTACGGCGTCGCGGACGTTCCCGCGTGCCGCCGCTTCTTCCTCGACTGGGGCCTCAGGCTCGTCACCGAATCGGACACCGCGCTCGACTTCGAGGCCATGAATGGCTGCGAGGTCCGAGTCCGGCACATGGAGGACGCGACGCTGCCACCCGCGTTCGAATCGGGCCCGACGCTGCGTGAGGTGATCTGGGGCGTGGAAAGCGCGGCTGACCTCGAGCGATTGCGCAGCGCGCTCGGCCGCGACGCGAAGTGGTCCGAACCCGAGGCCACGCTGCATGCGACCGATCCGAACGGACTCGCCGTCGCGTTTCGCGTCACCCGCAAGCGTCCGGTCGAGGTGACCGGCGTGCCGATCAATGCCTGGGGCGTGCCGGGACGCGGCATCAATCGCCGCAGCACCGTTTACCAGCGCGCCGAGCCGATCGAGGTCGGGCACGTCGTGTTCTTCACCGACCGGCTTGCCGACGTCGAGCGCTTTTACGTGGAGCGCGTCGGCTTTCGTGTCTCCGACCGCTATCCGGGACGCGCGGTATTCCTGAGATGCGCCGAGACGGGAGGCCATCACGACCTGTTTCTGCTCCAGCCGCCGGCTCCCAAACGCGGGCTCAACCACGTGGCGTTCACCGTGCGTGATATTCACGAGGTCTTCGGCGGAGGAATGCACATCAGTCGTTGCGGCTGGGAGACCGAGATCGGGCCGGGCCGCCATCCGATCTCCTCGGCCTATTTCTGGTACGTGAAGAACCCCGCCGGCGCGCTGGCCGAGTACTACTCCGACGAAGACCAGCTCGATGGCAACTGGGAGCCCCAGGAGTTCCAGCAGTCGCCGGAAGCCTTTGCCGAGTGGGCGGTCATCGGCGGCATTGACGGAAAATCGCGCCGCGCGAGATCGGCACCGTGACGGAGAACGGCTCGATCGTGATCGTCGGCGCCGGCCAGGCCGGTGGCTGGGCGGCCAAAACGTTGCGCGCCGAGGGTTACGCCGGGCACATCGTTCTGGTCGGAGACGAGCCCCATCCGCCACACGAGCGGCCGCCGCTGTCGAAAGCAGTGCTGGCCGGTAGCTCGGAGCCGGACGTCTGCCACCTCTTCAAATCCGACGCGTTCGCAGCGCTCAATCTGGAGTGCGAGCCGGGTGAGCGCGCCACGTCCATCGACCGGCAGGCGCGCACCGTCCTCACCGACCGCGGCAGGCGATTGCCATACGACCGCCTGATTCTCGCCACGGGGAGCCGAGTGCGAAAGCTCGTGATCCCGGGCGCCGATCTGCCCGGCGTCTTCTACCTTCGCACCATCGCCGATGCGCTGGCGCTGCGCGAGCGGCTCACGACCGGCGCGCGACTCCTGGTAGTAGGCGGGGGCTGGATCGGCTTGGAAGCCGCGGCGACGGCGCGCAAGCGCGGCGTGGCCGTGACCGTCCTCGAAGCCGCCGACCGGTTATGTGCGCGTGCCGCGTCGCCGGAACTCTCCGAGTACCTTGCGCGCCTGCATGCCGGACACGGCGTCGAGGTCCGTCTCCAAGCCGGTCTCCAGTCGCTCCGGTCCGCGCCGGACGGGGGAATCGTGGCGCTGCTTGCCGATGGAACGGAGCTGGCCGCGGACGCAGTGGTGATCGGCGTCGGCATCATCCCGAACGTCGAGCTTGCCAAGGAAGCGGGGCTCGAGGTGCGCAACGGAATCGTCGTCGACGATCAAGGGCGCACTTCGGACCCGAACATTTTCGCGGCGGGCGACGTGACCGACCAGCCGGGAGCGCGTCTCGGGCGTCGCGTGCGCCTCGAGTCCTGGCAGAACGCGCAGGACCAGGCGATCGTCGCCGCGAAGGCGGCGCTCGGCGGCGACGCACGGCACGACCCGTTGCCCTGGTTCTGGTCGGATCAGTACGAGGCGAACATCCAGATGCTCGGCCTGCCCGAGCGCTGGCCGGAAGCGGTCCGTCGCGGTGATCCGGCGAGCGGGACCTTCAGCCTCTTCTATCTCAAGGGTGCCGAGATCGAGGCCCTCGTATCAGTCAATGCGCCGCGTGATCTGCGCGCCGCGCGGCGCTTGATCGAGCAGCACAAGCCGGTGCGCGCCGCCGACCTCGCGGACCCGGAAAAGAATCTGCAGAAACTCTGACCCGCGCGGGAGGTAACCGGTGTCAGCGAAAGTCGCTGGCCAGACGCAGTTGCGTCTCGAGTCCCGAGGATGCGAGGCTTTGCTCGATTCGGTCCGCGATGGCGCGTGCTTTGGCGGCGTGGCGCCGCGCGGCGTCGCGCTCGCCCTGAGCGCCGAACACGCGCGCCAGCGCATCCTCCGCGTCCATTTCGAGCCGCAGCCGGCCGATATTCCCCGCCAGCGCGGCGGCGCGAGACAACTCCTCCCCGGCCTTCGCGTGCGCTTCCTCCGCGAGCAGAGCTTCCCCGCGCCATCGCCGCGCGCGTGCCTCGGCTTCGCGTAGACCGTTCGCCTCGGCAAGCGACAGCAGCTCGTCTGCGAGCTCGCGACAGCGGCGCGCATCGCCCTCCGCAAGGGTCACTTCCGCAAGGGAGTAGAGGCAGCCAACCATCAAATAGCGTTCCGCGTTGCGACGCGTCCCATCGAGCTCCGCCTGCAGCGCTGCCGTGACGCCGGTCTGGCCGAGCCGTGTCTGCGCAACCGCAAGATGCGCGGCAATGGCCGCCCGCCAGAAATTGATGCCGGTTTCGCGTGCGAGCGCCATACCACGCGCCATCAGCTCGACAGCCTGACCGTTCAAGCCCACATCGAGGAGCAGGTGACCCATGAAATCGTAGGCGATGAATTGATAGCGCACCTGCTTGAGGCTCTCGAGCCACCGCATCGTTTTCTGCATGCCGGCCCACGCCTCGCCATACAGTCCCATGCAAGCGCGCACATGGTCGAGTCCCAGCAATGTCGGACCGATGTGCCACTGCAGATCCGCGGCGCGCGCTATGGCAAGCGCGGTTTCGAGGTGGGTCGTCGCGAGGCGGTAGTCGCCGATGCCCTTGGTTCCGATGTACGCGTGCCCGATCATCATGAGGTTCTCGGACTCGTAGCTCTTGTCGCCGAGGCTGCGGGCGAGCGCGAGCGACCGATTGAAGCATTCGTTCGCCGCCGCGGGCTCCGCGTTGGCAAAGTGTGCTTCGCCGCGGCCGTGGTAGGCCTGCACCGCAACGAGATCGGAAAGTCCGGTGCGCTCGCAGATTGTGACCGCCTCACTGTGGGATACGATGGCCTGATCGTTCGATCCGGTGCTCCACGCCACCGTGCCGAGGTGGTACAGGATGTCGGCGGCGTGACGCTCGTCATTCATCGCCCGCGCGTCCGCCAGCGCATCGGTGAGACACTCCGTCGCCTTCTCGTATGCATCCGCGCGCCGATACGCCATGCCGAGCTGGATCAGCGCGTCGCGGGCCTTTTCGCGATCGCCACTCGCCTGCGCCGCGTCGATGACGCGGCGTATGTCGGACACCGCGCCTTCGGTCTGACCCGCCTGCGCGCGCGCGACGCCGCGGTGCTCGTAGAGCGCGAGGCGTTCGCGTTGGTCCAGAGCCTCGGGATGTGACTCGGAGAGTGCGACCGCA
>JAJDOG010000004.1 GCA_022340285.1 Betaproteobacteria bacterium
ACATTCGTCCCTTGTTCGTACGCCCGCTCTTGCGTGAAGAAGCACTGCCGCAATTTCAAGATAGATTCTAGAATCAGGGTATTGGTCGGGAGGCGCTTCCTCGCGCCTCCTTTCGCCTCGTGAAAGGAGCAAAGATGTCCAACGATCCAGTCGTCATCGTCTCTGCCGCGCGCACGCCCATGGGCGGCTTCCAGGGCGAGCTCAAGGACTTCGCCGCCCATCAGCTCGGCGCCGCAGCCATACGCGCCGCGATCGAGCGCGCCGGTGTCCGTCCCGAGCAGGTCGAGGAGGTCATCATGGGATGCGTGCTGCCGGCGGGCCAGGGCCAGGCACCGGCGCGCCAGGCCTCGCTCGGAGCGGGGCTCCCGCTCTCCGCGGGCTGCACCACCATCAACAAGATGTGCGGCTCGGGCATGAAGGCCGCGATGTTCGCGAACGATCTGCTGACGTCCGGAAGCGACGACATCATCGTGGCGGGCGGCATGGAGAGCATGACCAACGCACCCTATTTGCTGCCCAAGGCGCGCAGCGGTTTCCGCATGGGCCACCAGCAGGCGCTCGACCACATGTTCCTCGACGGCCTGGAGGACGCCTACGCCCGGGACGACAAAGGGATGGGCCGCCTGATGGGCACGTTCGCGGAGGACTGCGCGGCCAAGTACGCGTTCACCCGCGAGGACCAGGATCGCTTTGCGATCGCCTCGCTCGAACGCGCGCAGGCTGCGAACCGGGACGGTTCGTTCGCGTGGGAGATCACGCCGATTGCAATCAAGGCCGGCAAGAACGAGCGCTTCGTGGAGAACGACGAGCAACCGTTCAAGGCCAATTTCGAGAAGATTCCGACGCTCAAACCCGCGTTCCGCAAGGACGGCACCGTCACCGCCGCCAACTCGAGCTCGATTTCCGACGGCGCGGCCGCGATGGTGATGATGCGCCGCTCGACGGCCGAGAAGCTCGGCGCGAAGCCGCTCGCGGTCGTCGTCGGCCATGCCACGCACGCCCAGGAGCCGGGGTGGTTCACGACCGCACCGGTAGCTGCGATTCGCAAGCTTTTCGAGAAGACCGGGTGGACGCGCGACCAGGTCGATCTCTACGAGATCAACGAAGCCTTCGCAGTCGTCACGCTCGCAGCGATGAAGGAGCACGGCCTCGCGCACGAGAAGGTGAACGTGCACGGCGGCGCCTGCGCGCTCGGACACCCGATCGGCGCGTCGGGCGCGCGAATCATGGTCACGCTGATCGGCGCGCTGCGCAAGCACGGTGGCCGGCGCGGCGTCGCGAGCCTCTGCATCGGCGGTGGCGAAGCGACCGCGGTGGCCATCGAGCTTGTCTGACAGGAAACGGCGCAAGCGTCCGGGCGGCCGGACGCTTCCGAAAGATTCCCGACCGGCGCTGCGCTGATCGCATGCCAGAAAATCCGTATCAACCGCCCGAGGCGCCGGTCGTCGGCACCCCCGGCGACGATCGATTCGGCTCGCCAGTGAAGGCAATCCTTATCGGGCTGGTGGTCGACATCGGCGGTTCCATCGTCGGGGGAACGATCCTTGCGATCGCGTGGGGGATCCTGCTGGGCGCGGGCGGCGCGAGCGGCGACCAGATCGACGGGTTCTTCCGTGAATCGCACACTTTCCAATGGGTGAGCCTTTGCACCGGGCTCGGCTTCACCGGGCTCGGCGCCTATGTGGCGGCGCGAATTGCCAACCGTGCGGAGTACCGCTTTGCCCTGATGCTCGGGCTGTGCTCGCTCGCGTCAAGCGAGCTGATGATCCGGTTGTTCGCGAGCAGCGACTATCCGGAATGGACGCGACTCGTGGGCACCGTGCTGGTCCTGCCGGTGGCGTTTGTCGGCGGACACTTCCGTGTGCTCGAGAAAGAGCACCGCAGTCGACTCTCCCAATCCTGACCAGAGGGCGTCGAGGCATGCTTTTGACTAGCGAACTCGAGATGATCCGCGACTCGGTGCGCGAATTTGCCCGCGAGCGGCTCGCCCCGCATGCCGCGCAATGGGATCGCGAGGGGACGTTTCCGCGCGACGCGCTCACCGGGCTCGCGGGCATGGGACTCATGGGCATCTGCGTCCCGGAAGAATGGGGCGGGGCCGGTCTCGGCTACCTCGCGCTTTCCGTCGCGATGGAAGAGATCGCCGCCGGCGACGGCGGAACATCGACCGCCGTGGCCGTGAGCAACCTGGTCGCCAACATCATCGCGGGTTACGGAAACGATGCGCAGAAGAAGCGCTTCCTCAAGCCGGTTGCGAGCGGTGCGACGCTCGGCTGCTTCTGCCTGACCGAGCCGCACGTGGGATCGGATGCGTCGGCCATCCGCACGACCGCGCGGCGCGATGGCAGACACTGGGTGCTGAACGGCGTGAAGCAGTTCGTCACGAGCGGCAAGAACGCCGGCGTCGCGGTGGTGTTCGCCGTCACCGACAAGAGCGCGGGCAAGAAGGGCATCGGCGGATTCGTGGTGCCGACCGACACACCCGGCTTCGTGGTGGCCCGGGTCGAGCACAAGCTGGGACAGCGCACGTCGGATACCGCACAGATCGTGCTGGAGGACTGCCGCATCCCGGAAGACCACCTGCTGGGTGGCGAAGGCGAGGGCTATCGCATTGCGCTCGCGAACCTCGAGGGCGGTCGGATCGGCATCGCGGCGCAGGCAGTGGGCATGGCCCGCGCGGCGTTCGAGGCGGCGCGCGAATACGCGCGCCAGAGGGAGACTTTCGGCAAACCGATCATCGAGCATCAGGCAGTGAATTTCCGTCTCGCGGACATGGCGACGCGCATCGACGTCGCGCGCCAGATGGTGTGGCACGCCGCGAGCCTGCGCGATGCCGGGCGCCCGTGTCTCAAGGAGGCGTCGATGGCGAAGCTCTTCGCGAGCGAGATGGCCGAGGCGGTCTGCTCCGACGCGATCCAGATCCACGGCGGCTACGGCTACCTGAACGACTTCCCGGTGGAGCGGATCTACCGGGACGTGCGGGTGTGCCAAATATACGAGGGCGCGAGCGACATCCAGCGGATGTTGATCGGCCGAACGATTGCGAGCGAGTGAGTCTTGCGGGAAACCCCATGGCAAATCCAATCGAGTTCTTCTTCGACTTCTCGTCCCCGTACGGCTATTTCGCGAGCACGCAGATCGAGGTGCTTGCCGGCAAGCACGGGCGCGACGTGCAATGGCGCCCGTTTCTGATGGGCGCTACCCTGAAGCTCATGAACTTGCCGCCCAACGTCGAGATTCCCCTGAAGGGCGACTACGCGCGGCACGATTTCGATCGCACCGCCCGCTGGTTCGGCGTGCCGTTCCGCACGCCCGAGCCGTTTCCGGTCGCGACGGTTGCGGCGTGCCGGGCGTTCTACTGGGTCGACGCGCAGGATCCGAAGCGCGCCAAGGAAGTCGCGATGACGCTGTACAAGGCGTACTTCGTCGAGGGGATCAACATTTCCGACGCGGAGAACGTCGTGAAGGTCGGCACAAGCATCGGTCTCGACGCCGACGCGCTGCGCGCGGGCGTGGGCGAGCCGACCGTCAAGGAGCGACTGAAGGCGGTCACCGACGAGGCAGCCCGGCGCAACATCTTCGGGTCGCCCTTCGTCGTCGTCGACGGCGAGCCGTTCTGGGGCACGGACCGCCTCCCACAGGTCGAAAAGTGGCTGGCCAATGGCGGGTTCTAGGCGCACTCCGGTCCCATCCGGACCAATCGAAGTGAAGACGCTGTGCGTGTTCTGCGGCTCGAGCGCGGGTTCGCGCCCTGTCTATGCCGACGCGGCGCGGCGAATGGGCGAGGCGCTCGTCGCGCGCGATATCACGCTCGTCTTCGGCGGAGGACGCGTGGGCCTGATGGGCGAGATCGCACGAACGGTCCTGGCGGGCGGCGGCCGCGTGGTCGGTGTGATTCCCAGGGCACTCCTGCGCAAGGAGATCGCGTACGAAGACCTTACCGAGCTGCGCGTGGTGGATTCGATGCACGAGCGCAAGGCGCTGATGGCGGAACGCTCCGACGGCTTCGTTGCCATGCCCGGCGGATTCGGCACCTTCGAGGAATTCTGCGAGGTGCTCACCTGGTCCCAGCTCGGTTTTCATCATAAGCCGGTGGGGCTGCTGAACGTCGAGGGCTATTTCGACGGGCTGCTCGCTCTCTTCGATCACGCCGTGACGGAAGGGTTCGTCCGGTCGCAGCACCGATCGCTGGTGGTCGCGGAGAGCGACCCGATGAAGCTGCTCGACCGCCTTGCAGCGTACCAGCCGCCGGCCGTCGAGCAATGGATCACCAGCTCCGACGCGGTGTAACGTTGCGCAATGACGGTTGTGCGGTCGGAAGGCTGGCGGGCTAAGCAGCTTGAACCGCTTGAGCGGTTTAGGGGTTGAGGTTTCCCCTCCTTTTCAAGGAGGGGTGGACGCGAAGTGGACGGGGTGGTTGCAGCGCTGATCGAAGCCGAAACCACCCCCCGCCCTTCGGGCGGACCCCTCCTTGAAAAGGAGGGGAAAAGAGAGGCAGAAGGAAGCATGGAGATTCGCCCGAAGGTCCTGGTGACGAAGATCGGCCTCGACGGCCACGACCGCGGCAGCCGCGTGGTCGCCGCGCATCTGCGCGACGCCGGCATGGAGGTGATCTACACGCCCCCCTGGCAGGAGATCGCTGCGGTCGTCAAGCTCGCGATCGAAGAGGACGTCGACGTGATCGGCTTGTCGTCGCTCGCCACCGATCATCTCATCGTCCCGAAGCTCATGGCCGCGCTGCGCGAAGCGGGCGCTGCCGAAGTGGCCGTGGTCGTCGGGGGCATCGTGCCGGACGAGGACGAAGCGACGCTGCTCGAAGCGGGCGTCGCGCGAGTCTTCCATCCCGGCGCCTCGCTCGGCGAGATCGAACAGTTCATCCGCGACGTCACGCCGGGCATCCGCGCCGCGCGCGCCGTTGCGTGAGCAGGGCGTCGGCCCGCACCCTCAGGAGGAACGCATGAACAAGCCACTCGACTCCAAGCCGCCGCTCGATGCGGCCGAGGCGCGCTGGCAGGCCGAGTACGCAGAGCAGATCGGCGCGGACCGGGACCTCGCGAATCGTTCGGGCATTCCGGTCAAGCCGCTCTACACGCCGCGCGACTGGGACGGTTCCCGTTACGCGGAGGATGTCGGCTTTCCCGGGCAGCCGCCGTATACCCGAGGCATCTATCCCACGATGCAT
>JAJDOG010000058.1 GCA_022340285.1 Betaproteobacteria bacterium
GGCTCGCCGTAGAAGGTCGACAGCTCCTGCTCGATCGCCAGGAACTGCTCCCGGGTGCGCGGGCGGCCGCGTTCGTCCCGGTACCAGTCCAGCAGGTCGAAGCATCGGGTCCGCAGCATCTTGCGCACCCTTGCGTCGATCAGCGGGGCGTAAGTGTTCGGATTGAGCGCCTCGTTGAAGTGCGGCGTGACGAATGCGGCGAAGAAATCCGACCCGGGCCGCACGTGCTCGGCGATCCGCCAGTAGGACCCGTCCTTCACCAGCATGGGGGGCAGGACCCGCTTGCCGATGCGCACCGGCTCGGTGAGATTGCGGAAGAACTTGAGCCCGGCATAGTCCGCGGCGAGATCGGCATTGGAGCGAATGCCGGTGCTCAACAGGCCGAGAAAACCGTTCTCGGACAGGAACGGGTTGTAGCCGGTGGCGGAGAGCTCGACTGCGCGCGCCATTGCCGCCTCCTCGGTCAATCCGTCTTGTCGCTCGCTGAGGTATCGCCGGTGGTAGATCCGCCCCATGTGGATGAAATGGAGAAGCTTGTCGGTGCCGAACAACGTTCCGTTCACATTCACCGTCCCGGCGCGGAAGAACGTCCTGACCCACTTGGTCAGGTCGGCCACCAGCAACGGATCGTCGTAGACGTACTGGTCGGGTTCGAATACGACGACCAACCCGGGAAAACGAGCGCGCAACGCATCCCCGCCCAACTCGGCGTCGAGGGTTTCGTCGGTCGTCCAGGCGGCGAAGAGCTGCTGCCAGACCTCGCCGGCGATGAAATCCGGGGACTGCAAGCGCGCCGCGTCACCCGTGAGCTGATCGCGCCACAGCGCCTCCTCGATCTGTGCGTTGGTGAGATCCACCGCATCGGCGATCGCGTCGTGCACGACGCCGGAGAAGTACACGCCCAGATCGGCGAACTCCCGGCCGAGCGGCAGCGTGTACTGATCGGTCTCGTGCGCGCCGCTCGTCAGCGGCCGCATCGCGAGCAGCGCCAGCGCGATCGCCAGCAGAAGACGCACCGCGGCGGTGCGCCCGAGGCCGGCGGCAGCCCTCTTCATTGCCGGGTTCACGAACGAGTTCTCACAGGAAAGCGCGGCGGTTGGGTTCTTGACACGATTTGAGTCCGCGCAGCGACGCGCAGATTCTCATCGTTCAAGCTCGCGCCGGTCAAGCTGAAAACGTCACCGACGATCCCAAGACGTCCTGGTCGTCCGTTCCGACCTCCCGCTCCCACCCTGCGCAGGGGAAGACGACCACCAGCCGGTGCCGCACGCACCACAGATGCCAGCCGTCGGGCGCACCAATCGAATACCGACACGTTCGGCAGGATCGCCGATCGGACGCGACGTGCGGAGAAAAGTACGCGGCAGGCACACCGCACGATAGGGACCGCCCCGGCTCAGTGCGTGAGCTTGCTGTTGAACGATGGATGCTGCGGCGCAAAAGAGTGGGCCATTACGGGAGATCGACGTGATGGATTCCCCATCTCGCCGCGGCATCTGCTTCGCTATGTCTTCGGACCTATTCCGCCCGTGGGCGCGAGGGCCTAATCTCCAGAAAACAATGCGCCCCGCTGCGGAGATTTCCCCCGTGGCACTGACGCGCGGAGAGCCGGACTATGGGCCGCAAACAAGGAGCAGGTCGCGCGACCACCGCGCGGCGGAAGGCGACCACCAAACGCCGAACCCGGAGCAGCACCAAGAGCGCCGCGGCGCTCGGCATCACGCCGCGCGAGCGGGCGATCTTCGAGCGCTCGCCGCTCGGCATCGTCGCGTCCGATCTCGACCGCATCGTGCGCTACGCCAATCCGGAAGCGATGCGGATCTTCGGCACACGGCACTACGAGAACCTTTCGCTCAACGACTTCTTCCAGGACACCGGCTCGCGTGGGAAGCTGGACACGCAGCTCAAGCAGCGGCGCAAGGGCTACATCGGAACCTACCGCGCGCGGGTGCGGCGCGCCTCGGGCGACGGAGAGGTCCCGGTCGACATCACCGGCCTGCCCTTGACCGACCGCAACGGAAAAGTCGTCGGGGCGCTCGGGCTCTTCAAGAACGTCGAGACCGAGGAGGCGACGCACGATATCCAGCGCCTCAACGGCGAGATCCAGGACGGCCACGGGCTGCTGCTCGGCGTTACCCGGCGCCTTTGCGAGACGCTGCTTCCCGCAGAAGCCGTGGTTGTCGGCCGGTACAGCCGAAATCACATGCACAGCAATCCATTCTTCTTCTACCGCCACGGCCAGGCGCGCAACAGTGTCGACTGGTCGAAGCGCTGGATCGCGCTCACGTCCGCGCAGCAGCGCGACATCCAGACCGGCGAGATGCGACTCGTGCCGGACCTGGCGGCTTTCCTGAAGGATGAGGCCGTCTGGAGCGAACTGCAGAAGGATTCTTTCGTGCAGGGCCTGCTGCAGGAGGGATACCGCGCCGTGCTGAGCCGACCGGTGCGCCGTCGCGGCAAGGTGGTCGGGACCATCTCGCTCTTCAACCGCACTGCCGCAGCGTTCACCAAAGCACACATGCGCCTGCTCGAGGAGTTGCCGATCGACGCGACAGTGCTGCACGCCATCGACCACGAGGTGCAGCACCAGCAGGCCGGACGCTTCAAGCTCCTCCAGAACCTGACCCGTTGCCGCGAGGTGGGCGAGGCTTGCGAAGTGCTGGTGCGAGGGTTGGTCGAGATCTTCGGCTGGTCGCACGTCTCGATATTCCGGGTGGACCGCGTGCGACGCCGTGTCCGCCTGGTCGCGCAGCACTCGCCGCGCGGAACGGCTGTCGCGTTGTCGGCGGGCTATGAGCAGGGCATCGACGAAGGGATACTCGGCCGCGTCGTCGCCAAGAAGAAGTTCGAGCACATCGCCGATGTCACCACCGATCCGGACTACATCCCCGGTGTCAAGGGCACGGTCGTCCGCTCGGAGCTGAGCTGGCCCATCATCTGGGGCGACGTGCGTCACGTCCACTGGATCATCAATGTCGAGGACACGCAGGCGAACGCCTTCTCCGAAGACGAGAGCGCCTGGCTCGGCGAGGTCGCGGGCGAGGTCGGCAGCCTGCTCGAGAGCATCGGCACGCTGCAGTTCCTTGCGGAGTGCTTCCGCCATACCTCCGAACCCACGGTGGTGACCGACGTCAATTTCGAGATCAAGAAAGCGAACCCGGCGGCAGCCGACCTGCTCGGCGTCGCCGATCCCAAGGAGATCCGCGGCGCCCTCGCCGAGCTCTTTCTCGACAAGCAATCCTTTGCGCAGGCGATCGAAGACAGCGACGCGACGTTCAGCGGCTACATGTGCCGATGCGACGATCCGCAAACGCGTCTCCCGGTGCACGTATCCCGCGAGGACCTGCCCGAGCACCTGGGCGGCTCGATCTTCACGATCAAGGACCTGCGCCAGATCCGGCGCAACGTCGAGCTCGAGCTCCTCGAGATGGCCACCTACGAGGTCGCAATCCAGACGAACACGCCGCTCGCCCTCGCCGTGGCGGAGATCGAGCGGCTCGCGGCGCGCCAGGCGGACTCGCAGCGCGAGGGCTTCGACCGCGCCCTGCGCCAGCTCGGCCGGGTGAAGCGCGCGTTCATGCGGCTCGCGATGTTCAACCCGAACGCGCGGCCCGCTTCGGGCGAGTTCTCCAAGCTCGACCTCGCCACCGAGCTCGATGCGGCACGCTCGAGCCTGCCGGAGGACGAACAGTCGCTCGTGCGCGTGTCGGGCGATCAGTCCTCCGCGACGGTCCAAGGCGATCCCTTTCAGATCTCCTTCGTGCTCGAGACCCTGCTCTCGGCGCTGGTGCGCTTCGCACCCGAGGACCATCCGGTGGCGGCGGAGCTGCGCCGTGCGAACGGATCGGTCGAGGTGCGCCTCGCCGGATACGTGCCGACCTCATCGACCGATCCGGCAGAGGGCCGCGATTGGTCCGAACGGCGGACCGACCTGCGGATCGCGCAGCCGCTCGTCGAGCAGTTCATGGGCAACCACGGCGGCGAGCTGGCGATTCACTCGCTCGACGACGGGCGCCGCGAGTTCCTGCTGCGCTTCCCCACGCAGGCCCCCACATGACCAAGCACGTCCTGCTCGTCATCAGCCATCAGGACCGCGCGCTGCGCGAGGCCATCGAGCTCACGCTCGAAGGGACGCCCGGGGCCGAGGGCGCGCCGGCAATCGACGTCGAGACCGCCAAGGACGAGGAGCGCGCCGTCCTCAAGCTTCGCGAGCGCGCGTTCGATTACATCGTCGTGGGACTCGCGCTCGCGCGCAACTCGAAATCGATGGTGGACGAGTACGGCGGACTCGAATTCTGCAAGGCGGCGCGACGCATGACCGCAGCGCCGATCGCGCTGCTCGCCCCCGAGCTCAACAACGCCATCCAGATCCGCGCACGCGATATTCCAAAACTGGTCCCCCTCAAGGTCAGCCCCAGCATCGGCCAGGATCTCGTGGGATTGGTGGAGGAGGCTGAGCCGCCGCTCAAGCGGCTGGACGTGATCGTCTACGCGAAGGAAGGCTCCGACTGGGAATACGAGCTGCACGGGGTGGGTTTTTCCTACACCAAGGCGGGATCGCTGCGCATCATGAACGCGCTGCTGACGTCATGGCGATCAGTCGCCGAGACCCTGTCGAAGATCGATGTCGACTGGTACGCGCCGTTCCACGCCCTCGGGCAGAGCATCATCGAGGCCTTCTGCGACGTGAACGAGCAGTTCCGCCATCAGCTGCGCGTGGGGCTCGAGCTCGCGGGAGGGTTTGCGCACTCGCGCGTGACCTTCGTCGTGGCGCGCGCGCACTACCACATCGTCCTCGAGGCCATCCGCCTGCCTGCCGACGAAGTCCCCGAGCCGTGGATGATCCACGCGCCCTTGATGCGCAACGTCGCCGGCAGCGGGATCGCGAGCGCGAACCTGTTCGACGTGTCGCAA
>JAJDOG010000077.1 GCA_022340285.1 Betaproteobacteria bacterium
CATCAACGACGCGTTCGACCTGATGCACAAGGGCGAGTCGATTCGCAGCGTGGTGGTCTACTGAATCCGCGCCGTTCGCCGATTGCGGGACGAGCCGCCTGCTAAGGTCAACGCCGGACAGAACGCGGGTTTGCGTGGGCCCTCGCGTAGCACCGCCGTCACGGGCAGCGGCGATGTCCGGCCGGCGCCTTTGGCCGTGCCCGCCGTCATGGGTGGTTTGTGCGCGGGTAGTCGTGTGTTGACTGCCTGCCGCAAACCGGGACCCATGGAGGGCGTTTGCGGCCTTAGGCGTCGGACGGGCATGGCCGCTGACCCTGACTACAGATCCAAACACTAGCCCCGCTCACCCCATCGCGCGCGAGGCGGCGTGGATGAGGAGCCCGACCAGTCCGCCGATCAACGTGCCGTTGATGCGCACGTATTGCAGATCGTCGCCGACGTAGGACTCGATGCGCTCGGTGAACGTCTTCGAGTCCCAGCGCGCCACCGTATCGCTGATGAGCCGGCCGATTTCCTCGCGTTGCGTTTCGGCAACTCGGACGATCACCCCGCGCAGCCAGCGGTTGAGCGGCGCGCGCGCCGCCTCATCGTCGCGCATCGCGGCGGCGAATCCGGCAATCCCGCGCTCGAGCTGCTCGACCACGAGCGAATCGTCGCGAGCGAGATCCGCACGCAGCGCGGCGATGACCGCATCCCATACGCTCCCGATGTAGTTCTGCATCGCGGGATGAGCGACGAACTCAGCCTTGACGATCTCGAGCCGCTGCCGGTACTCCTCCGAGGTCTTGAGATCCTCGGCGAGCCCGATGAGCGCCGAATCGAGCTTCTTGCGCCACGGGTGCTCGGGATCTCGCGCCATCTCTCCGATCACCGCTTCGGCGGCGGCGATGATCCGGTCCGAGACCGCGACGTCCAGTGCGACGCTGCGCCAGTACCAGGCGGTCTTCTCGCGAACCTGGGCGCGAATCGACGGCTCGTATTCCGCAAGCAGCTTGGCGAGCTCGTCGATCAGCTTGTCGACAACGGGCTGATGCCGACCGGTGGCCGTGACGGCTGCGAGCAGCTCGCCGGCGAGGCGCGCGAGATCAGCGCCGCGCATCCACTCGTCGACGCTTCCCTGGATGAATCGGCGCACCTCGCCCGCCTCGAGTTCGCCGATGAGGCCCGGTAGCCGGTCGCCGATGCGTTCGGCGAGCCTGCGCGGTCGATCCGCCTCGCCGATCCAGCGCGCGACGGCGCCGACGAAATCGACATCCGCAATCTTGTCGCGCACCACGCCCGGAGCGAGAAAATTGCGCTCGACGAACTCGGCCAGATTTCTGCCGATGCGGTCCTTGTTGCGGGGAACGATGGCGGTGTGTGGAATCGGGAGCCCAAGCGGGTGGCGGAAGAGCGCCGTGACCGCGAACCAATCGGCAAGCGCGCCCACCATCGCGGCTTCTGCGAACGAACGCACCCACGCGAGTCCGGGATAGAGGGTCTCGAAATGCCGCGCAACCAGAAAGACCACGAGCATCACGCCGAGAAGTCCGGTCGCGATGCGCCACATGCGTTTCGGGTGGCGGCGCGGTGTCGTTCGCGAACTGGCCGTTTGAGTCGCTGCGCTCATCGCAGGACGGAGGATACGATGGACTTGCGTGACGCGAGCTTTACCCTCGGCGGGTTTCAGCCCGCGGCGCCTTCCTCGCTCGGCAGGAAGATCCGGAGGATCGCACCGGCATGGACCATCGAGCGAGGATAGAAATGCCCGGTTTTATGCGACTTTGACGTGAATCAAGGTCTCCCGATCCCATCGAGTGATCTTCTTGACCTGGTCACGGGATGTCGTGGCCGATCCGAAGGGGGGTGCGAGGAGGATGCCCGCGGCGCCGATCCGGGTGCAGCAGTTCCTGCAGAACCTGCCGCTGTTCAGCGAGCTGACCGCGGAGGAGATCGATCGCCTCGCGTCGGCCACTGCACAGGTGCGCGCGCCCAGCGGAACGCTTCTCTTTCGCCGGGGCGACGCCTGCACCGGCTTTCACGTAGTCGTCTACGGCCAGATCAAGCTTGCCCTGGCCGGGCGCGACGGTTCGGAAAAGGTGGTCGAGGTGCTCGGCGCCGGACAGAGCTTCGGCGAGGCAGTGATGTTCCTCGAGCGCCCCTACGTGGTCTTCGCCGAGGCGCTGGCCGATTCGTTGCTGCTCTTCATCGGCAAGGCCGCGCTGATCGCGGAAGTCGAGCGCAATCCCCGCTTCGCACGCAAGATGCTCGCCGGCCTGGCGATGCGGCTGCATCGTCTTATGGGCGACCTCGAGGCGTTCTCGCTGAAGAGTGGCACCCAGCGCGTGATCGGCTACCTGCTGCGCGACGCGCCCGAGGAGGCCGGCCCCGGCACGCCATACGACGTCGAGCTCACCACGAGCAAGGGCGTCCTCGCATCGCGCCTCAATATCACCCGCGAGCATTTCTCGCGGATCCTGCATGAGCTCACCGCCGCGGGGCTCATCAAGGTGCGCGGCAGGCAGGTGAGCATCCTGGACCTCGCACAGCTGCGCGCCTATACGCCGTAGTTCTGCGGACCAGCCCTCCAAGCGCTGCGTACACCGCAGTGTGTAGTTCTACCGGCGGATGCCGAGAAGTCGATCACGGCGTGATGCGATCGCCCGGCGGCCCCCGGACCACGTTTGATCTAGATCACAGCGGGAAGGGAAGGCCGTGACCACAATCTAGTCGTGTCTCCTGGTCTGGGGCGGGTTAACGGGGTGTCGCAAGACGTTCCGTTTCCCGCTCAATTTTTTTGTAGCTGAAAAATCCGTCCAAACTCGACCAGGGGACTGTCATGCCGAAGATCACCGACCGGATCGACCGGATCACGCTGCTCACAGACGAGTACGCCAGCCCGGTGCCGCCCATTCCGAAGAGCGTCAAGATCGAGCTCACCGCGCGCTGCGACTTCAAGTGCTTCTTCTGCGCCTCGCACATGCGCCTGCGCGAGAAGAGCGACATGTCGTGGCCTTTCTTCGCGCGCATCGTCAAGGAGATGCGCGACGAGGGCGTGGAAGAGCTGGGAGTCTTCTATCTCGGCGAGTCGTTTCTCGTCTCCTGGCTGCCCGACGCGATCCGCTACGCGAAACACGAGTGCGGATATCCGTATGTGTTCCTGACCACCAACGGCCGCATGGCGGATGGCGAGCGCATCCGAGCCTGCATGAAGGCCGGTCTCGACAGCCTCAAGTTCAGCTTCAACTTCGCCGACGCCGAGCAGTTCAACGAAGTGACCGGCGTGAAGAGCAAGGACTACCGCAGGATCGTCGAGCACATCAAGGAGGCGCGTAAAGTGCGCGACGAGGTGCAGGAGCGGACCGGGCACCTGTGCGGCTTGTTTGCCTCCAGCATCCTCTACGACGGCGAGCAGCAGACTCGCATGCAGGCCGCCGTCGACGAGATCCTGCCCTACGTCGACGAGCACTACTATCTGCCGCTCTACGGCCAGGCGGGACTCACCAGCGGCGCCAAGGGCACCCGATCCACCGCCGGCAATCAGGGGCGCGTCGGCGCGCTCAGGAAGCCGTTGCCCTGCTGGTCGCTCTTCACCGAAGGGCACATCAGCTACGATGGGCGCCTCTCGGCCTGCTGCTTCGATCACGATGGCCGCTTCGACATGGCCAACCTCTACACGACGCCGTTCCGCGAGGCCTGGCACAGCGTCAAGTTCCAGGCGCTGCGGCGCGCGAACCTTTCCGAGGACGTGACCGGTACCGTGTGCGAGAAATGCATCGCGTACGAGGAAGACGCGACGGCGGAGACAACTCCCGTCCCGATCCAGTTCTATCGTGCGCCCGGGGATGTGACGCCGGTCGCCTGACGGTCGAGCTCAGGCTGCGGCCGGCGCCGCACCCGTCAGCAGGTAGGTGATCAGGTCGCGCACCGGTCGGATTTCCGCGCCGAACGGCAGGCGGCCTGAGCCGCGGAAGAACAGTCCGCGCTTGACGTCGCCCTTGAGCGCGGCGGCGAGCTGAAGGTCGATGCAGAACTGCCCGAATCGCGCGAGGCCGTCCCGCAGGCCGCAGGTCGCGAGACAGTCGAACGCAAGCGTGCACTGGCGCCGCGCCTTGGCCCGGCGCACGAGCGCCGGGAGCTTGTCGAGATAGGCTTCGAGCCAGGGCGTGCGCACCGCCCGCGCGGGAAGCCCGGCGACGCTCGTGAAGGTGACGATGTCCTCGGGTTTCGCCTCGGCCAGCACGCGCTTGAAGTTCGCGTGGGCGTCGCTTTCCTCGGTCACGGCGAACGCGGTTCCCAGCTGGACGGCGGCGGCACCGAGCGCGAGCATCTCGCGCACGGCAGCGTGCGAGTCGATGCCGCCGGCAACGATCAGCGGAATGCGCGACGGCGCGATGCCCTGTTCCGCAAAGAGCGCTTTCGCTCCCGCCAGCACCGTGGCGAAGTCGAAACGCGGATCGTCGACATCCTTCGCGCTGGCCGCGCCGAGATGGCCGCCCGCATGCCCCGGATGCTCGATCACGATCGCATCGGGGAGTCGGCCCTTGCGCTGCCATTTCTTGAGCACGACCCCGATGCCGCGCGCATCCGAAAGGATCGGGATCAGCGCCACGTCGGGGTAGTCGGCGACGAGATCGGGGAGGTCGAGCGGCAGCCCGGCGCCCACCACGATCGCCTGCGCCCCGCTCGCGCAGGCCTGGCGAACGTATGCCGCGTACTCGGAGACGGCTCGCATGACGTTGACCGCAACCATGCCGTGACCATCCGCCAGGGCGAGCGCGGCGCGCACCTCGCGGTCGAGCGCCTCGAGATTGGCGGCGTCGATGACTTGCTTGTCGCGCAGCCGCCCCGTGCGGGCCATGAGATCGGCGTGGTGCCGGCGCAGATCGACGCTCGAGAGCGTTCCGACGGCGCCGAGGCGCGCGACGCTGCCTGCCAGCCGGTGCGCGGAGACACCCACGCCCATTCCGCCCTGGACGACGGGCAGCAGCGCGCGATCGCGGATTCGAAGCAGGGGAAGATCGGTGGCGGACAACCAGAGCGGCCGGTATCGAAACGTCAAGATTGCCCCGCGGCGCCCCGTGGGGCCGTGATGCAGGTTAAAGCGCCTTGCACCGTGCCAGCTCAGCCGCCCGCGATCATGTGGACGATCTGCACGAGGTCGCCGTTGCGGATCGGCGCAGTGGTCTCGCCCGCGATGACCATCTCGCCGTTCACTGCCACGTTGAGATTCCGGTCGGCCAGGGTGTCGCGCGCCTCGGGAAGCCGGCGTCCAAGCACCTCGCGCAACTCGATCACGGTCGCGACCGGTTCGTCCACGATGACGACGCGCTCCGGCGCCCCAGGCGTATCGACCGGCACTTCGACGCGCACGGCGAATCCCGTTGTGATGCGCGAGAGCTGCGCGTGCCAGTCGGCTCTGGGCAGGCTCTCCTCGTTGAGGCCGGTGAGCGCGTAGAAGCGCGCCTTCAGTCGTTCGAACTCGGCGCGGTCGATCTTCTCGCCCTTGAACGGTCCGGACTGGTTCGGCTCCTCGAACCAGCGTTCGGGCAGCGTATCGTGTCGCCCGCGCAATCCCAGCCGGAAGTTGAGCATGTGCTCGAGGCCGGTGATGTTGCGTCCGGCCTCGTCGAGATCCGCCTCGCTCATCGTGACGCCGGTCAGCGTGGAAACCTGCGCCGCGAAATCGTCCACGTCCGGAAGCGTCGGCGAGTTGAAGAGCTTCGTGTCGAACCGACACATGCCGACCGCGTCCCCGACGGCGAAGGTGTTTTCGCACTTGCGGACGGCGAATTCCTTGCCGTCGTAGCTGGTGGGCTGGGCGGAAACCGTGCCGCCGTAGAGCGCTGCCTTGAATACCGGATCGTCGTTCACCCGGGCGTTGATTTCCAGGGTGGGGCGGTTGCGAAGGTGGTCCATGCCGCGCGTGGCGACGGAAAGCCCGAGCGCAAACGCCTTGAGAATGCGCGCATCGTGGGGATCGGACTGAAACAGCCCCTTGACCGCGATCCGATATTTCAGCGCTTCCTCGGGATACTTGCCGCGCTCGACCGCGCGCGACGAATCGGCGATCACGTCGCCGAATCCTTCGCGCCGCGCCGTCATGAACAGGAGCTTCTCGATCGTCTCGTAGTTGCCCCAGGCGAGATCGAGCCCGCCGGTGTGCTCCTTGGTGATGATCCCGCGCTGATAGAGCTCCATCGCCCAGGACACCGCGCTTCCCGTGGAGGAAGAGTCGAGCCCGAGATCGTTCAGGATGTTGCTCAGTCGCAGCACCTGTTCGGGCTCCCGGATGCCGATGTTCGGGCCGAACTTGCCCAGCGTCGAGTAGTCCGGGCCGTCGCCCTTGTCGTAGCGGTCGTATTGGCCGTCGCCCCGGATGCCCCGGTAGGTCTTCTGTCGCCGCTGCTCGACGTCGGCTTGTGTCGGATCGTAGCCCGCGTTGCCCTTCACGCCCTTCAGCGCGTTGACGCCCCAGAATCCCTTGCCCTCGGGCGTCATGTCGTTGAGCGCGCGGCATTGCACCGGGCACTTGAAGCAGCCGTCCATGCCCGGACGGTAGGGATCGAAGGCGTCCGCATCGAGGCGCTCGCTCCAGGTCGTCTCCTGGTTGTTCTTGGTTCCCATCGCGCCGAGCACGCGCGAGGGCTTGTAGAGAAACGGCGTTCCCACCGTCTTGAGCGCGTTCTTGACGACCGATGCCCCGGTGATCTTCTTGCCGATCGTCTTGTTGCGCGCCTTGAGATCGGCCGAGTACTCGTCGGCGGATGCCTTGCCGAGCACGAGGATCGCCTTGAGGCGCAGCGCGCCCATCTTGGCGCCGCCGCCACCACGCGCGTAGATCGCCTTCGGGCCGCCCATGATGCCGCTGCAGAGCACGCCGTTCTCGCCGGCGCTGGTGATGCGCACCATCGCGAGATCCTTGCGCTCCTTGCACCCGAAGTCGCGCTCGATCGCCGCGGCGAGGTCGATGTTGCCCATGCCGACGTACGGCGCGGCGGAGACGAACCCCACGTCGTCGTGTGAGATCGTGACGAGGGTCCACTCGGGCGCTCGCCCGTAGAGCACGATGTGGTCGTAGCCGTGTCGCTTGGCGTGAGCGGGGAAATAATCGCCTGCGTTCGCGTCGAGGATGGCGTACGACTCGGGAGACTTGGACGTCACGCTGCCGCGCGTGGCCGATGGCATATGGCTGGTGAGGACACCCGAGCCGAAGATCAGCGGCACCTCCGGGTCGAGCGCGTCGCGCTCCGGCTCGAGGAGGTTGTAGAGCAGGACCATGTTGCCGCCGCGTCCCCCCAGAAAGCTCGTGAGCACCTCGCGCCCGAGGTACCTGCTGCGGCGCTCGCGCCGCTCGAGGTCGACGAACAGCGTTCGTCCCTGGCTCGTGTACTGCGGTGTGTCGTGCATGCGGCCGACGAGCCGCTCTACGCGTTCACGAATGCCCATGGTGCCTCCTGGCCGGCACGCAGCGCCGGACGCTTGCGGTGAGGCCCTTTTTAGCACCGGCCCGCGGCCCGGAGTTTGATGTGAATCATGCCCGGCCCAATTAATTTGGGTCCCAAACAATCTGCTGTCGACGACTTTGGCCGCCGCCCAATTTGGTGCCCGTTCCGCCGCGAGTCAGTGCCTACTTCGAGCGCTTGTCGATGACGCGCTTGGCCTTTCCGATGGAGCGCTCGACGGTGCCGGTCGCCATCACCTTGACGTGTGCGTTGATGCCCACAAGGGATTTGATGTGGTGCTGCAAGTCCCGCGCTGCGGCCGCGCGCGCGCCTTCGCTGGCCTGGTCGTGCTCCGGCTTCATCTCCACCAGGACATTCACCTGATCGAGATGCCGCTCGTCGCGCCAGAGCTCGAGCTGATAGTGCGGGGCGAGGCTCGGTTGCTTGAACAGCACCTCCTCGATCTGACTGGGAAAGACATTGACGCCTCGGATGATCAGCATGTCGTCGGACCGACCGGTGATCTTTTCCATGCGGCGGAGCGCCGGGCGTGCGGTGCCCGGCAGCAGCCGAGTGAGGTCCCGGGTCCGGTACCGCACCACCGGCAGGGCCTCCTTGGCGAGCGATGTGAAGACGAGCTCACCCTGTTCGCCGTCGGGAAGCACCTCTCCCGTGACGGGATCGATCACCTCCGGATAGAAGAGGTCCTCCCACACGTGGGGGCCGTCCTTGGTCTCGGCGTACTCGCAGGCGACGCCCGGGCCGACCACCTCCGAGAGGCCGTAGAGCTCGATCGCATCGATCGCGTACCGCGCCTCGATCTCGGCGCGCATCTCGTTGGTCCAGGGCTCCGCGCCCAGCAGCGCCATGCGCAGCGTTGTGCTGCGGGGGTCGATGCCTTGCCGGTCGAATTCCTCGGCCAGCGCGAGCATGTACGAAGGCGTGCTGGATATGATCGTCGCGCCGAAATCCATGATGAGCTGCACCTGCCGCTCGCTTTGCCCCCCGGCAATCGGTACGATCGCCGCGCCGAGCCGCTCGGCCCCGTAGTGCACGCCGAGCCCGCCCGTGAAGAGCCCGTATCCCAGCGCGTTGTGGACGATGTCCTTCGCTGATCCGCCGGCGGCTTGGATCGAGCGCGCCATGACATCGGCCCACATGTCGATGTCGCGCTGTGTGTACCCGACGACGGTCGGCTTGCCGGTCGTGCCGCTGGACGCGTGGATCCTCACCACCCGATCCATCGGCACGGCAAACATGCCGAACGGATAGGTCTCGCGCAGGTCCTGCTTGGCCGTGAACGGAAACTTGGCGAGGTCGGCCAGCGTGTTGAGGTCGCCGGGCGCGACCCCGGCCGCTTCGAACTTGCGTCGATAGTGGGGAACGTTCGCGTGGACGTACTCGACCGTCCACCGCAACCGTTCGAGCTGCAGCTTCCTCAGCCGATCACGATCCGTGAGTTCTGGGGGGTCCAGCCAACCGTCTGGGTCCGAGCGCGCCATGTCCCAGTTTCCTTCGTTTATTCAATGTGTTCGTGGCGCCTCGTCCCTGCAAGGCGTGCCCTCAACCAAAGCGATACAAAATATGCTAAGGTACGCACCAATCGGAATCACGACGGCCACTCGCCGGTTGGCGTGCCGAATGCATGGTGCATACTTCCCGCATTATGGCCGGTGTACGGAGGAGGGAATGAAAGCGGATCTCAAGCCCGGGATTTCGAGCACCCGGAAGTTCACCATCGACAAGCCGCGCACCATCGATTTCCTCGGCGAGGACCTGCGCGTGTACGCAACGCCCGAGCTGGTGCGCGACATGGAAATCACCTGCCGCGAGCTGCTGCTCGAGCACTGCGATGCCGGTGAGGACTCGGTCGGCACGGGCATCGACGTCGCGCACAGCGGCGCGACCCTGCTCGGCACGGACGTCGAAGTCACCGCCACGGTGACGGCCGTCGACGGGCGGCGCGTGACCTTCGAGGTCGTCGCGCGCGACCACGCCGAGGAGATCGGACGCGCCACGCACGGACGGTTCGTGGTCGAGGTCGAGAAGCTCCGGGCGCGCGTCGCGGCCAAGGCGGCGCAGAAGGCGTCCTGACCCTCGATTCATTTTTCAACTGACGGAGGCGCGCATGGCCGCCGATGTCCGCAAAGTTCCCGAGTACTGCTACCAGTGCGTGGCCGGGCCCGACCTGCTCCAGGTCAAGGTCGAAGACGGCGTCGCCACCGAGATCGAGCCGAACTTCCGCGCTGCCGAGGTCCATCCGGGCGGGGGGAAGTGCTGCGTCAAGGCCTACGGCCTGGTGCAGAAGACCTACAACCCCAATCGGCTGCGTACGCCCATGAAGCGCACGAATCCGCAGAAGGGTCGCGATCACGACCCCGGCTTCGTGCCGATCTCGTGGGACGAGGTCTTCGACATCGTCGCGGGCAAGCTGAACGAGATCCGTGCGAAGGGTTTGATCGACGAAGTCGGCTATCCGCGCGTCGCGGCGAGCTTCGGCGGCGGCGGCACGCCCACGTACTACATGGGCACGTTCCCGGCATTCCTCTCCGCGTGGGGGCCGGTGGATTTCAGCTTCGGCAGCGGACAGGGCGTCAAGTGCTATCACTCCGAGCACCTCTACGGCGAGCTGTGGCACCGCGCGTTCACCGTCTGTCCGGACACGCCCACGACGCGCTTCGTGCTTTCGTTCGGCGCCAACAGCGAGGCCTCCGCCGGAGTGGTTGGTGTGTGGCGGCACGCCGAAGGGCGCATGAACCGGCATCTCAAGCGCGTGCAGCTCGAGCCGCACCTCTCGATCACGGGTGCATGCTCGGCCGAGTGGGTGCCGCTCAAGCCCAAGACCGATGCCGCGTTCCTGTTCGGCATGCTGCACGCGATCCTGCACGAGCACCCGCGCGAGGCGCTCGACATCCGGTTCCTCAAGGACCACACCGGCTCGCCGTACCTGATCGGGCCGAACGGGTTCTACCTGCGCGATCCGGCGAGCCAGAAGCCGCTGCTCTGGGACGGGCGTCGCAATGCCGCGGTTCCGTACGACACGCCAGACACCGACCCGGCGCTCGAGGGCGAGTTCACGCTCGACGCGCTGGAGCTCGGCGCCGACGGCGAGACATGGAATCACACCGGCGTGCGCGCCGAAACGGCGTTCACCAAGCTGGTGCGACACATGGAGCCGTACACGCCCGACTGGGCGGAGAAGATCTGCGACATCCGCCCTGGCACGGTCCGGCGCATCACTGCCGAGTATCTCGAGCATGCGCAGGTCGGCGCGACGGTCGAGATCGACGGCGAGACGCTGCCGCTCCGGCCGGTCGCGATCATCCTCGGCAAGACCGTGACCAACGGGTGGGGCGGCTACGAGTGCTGCTGGGCACGCACGCTGATTCCCTGCCTGGTCGGCGCGCTCGAGGTTCCGGGCGGAACGCTCGGCACGACCGTGCGGCTCAACCGTCCGGCGACCTCCCGCCAGGCGAGCGTGAAGAAGGGGCGCGAAGGGTTCATGGAGTTTCCGATGAACCCGACCGACAAGGAGCACTGGGCGGAGCGCCCGGCGGTGCGCAATGCGCATGCCACGCTCGTGCCGCTCTCGGCGAACTCGCCGTGGAGCACTGCGCTCGGTCCGACGCACCTGGCGTGGCTCTTCCGCGACGGCTCGCCCGAGCACTGGCCGGAGGTGACGGCCCCGGAGCTCTGGTTCGTGTACCGCACCAATCCCGCGATCTCGTTCTGGGACACGACCGCATTGACGCGCCGGATCGCCGACTTTCCATTTACCGTCGCGTTCGCCTACACGATTGACGAGACGAACTGGATGGCCGACGTGCTGCTGCCCGAGGCGACCGACCTCGAGAGCCTGCAGCTCATCCGCATCGGCGGCACCAAGTTCATCGAGCAGTTCTGGGACCACGAGGGCTTCGCGCTGCGTCAGCCGGCGGTCAAGCCGCAGGGCGAGGCGCGTGACTTCACGGACCTTGCCACCGAGCTCGCGGCGCGCACCGGACTGCTCGAGAAGTACAACCGCGCGATCAACCGCGGTGCGGCGTGCGCGCCGCTTTCGGGCGAAGGCTACGACTTCCAGCTGGCGACCGACCAGAAGCACTCGGCCGAGGCGATCTGGGACCACGTCTGCCGGGCGGCGAGCGCGGAAGTCACCGGTGGCGCGGCGCAGGACGGTCTGGACTGGTTCCGCTCGAACGGCTACCGCACGCGGCCCATCTCGCGGCTCACGTGGTATCTCTTCAGGGAGCTGCGCAACCAGGGCATCCGCTTCGAGATGCCGTTCCAGGAGCGGCTCTACCGGCATGGCGTCGAGCTCGGAAATCGGCTGCACGAGCGCGGCATCCAGTGGTGGAACACGCAGCTCACCGAGTACCAGACGCTGCCGGCCTGCAAGGATTTCCCGGGCATCTGGGAGAAGGACGCCACCCTGCATGCCAAAGGCGAGGAGTACCCGTTCTGGCTGGTGACCACTCGTTCCATGCAATATGCATGGGGGGGCAATGCGGGCATCCAGCTCATGGACGAGGTGTCGAAGAATCTGCGCGGCCACGGCGGGGTAGTCATCAACACGTCGACGGCCGAGCGTCTCGGCATCCAGGAGGGCGATCTCGTCGAGGTGCGTTCCTACCTGCACGGCACCAAGGGTCCGGCGATGCTGCGTCAGGGCATCCGTCCCGACACGCTGCTGATGATCGGCCAGTTCGACCACTGGGCGACACCCTATGCGAAGGACATGAAGGCGCCGAGCATGAACTCGCTCGTGCCGATGTCGATCGCGCTGACCGACGCGACGGGCTCGGCCGCGGACCTCGTCAAGGTTTCGGTCCGGAGGGTGGCGGCATGACCCGCTGGGCCATGGCGATCGATCTGCGCGCCTGCGTCGGGTGCCAGACCTGCACCACTGCGTGCCGGCACGCGAACGCCACGCCGCCGGGCGTGCAGTGGCGCAAGGTGCTCGACGTCGAGCAGGGCGAATTTCCCGACGTGAAGCGGACATTCGTGCCGGTGGGCTGCATGCATTGCTCCGATCCACCGTGCATGCACGTCTGTCCGTCAACGGCGACCAAGCAACGCCCGGACGGCATCGTCACCATCGACTACGACCTGTGCATCGGGTGCGGGTATTGCGCCGTCGCCTGTCCCTACCAGGCGCGCCACATCGTGCACGAGCGCGAGTTCGCCTACGACGATGCGCCATCCAAGTCCGAGGACGCACGCTTCGACGAGAAGCGGATGTCGGTCGCCACCAAGTGCACGTGGTGCGTCGACCGCATCGACGACGGGCTCGCGAAGGGGCTCAAACCGGGTGTCGATCCGGAGGCGACGCCGGCATGCGTGAACTCCTGCATCGCGAACGCCTACACCTTCGGCGACCTCCACGATCCCGAGAGCAACGTGTCGAAGAAGGTGGACAGCACCGAGTGGTTTCGGATGCACGAGGAACTCGGGACCGACCCGCACATCTTCTACGTCGTCGACGAGAAATGAACCGCAACCAGCCTGCGAGCGTACGGCCCTGGCACCAGACCAACTGGGACTGGCGCGCGGCGCTCAACTTCCTTGGCGGGGGCACCGGCACGGGACTGCTGATTGCCGCCGCGTTTGCGGGCGGCGCCGCGTACGCGGGTCTCGCGCTCGGCGCGCTCGCGTGCGTCGCGTTCGGTCTGTTCTGGGTGTGGATGGAGATCGGCAAGCCCTGGCGCGCCATCAACGTCGTCTTCCATCCGCAGACCTCCTGGATGACGCGCGAGTCGCTCGTCGCCGGGCCACTCTTCGTCGTCGCCATCGCGGCAGCATGGTACGGCGCACTCTGGCTCGTCGCGGGTGCGGCGCTCCTGGCAGCGCTATTTCTCTACTGTCAGGCGCGCATCCTGAAGGCCTCCAAGGGCATCCCCGCGTGGCGTGAGCCCGCGATCGTGCCGCTGGTGATCGCGACCGGGCTCGCGGAGGGAACCGGGCTCGCCATCGTCGCGCTCGTGGCGACCGGGAATCTAGCAACCCGCTGGCTGATCGCCGCGCTCGTCGTCGTGCTGATCGTGCGCGATCTGATGTGGCGGCAATATCGCCGCGCGCTCGCCCGCGGCGGCGCACCCAAGGGCGCCCTGGACGTGCTGGCGGGCATCGATCTTCCCTTCAGCCTGGTCGGAAACTGGGGGCCGGCCGCGCTCCTGCTGGCGGCGATTCCGGATTACGCGGCCGCGAACACGCTTGCGTTGATCGCCGGCATCGCGGCCCTTGGCGCCGGCTGGTTCCTGAAGTTCACGATCGTGGCGCGCGCGGCCTTCAACCAGGGATTCGCGCTACCAGCGTTGCCGATTCGCGGTCAGGGCAAGCGCGTTGCCGGGACCAAGCCGGGCTGGGAAAAGCCCGCGCAGGGCTGAGCGCTGACACGCCATTTTTCCCTCCTCTCCGAGGAGGGGTGGCTGCGAAGCAGCTGGGGTGGTTCGAAATGTGCCGCACATCACCCCGCATTTTTTGATCTCCCTCATATCGCCCGCTCTCCGGCGGTCGGGGCGCTTCGCGCGACCGGTGCCGTTTGAGATTCATCAAGGAATGCGGCACCAGCGGTCGGAAACAATCGGCGGGTCAGGATCGAGTGGAGTACACCATGGCGAGCATCGAGGCATTCATGGCCCAGGATCACAAGGCCTGTGACGACCGCTTCGCGCGGGCCGAGGCGGCCGCGGGCAAGCGCGACTGGGCGGCGGCCGCATCCGAGTTCGCGGCGTTCCGCAAGGCGATGGAGCGGCACTTCGAGATGGAAGAGAGCGTGCTCTTCAGCGCGTTCGAGGACCGGACCGGCATGGCCGGCGGCCCGACCATGGTGATGCGCGAGGAGCACGAGCAGATGCGCGGCGTCCTGGCGATGCTGGGAGAGGCTGTCGAGGCGCATGATGCCGACGAGTACCTCGGCCAAGCCGAGACGCTGAACGTCC
The DNA here is from genome assembly GCA_022340285.1 of Betaproteobacteria bacterium. Classification (GTDB taxonomy): domain Bacteria; phylum Pseudomonadota; class Gammaproteobacteria; order Burkholderiales; family SG8-39; genus JAABRB01. The sequence goes on from JAJDOG010000077.1 coordinate 14,363, forward strand.
TCATGCAGCAGCACAATCTCAAGGAGGAGCAGGTGCTGTACAGGATGATGGACGAGCACCTCGCCGGGGAAGCCGACACGCTGCTCGCGCGCTTCGCCGATCTCGAGACAGGCTGAAGCCTGATCTGTGCAGTGAAGTGCGCGCGCCGCGTGCGACGCCCATGGCACAAGCCGGCCTGAGCTACGAGCAGGCGCCGCCGGTCTCGGTGCCGTTCCGGTTCTTCCTCACCGCACCCGTGTTCGGCTTGCTGTGCGCCGGTTTGCTGGTATGGCGGGGGCCGGAGGTCTTCGATTCGCGCTGGATGCCGGCGGCGCTCGGCGCGACGCACCTGCTCACGCTCGGCTTTCTCGCCAGCGTGATGACGGGGGCCATGATGCAGATCCTTCCGGTCCTGGTCGGCGCGCCGATTCCCGCGCCGCGTGGGGTCGCCCGGCTCACCCACCTCGCGCTGTCGCTGGGGACGCTCTCCCTGGCGGGAGGTTTCGTGCTGCTTCAACCGACGTTGCTCAGATCGGCGGTCGTGTTGCTGGGCGCGGGGTTTGCGCTCTTCGTCATCGCGGTCGTGGTGAGCCTCGCACGGGTGCGCGCCTGGAACGCGACGGTCGGCGTGATGTGGCTGGTCGCCATCGCGCTCGCCGTCACGGTCGTGTTCGGTGCGCTCCTCGCAGCAAGTCTCGGCTTCGGCATCGCGCTGCCGACCGGTGCTTTGCATGATCTGCATCCCGGCTGGGCGCTGTTGGGATGGGTTGGCGTGCTGGTGATCGGCGTTGCCTATCAGGTCGTGCCCATGTTCCAGATGACGCCGTCCTACTCCGACAAGCTGACGAGCTGGCTCACGTGGGCGATCTTCGCTGCGCTCGTGCTCTGGACGGCGGCAAAGTTGGCGCTCGGCGACGCGGGCGAGCCGCTCGCGCACGGCCTGGCGCTCGCGGTCGCCGCAGGCTATGCGACGTTCGCGGTGATCACGCTCGATCTCCAGCGACAGCGGCGGCGGCGCCTGGCGGACGTGACGCTCGATTTCTGGCGCGTCGGGATGGTGTGCCTGATTGCGGCAGCCTGTTGCTGGGCGGCGCGACTGGTCGGAATCGAAGGGCTGCCGGACGCTTTCGACGTGTTTGTCGGCGTGCTGGCGATCGTGGGTGTGGCGCTCTCCGTGGTGAACGGGATGCTCTACAAGATCGCCCCGTTCCTGGTGTGGTTTCATCTCCAGACGCAGAGCACCGGGCGCGGAACGGTGCCGCACATGAAGAAGATCCTCGGCGACGATGCTCAGCGGACCCAGTTCCGCGTGCAGCTTGTCGCGCTCGCTCTGCTCCTCGCCGCTCCTTGGTGGACGCCGCTCGCGTACCCCGGTGGGCTCGCGCTCGCCGCGTCCATGATATTGCTGCTCCGGAACCTTCTTGCCGTCACGCGCATCTACCGTGAGGTGCAGACGCGCGCAGACCTCGCGCGCGATACGATCTAGCCTGTAACGCGGGTGCCGACCTGGCGCCGTGCGTCAACTGGCCGTGACGGAGGCAGGCATGAGCAAAGCGGATGCGCTGGTGCTGTTCGGGGTCACCGGCGACCTCGCCTTCAAGAAGATCTTTCCGAGCCTCTATGAGATGGCCAAGGACGACCGTCTCGATGTCCCGGTCGTCGGTGTCGCCCGGGAAGGTTGGAGCCGGGAGCGCCTGATCAATCGCGCGCGGGAGAGCGTCGAAGCCCAGGGCGGACAGGCCGATTCCACCGCGTTCGATGCCCTCGCGCAGCAGCTGCGCTACGTACCTGGCGACTACACGGATCCGACCATGTACGACCGCCTGCGGGCCGAGCTGGGCGGCGCCCAACGTCCGACGCACTATCTCGCCATCCCGCCGAGCCTCTTCCCGGTGGTGGTGAACGGCCTCGGCGCATCCGGCTGCGCGCAGGGAGCGCGGGTCGTGCTCGAGAAGCCCTTCGGGCGCAGCCTCGAATCGGCGCGCTCGCTCAACGCGACCTTGCACAGCGTCTTCGGCGAGGACTCGATCTTCCGCATCGACCATTATCTCGGCAAGGAGACCGTGCAGAACATCCTGTTCTTCCGCTTCGGCAACAGCTTTCTCGAGCCGATCTGGAATCGCAACTACGTGGACCGCGTCGAGGTGACGCTGGCCGAGTCGTTTGGCGTCGCCGGGCGCGGCAAATTCTACGAAGAGGCGGGCGCGATCCGCGACGTCATCCAGAATCATCTGCTGCAGGTCGTGTCGCTGCTCGCGATGGAGGCGCCGGTCGGTCCGGACCTCGACGGGTTCCGCGACGAGAAGGTGCGGGTCCTGAAATCCATTCGCCCGCCGACGAGGGAGGAAGCGGTACGCGGTCAGTACCGCGGATATCGCGAGGAGCAAGGCGTCGCACCGGATTCCCAGGTCGAGACCTACGCCGCGATGCGGCTCTTCCTCGATTCTTGGCGGTGGCAGGACGTGCCGTTCTACGTCCGCGCGGGAAAGCGTATGCACGTCACGGCCACGGAAGTGCTGGTAACGCTTAAGCCGCCGCCGCAGCGGCGCTTCTCCGGCCGCGAGTTCGACCACCGTGAGCCGAATCACCTGCGCTTTCGCATGGGGCCGAACGTCGAGATCGCGCTCGGCGCCACGGTGCTGGCGTCGGGTCAGCGGGGCCACACCGAGAACGTGGAGCTCTACGCCTGCCGCGATGTTTCCCTCCAGACGGAGCCCTACGATCTCCTGCTCGGCGCCGCGATGGCGGGCGATCACCTGCTGTTCGCGCGGCAGGACGAAGTCGAGGGGGCGTGGCAGATCGTGGACCCACTGATTGCCGATCCGCCGCCGGTCGCCGAGTACGAGCCGGGGAGCTGGGGCCCCGACGCGGCGAAATCCCTGATCGCGTCGCCAGCCGGCTGGCACAACCCCGTGGCTGCGGACTGAGCGGGTGCGAATTCCAGAGCAAGACTCGGGGTGCTTTCGGTTGCCTGCAGGGTCTATCGTGCACGCACTCTCCAGGCAATGGTCGAAAGGATTCCAGTGGACATGGTGACCCGAAGTGAAATGCGCGAGGCTGCCACCGTGAACGATCCGCGCTGGGCGGCGGTCGTTGCGCGTGATCCGAAGGTGGACGGCGAGTTCTTTTACGCCGTCAAGACGACGGGCGTGTACTGCCGCCCGTCGTGCGGAGCGCGCACGCCGAGGCCCGAGAACGTCGCGTTCTACCGGACCGCATCGGACGCCGAGCGCGCCGGATTCCGCGCGTGCAGGCGATGCAAGCCCGATCGCGGCTCGCTCGCCGCGCAGCAGGCGGCCAAGGTGGCCGAGCTGTGCCGGTTCATCGAGCGTGCGGAGCGGTCGCCCACGCTCGACGAACTGGCGAAGCGGGCGGGATCGAGCGCCTACCACCTGCACCGCGTCTTCAAGAAAGTGACGGGCCTGACGCCCAGGGCCTACGCCGCGGCGCATCGGGCGAGGAAGGTTCGCGAGGAGCTTGCCCGCAGCGGCTCGGTGACCGAAGCCATCTATGGCGCGGGTTACAACTCGAACGCCCGGTTCTACGACGAATCCAATCAAGTCCTGGGGATGACGCCGACCCGATATCGCGCCGGGGGCGCCAACACCCGGATACGCTTCGCGATCGGTGAATGCTCGCTCGGGGCCATTCTCGTCGCGCAGAGCGATCGCGGCGTGTGCGCGATCCTGATGGGCGATGATCCCGATGCGCTGGCGCGCGACCTTCAGGACCGCTTCCCGCAAGCCGAGCTCGTCGGCGGCGACGCGGGGTTCGAGGAGTTGGTCGCCAAAGTGGTGGGCTTCGTCGACGCGCCCCGCCTGGGCCTCGATCTTCCGCTCGACGTGCGCGGCACCGCATTCCAGCAACGCGTCTGGCGGGCACTGCGCAAGATTCCGTCCGGCGCGACGGTCAGCTATGCCGAGCTGGCCAAGCGGATCGGCGCGCCGAAGTCGGTGAGAGCCGTCGCCCAGGCCTGCGCGGCCAATGCACTCGCCGTGGCGATTCCCTGCCATCGCGTCGTGCGCAGCGACGGCGGATTGTCCGGCTATCGCTGGGGCGTGGAGCGCAAGCGCGCGCTGCTCGATCGCGAGGCGAACTCGTAAGAGCGCTGGCTCGGCTCGAGGCGATCGATCGGGCCTTTTGTTTCCCCGGATCTACCCGCCGCGCGCCTTCAGACTCTGGCGGTCGATCTTGTCCGTGCCGGTCTTGGGCAGCGCATCGAGAAAGGCGACCACGCGCGGATACTTGTAGGGCACGAGCGCGCGCTTGACGAAGTCTTGCAGCACTTTCGTCGTTTCCGCATTCGGGGCATGCCCGGGACGCAGCGCGACGAACGCCTTCAGCGTCATCAGGCGGTTGTCGTCCTCGAGCGCAAGCACCGCGCACTCGCGCACCGCCGGATGCTCGGCCAGCGCACGCTCGACCTCGAGCGGATGCACCCACTGACCGCTCACCTTGACCAGATCGTCGGCGCGTCCTTCGAACCAGAAGAACCCGTCCTCGTCCTCTCGGAAGCGGTCGCCGGTGTAGATCCAGCCCGCGCGCATCGTCTCGGCGGTCTTGTCGGGCCGGTTCCAGTAGCACGGCGCGCTCGAGTCGCCGCGCACCCACATGATGCCGGGCTCGCCCTGCGGCACGGCATTGCCGTCGGGATCGCAGAGCTTGATCTCGTATCCGGGCACTCTGGCGCCGCTCGCGCCGGGCTTCTGCCGGTCCATCCGGTTGGAAAGATAGATGTGCAGCACCTCGGTCGAGCCGAGGCCCTCGACGATGCGCAGGCCGTAGCGCCGCTCCCACTCGTTGAACATCTCCTGCGACAGCACCTCCGCCGCCGAGACGCAGAGCCGCAGGCTCGAGAGGTTTCGACGGTCCGAGCCGGGATGAACGATCAGTGCGTTGTAGAGCGTCGGCAGGCCGAACAGGATCGTCGGGCGGTGCCGCTCGATCACGCCTAGCACGGCTTCCGGATCGGGGCGTCCCGGATGCAGCGCCACGGTCGCGCCGACCGAAAAGGGAAAGGTGATCGAATTGCCGAAACCGTACGCGAAGAAGATCTTCGGCGGCGAGAACGCCACGTCCGACTCGCGGATGCCGAGCAGCCGCTTGCCATACGCCTCGTGGGTGTACGCGAGATCGTGATGCAGGTGGACGACGCCCTTCGGGCGGCCGGTGGAGCCGGAGCTGTACATCCAGAACGCCATCTCGTCGCGATGGGTTGCGACTTCGTCGAGCGAAGCCTTCTCGCGGACCACCCATTCGTCCCAATGCGTGACGCGGGCAAACTCGAAACCCGGCGCCTCGCCTGGGCCGACGAGCACGACGTCGCGCATTCGGCTGCGGGCGACGTCCGGATGGCCGAGCAGTCCCGCGAGCGAACCGTGCGCGATCACCGCCTCGGCACCGCTGTTCTCGATGTAGTAGGCGACGAGGTCGGGGGGTGACAGCGTGTTGACGAGCACGGGCACCAATCCGGCGCGCATCGCGCCGAATATCGCCGCGACGTACTCCGGTGTGTCGAGCATGAGCAGCAGCACGCGGCTCCCGCGCGCAAGCCCTGCGGCCAGAAGGCCGTTCCCCACCCGGCAGGCGAGCTCGGCGATTTCGAGGTAGGTGAGCGAGCGGTCCTCGCACAGGACGGCCGTCTTGTCGCCGCGGCCGGCCGTCAGGTTGTCGAAGAGGATGCGCGAGGCGTTATGGCCCCCGGGACTCGTCCAGCCGATCTCGCGCGCGCCGGGCGTTCCGGGCCCGCACGGGTCGGCGATTCGCTCGGGGTGCGCGTCGGCCGGCGCCGCGGCGCGTTTCGCATCGACGATATTCATGAACTGCGGGGCGAGCGCGCGCAGGCGCTCGTCGCTCATCCGGCCGCTCCGCGTCATGTAGTCGTACGCGAGCTGCCACGGTGCGAGCTGCATCTTCTCGGCGATACGCTCGTACCAGAACGAGCTGGCATTGGCGGCGTTCACAAGCTTCTCGGCGATCGGTTTCCGCTCAGCCTCGAATGCGGCGAGCGCCTCGCGGACGTTCTCGCCGTGGGCGGCGACCGACGCGGCGAGCGCGATCGAATCCTCCATCGCGAGCCGCGTCCCCGATCCGATCGAAAAGTGGCCGGTGCGCACCGCGTCGCCGATCAGCGCCACGTTGCCCGCCGTCCACTGCCGCGTCCAGAGGAGCGGGAAGTTGCGCCAGATCGAGCGGTTCGAGATGAGCGGATGGCCGTCGAGGTCGGGCGCGAACACGCGCTCGCAGTAAGCGCGGCTTTCCTCGTCGCTCATCCGATCGAGACCTGCCCGATACCACGTTGCGGCATCGCACTCGACGATGAACGTGCTCATGTCCGGCGCGTAGCGATAGTGATGAGCGACGAAGGAACCGTGCTCGTTCGCGCGGAAGGTGAGCGTCAGGCAGTCGAACGCCTTGCTCGATCCGTACCACGCGAACTTGTTGGTGAGGTAGCGGATGTCCGGCTGCAGTTTCTCGGCGAGTGTCTGGCGCACGAGCGAGTTCACGCCGTCCGCGCCGACCACGAGGTCATGGTCGCCGAGCTCCTCGAGCGAGCGCACGATGCGTTCGTGTTCGACCCGCACGCCGGCCTCGCCGCATAGCCGCTGCAACAGCAAGATGAGCTGCAGCCGCCCGATCGCCGAGAACCCGTTGCCATCCAGGATCACCGCCTCGTCGCGGTGCACGATCTTCTGCTCGGGCCAGCGCTCCATGTTCGACTCGAGGAGCGCGAAGATCGCGGGCTCGCCCGCGCGCAGGAACTCCAGCGCCCCGTCGGAGAAGACCACGCCGAACCCGAACGTCGCGTTCTGCGGGTTCTGCTCGACGACCAGGACGTCGTCGCCGGGCCGGCTGCGCTTGAGCAGGAGCGCGAGGAAAAGGCCCGCCGGTCCGCCACCGAGGATCGCAGTTCTCATTCGGGTCGAGGAGAGTTGCGTTGCCGGGAAAAATAGCACAGGCGTACACCGGGCGGCAGGCTTAACGCAGATCAAAGCACGCCCCGGCGGGACGTCGGAGAGTCACCGGGTGGACTGCGGGCCGTCGCAGGCGAGAGATGGGGAGGAGGACGTCCGATGAAGCTCTTTGAACCGCTCGACGTCGGGGCAATGACGCTCCCCAATCGCATCATGGTTCCGGCGATGGTGACGCGACTCTCCGGCGAGGACGGACACGTGAACCAGGACATCACCGACCGTTACGTCCGCTACGCGGAAGGCGGTACGGGTCTCATCGTGGTGGAGGCGATGGCGGTTCACGGCTTCAAGGCCGGACCGCTGTTGCGAATCAGCGATGACGGGTTCATCGCGGGCCTGCGCACGCTCGTCCAGCGCGTGCACGACGCGTCCGAGTCGAAGATCGTTCCACAGCTCATCCATTTCCTGAAGATCTCGCGTTCCGGCTGGCGGCAGACCGTCGACATGCTGTCGCTGGAGGACATCGACCGGATCGTGGAGCAATTCGGCGACGCGGCCGCGCGGGCGCGGGCTGCCGGCTTCGACGGCGCCGAGCTTCACTCGGCGCATGCCTACACGCTGGCGTCGTTTCTCTCCCGGTGCAACCCGCGGCGCGACGACTACTCCGGAGAGACGCTCGAAGGACGCCTGCGACTCCTCGGTCGCGTGATGGAGAATGTCCGGAGCAAGGCGGGAGCGGACTTTCCGATCGGGGTGCGCTTCGTCGTCGACGAGTTCATCAAGGGCGGATACACCGTCGAGGACGCGAAGCTGATCGCGTTGCGCGCGGCGCAGCTCGGCGCTGCCTACGTATCGCTCTCGGCGGGCGGCAAGTTCGAGGACGCCGTGCACGAGCCCGGCCACGTTCCGTATCCGTACACGGGCTTCTCGGGGGACCGCTGCATGCCGGGCGACTGGTACCCGATGGGTCTGCATGCGGGCATGGCGCGCGAGGTGAAGCGCTTCCTGAACGAGAAGGGCTTCCATACCGTTGTCGCGGCGGCCGGCAAGCTCTCGGACCCCGACGAGGCGGAGCGCGTCGTCTCCGACGGCACGATGGACGTCGTGGCGATCGCCCGCGGCCTGCTCGCCGATCCGGATTGGCCGAGGAAGGTGCAGCGCGGCACGCGCGACCGGATCGTTCTGTGCGACTACTGCAACGTGTGCAAGCACCTCGACGGGACGCACATGAAAGTCGTGTGCTTCCTGTGGCCGAAGGGCGCGCTGCAGGCGCCGCCCGACGATCCGTCCGCCGCCGTGCCTGCGTGGGGCGAGGACGGGGGCGGGCTCACGGTGAAGCTGAAGCCGGGGATTGCCGAGCTCAAGTGGGCGAAGGCCTCCGGAGATCCAGCGCACTACGACATCTACCGGGCGGACGACGACGGAGAAGTGCGGGTGATCGACGGCCTCAAGACGACGTGGTGGCAGGACAAGACGATCCTCGCCGGAATGCGCTATCGGTATTACATCCGTGCCTGCAACGCCGCCGGCGGGGCGGGCTCGCCGTCGCGAAGTGTCAGTGTCGCGCCGGAGCTTGCGCCAAGTGCCACCCTCATACCCAACTAATCGCTCCCGGCGCCGATCGCATTGTTGAGCGGCAACGGAAGATTGCCGCTGAAATCGTTTCTAGCTGAAATGGCTGCTTTCGGCCAAGAGCGATTGTACGGCTCGCTCACCGAAAGCAGCCGTTCGGTGGCGTGCGTGGCACGCGCAGGTGTATGCTCGCTGCGTGCGCCGCTACCTTGCCCGGCTCTTCCTGGCGTTCGCGCTGGCATTCACCCAGCTCGGCGCGACGGTGCACGCGCTCTCGCACGTCGGCACTGCGTCCGACACCAAGCACTACCCCGGAGACACCAGCCAGAACTGTCCGATCTGCCACGCATTTTCGGCCGCTGGCGCCGTCGCTCCGCCCGCCGCGGCGCCGACGACGCTGCTCGACGCCGACCACGTCCTCTGGCATAGCGAATCGTGGTCGGCGGTCACGCTCGACTCGTTCTGGTTCTACGCTCGCGGCCCGCCTCGACACCCTGCTGACTCCTGACCCGTGCGCCGTCTTCCCGGGCGGTGGAAGTTTGCTGTCAGTCCAGGAAAGGGTGTCCCATGCGCCGAACGACCATTGCGGCGCTCGTCCTTCATGCATTGCTGTGCGCGGCACCGGCCGCGCGCGCGGCTTCCGACGACGAGCTCGCCCAGATTCGCAAGCAAATCGAAGATCTCAAAGCCACCTACGAGCGCCGCATCCAGGCCCTCGAGGACCGGCTGAAGCAGGCCGAATCCGCGTCCAAGCAGGCAAGCGAGGCCGCGGATAAGGCGGAGGCGGCTGCGCAGTCGGCAGAGTCCGCCGCCACGAAAGCGACCGGTCGCCCGCAAGCGGCGAACGCGTTCAACCCCGCAATTTCGTTGATCTTGCAAGGACAGTACGGCTGGGTCAATCCGGACCCCGACACGTACCGGATTCAGGGCTTCATCCCACCCTCCTCCGATCTAGCGGTCGGCGCGCGGGGATTCAACCTTGGCGAGAGCGAGCTCGTGATCACCGCGGGAGTCGACCCGTATTTCACCGGCCGCCTGGTTGCCGCGCTCACTCCCGACAATGAGGCCGAGGTCGAAGAGGCGTTTGCGCAGACGACGCGCTTGCCCTATGGATTCACCCTGCGCGCCGGACGCTGGCGCTCCGCAATCGGCTACCAGAACGAGCAGCACCCGCACGCCTGGGACTTCGTCGACGCGCCGTTGCCCTATCAGGCGTTCTTCGGGGGCAGCTATCTCGCCCAGGGCATCCAGGCTCGGTGGGTCGCACCGACCGACCTCTACCTCGAGCTTGGGTTCGAAGGCGGACAAGGCCTGACTTTTCCGGGGACTCAAAACAACACGAGCGGTTTCACGGCCAACAGCTTCTTCGCGAAGATCGGCGGCGACATCGGCGTGAGCTATGCCTGGCTCGCCGGCCTCTCGCAGGTCCGCGCCTCGCCCAAGGACCGCACCTTCGACGATATCGATTCGGCCGGAGGCTTGGTCACGAATTCGTTCTCCGGCGATAGCACGACCACCATCGCGGACTTCGTCCTCAAGTGGGCGCCTAACGGCAATCCCGCCGAGCGGAACTTCAAGTTCCAGACCGAATACTTCTGGCGCAGCGAGGACGGCACCGCCACTTTCGACCAGTTCGGCACGAGCAACGTCGTGCCCGGTCCGCTCTCGGCGGCCTATAGCTCGCGCCAGTCGGGCTGGTACGCGCAGGCCGTGTACCAGTTCGTTCCGCGCTGGCGCGCCGGCCTGCGCTACGACCGCCTCAATTCAGGCGCCGTAACGAACCAGCTCGCGTCAGGCCTCGGACTGAGTGCGGCCGATTTCCCGCTGCTCGCGTCCTACAACCCGAGCCGCATCGCCGCAATGGTGGACTTCAGCCCGACCGAGTTCAGCCGGCTGCGCTTCCAGGCGATGAAGGACGACATCGCCGACGGTGTGACCGGCTATCAGTACTGGCTTCAGTACATCATGAGCATCGGACCACACGGTGCGCATCAGTTCTAGCAAGTATCTCGACATGCCCGAAGGAAAAAACGATGAAGACACCACTTTGCATACTCGCGGCCCTCACGCTCGCGGTGGCCGCCGCACCGGTCCACGCTACGCTGAACGTACTTGCCTGCGAGCCCGAATGGGGGGCTCTCGTGAGCGAGATTGCCGGTGACAAGGCCAAGGTCTATGTGGCCACCACGGCGCAGCAGGATCCGCACCATGTCCAGGCGCGTCCCGCGCTGATCGCTCGCGCCCGCTCGGCAGACCTTCTGGTCTGCACCGGCGCCGAGCTGGAAGTGGGCTGGCTGCCTCTCCTGCTCTCGAAAGGCGCAAATCCAAGCATCCAGGTCGGGCAGCCCGGATACTTCGAGGCCGCCCGGCAGGTGACGCTCCTGGAATTGCCGCGCGCCCTCGATCGATCGCTCGGCGACGTCCACGCCGCGGGAAATCCTCATATCCAGCTCGATCCGCGCAACATCGCGAAGGTGGCCGATGCGCTCGCCGAGCGGATGGCGCAGATTGCGCCCGCGGACGCGGAGACGTTTCGCGCCCGTAACCGCGACTTCCAGAGCCGTTGGCAAACGGCGATCAAGCGATGGGAGGCACAAGCGGCGCCGCTGCAGGAAATGCCGATCGTCGTCTATCACAAGAACGTGAGCTACCTCGAGAACTGGCTCGGACTGAAGGAGATCGGTACGTTAGAGCCGCTGCCCGGCATCCCGCCTACGCCCAGCCACCTCGCCGAACTCATCGCGAAGCTGCGCGCTGACCCGGCCAGAGCCATCATCTACGCTGCCTACCAGAGCCCGCAAGCCGCGGAGTTCGTCTCTGCGCAGTCGAAAGTGCCGGCCGTGATGATCCCGTTCACGGTGGGCGGATCAGATCGCGCAAAGGATCTGTTCGGACTCTTCGACGACACCATTTCCCGATTGCTGGATGCGCAGAAATGAACGCGCTGCCCGAGCTGCTCCAGATTCTCCTGCCGGCACTCGTCGCAGGCCTGCTCATCGCGCTCACCCACGTGCCGCTCGGCGTGCGCGTCCTCGAGCGCGGAATCGTCTTCATCGACCTTGCCGTCGCACAGATCGCGGGCCTCGGCGTGATCGTGGCCGATCGGCTCGGATTCGAGCCAAAGGGCCTTGCGGTCCAGGCTGCCGCGCTGACCGCCGCGCTGCTTGCGGCCCTCGCACTCGCGTGGACCGAGCGCCGGTGGCCCGCCGTGCAGGAGGCGATCATCGGCGTGTCGTTCGTGCTTGCTGCAAGCGCCGCACTGCTGGTGCTCGCCAACAACCCGCACGGTGCCGAGCATCTCAAGGACCTCCTGAACGGGCAGATTCTCTGGGTCACCCCGAAGATGCTCGCGGTGGCGGCTGTCGTGTCCGCGTTCCTGCTTGCGCTGTGGAAGATCGCTGCCGGTCGCATGCGCGGCCTCGAGTTCTACCTGGTGTTCGCGTGCGCGGTCACGCTCTCGGTCCAGCTAGTGGGAGTCTACCTCGTGTTCGCGACGCTTATCATCCCCGCGCTCGCTACGCGCAACCTGCGCCGCCGGCTCGCGTGGGGCTACGGCCTCGCAGCGCTGGGCTATGCGGCCGGTCTCGCTGCGTCGGCAGCGTTCGACCTGCCATCAGGTGCGACGGTCGTTTGGGCGCTTGCCGCAGCGGGCATCGCGGTGGGCGCGGTCGGGCGGCGAGCGCTGGTCCTGCGACCTCAGATACCATAGCGCTCGCGGAAATTGCAACGGCGCGGCGGATTTGTCTGCATTCCGCTCGCGCGCCGCGTGTGTCAGCCGCGCGAACCCGTCGGCGAGGCGCTCGATCGCGGAGCGGTCACGCGTTCGAACTCCCTGAACGTCTGCTCGCGACAGAACCAAACTTCCGCTTCGGGTCGATAGCGGTCATACCGGGCGATGTTTCCTTGCTGCCTAACCGTTCCCGCACCCCTTTGGACTCACCGCGTCGGATCGCGCGGCGAACGCGGCGAGCGCTTCTTGAAACGCAACCTGCTCGGCCTCCGGGACCGGGGTACCGCACTCGTAGCAGGCGTTCGTCATGCGATCGAACCAGCGGCAGCCGCATTCGTCGCAGGCGAGCTCGGGTGCGCCGGCGGGATTGGTGAAGATCACCGGCAGGCCCCCATGAACGCGAGGCCGAGCGAATCGAGGAAGTCCTCGTAGCCGGAATCCGCGAGTTGGGCACGGGTGCGAAACGTGCAGAGCATGATGTCGCCGCGCCGGATGCGTCGCTTCAGTCGTCCGAGCGCGTCGTCGTCGAGCGCCGCGTGCGCCTCCGCGAGCGACGCCGCGTCGGCAAGCAGCAGGAAATCGGCGTGCGCGTCGGCAAAGCCCGCCACCCGCTCCATGCGTGCGAGCATGCGGCCGTCCGCGGCCTGCCAGACGAGAAGCAGCGTCCCGTCGTCGCCAAAGCGCGCATCGCGCCAGCCGACGGGTTGCCGGCCGGGTGCGAAGCCGGTCGCCTCGCGCGCGAGCAGGCCGATACGGGAGCCAGGTGCGAGCTCGGTGAACAGCTCGCCGTGACGATCCAGCATGCGCTGCCAGCCTGAAAGATCGGCGAGGATTTCGTTCGAGGCCAAATCCACCGACGAGACTCCGGGACTAGATTCGCACGCCGAGGCGGTAGCCTTCGTGGATCGCGGCGTCGATGCCGCGCGGAACGAGCGCATC
>JAJDOG010000107.1 GCA_022340285.1 Betaproteobacteria bacterium
GTTGCGCTGGATCCGCTCCAGCTCGCCATGGATCGCGATCATCGCGTCGCAGAAGCGGTCGAGCTCCGCCAGGCTCTCGCTCTCGGTGGGCTCGACCATCAGCGTGTCGGGCACCGGGAAGGAGAGGGTCGGCGCATGGAAACCGTAGTCCATGAGCCGCTTGGCGATGTCCTCGGCGGTCACGCCGTAGGTGTCCTTGAACCCGCGCGTGTCGAGAATGCACTCGTGCGCGACGCGACCGCCGGCGCCGGTGTAGAGAATGGGAAAGCGGTCGGCCAGGCGCTTGGCGACGTAATTCGCGTTGAGGATCGCGACCTCGCTCGCCCGGCGTATCCCTCGCGCACCCATCATGCGCACGTACATCCAGGAGATCGTCACGATGAGCGGGCTGCCGAAGGGCGCGGAGCCGACCGTGCCGTTCCCCGCGTCGAGACCTGCCTCGGGAACGACCGGATGACAGGGCAGGTGCGGCGCGAGATGTGCCGCAACGCCGATCGGGCCCATGCCCGGTCCGCCACCGCCGTGCGGAATGCAGAACGTCTTGTGCAGATTGATGTGGCACACGTCCGCGCCGAAATCACCGGGACGGGCGATGCCCGCGAGCGCATTCAGATTCGCACCGTCCATGTAGACCTGCCCGCCGGCGTCGTGCACGAGCGAGCAGATCTCCTTCACGCCCGGCTCGAAGACCCCGTGCGTCGACGGGTAGGTGATCATGATCGCCGAGAGCCGCTCGCGGTGCTGCGTCAGCTTGTCCTTCAGGTCGGCGATGTCCACGTTGCCGTGCGCATCGCACTTCACCACCACGACCCGCATGCCGGCCATGATCGCGGAGGCCGGGTTGGTGCCGTGCGCGGACGACGGAATGAGGCAAACATCCCGCGCGCCCTCGCCGCGCGATGCCTGGTAGTTGCGGATCGCGACCAGGCCGGTGTACTCGCCGTTCGCCCCCGAGTTCGGCTGGAAGGACATGCGGGGGAGGCCGGTGATCTCGGCGAGCGCCAGGGACATCTGTCCGAGTAGCGTTGTGTAGCCGCGCGCCTGCTCGCGCGGAGCGAACGGATGGATCGACGCGAATTCCGGCCAGGAGACGGGCGCCATCTCCGCGGCGGCATTGAGCTTCATCGTGCACGAGCCGAGCGGGATCATCCCGTGAGCGAGCGAGTAGTCGCGGTTCTCGAGGCGCTTCAGGTAGCGCATCATCTCGGTCTCGCTCCGGTAGCGGTTGAACACCGGGTGCGACAGGATCGCATCGCTGCGCCGCAGGGCGGCGGGAATCGCCTCGGGTCCGGTCGCGAGCGCCTGTGCGCGCTCGTGGACGTTTGCATGGTGTCCGGTCAGCGCCCAGGCGACGTTCTCGACGTCCTCGATGGTCGTGGTCTCGTCGAGCGTCACGCCCACCCGGTCGGTGCCGATCCAGCGCAGGTTGATCCGCTTGGTCTCGGCGAGCTTGCGCGCGTTCGACTGCGTGGATCCCACACCGAAGGTGACCGTGTCGAAGTAGGCCGTCGACTCGGGCTCGAGCGACATGTTCACCGAGAGCGCCAGCAGCCTCGCCATGAAGTGCGTGCGCAGGGCGATGCGCCGCAGGCCGTCCGGGCCGTGGTAGATCGCATAGAAGGCGGCGATGTTGGCGAGCAGCACCTGTGACGTGCAGATGTTGCTGGTCGCCTTCTCGCGGCGGATGTGCTGTTCGCGGGTCTGCAGCGCCATGCGGTAGGCGACGTTGCCGGCGACGTCCTTTGCGACCCCGATGATGCGGCCCGGCATCTGGCGGACCAGCTCGGCGCGCGCGGCCATGAAGCCCGCGTGCGGGCCACCATAGCCCATCGGCACTCCGAATCGCTGTGCCGAGCCGACCGCGATGTCCGCGCCAAGCGTGCCCGGCGACTTGATCAGCACGAGAGCGAGCGGATCGACGCCGAGCGAGACTAGACCCCGCGCCGCATGCACCTGCTCTATTTCGGCGGACCAGTCGCGCACGACGCCGTAGGTGTCCGGATACTGCAGGTGCGCGCCGAACACCTGCGCCGGGTCGAGATCGCGGGCCGGATCGCCCGAGACGATCGGTATTCCGAGCCACCTCGCGCGAGTGCGGATCACCGCGTCGACCTGCGGATGGCAGGCTGCGTCGACGAAGAACGCGGCGGACTTGCTCTTCGCCGCGCGGCGGATCATCGTCATGGCTTCCCCGGCTGCCGTCGCCTCGTCGAGGAGCGAGGCGTTCGCGACCGGCAGGCCGGCGAGGTCGATCAGCATCTGCTGGAACGCGAGCAGCGCCTCGAGCCGGCCCTGCGAGATCTCCGCCTGGTACGGCGTGTAGGCGGTGTACCAGCCCGGGTTCTCGAGCACGTTGCGCCGGATCACTGCGGGAAGAACGGTGTCCGCGTAGCCCATGCCGATGTAGCTCCGCCACACCTGGTTCTGCCCCGCAATGCGCCGGAGCTCCGCGATCGCGGCAGCCTCGCCGATGGGTGGCGGAAGGTCGAGGTCGCGTTGCATCCTGATCGGTGCGGGGACCACCTGGTCGATCAGCTCGGCGGTGGTGCCGAGGCCGAGCGCCTGGAGCATCGCGTGCTCGTCTGCGTCGCTCGGCCCGAGGTGGCGCGAGACGAACTCGGTGCGGTCGATCAGCTCGTCGAGCGTCGGATCGATCATGCTCAGCCTTCCGCGGCGGCTTCCTCGACGCCTTTGCGGTAGGCCGCGGCATCCAGAAGCTTGCCGAGCTCCGCAGGATCTGCCGGCTTGACCTTGAAGAGCCAGGCGCCGTACGGATCCTGATTGACCTGCTCGGGAGCGTCGACCACCGCCTGGTTTGCGGCGACCACCTCGCCGGCGATCGGCGCAAAGACATCGGAAGCCGCCTTGACCGATTCGACGACGCAGCACGCCTCGCCGGCGCTCAGCTGGCGACCAGCTTCCGGGACCTCGACGAAGACGAGATCGCCCAGCGCCGACTGCGCGTGGTCGGTGATGCCGATGGTCACCGTGCCGTCGGACTCGGTGCGCACCCACTCGTGCTCGGCGGTGTATTTGAGGTTTTCGGGTAGGTTCATTCCGTAGCTCCGTGATGATACAAAGCGGTAGGTGACGAACAGGAAGGGCCAAGAGCGGAAGGTTACGAACAGGAGGGAACCGGCTGGTTCCCTCCCGTTACCCTCCTTCCCGCAAGTCTGTTCCGAGTTCTGT
>JAJDOG010000002.1 GCA_022340285.1 Betaproteobacteria bacterium
CGGCGCGGAGATTGCAGCGCTCACCGGCCTCGAAGGCAGGACGCGAAACGTTTTCGGTCCGGACGGCGGGCGCGTGGTCACCTGGGGCGGCAAGGCGTCGCCGGTGCTCTGGGACGCAAAGACCGGCCGGATCATCGCCCGTCTCGACGGTCACGAAGACATAGTTGTTGGCGCCCGGTTCTTGCCAGGGGGCACGAGGGTGATCACCCAAGCGCGGCGGGGCGCACCGCGGCTCTGGAATAGCACCGACGGTCGGTTCATCGCCTCGTTCGAGGGACATGACCCGTCGAGTTCAGTGAGTATCTATTTCGCTCGCGGCGGGAAGCGTGTGGTGACGCGAGGCAAGGACAGCGTGGCGCGTCTCTGGGATGTTGCCGACGCGCGGTTGTTGGCCACGTTCGACGGAAACTCCGAGGCGCCGGTACCCGTTTTCAGCCACGACGGCGCACGGATCGTCACGTACCTGAATCGCGGCGGCGAGGCGCCGCAGCTCTGGAATGCCGCGACGGGCGAGCGCATCGCGACTCTCGAAGGGCATGGGGGACCGCTGCGCATCTCGTTTTTTGCGAACGACACACGCATCGTCACGACCGCCCGTGGTGATGACGCGCCGCGCCTCTGGGACGCCGGGACGGGCAAGCTGATCGCCGTCTTGGGAGAGGGGTCGAGCATCGTTCCCGGGCCGCAAGGCGACCGCCTGATCACCGCGTCCAAGGATGGCGCGATGCATCTGTGGAATGCCATCGAGGGTCGGGAGGAGGCCTTGCTGCGCGCTGCCGGCGGCGAGCGGTCCCGCCAGCCGCGCTTCAGCAACGACGGGAAGCGGATGTGGCTGCAGACCAGCGACAATACCGTCGAAACCTGGGACGCGGTCAACGGTGCGCGCCTTGCGACTATCGATGCGGAAGCACGCATCGGGTCGGTCTCATTCGAACGCGACGGCGCGCTGCTGCTGACGGACTCGAGGGATGGCCACCGAATCTGGGACGCAGCTACCGGAAGGTTGATCGTAGCTTTCGACGACAAGGTCTCGCTCAAGTTCAGCCCGGATGACACGCACGTTGTCGCCTCTGGCCAGGAAGGTCCTCCGCAACTCTGGACCACGAGCGGCCACCGCATCGCTGATCTCAAAGGCCACATCGGGCGCGTCACACCCGTATTCAGCCGGAACGGCGCGAGGCTGCTGACGATCGGCGAGGACGATGCGCCCCGGCTCTGGGACACCGCCACCGGCAACCTGCTCGCAACGCTGACCGGTCATCACGGTCGCGTGACCGCCCGCTTCACGCGCGACAATGCGCGGCTGCTCACGCACGGGAGCGACAACGAGCCCCGGCTGTGGG
Source organism: Betaproteobacteria bacterium (assembly GCA_022340285.1). Taxonomy (GTDB): domain Bacteria; phylum Pseudomonadota; class Gammaproteobacteria; order Burkholderiales; family SG8-39; genus JAABRB01. The sequence goes on from JAJDOG010000002.1 coordinate 1,344, forward strand.
ATGCGGCGACCGGCCAGCTGCTCGCGGTGTTCTCGGGTCATACACAGTCAATCCGGCAGACCGATTTCAGTCGCGACGAATCGCGCGTGCTCACCGTCTCGCGAGACGGCACGGCGCGCGTCTGGGATGCCGCCCCGCCCCGCGCGACGCTCTATCGCGGGGCTCATCCGATCGACCACGTCGCCGCAACGCCGGACGGCCGGCGCCTGGTCGCGGCGGGCGAGCGCACGATACGAATGTTGCGCCTGCCGGAAGGCGACGTCGTGTACACGGCGGAGCGGCCCGTGGACGAGACGTTGATCGCCGTTGCGGGCCTCGGTCTGGTGACGCGCATCGGGCCGAATGCGGTGCGCGTGCTCGATGCGGACAAGAATCGCGTCCGCAGCACGCTCGTCGGTCACACGGCCCCGATCATTGCCGCGTCAATGAGTCCGGACCGCAAGTCCGTCGTCACCGCCTCCGAGGATGGCACCGCCCGCATCTGGAACGCGGATGACGGTGCGCTCTTGCACGTCCTCGGGGGTCACGGCGGCACCGTGCAGGGCGCGGCCTTCAGCATGGACGGAAAACTGATCGCGACGCGTGCCACCGACCATCTGGGAAGGCTGTGGGACGCCAAGACCGGTCGCCAGATCGCCACACTTGCCGGACACAAGGATGCGATCACCTTCATTGCGATCAGCCTGAGCGACGACAGGCGAGTGCTGACCACGTCGAAGGATGGTACCGCGCGCGTCTGGAACGCCAAGACGGGCCGCCAGATCGCGGTCCTCGCCCCGAACCCCGGGCCAGTGCAGTCCGGGTTTCCCAGTTACGACGGGAAGCGTGCGGTGACGGTGTCCGAACGCGTGGCCTCGATCTGGGACATCGATCGCGCCAAGCGCATCCGGACGATCAGCGGATCCGAAGCGGGCACACTGTTCGCGGGCATCGACAAGAAAGGCGACCGCATCCTCACTGTCGGCCTCGATGGCGACGTTCGTGTCTGGGAAGTCGACTCGGGGAAGGAGATCGCCAGCTTTCCCGGCGATGCACATCCCTGGCGTGGGGGATTGGATCCCTCGGGAAAGCTGGCATACACGCTCTCGAAGGAAGGTTCGGTCCGGGTTTGGGATATCGATACCCGGGAACTGAAGGAATCGAGGTCTGCCACCGTCGCGATCGAGGCGCTCGCCCTGGATCCGTCAGGCAAGCACGTGCTCGTGGGCTGGAGCGACGGGATTGCTCGACTGCGCGACGCCGAATCCGGTAAGGAATTGCTGTCCTATGCGGAGCATCAGCAGGCGGTGACCGCGGCAGCGTTCGCGCCGGACGGGCGTCGCGCGGCGACCGGCTCCGCGGACGGTGTGGTGCGGATCTGGGATGTAAAGAGCGGTGAGACACTGCAGGAGGTCTCGGGCAAAGACAAAGCGAAAAGCGAAGCGGTTACCGCCGTCGCGTTCAGCCCGGACGGCACGGTCCTGGCGGCTGCCGGTTTGGACGGCACCCAAGTGCGTCTCATGGACGTGCAGACCGGGCAGACGATCGGCGAGCTTGTCGGCCATACGAACGCTGTCCTCTCCGTCGTCTTCAGCGCCGATGGCGAGCGGCTCGTCACTGCGTCGAAGGACAGGACCGCCCGTGTGTGGGACGTGAAGTCGCGTCAGCCCGTTGCGGTCATCGAAGGGCTCGACGCCGAGGTCCGCGCCGCAGCGCTGGATCCGAAAGGCACTCGTCTCGTGACGACATCCGCCGATCAGTCGTCGCGGGTGTGGGACATCGAGACCGGAGAGCTGCTCACGGAGCTCGACGACCGGGGAGGCCCCGCGGGCTTTGCAGCATTTGCGCCCGACGGCAAGCATGTGCTGACCGCTTCGGCGCGTGGAATCGTAAGGGAGTGGGACGTCGACTGGCTTGCGCGGCCGCGGGATGGGACCTTGATCGAAGCGGTGTGCAAGGAGCGCCTCGTGGGCGCGAGCCGCATCGTGACAGTCGCCGATGTGCGCGATGCACCGCTGCTGACCGGGCGCCTCGGCGAGGATGTCTGCGCCGATCTCCGCTAGCGCGATGCGAACGAGAAAGCCCGCACGCCGCGGGCTCGGTGCGTCGCGCCCCGCGTCAGGAAAAGCGTGCAGCCCGCGGCCATCTCTGGCGTGCGCGAACCTTGGAGGCTCGGGGCTTTCGAGCTTCGCCGCTGCGGTGGAGCAGGCAGAGCCATCCGCCGTAAGCGAGGAAGCCGCCGCTCAATACGCCCATGATCCAGAAGAAGGCGTCCAGAATCGTCGTCGAGTCCATTTGGGCCTCCGTCGCTTCACATCTGGTTGATTGGATTTGAATCGTTGTCGAAGGCTGGCGCGATCGGATCGGCAACGGACACCGTGCCCTCCGCAGGGGCCGGTGCGTTTTGCTCGACCGCCATCGTCGCGTTGCCGCTCTCGAGAGGATCCGCGACAAGCGCCACCGTCAGCATCGCGCTTGCGTAGAGAGCGAAAGACACGCCCGCATAGGCCAATGCGCGACGGAAACCGACTTCCTTGATCATGTCGAAGCGAGATTGCATAAGAGCCTCCTTTGTCTGTTGGCGAGCCTGCGGACTTCGCCTGCCCGGTGGGGTGACTGTAGGGGTTGGCCCGGTTCGCTTCGCCGTCGCCTGACGCCGCAGTTTTGCGCCGGATTCACATTTCCAGGGCCGCTGGCAGCGCAAGCGTGATACGTTTCACGCCGCGCGCCGCATGCACCGGCCGGCGCAGCGCCGGAATTGCCCGATGACCACCCGCCGCGATCTCCTCAAATCCCTCCTCGCCGCGCCGCTTGTCCTGACGCCCTTCGGGTTGCGGCCCGTTCGCGCGGCGGAGCAGGGACCGCTGCTCGATATGCGCAGCCAGCGCCAGTTCGCGAATCGCCTGACGCGCCCGGTTCGTGCCGTTCCATCAGCCGGCACGCGCCGCTACGACATCGCCGCACGTCAATTCCACGGCTGGGTCGGGCTGACCGACCCGACCACGGCGGCGCGGCTGGAAACGACGCTATGGGGCTACGACGGCCGCTATCCGGGGCCGACGATCGAAGCACGCCGCGGCGAACCGATCTCGGTTCGCTGGATCAACGCGCTGGTCGCCGACGGGCAGCCGCTTCCGCACATCCTGCCGGTCGATCGCTCGATCCACATGGCGCACACCAAGGCGGGTGCAAAGGGCGGCGTGCCGCTCGTCACGCATCTGCACGGCGGACATACCGAGACGGAGAGCGACGGCGAGCCGGAAGCGTGGTTCACACCGGGCTTCGTCGAGCGCGGGCCGCTGTTCGCGAAGGAGGTTTACCGCTACGAGAACGACCAGCAGGCCGGCGCGCTGTGGTATCACGATCACGCGCTCGGATTCACGCGCCTGAACGTCGGCGCCGGGCTGGCGGGGTTCTACTTCGTGCGCGACGCGAACGAGGACCGGCTCGGACTGCCGTCGGGCGACTACGAGATCCCGCTTCTCATCCAGGACCGCAATTTCACAGCACGCGGCGAGCTCTTCATTCACTCGCACGTTCCACTGGCGGGCGCGCCGGCACCCAGCATCCTGCCCGAGGCGTTCGGAACGGGCATTTTCGTGAACGGCATGCTGTGGCCATTCGAGGCCGTCGCGCCGCGGCGCTATCGACTGCGCATTCTGAACGGCTCCGATTCGCGTTTCTACGCGCTCGCGTTCGAGCCGCGACTGCCGTTCCTGCTGGTGGGCGTCGACCAGGGATTCCTCGAATCACCGGTCATGCTCGACGAGCTCGTCCTCTCTCCGTCCGAGCGCGCGGACGTGATCGTGGATTTCTCGCATCGGGCGGTGCGGGGCAAGGAGGTGCGCCTCCTCAATACCGCGCCGGCCCCCTTTCCCAAGGGCGATCCGCCCGATCCGCACACCACCGGCCGCGTGATGGCATTTCGGGTCGGGACGGAGACCGTCAAGGACGCGAGCCGCATTCCCGACCGGCTGCGCGATACCCCGCTTCCCGATCTGCTGCCCAACGCGGCGATCCGCGAGCTCCTGCTCATCGAGAACGAGGACGAGTTCGGCCGTCTCAAGACGCTGCTCGGCACCGTGCGCGAGGGCGCGCGCACGTGGAGCGACCCGATCACGGAGGATCCGCTGCTCGGCAGCGTGGAGGCCTGGGATATCTACAACGCCACCGAGGACACCCACCCGATCCATGTGCATCTCGTGAACTTCCGGGTGGTGAGCCACCGCCGCTTCGAAGGCGAGCTCGAGGCGAACGGCAGGCTCACGGAGATCCGCTGGCTCGAGGAGGACCGCCCGCCTGGCCCGGATGAGCGCGGGCCCAAGGACACGGTGCGCGTTCCGCCCGGGACGCGCACGCGCATCGTCGCGCATTTCGATCGGCCCGGGCGCTTCGTCTGGCACTGCCACATCCTCTCGCACGAAGACCACGAGATGATGCGGCCGTACGTGGTGCGCGAGGCGTAGCCGCGCTGTTTCCCGAAGTGTAGGATGAACACTTCGTGAACTCGCAGCGCGATACCAATGGTCGGAGGCACACCATGAAAGCTATTCTGTGCGCATCGCTGACGATCCTGCTTACAACGATTGCCTACGCCGGATTGCCCGGCGACGCCGCCGCGGGCAAGCGATTGCATGACGCCAGTTGCACGGGATGCCACGACAGCAGCGTCTACACTCGCAAGGACCGGAGCATTCGGACCCTGGACGGGCTCAAGCACCAGCTGGAAGGTTGTGCGCACGCGGCGAAGCAGAATTTCACGGCAGCTCAATCGCAGGACATCATCAAGTACCTGAACGACCAGTTCTATCATTTCCGCTAGGGCGCGCATTGGTGTATTGCCACTTTGCCAAGCCGTTTCGCTGGCTCATGGAGGGCGAGGTATGTTCCTCAACAACTATTGGTATGTCATCGCGTGGGACTACGAGATCAAGCAGAAGCCGTTCGCGCGCACCGTGTGCGGCGAGCCGATCGTGCTGTTTCGCCGGCCCGATCGCAGCCTGGTGGCGCTGGAGGACTGTTGCCCCCATCGCATGCTTCCGCTGTCGCAGGGCAGGGTGAAAGGAGAGCTGATCGTCTGCGGGTATCACGGCATCGAGCTCAACGGCAAGGGCGAGTGCGTCCACATGCCGAACATGGACAAGGTGCCGGCGAGCGTGCGGGTCAAGGCCTACCCGGTCGTCGAGCGGCATCGCTACGTCTGGGTGTGGATCGGCGATCCCGCGGCTGCCGATGAGGCGCGGATTCCCGATCTGCACTGGTGCTCCGATCCGAACTGGGCGTTCGACGGCGGCACCTACTACGTGCGCTGCGACTATCGGCTGCTCGTCGACAACCTGATGGATCTCACCCACGAGACGTTCGTGCACCCGACCAGCATCGGCCAGGAGGAGATCACTCAGGCGCCCATCAAGACCACCGAGGACGACAAGTCCGTCACCGTGACGCGCTGGATGCACGACATCGAGCCGCCGCCGTTCTGGGCGAGCAACCTGAAATCGAACGATGTGTGCGACCGCTGGCAGATCGGCACGTTCACCTTGCCGGCCAACGTCATGATCGATGTCGGCGTCGCACGCGCCGGCACCGGCGCGCCGGAGGGGAACCGGAAGCAGGGCGTGACGGGCATCGTGGTGGATGTGATGACACCGGAGTCGGACACCACCACCTGGTATTTCTGGGGCATGACCCGCGACTTCGAAGTCAAGGATCAGGGGCTGACCTGCCGCATCAAGGACGCCCAGAGCGCGGTGTTTGCCGAGGACATCGTCGTGCTCGAGGCGCAGCAGGCAAACATCCTGCGGCGACCGGATCGAACCCTGCGCAACTTCAATATCGACGCCGGCGGCGTGCGTGCACGGCGTCTGATCGATCGCGAGCTCGCGAAGCAGTCCGCCCCGGTGACGGCCGCTTAGCCATCCACCCGCAACAGCACGATCCGGTCGTTGTAGGTATCGATGACCCACACGTGCGGGGCGCGGGCAAGGACGGCCTCGGGCTTGTAGAAGGCGTTCGGGCCGCGGCCGCGCTTGCCGGTACCCAGCACGCCGAGCGGCTGACCGCTGCGATCGAGGAGAAGAACGCGGTGGTTGTCTTCGTCGGCGAGCCAGATGCGGTCGCCGTCGAAGTGCAGGTACTTCGGCTCGTCGAGCTTCAGGGCCGCGCCGAATGTCGCGCGGTGCTGCATGTCGGCACCGAAAGTCTGCACGCGGTGGTTGCCCGAGTCGACGACGTACACCGTGCCATCGGATGCGGCCTCGACGTCATGCGGCCGGGCAAACTCGCCGTTGCCGCTGCCGTACTTCCCGACGGTGCGCTCTAGCTTGCCGTCGCGGAAGACGCTCACCGATCCGCCACCCGTGTTGGTGGCGATGACGCGTCCGTCGGGCGCGACGGCGACCCCCTCGGGGCCCGAGAGACCTTTCAGCTCGCCGACGAGCTTCGCCTGCGCACCGGTCACTTCATAGATCGCGATGCGGTGATTGCCCGTGTCGGCCACCAGCAGCCGCCCGGCCCGGTCGAACTCGGCGTCGTGCGGGCGCGAGAGCTCGCTCTCCCCGAAGGTGCCGACGAGCTTGAGGGTCATCGCCTCCAGCACGCGCATGCGGCTGTTGGCCATGTCCGTGACGTAGATCAGCTTGCCGTCGGGCGAGAACGCGGCGTCGTGTGGCTGGGTGAGGTCCCCGGTGAACTCGGCGACTTGCGTGACCTTGAGCGCGGGTTGCGCGGCGGCTAGCGGTGCGAGGAGGGCGAACACGGCAAAAGCGATGGCGCGCATCGGGGCGACTCCTTTGCGAATGGCTCAGTTGACTTCGATGTCGCCCAGCACGCGAGGTTCCCGCGTGCCGTTCAACGCGAGGATGACGCCACCGCCCGATACGGCGCCACGGCCGGTGAGGGCACTGATGACGACCTGGTGAGTGACCAGTACGACCAGCGGTCCCTCGGTCGGAAGCTTGGCGAGGAATTCGCGCAGTGCGGCAGTCTGCGGCTCGCGTGCCTCGGCGCGACGGAAGAACGAGTTGAGCACGGTCAGTTCCGCCACCGGTCCGAGGTCGAGCCGCCGTGCGGTGTCGAGGCAGCGGCACCACTGGCTGGAATAGACCTTCGCGCGCGCAATGCCGGCTTTGACAAGCCGCTTGCCGAGCTCGACCGCCTGGGCGCGGCCGGCGGCGTCGAGATTGCGCTGCGTCGTGCAGTCGCGCAGTTCGAAGTGCGCCGGATCGCCGACGCCCGGCGCGAGCGCATGGCGCAACATCAGCACGCGTCCGGGCTTGGCGAGCTCGGTGAGCGGCAGGGCGTCGGCGGCGTGAAGAGGATTCGAAGCGAAAGCGAGCGTGACGGCCAGGCCCGCAACGAGAAGGTTGATACGCAGCATGGATGCATTATCGCATCCGGGCGCTGCGCGTTCGAATCGCGCGCCCGCGGAAGGCAGCCTCCGCCGCAATGCGCTGTGGGGCCGCGTGCGGCGACACCGCGTGGCGTCAGTCGACGACTGTCACGCGGCGCCAGGCCATGTTGGCGATGCGGTCCGGCAGGGAGTGCAAGACGCGGCGCATGAGGCCGTTCGAGCCGAGTCGCCCCATGACGATCTCGGTGCATTGGCGGCGGAGCGCGATCTCGGAAATCGCGCACGCCGGATCGCCCACGATGCGGTGCATGCGGAAAGGGATGCGGTGCATGGCGAGCATTGCGCGCGCGTCCCGCTCGCGCGACGATGCGGGCGAGTCGCCCAACCGGACGGACGGCAGCACCGCGCCGAGGCCTTCGGGCAGGCTCGGCCACTCGAGCCCGACAAGCTCGACCTCGAGCGCCGCATCCCGCTTGGCGCGGTTCACCACGTGTCGAACGGCGCGATGCGCCCCGGGCGAGCCGTCGATGGGCAGGAGGATTCTCATTTGCGGCCTCCCGTGGGCGTGGTCCGGCGAACATTCATTTAAATCTCCTTGGAGTGTGTTGTCGTTATGAAGCGGGTCTCACCACGCTACGGCTCATTGCAAGGTCCGTTCCCGCGACGCCGCACCATCGGAGGTGCGCGATTTCATGGACTTGCGTGGGGGCGGCGGCTGCACGAGCGATGTGCGTGTCGGCACAGAGCGACGCGTTTAGCGCGTCGGTCCCTAAGCGCCTGATTTGATCAAGACTGTCTTGTCGGCGCTGGCCGACTCACCGCGGCGTGGGAAGTGCCAGAATGCGTTCCGCCGCATGTCGAAACCGTCGCACGCGCAAACCGGAGGTCGCCCTGATGAGCACGTACGCCCGGGCGGTGGAGTACGCGCAGGGGGCTCGGCCGCTACGTCGACCGGACGCGATGACGAGCGCGTGCCGGGGATCATCACCCTGACCGCGAGCTACCGCTTCGATCCCCGCTGGTTCGCGCGGCTTTCCTGGAACCGCGTTGTGACGCACTACGACCGCGACACGGGCGTGATCCTGCTAGGGGGCGGCTACCGGTTCTGAATTAGCCCTTATGCCCGATGCGCTTTCGGCATGAATCCCGCCCGCTCGATCTTCTTCATCGAGTCGACGGTGAACTCCGAGCTCGGCGCATTGCCGGCGATCACCACCATCAGGATCGAGTCCTTGTTCTTCGGGCCCTTCGTGACGTTCTGGAAGCGGCGAATGACGCCCGGCGGAAACGAGACGAGGTCGAGCGGCTTCAGATCCACGTGCTCGAGCTTGCCTTTCGCGTTCAGCCAGCTCGCTCGCCACGTGCCGGTCATGCAGATGAAGGTTTCGTTGGTGTCGTGGTTGTGGAGCATCGGCCCCTTGCCGGGCTTGGCCTTGCAGTAGGCGAGGTTGAAGCCCTCGGAGATCTTGATCGCCGACATGCGTGCAAGCTCGATGCCCACGGGCGATTGCTTGCCACCTTTCTCGACCTTGGGCGGCTGGAAGCCGATCACGTTGTAGAGGATGCGCTCGCAGCCGGGCATCTTGCTGTCCGGCAGACCCCCGTCGGAGCCCTTGAGCTTCTTGAAGCGCGCGACGCGCTTCATCATCTGCTTGCGCGACGGGCGCTTGCGCGGCAGGGTTTCCTTGTATGCCATGCGTGCCTCCTTCGATCTCTTCTCGGTCGCGATGTTAGCGCACGATCTCCCGGGCGGCGCGGCGCACGTCCATCTCGTAGTCGAGCTCGACCACCGGGGGTCGGCAGAGATGCCAAGTCAGCCCCGCTGCCGCCGCCCCGCGCTGCGCGATCTCTTCCATGACGAACGGTCCGATGTCGTAGACCGAGTAGGCCTGCGTGACCGCCGCGTCGTGCCAGGAGAGCCCGAGCGCGGCGAGACGGCCTTCCATGACCCCCATGACGTAGCGCACCTTCTCACGCATTGCATCGGGCGAGCGGTCGCCGCGGCGCACGATGTGATCACGGTAGTTCGGCTTGAGCTCCGGAGCCTCCCCACCGCCCGCGATCACGAACGAGATCGACTCGGCGCGATCCGCCGGCACCGTGTACGAGAATGCGTACAGTGAAGGCGTGGGCGGCGCTGAGAGCGCAGGGCAGACGTTCGTCCGCGCCACCGGATTGACGCTGTCGCGGTAGACGCCCCAGCGCTCCAGCGTCTTGACGTATTCCCTGTTGAATGCGATGAATCCCTCCTCGGTGAAAGGCGCGGGCGAGCGCAGCTCGCAGGCGCAGAACGACGTGAACGGCCGACCCGCCGCTGACAGGTGTGCCTCGACCGCGCCGAAACCTTCGGCGAGCGGCAGCGGCTTCAGAAAATGGACGCGCTCGATCGCGAAGCCGGGCTCGGCGGCGACGCCCGCCGAGTACTGGAACGGCCCCTTGATGTAGCGATATCCGCCAGGTCCGAACGTGATCACTTCCGCCATGTGGGGTTGCTCCCGCGACGATTCATCGGATTCCTCGCGACCACATCATTGCGCTGAGTCAAAGCCATGGTGAGGACGCTCGCGCAGAGTACGTGAAACATGCCCAACCGCCAACCCGCCACGACAACCTTCGAGCACCGCGCCTATGCGCAGAGCGTGGACGAGGTCCTGGAAGCGTTCGAGGTCTCACGTCACGGTTTGACTCGCGCCGAAGTGGCGGCGCGTCAGAAGCGCTTCGGCTACAACGTGCTGCCCGGAGCGAAATCGGCGACGCTGCTGCAGATCTTCCTGCATCAATTCCTGAGCCCCCTGATCTACGTCCTGCTTGCTGCCGCCGTCGTGTCGCTCGTCCTGCGCGAATACGCGGATGCCGCCTTCATCTCTGCAGTGTTGCTGATCAACGCAGTGATCGGCACCTATCAGGAGTTCACGGCGCAACGCTCCGCCGAGGCCTTGCGGCGGCTCGTCACGGTGCGCGCGCACGTGCACCGCGACGGCGACGACTATCTCGTCGACAGCGAGGAACTGGTTCCGGGCGACGTCGTGCTGCTGGAGCCGGGTGCCAAGGTGCCCGCGGACGTTCGGCTCGTCGAGGCCCACCAGCTGGAGTGCGACGAATCGCTGTTGACGGGTGAGTCGCTTGCCGTCGACAAGCGCGTGGAGGCGAAGCTCGCGCCCGATGGCGCGCTGGGCGACCGGGTGAACATGGCGTTCGCCGGAACCATGGTCACGCACGGTCGGAGTCGCGCCGTGGTGGTGGCGACGGGCCTTGCCACGGAGCTCGGACGAATCGCCGCGGCGGTCATCGCCGGGGAGTCCGCCAAGCCGCCGCTGGTGCAGCGGATGGACCAGTTCACGCTCCGCGTGGCGATCTTCATCGGTGTCGCGGTGCTGATCATGGCGGCGGTATTGTTGATTCGAGGGACCTCGCTGACCGAGATCTTCTTTCTCAGTGTGGCGCTGGCTGTTTCTGCCATTCCGGAAGGGCTTCCGGTGGCGCTGACCGTGGCGTTGGCCGTCGGCACCGACCGCATGGCGCGGCGCAACGTCATCGTTCGACGTCTCGTTGCCGTGGAGTCTCTCGGGTCCTGTACCTGCATTGCGACCGACAAGACGGGCACCCTCACCGTGAACCAGATGACGGTGCGCCAGTTGCGCTTTCCCAAGGAGGCGCCGACCACCGTCACGGGAGAGGGCATGGCGCCGGAGGGCATCGTCCTGCCTCCGGAGGATGCGGAGGTCGAAGCGCACGCGCGCTTGCTCGAGCGATTGTGCGAGGCGGCGGTTCTGGCCAACGAGGCCACGCTCGCGCAGCGCGACGGGGGCTGGGTGTACACGGGCGACGCCGTGGATGCGGCGCTCCTCGTCCTGGCGCGCAAGGCCAAGGTGAACCAGACCGAGCTCCGGACCGCCTACCCCGAGCTGGCCACGATTCCGTTCGAGCCGCAGGAGCGCTTTGCCGCCAGCGTCAACGAGGTCGAAGGTCGAAAGGTGGCGTTCGTGAAGGGCGCGATCGAGAACGTGCTCGACATGTGTACCCGGATGGCAACCCGTGATGGCGAGCTGCCCCTCGAACGCGGGGACATCCTGGACCAGGTCGAGGCGATGGCGCACGAGGGCTACCGGGTGCTGGCAATCGCCTCGGGGCGCGTCGATACACCCGCCGGACCGGATTTCACGCGCGACCATCTGCGCGGGCTGACGTTCCTCGGACTGGTCGGCATGCTGGATCCGTTGCGACCGGAAGTTTCCGACGCGATGCAGGCGTGCCAGGAAGCGGGGATTCAGCCGTCGATGGTGACCGGCGATCACCCGATCACGGCACTCGCGATCGCACGTGAGCTCGGCATGGCGCGCGACCTGGAGCAGGTCGTGACGGGGACCCAGCTCGGTGACGCGCTGCAAGTGGGCGACGCTGCCGTCGACCAGCTCACTGCGAACGCACGCGTGTTTGCGCGCGTCGAGCCGCAGCAGAAGCTCGAGGTCGTGCGGTCCTTGATCCGCAACGGCCATTACGTCGCGGTCACCGGCGACGGCGCCAACGACGCGCCGGCGCTCAAGGTCGCGCACGTGGGGGCGGCGATGGGCCGCAGCGGCACGGACGTCGCGCGCGAGACGGCGGACCTGATCATCACCGACGACAACTTCGCGTCGGTCGTCGCCGGCGTCGAGGAAGGCCGCATCGCCTACGCCAACGTACGGAAGGTCATCTTCCTGCTGATCTCCACCGGCGCGGCGGAGATCGTGCTGTTTGCCCTCGCGCTTGCTTTCGGTCTCCCGCTCCCGCTGGGCGCCGTGCAGCTGCTCTGGCTCAATCTCGTCACCAACGGCATCCAGGACGTCGCGCTCGCCTTCGAGCCCGGCGAAGGCGGCGAAATGCGTCGTCCGCCGCGCCCGCCGCGAGAAGGGATCTTCAACCGACTCATGGTGGAGCGCGTCGTCGTCTCGGCGCTCGTCATCGGTGTCATCGCCTTCGCGGTGTTCGGCTGGCTGCTCGGTCAGGGCGTGTCCGAGCACGACGCCCGCAACGTGTGCCTGTTGCTCATGGTGCTGTTCGAGAACGTCCAGGCGTTCAACAGCCGTTCCGAGACGCGCTCCGTGTTCCGTCACAGCCCGCTACGCAACCGGTTGCTGCTCTTCGGGACGTTGATCGCACAGGCGATCCACATCGCTGCGATGTACGTCCCCGGCCTGAACGACGTGCTGGGAATTCAGCCGGTCTCGTTCTCGACGTGGGCGCAGCTGCTCGGCATCTCGCTCATCCTGCTGGCCGTGATGGAGCTGCAGAAATGGTGGGAGCGACGGCGCGAGAGCCCCTAGCAGTCTGTTGACAGCCGGGGCGCGCAATCTTCAACAGCCTGCTAGGGCTTGGTGCCGGAGTGGATGCACGCGATGCCCAGCGAGAGGGAGTGATAGCGAACGTCCACGAAGCCCACGTGCTCCATGAGGTCCTTGATCTCCTCCGGTCCGGGAAAACCGAGCACCGATTCGACGAAGTAATCGTAGGCGTGCGGCGCGCGCGTGACCCGCATTCCCAGCCACGGAGCGACATAGCGGGCGAATGCGTGGTGCAGGGGCTTCACGATGCCGGCGGGTTTGGATACCTCCAGGCAAAAGAATCGGCCTCCGCGCCTGAGCACGCGCAGCGCCTCCCGCAACGTTCCGCCGACGAATGTCACGTTGCGCAGCCCGAAACTGATCGTCACCACATCCATCGACTCGTCGGGAAACGGCAGCGCGCGTGCCATGGCGGCCACCCAGTCGATTTCGCCTCTACCCTGTTCGCGCCCGATCTCCATCATCGGCAGGCTCGAGTCCAGCACGATGACCTGGCGGTCCGGGCCGGCGAAGCTCGCCGCCGTTTCGCCGCACCCGCCGGCAACGTCCAGGAGCCGCTGGCCTTTCTTGAGAGTCACCATGCTCACCAGCTCCCGCCGCCAACCCCGGTGCAGGCCGAGGGTCATCATGTCGCACAGCCGGTCGTAGTGCGGTGCCAGGCGATGAAATACTTCGCGCATGCGCCGGTCGCGGTCGTGCGGCGTGACCGTTTCCCGACCGAACGTGGTGGAGTGCTCGACCTTTTCCGGGGAGGACATGGCGCGGTCTCAGGCCGGCTTGGCGATCGCGAGCCACATGATGACGACGACCGCCGCCAGCAGGATAGGCAGTGTGATGGGCACGAAGCGACGGTGATAGCTGTCGAGCAGGCGCTGTTCACTTTCGGTGTAGGGCGCGTCGGGCCGGCGTGACGCGAAGATCGCCGGAAGGCCACGATGGCTGAACCAGAGGTCGGGCACCTCGATGGGGAAGATCACCAGCAGCACGAGGGCAAGCTTGAGCTTGAGCCACGTGGCTTCCAGGGCGCCGAGCCCGTACATGCCCAGCAGAATCGCCCCGCTCGCGATCAGCGTGAAGAAGCCCAGGTGCTCCAGCCAGAGCATCTGGAAGAAACCGCGGTAGAGGTAGTGCGTGACGAGGCTCGGCTCCCCCGCCTTGTGCCGGGCGAGCATCAGAACCATCCACGCCCCTCCCGAGGGTCCGAGCCAGATCACCAGCGCCCCGAGGTGGATGACCTTCACGATGGGAAACCAGGTCGACACGTCCACCAGGGCACTATCGCACCCTCGGCGACCGCAGACTTGACGGAAGTCAATCTGCCCGCAGGCGCTTACATCGCTTGATTCGAGACCGCGGAGGGTCAGTCCCGGGAGTCACCCGCGCCGAGCGGAGGCGGGGCGTGCTCGGCGATGACGGCGAGAAGCCGCTGGTATTCCGCGCGGCGCGCGGTGCCGAAAACGGGGTCGTCGTTGTCGGCAAATGCGGCGTCGATGAGATCCCAGTCCTGCTTGCGGAGCGCGCGCTCGGCAAGCGGCATGACGATATCCTCTTCAGTGCGCATGTGCCGCCAATGGAATTCGGCATAGCGCTCGACCTCGTCTGCCAGCTCGGCGACGCCGATCGTCCCGGACTGCGCGCCATTGATCGCTGCGCTCAGTCGAGCCAGTTGCCCGTCGCCCTCGGCATGCTCGCGTTCCAGCTGGGCGAGCGTGTCGTCCGCCTGATCGGTGCGGGTTCGCAGCGCCTCGAACAGATACCGGTCTTCCTTGGGATGGTGAAAGCGTTGATGGAAAGAATCGAGGTAGTCCACGATCATCCGCAGCAGGACGTAGTCGAGGGCGAGCCCGCGCTCGCGCGCGCCGCGCGCCAGCGCCTGCAGGGTGTGCAGCACGGCGGCGAGCGAGCGGTGCTCGGACCGGATGATGTCGAGCGCTTTCATGACGCCGCCTTCATCGGCTTGCCCTGCTCGGCCCCGTCCGCCTCGTCGATCGACAGGCGCCGGTGCACGGGGAACAGATGCAGGCCGGCGCGGCTGCTCACGTATCCCCAGAGCCCCTTCGGGAAGCGCGTCGTTGCCAGGATGGCGAGCAGGCCGAGTCCCACGAGATACCAGGTGCCGTAGTCGGAGAAGAGCCGGTTCAGGAGAAAGAACACTATAACGCCGATGATCGGGCCCTCGATGGTCGCGATGCCGCCGACCATCACGATGAAGATCGAGAATGCCGTCCAGTTGACCGAGAACGCCGCGTCCGGAGAAATCCGGAGGTTGCCGAGAAAATACAGCGCGCCGGCCAGGCCGCAGCCGAACGCCGCGACCACGTACACCCACAGCTTGGTCCGGCCCACGTCCACGCCTTGCGACTCGCTCGCCCCTTCGCTGTCCCGGATGGCGAGCAGGGCGAGGCCCTGGCGCGAGCGCAGGAACCAGTACACCAATCCCACCGATGCCGCCACGGACACGAGGCAGAGCCAGAACGTGACTGACTCGCGTGTCGCCCGGTCGATGCCCCGCAACGCGATCAGGCTGGTGCCGGAGCCGCCGCCGATTGCGGAAATGTTCGCGATCGTGAGGCGGAGCACCTCGGCGATCACCCAGGTGCCGATGGCAAAGTGCCCGCCGGACAGGCGGAATGCGATCCGCGAGATGGGAAATGCCGCAATCATCGCGGCGACCGCGGCGATCGGCACCGCGACGAACGGGTTCAGCCCGGCGAAGTTGCCGAGCGCGACCAGCACGTAGCCGCCGAGGCCGAGGTAGGCCTGCTGGCCGATCGACACCATGCCGCCGTACCCGGCGAGCAGGTTCCACATCATTGCGAAAATCAGGTAACAGGCCATCTCGTTGAACTCGCGCATCCAGCCCGACTCGGCCCACCACGGCGCAGTGGACAGGAAGGCGATGCCGACGAGCGCGACGATGCCGGCGATACGGCTCGCGGCGGTGCCCTGATGGACCGTGAACGATGCGGCACTCATCGCATCCTCGGGAAGAGTCCCGCCGGCCGCACGAGCAGGATGACCAGGAACACGACGTGGCCGAGCCAGATGCCCCAGCCCGGGTCCAGGCGAAAGCCGATCGCCTGCGTCACGCCGAGGATGACGCCGCCGGCGAACGTGCCCCAGAACGAACCCAGCCCGCCGATGACGACGGCCTCGAACGCATAAAGAAGCAGTCCTGGGCCGTCCGCGGGCGCGACGGTCGTCCGCATTCCCTGGAGCAGTCCGGCGATGGCGATGACCGCGAAGGCGAGCCCGCTTGCCCACGCGTAGACCACGCGGGCGTCGAGGCCCATCAGCTCGGCGGTATCGCGGTCGTCGCTCGTGGCGCGAAATGCGCAGCCGATCGTAGTGCGGACGAAGAGCCACTGCAGCGACCCGGCGACGAGCACCGCGACGACGAAGATCAGCAAGGGCAACACGCCGACCGTGATGCCTTCGACGAGTTGCACGCTCGCTGTCGTGAGCTCGCCGGCGCGGATCGAGCGCGGGTCGGCCGAAAAGATTTCCTGCAGGACGTTCTGGATGATGATCGATAGGCCGAACGTGACGACGAGCGAGGGCAGGGGATCGCGGGCGAGCGTCGCGTTCAGCACGACGCGTTGCAAGGCGTAGCCGAAGGCGACAGAAAGGGGCAGGAGAAATGCCAGCGCACCGAGGGGACCGATGCCGGTCTGGCTCGTGAGTGCGAACGCGCCGAACGCGGCGAGGACGATGAAGTCGCCGTGCGCGATGTTGGTGAGCCGCATGACACCAAAGATCAGCGACAACCCCATCGCGAATAGCGCGTACAAGCCGCCGAGCAGCACGCCCTGCACGATCGTGTTCAACCATTCGATCATCGAGCCGCCTGCGGCTGATCGCCGAAGTAAGCACGCGAGATATCCTCGCGAGTGACCTCGCCGGAGATTCCGGCGAGCGTGACGCGCCCCTCCTGAAGGCAATACAACCGGTCGGACACCAGGCGTGCCAGGCCGACGTCCTGCTCGACCACCACCGCAGTCAGTCCGCCGGCGATGATCGAGGGCAGGGCATCGTAGATCTCCTTGACCACGATCGGCGCGAGGCCCAGGGAGATCTCGTCGCACATGAGAAGACGCGGGTTCGCCATGAGCGCGCGACCGATCGCGACCATCTGCTGCTGCCCACCGGAGAGCGAGGTGGCGGGATGAGCGCGCTTGTCGTGCAGCATCGGAAAGAGGCTGTACACGGTGTCGAGGTTCCACGGTCCGGTGCGCCCGGAGTGCTTGCCCATGCGCAGGTTTTCCTCGACCGACAGGCTCGGAAACAGGCGCCGGCCCTCGGGCACCATCGCGATACCCCGCCGCGCGATCTCTCCGGGGCGCAGGCCGCCGATCGGCTCTCCGTCGAGCCGCACCGCCTCGCGCGGTGCGCGCAGAAGCCCCGTGATGGTCTTGAGCAGGGTGGACTTGCCCGCGCCGTTCGCGCCGATGATCGCGACCACCTCTCCCGCGCCGATCGAAAAATCGACGCCGAAAAGCGCTTGGAAGTCGCCGTAGCGCGCTTCTAGCGCGTGCGTGCTCAGCAGCGCGGCGCCGCTCACGCCTCAATCCCCAGGTACACGCGCTTCACCATGGTGTCGTTGACGACTTCCTGCGGCGGTCCCTCGGCGATCGCCTGCCCGTAATGGATCACGAACAGCCGGTCGGCGACCGCCAGCAGCGCGTGCACGACGTGCTCGATCCAGATCATCGTCACGCCGCGTGCCCGGATGGCCTTGATCTCCTCCACGAGCTCGCGCGCCTCGTGCTCGGTGAGACCGCCGGCGATCTCGTCGAGCAGCAGCAGTCTCGGCTGCGTGGCAAGCGCACGCGCCAGCTCGAGACGCTTGCGATCGAGGAGCGTCAAAGTGCCGGCGAGCTGATTGGCGCGCGCGAGCAGACCGGATTGCGCCAGCACCTCCACGCACAGGGGCTGCGCGTCACGCTCGCTGAGGCTTCCGCCGAAGGTCGCCGCGACGAGCAGGTTCTCGAAGACGGTCATCGCGCCGAACGGCTGCGGTATCTGGTAGGAGCGCCCGATGCCCAGGCGGCAGCGCCGGTGCGGAGCGTGATGCGTGACTTCCTCGCCCGCGAACAGCACCGATCCCGAGTCGACGCGCGTATCGCCGGTGATCAGATTGAAAAGCGTCGTCTTGCCCGCGCCGTTCGGACCGAGCACGCCGAGCGTCTCGCCTTCGGTTACCGCGAGCGAGATCGCGTCGACGACTTTCAGCGCGCCGTAGGTCTTGCTGACGGATTCGAGTCGCAGCAGCATTGCGGCGGGCTCTCGCGCAGGTGCAGCGACCAGGTGGCGCGTCCGCTCCGGACAAGGGTCGAGCGCCCGCGACAAGGCGGCGGGCGCCGAGCGACTCACCCGGTCAGATGAGCTTCATCTTCCCGCCCGTCGGGATGTTGGGCGCGGCCTGGTCGTTGACGATGACGAGCTCGTGGCGATACTTCTTGCCCTTGACCCACTGGCCGAGCACGAGCGGCGTCTTCGAGACGTTCTTGAACGGCCCTTGCCCGCCCCACTTCACCGGGCCGACCACCGTGGCGAGATTCGTCGCCGCCACCGCGTCGCGCACGCTCGTGTTCGAGGCGTTCTTCGCGCGCTTGAGGGAGTCGGCCGCGATTTCGAACAGCGCGTGCGCGAAGCCGATGGGCTGCGTCCACTGCTTGTCCGTCGCGGCCTCGTAGGAGGCCGCGAGCGCCTTCGCGCTCTGACCGGTCAGGGACGACTTGAACGGATGCGACGGCGACCACCACACCTCGGTCGTCAGACCGTCGCCCAGGTCGCCCAGCGCATCGATCGCACCCGGGAAGAGGAGCGCCTTGCCGAGCGTCACGACCTTGGGGCTGAAGCCTTGCTGCTTGGCTTGCGTGAGGAAAGTCTTCGCGTCGGGCGGGATCATCACGCCGGTGACGATCTCTGCATTTCCCTTCTTGAAGGCGGCAATCTGCGCCGAGAAGTCCTGCGTGAGGTTCTGATAGCGGCCGGGATCGATGAGCGTGAAGCCCATCTTGGCGAGCGGCCCTGGGAAGCCGAGCTTCGGGTCGCCCCAGGCGTTGCCGTCGCCGTCGTTGGGGAAGAGCCCGCCCACCACCTTGTTGGTCTGCACCGACTTCCAGCCGTTCGTGAAGTTGGCGATGACGTCTTCCAGTCCCCAGAAGAAGTGGTAGGTCCAGTCGAAACCCTTCGCCGGGTCGCCCTTGCGCCCGAAAAACCACGGCTGCCAGGGCACGACGCTGGAGACGCAGGGCACCTCGTTTAACTCGCACGCATCAGACACCGGGTTCGAGGTTTCCGGCGTGCCGGCGGTGAGCACCAGCTGCACCTTGTCCTTGAGGATGAGATCGTTGGCCACCTCGCCCGCACGATTCGGGTTGGACTGGCTGTCCTTCAGCAGGATCTCGACCGGCATCTTCTTTCCGCCGACCGCGATGCCGTTCTTGAACACGGTCTGCATCTGGTCGATGACGAACTTGTCGGCTTCGCCGAACGGTGCGAGCGGTCCGGTCTGCGGCGACACGTAGCCGAGCTTGATGGTCGAACCCTGAGCGTGAGCGAACTTCGGGAGCGCGGCGAGCGCCAGGGCGGCGCTACCGGCCTTGAGCAGATTGCGGCGATCTCCGTCAAACGAATTCGTGCTCATCTGATCTCCTCCTGAGTGTGCGCACGACACCAGCCATGCAGCATCCGCGCAGTGCTACTGCAGTGCTACTTGTGTGCGCTTTGGACTTTGGCTAGTCTAGCATTCGACCGCGATTTGTTGGACATCCCAACAGATCGCCGCCGCCGGCCGAGACGAAAGAGGAGGAGCTCCGATGAAATCAGGCGATCCCCGCGGCAGCAAGGAATCCTTCGCAGCCCAGGCAGAAACGGTCGGCAAGTCGCGCGTCTCCAGACCGCAGAACGGCGCCGAGTACCTGGAGTCGCTGCGCGACGGGCGCGAGGTCTACATCTACGGCGAGCGGGTGAAGGACGTGACCACGCATCCGGCCTTCCGCAACACCGCCCGCATGACCGCGCGGCTTTTTGACGCGCTGCACGATCCAGAGTCGAAGGAGAAGCTCACGCTGCCCACCGACACCGGCAACGGCAGCTTCACCCAGGCGTACTTCAAGGCCCCCAAGACCCGCGAGGATCTGATCGCCGGGCGCAACGCGATTGCCGAGTGGGCCAAGATCACCTACGGCTGGATGGGCCGAGCCCCCGACTACAAGGCCTCGTTTCTCGCGACGCTCGGCGCCAACGCCGACTTCTACGACCCCTACCAGGAGAACGCGCGTCGCTGGTACAAGTTCAGCCAGGAGCGCGTGCCGTTCATCAACCACGCGATCATCCATCCGCCGGTCGACCGGGACCGCCCGCCGAACGAGGTGGCCGACGTGTGCTGCCACGTCGTGAAGGAAACCGACAAGGGGATCGTCGTTTCGGGCGCCAAAGTGGTGGCCACGGGCTCGGTGCTGACGAACTACACGTTCGTCGCGCACCACGGTCTCATCCCGCTGCAGGACAAGAAGTTCGCGGTCGTCTTGATGATGCCCACCAATGCGCCGGGCGCGAAGTTCATCTGCCGGACGTCCTACGAGATGACCTCGACCGTGATGGGCAGTCCCTTCGACTACCCCCTGTCGAGCCGCCTGGACGAGAACGACGCCGTTTTCATCATGGACGAGGTGCTCGTGCCTTGGGAAAACGTCTTCGTCTATGCCGATGTCGAGAAGGCGAACAACTTCTTCCCGCGCACCGGCTTCCTGCCGCGCTTCGTCGTGCACGGCTGCACGCGCCTCGCGGTCAAGCTCGATTTCATCTCAGGGCTGCTCCTGAAGGCGGTCGAGGCGGCAGGCACCAAGGATTACCGCGGCGTGCAGGCCAACGTCGGCGAGGTCATCGCCTGGCGGAATCTCTTCTGGGCGCTCACGGACGCCATGGTGCGTGATCCCAGGCCGTGGATCGACGACTACGTGCTGCCCAACATGGATCCCGGCAATGCGTACCAGATCATCGCCACGATGGCGTACACCAAGGTGAAGTACCTCATCGAGCAGACGGTCGCGTCGAGCCTGATCTACCTCAATTCCCACGCACGCGACTTCAAGAGTCCGGAGATCCGCCCCTATCTCGATCGCTACCTGCGCGGCTCGAACGGCTACAACGCGGAGGACCGGGTCAAGCTCATGAAGCTGCTCTGGGACTCGCTCGCCACCGAGTTCGGCGGCCGGCACGAGCTCTACGAGATCAACTACGGCGGGTCGACCGAGGAGATCCGGCGGTACTGCCTCTTCGGCGCTGAGGCCTCCGGCAATGCGGAGCGGTTCAAGGGATTCGCCGAGCAGTGCATGGCGGAATACGATCTCGACGGCTGGAAGGTGCCGGATCTCGCCGACCCGGGCGAGCTCAGCTATCACCTCCTGCGCGGACGCTGATCGCCGAGCCACACTGAGCGGAGCGATAGCGGCCGCCTCGCTCGCGTTGACTTTCGGCTAGCCGGCGTAGACGAAGGCCTCGCGGAGTCTCCCTGCGAGCGCTCCGCCGCTCGGCACGCGACGCGGAAGGGGCAGCCTCGCACTCTGCTCGTCCAGGTGGGACGCCAGGTGCGCGCTCAGGTCGCGAGCGTCGTCGCCGGCTCCGTCGATGAGCGTTGATTTGCGGCGGCGCAGGAACTGCATGCCCATCAGGTAGAGCCCGGGCGACTCGACGATTCCGCCGTCGTGACGGATGCGACCCTTGCGATCGAGAACGGGGACATCGAGCCAGGAATAGTCGGGCCGGTACCCGGTGGCCCAGACGATGGTCCGGATCTCGCCGCGGGTCAGATCCAGCGCGAGGGATGGCGACGACGCCACCTCGGTGGGTTCGAAGCGATGCGGCGGGCCGACCTCGTCGTCGAGGCCGGCGCCGGTCGCCCATTCATCGATCGCATTGAGCAGACGGTTCATCTTGAGGTCGGACAGCGCTACCTGGTTCTTCAGGGATCCCGAGAACAGCGCCTTCCCGTCACGCATCCCCGCGAGACGGCCGACGAGCTTCACGCCGATGCCCGACAGCGCGTTGAGATCGATCGGGCGCTGGTCGGCGTAGCCGGCAAGTTGCAGCGACGGCACACTCCGCGCCCGCTGGAGGTCGTCGATCTCGTCGTAGCGCTGGTCAAGCACCCCGGCAGTGTCCATCCACCACTGGATATCCCGGCCGCGATAGATCCGCGGCATCCGGATGTGCTCGCCCACCGCCAGTGTCACCGGCCGGCCCGAACGTTGGATCTCGTCGGCGATCTGCACGCCGGTGGCCGACGCGCCGACGACGAGCACGCCGCCCGAGTCGAGCTGGTCCGGATTCCGGTACTGCATCGGGGTGAGGGTGTTCACCGTGGACGGCACCGCCTCGGCGACCGCCGGAACGTTTGCGATGTTGCACGCACCGGTGGCGAGCACGACGGCCCGGGCCTGCCATTGCCCCTGGTCGGTGCTCACCGTGTAGCCGCCGTCCGTACGGCGCACCGAGGTCACCCGGGTGTTGGGATAGACCGGGGCCGAGATCACCTCGGCATAGCGCTCGATGAAAGCGATGGTCTCGGGCATCGTGCGATAGCCGTCAGGATCGTCGCCCTCGTAAGTGAAGCCAGGGAGCCGGCTCTGCCAGTTCGGCGTGAGGAGGCGCAGCGAGTCCCAGCGCTCGGCCTTCCACGAGTTTGCTACCTCACCGCGCTCGAGGACCACGTGGTCGATCGAGCGTTCGGTGAGGCAGCGGCTCATGGCGAGGCCCGCGTGGCCCGCGCCGATGATGACAGCGGTGGTGCGCATGGCGCGGCTCCCGTGCCTTCGCCTGAGCGCTCAGTTCACCACGACCGAGACGTTGGTCGGATTGGTGACGATGTCGAAGACCGCCGAGCGTTTCTGCGACTGGGCGACGAGCGCCTCGATCTCTTCTTTCGTCGCGTCGGCGTCGATCTCGTACTTCACCTTGATGCCGTCGAAGCCGTTGCGCACATCCTCGTCGATGCCGAGGATACCCTGGATGTCCATGCTGCCTTCGAGCGTTGCCTTCACGGAGCGCAGCTGGATCTTGCGGAACTGGGCGACGGCCGCCACGCCTGCGGTGAGGCAGCTGGCGAGACCCGTGAGCACCAGCTCGACCGGCGTCGCGCCGTGGTCCTCGGATGCGAAGATCTCGGGATGATCGGCCTCGAAGGTGAACTCCTGCCGGTGGCTCTGCCCTTCGCCCAGCCCGAAGAACTCCTTCACTTTGGTCTGGCTGTGGGTGCCGTTCACCCACTTGTTGGTTGCGCGCCAGGTGAACTTGGCGGCCTCCGGGGCCTGGCCCAGCGCATCACGCGCGCCGAGCAACGCATCGACGTTCACGCCGTTGTTCACTTGTTTCTCTGCTACTGTAGTCATCAATGTCTCCTTTGTGGATGTGGAGCAAAAAATGCGGTATGCGGTGGGTGGTGCGGAAGCGAGTCTAGTTGCCGCTTGTATCCGGCGATTTTCAAGAACGGTGGGGTTTTGTTTCAATTGTTTCTGCGTCATCGTCCGGCCAGGCGCTTTCCGCAAGCCGGCGGTCCTCGGGCGGGCGTCATGACCGGGCGGCTCCTGCCGATCACGTCGATCGTCGTGATCGGTGCGCTGGCATGGCTGTGGTTCGTGCAGCTCGGTCGCGAGATGTCAATGCATGCGGCGATGCCGGGCATGCAGATGGGCATCGTCCCGCTGGCGACGATGTGGGCGGTGATGATGGCGGCGATGATGGCGCCCGCCGCGGCGCCCTCGTATCTGCTGCATGGGCAAATGTCGAAGAGCGCGCTCGCCTCCGCGGCCTACTTTGCCGGCTACCTTGTTACCTGGTGCGTGGTGGGCGTCGCCTACGCGCTCGCGCATTGGGGGCTGCAGCAGGCCGGTCTGATCACGGCGGACATGCGCCTTGCCAACGGTGCGCTGGCCGGCAGCCTGCTCGTCGCCGCGGGCGCATATCAATGGTCGCCGGCAAAGGCGGGTTGCGTGGCGCGCTGCCGCTCGCCGCTCGGATTCATGATCAACGACTGGCGCGAGGGAGCGGGCGGCGCATTCGTGATGGGCTTGCGCTACGCGGCCTGGTGCGTGGGCTGCTGCTGGTTGGTGATGACGGTGCTCTTCGTCGCGGGCGCGATGAGCTTCGCCTGGGCTGCGGCGATCTCGGTTTACGTGCTTGCGGAGCGTCTGTTGCCGCTGGGTCGCACGTTCGATCGCTCAGTCGGCGCCGGGCTCGTCGCGTGGGGCGCGTGGTTGATCGTGGCGGCCCTCGGCGCGGGAACGTAACTCAACCCAGGCTCTTGCGCAGAACCTTGTGGACCAGGTGATGCGCGATCTGCATTGGCGTACGCTTTCCCGGGCGGTACCAGACGCGCGTCCAGTTGATCGCTCCCAATAACGTCAACCGCAGCAAGCTGCGGTCCACGTCAGCGGGGAGCGGCAGCGTTTGAATCAGCTTGCGGAAGCGGTCTTCGTACGCCTTGCGCCGGTGGTTTAGGCGGCGCTGCAGTCGCGTGCCCTCCATATGGAAGAGGCTGGCAGAGGTAGCTGCGACCACGTCCGTGCGCTGCACGAGTTCGCCGAGGTGCGCGCCGATCGCCGCTTCGAGCCGCGCCCAGGGTTCGGACTTGCCCTCGAGCGCGCGATCCACCACTTCGTTCAGGCGGCGGAAGCCTTCCGCGTGCATGCTGACGAAGAGATCCTCCTTCGAACGGAAGTGGTGGTACATCGAGCCCGGGAGGATGCCGGCCGCGGCGCAGATCTCGCGCAGCGATGCGCTCTCGTAGCCGCGCGCGCTGAAGACCCTTGCCGCCACGGCGAGCAATTCCTCGCGCCGCGGATGGAGTGCAGAACCGTTCGCTCCGGCGCGCGCCGCCACGCGCCGGCTGATGGTCGCGCGGCGCAGCCGCGCGCGCTGCGATTCGGAGAGCGCCGACCTGCCCGCTTTGGCGCGGCCGGCGCGCATTCTAAGGCGGTCGTAGCTCGTCGCGAGGCCGTGCCGCGTCCAGATGGAATGCACCGCCGAGGCGGACAAATGGATGCCGCGCCGGCGCAGCTCGCGCGCGGCGCGCACCTTGCCCATCTCCGGACACTCTTTGGCGAGCGCCAGCGCGGCGTCCCTCGCGTTTCGTGCGGCGCGCGTCATGGCGCCGAACGATAACATCTTCGCCGGCGCTCAGTCCCGGCTAGTGCCGGTCGCCACGGTGGTCGCGGTCATGGTCGTCGTCGTGTCGGTCATGGCCGTGTGCATGTCGCTTCTCGACGTGGCACTCGAAGCTCTCGGCCACATTGATGTCGCCCTTGCCCTTGTACCGGGCGTAGGCCGGATAGGCGCACAGCGGCCGCGTGCGTCCGGGCCACGGCGTCGACGCTGGAGCGGTACCGGTGATGCTATTCGGCGCCTTGCGGTTTTCCACCCAATCGACCAATGCCGCGAACGCGTCGAATTGCGACGTCGCCGGACCTCCGCCGCAATGATTCATTCCGGGGACCATGAACAGTCGGGCGAACCGGCGTGTTCTCACCAAACCGCCGTTGCGCAGGATCAGCTTATCGTACCAAGCGACGTGATACTTGGTCGAAAACGCGGGGTCGGCTTGTCCTGTGTAGACGATCAACTTGCCACCATGGCGACTGAACTTCCCGTAGTCGGTGGCGCTGGTGCCCATAAAATCCATCGCCGATTCCCGGTAGGGTTTCGACCGAGCAAAGATTTTCGGCGCATCCGTGTCCATGTTGAAGCTCAGCACCCACGGCACGAATGCATCGCCGAAGGTGGTCGTGCCTGGCCCCAACGGACTTGCCGTCGCAATGATGGTGCTCGCGGCGAGATCAGTGCCTCCCGTCATGGTATTCGGCGGCGTCGTGAATATGAAGGGTAGTGCGCCGCCGCCGAGCGTCACGTTGAGCGCGCTGTTTCCAGGTATCGGAAACCCCGGAAAAAGCGGCCCGATCTTCCATTGGCGCCACCCGAAGGCGGTGACGCCCGGGTCCCACAGCCAACCGGCGTAAAGAGCTTTACCGTGCGAATTCCTCGCTCCGCCGAAAACCGCCTCGAGCGCCGCGACTTGGGCCGCGGAAAGCTCATCGGTTCCCGCCGGCCCGAGCGTCGCAGGATCGAAGTGACAAGCAAACGGCTTGAACACCATGCCATCGACCAGCCCGTCTTTGGCATCGCACCGTGCGAGTATGGCGTTGCCTATCGTCGCGAGTTCGGCGTCCGTGAACGCGCTGGCGAGATCCGGGTTGCCGAAAGGCGTCATGCTGCGCGCCGCACGCGCGAACGCTTGCGAGTCCCAGGCTTCCGCGACTGCCGCCTTCGGGAGATCCATGCCGGGATTACCTGCAACGATGCCGTCGAAGAACTTCGGATAGCGCTGCGAAAGCATCAGCCCTTCTCGCCCGCCTTCTGAGCAACCGACGAAATAGGAATACGCCGGTTTGCGACCGTAGAATTGCTTGATGATCGTCTTCGCCGCTTGAGTGACCCGGGCCGGCCCGTTGTAACCATAATCGCTTCGCGCTTGCGGATCGAACCCGAACTCGAAGGTGCCGGCGACATCGGACGTGTTCACGTCATTGTCGTGACCGCTATCGGTCGAGACCACTGCGTAGCCTTGCTGAAGCTGCGCACCCGCGGCGCCTCCGAGGTTACCGTCGGTACCACCACCGCCGGAATAGAAGAACTTTCGGTTCCAATCGGTCGGCAACCGCAGGTGGAACTTGATTGCATACGGCTGCCCATCCACCGGACTGAAACGCTCATCGATCGCCCCAATCACCTCACAATGCTCCGGGTCGGTTGCGGTGGCGGGGTTCAACTGCGCGAGCGTGATGGTCGTATCTTCGATATAGGCGAGCTTCAGGCCGTCACAGTCCAGCGTGTCCGCGTGCCCGCCTTTCGCGGAAGCGCTCGGCGCAACAAGGCTCAGCACAGCGCATGCGCACACGACGTAGTGAAGCGGAAACCTGTTTCGCATGGCGCACCTCCTTGATGGGTATGAACCTCACTTGTGGCCAAATCGGCGCACGGCCGCCCCACATAAATCCCTACGGAGGCACGTCGCCGTTCAGGCTCACGGGATGCTGCGGCGCGATCGAATCTGTCTTGCCACGGCGGTTATCAATCTAACGGCTGTTAGGCCGGTCAACCTACTCTCCGCCCGTGCGGCATGTCAAGCCCTCGCCGTAGCGGAAACGGTGTCACGGGCTGCAGAACCTTCAACGGAAACATCGCTGTAGCTCGCGCGGCTGCAGCGCTTCCTTATCTGGAGAAGCGCTGTCGTGCATTGTCCACCGAAGATCGCAACGCAGCGTCCCACGCCGGATTGAAGTA
Organism: Betaproteobacteria bacterium; assembly: GCA_022340285.1. Classification (GTDB taxonomy): domain Bacteria; phylum Pseudomonadota; class Gammaproteobacteria; order Burkholderiales; family SG8-39; genus JAABRB01. The sequence goes on from JAJDOG010000002.1 coordinate 28,338, forward strand.
CTTCAATAACTTGCGCTCGGGTCCGTCCTGCGGCCCGGTTTTGACACCGGTGCGAATGCCGGCTAACGTGTCCCGGGGGACGGTTGCACATTCCCTTCCAAACCATAACAATTCGTCCGGTCTGCCCGAATAATTCTGGAGGAGGAAAACACGATGACTGCACCATCCAAGCCGCGGTCGCCCGTCCGGCGCCGCGTGATCCAGGCCGCCGCCGCGTCAGCGGCGCTCACGACGCTCGGGTTCCCGGCGATCGTCCGCGCCCAATCGAAGCGGCTCAAGGTAGGGGTTCTGCTGCCGCGCTCCGGCTATCAGGGCTTCATCGGCCAGTCGTGCCAGAAGGGTGCCGATCTCGCGCCCGGCGTGATCAAGCAGATGCTCGGCGTCGACGTAGAGCTGATGAACGCCGACACCGAAACCAACGTCGACGTCGCGCGCACGCGTGCGGAACGGCTCATCCAGGAGGGGGCGAACGTCCTCGTCGGTGCGTTCGATTCCGGCCAGACCGTGGCGATCGCCCAGGTGGCTGAGCAGCGCGGCACCCCGCTCGTCATCAACATTGCGGCCGCGCCGCAGATCACCGAGCAGGGTTACAAGTTCGTGTTTCGCAATTTCCAGACCGCGCGCGACATCGTGGGGAACGGCCTCCGGCTGACGGGCGATCTCTTCCACGCGACCAACACCGTGCCGCGCACCGCCGTGTTCATGCACGTGAACGACACGTTCGGCACGGCAGTGTCCAGGGGTATCGCTGCGGCCATGCCCCACATGACGCAGCTGCCGTTCAAGATCGTGGACACGATCTCGTACGACCCCGCCGCCAGGGACTTGACCGTCGAGGTGTCCAAGGCCAAGGCGTCGAACGCGGATTTCCTGATGCTCGTCTGCCGCCTGAACGACGCCATCGCGCTGCGCCGCGAGATGGTCAAGCAGCGCTGGAACCCGATGGGCATCATCAGCCCCGGCTCACCCGGGATGTACGAGGAGCAGTACTTCAAGACGCTCGGCAAGTTCTCCGAGTACAGCATCTCGAACGTGCCGTGGTACAACCCGCGCGCCGAGCTGACGCACGTCGTCGAGAAGGCCTTCCAAAAGCAGAATCCAGGCGAGAAGTTCCCCTTCCACGGCCTCAACGTCGGCTTCACCTTCGAGGCGATCATGATCGCGGCCGATGCGTTCAAGCGTGCGGGTTCCACCGACCCGAAGACGCTCGCCGACGCGATCCGCCAGACGAACATCCCCAGGAAGATGATGTTGGGCGCGCCCATCAAGTTCAACGCCAAAGGCCAGGTCGAGGGGATCGGCTCGGCGTGCGTGCAGAACCTGAAGGGGCTCCCGACGGTCGTGCTGCCGGCAGATGCCGCGACGGCCAAGCCGGTGTTCCCGGCCCCGTACTACAAGGCCTAGCACCGGAAGGGGGAAATCGAGGGCCGGCCCGCGCCGGCCCTTTTTGTGTATGCCGCTCGAGCTCGTCGTCAACGTCGCGATCTCCGGGGTGCTCACCGGACTGGTGTACGGCCTGATGGCGCTCGGCCTGTCGGTGATCTTCGGCGTCGTCCGCGTGGTCAACTTCGCGCACGGCGAGATGATGACGATCGCCATGTACGCGGTGGTCGTGCTGTTCGCCGCGCTGGGTCTGGACCCGCTCCTGCTCGTCATCCCGATCGCGGCTGCATTCTTCGGGTTCGGCTATGTCCTGCAGGCGGGCCTGATCAACCCTTTCATCACCCGCCCCGAGCACTCGCAGTTCCTGCTGCTCGTGGCGATCGGGCTGATCATGGTGAACGCGCTCCTGGTGATCTTCGGACCCGACGCGCGCAACGTCCAGGTGGACTACCAGCTCGAGTCGTTCGCGATCGGGCCGATCCTCTTCGACAAGGTGCGCGTCATCGCCGCGGGGGCGGCCCTGGCGACGAGCGCCGCGCTGTTCGCCTTCTTCAAGCTCACGCTCACCGGCAAGGCGATCCGCGCCTGCGCCGACAATCACCTGGGCGCACTCGTCGTCGGGCTCAACGTGAAGCACCTCTATGCTTTGACTTTTGGCGTCGGGGCGGCGTGCGTCGCAGTGGCCGGCTGCATGATGGTGCTGCTCGTGGACGTCACGCCGGTGCTCGGTCCGAGCTACACGCTCCTCGCGTTCGTGATCGTCATCGTGGGCGGCCTGGGTTCGATGCCGGGGGCACTGCTCGGTGGCGTTCTGATCGGCATGTCCGAGTCGCTCGCCGGCCTGTTCATCGAGCCTTCCGCGAAAAGCATGTTCAGCTTCGGCCTGCTGATCCTGGTGTTGCTGTTCCGGCCGCAAGGGCTCATGGGGAGAAGGGCGTGAGCGCCCAGCGCCGGGCCCAGGTGCTCCTCGCGATCCTCGCGGTGGCCCTGATCGTCCTCCCATTCGTGTCCGGGAGCTACGTCCTGTCGGTGGCGACTCTGATCCTCTTCTTTGCGTTCACGGGGCAGGCGTGGAACGTCATGATGGGGTTCGCCGGCCAGCTCTCGCTCGGCCATTCGCTGTACGTGGGACTCGGCGCGTACGCGGCCGCCGGGCTGTTCTTTCACTACGGGATCGGGCCGTGGGCGGGCGTGTGGCTCGCCATCGCGCTCTGCGTCGTGGCCGGCGCGGTGATCGGGTTCCTCGCATTCCGGTTCGGGATCTCGGGCGTCTATTTCGCGCTGCTCACCATCGCGTTCGCCGAGTTCACGCGCATCGGGTTCGATCACATCACCTGGCTCGGCGGCGCGGCCGGGCTCTTCATCAAGGTCGAGCAGCGCGACACCTGGGATCTTCTGAATCTGCGCGGCACGCCGAAGATGTTCTATTTCGTCATGCTGGCCCTCGCGGCCGGCGCCTTTGCGTTCTGCACCTGGCTGCTGCGCAGCCGCGCCGGATACTACTGGCAGGCGATTCGCGAGGACGAGGACGCGGCCCAGGCGCTCGGCATCAACACATTTCGCTGGAAGATGCTCGCGGTGGTGATCAGCGCGGCGATGACCGGGGTCGCCGGTGTCTTCTACGCCTTCTACTACAACAACCTCTTTCCCGAGCAGACCTACCACATCAGCCGTTCGATCGAGATCATCCTGGGGCCGATCATCGGCGGGCTGGGCACGCTTTTCGGTCCGATCCTCGGTGCGGCGGTGCTGACGATCCTCGCCGACAGCATCACGGAAATCATGGCGGCCGCCGGAATCGAGGTCCCGGGAGTGAAGCAGGTCTTCTACGGGCTGTGCCTGCTCGTCGTCATCATGTTCCTGCCGAACGGAATCTGGCCGGCCATCGCGCGCCGCCTCGGCCTGAAGGACAAGTAGCCGTGTCAGAAGGAGTGCGCGTGGTGGTGTCTTCGATTCACGAGTTCAGTCCGCAGAGCAAACCCCGGTCGTATGAACAAGGGGGAAGGCCCCCTTGTATATCCCCCGGAACAAGCAAGGGGCAAGCCCCTTGCATATCCCCCCGCGCGCGTGCGCGGAGGTCTTCAGTACATCCTTAGTATGGCCCTGCTCGAAGTTCGCGATCTCAGCAAGTCGTTCCGCGGCCTGCGCGCCGTGGACAGCGTGAGCTTCAATGTCGAGCAGGGCGCGATCGCGGCGATGATCGGTCCGAACGGCGCCGGCAAGACCACGTGCTTCAACGTGATCGCCGGCGTCTTCGCACCCGACGCGGGCGAGGTGCGGCTCGCGGGACGCGACATCACCGGCCTGCGGCCGCACGAGATCTGCCGGTCGGGGATCGGCCGGACCTTCCAGGTGGTCAAACCCTTCCCGCAGATGAGCGTGCTCGACAATGTCGTGGTCGGGGCGTTGAACGCGCAGGCGCGCGTGGCGGATGCGAAGCGCGAGGCCGGCAAGCTGCTCGAGCTGCTGCACCTCGATGCGAAGGCCCGCACGCTCGCTGCGAGCCTCACGCTTCCCGAGCGCAAGCGCCTCGAGGTGGCGCGCGCGATGGCGACGCGGCCCACGCTCCTTCTGCTCGACGAGGTGATGGCTGGCCTGCGGCCCACCGAAGTCGACGAAATGGTCGGCGTGTTCCGCCGTATCAACAGCGAGACCGGGATCACCATTCTGCTCATCGAGCACGTGATGCGCGCGGTGATGGCGCTTGCCGGCCGCGTGGTGGTGCTCCACCACGGCGAGCGGATCTGCGAGGGCGTTCCCGAGGAAGTCGTGCGCGACCCGGCAGTGCTCGAGTGCTATCTCGGCGAGGAGGCTGAAGTTTGAGCGCCGTGAACGGATCGCCGATTCTCGAGGTGCGGGAGCTCGATCTCTATTATGGCGACGCGCAGGCGCTCGACGGGGTGACGCTCGCGGCCTCCGAGGGCGAGATCGTCGCGATCGTCGGGTCAAATGGAGCCGGGAAGTCGAGTTTGATCCGCACCATCGCGGGTATCGAGACGCAGCGGCGCGGCATGGTCCGGTTTCGCGGCCAGGACATCGGGGGACTGCCGAGCCACCGCGTGTGCGAGCTCGGGATCGGCCAGGTCCCCGAAGGGCGGCAGGTGTTCCCAAGCTTGACGGTGCGCGAGAATCTCGAGATGGGTGCGATGCTGCGGCGCGCCCGCGCGCGTCTGGCGCAAACGCTCGAGGAGATCTTCGAGCTCTTTCCGCGCTTGAAGGAGCGTGAGCGCCAGCCTGCCGGCACGCTGTCCGGCGGCGAGCAGCAGATGCTGGCGATCGGCCGCTGCCTCATGGGTCAGCCCGAGCTGGTAATGTTCGACGAGCCCTCGCTGGGGCTCGCCCCGACGATCGTTCAGGAAGTGTTCCACACCATTCGCCGGCTGCACGAACGCGGATTGACCATCATCCTCGTCGAGCAGAACGTCGCCGTCTCGCTCAAGCTCGCGCAGTCGGCATACGTTCTGGAGAACGGCCGGATCGCCATGAACGGAACCGGCGCCGAGCTGCTGGCGGACGACCGCGTTCGCCAGGCGTATCTCGGCCTTTGAACGATTTCCGCGTCGCGCCTGCGACCTCCTCACTGCCAGCGCCGCACCAGCGGCCCGATCGAAAGCGCCTGCACCAGGATGCTGAAGATCACCACCGCATAGGTGGCGGCCACGATCGGCTCGCGTCCCGGAAACTGCGGCAACGAAAGCGCCAGCGCGAGCGAGATCCCGCCGCGCAGCCCGCCCCAGGTCATGATCTTCACGGTGTTGGGCGAGAAGTCCCGGAACAGGCGCAGTGCCAGGATCGGCAGCCCGACGCTTGCGAGACGCGCGGCGAGCACGATCGGTATTGCCATCAGCGCCGGTGCGAGATGCGCCACGGGCGAGACCAGCGCGATGATCTCGATGCCGATCAGCCCGAAGAGCAGGAGATTGAGCAACTCGTCGGTGAGATCCCAGAAGGACGACAGGTGCTCGCGTGTACGCTCGGACATGGCGAGCCGCTTGCCGTGATTGCCGACGAGGAGTCCCATGACGACGACGGCGATCGGCGCCGAGGTGTGCAAGAACTCTGCCACGCTGTATCCGGCGGTGGCCATCGCCAGCGTGATCATGATCTCGACCGCGTAGCTGTCGATACCGCGCAGGAGGTAGAACCCGGCGAGCCCCAGTGCCAGACCGACAAGCACTCCGCCGACGATCTCCGTGGCGAGCAACAATATCACTTGCGGCGCAGTCGTGTCGTGCCCGCCAAAGGCGATCCCGGAGAGCGTGAGGAAGAGGACCACGCCCGTCCCGTCGTTGAACAGGCTCTCTCCGGCGATCTTGGACTCGAGTTCCTTGGGCACGCCGACCTTGCGCAGGATGCCGAGCACGGCGATCGGGTCGGTGGGAGAGATGAGGGCGCCGAACAGCAAGGCGTAGATGAAGGGCAACTCCAGGCCGAGCAGGCGCGCCGCGCCGTAGAATGCCGTGCCGACGATGCAGGTCGAGAGCACCACCCCGATCGTGGCGAGCAGGAGGATCGTCCACTTCTGGCGGTCGATGTCATCTAGGTTGATGTGCAGGCTGCCCGCGAACAGCAGCATTCCGAGCATGCCGTGAAACACGACCTCGGCGAAGTCGATGCGCTCGACCGTGCGCGCCGCCCATTCGACGACCGTCGGGTCGTAGGCGCCGAACGCGGTGACTGCGAGTGCGGCCACGAGACCGATCGCGGTGATGCCGATGGTGTCCGGCAGCCCGATGAACCGGTGATTCAGGTAGCCGAACAGAGCGACCAGCGTCACGATCAGACTCATTGCGTGGAAAACGGACACGGCAAACTCCCTCTGCAGCGCGAATTCCCATTATGATTGCCTTCTTGCGGCGATGTGTCGCTTTCGACTCGGGGACGAGGACGCCACCGCCAGCCGCAGACAACCGGAGCAACGATCGTGGACGACCGCACCTACGACCGCACGCGCGAGGACCTCGGAAATATCGTAGCCCTCGAGCACGTCAACCTCTCGCACGACAACCAGCAGCATGCGATTCTGTTCTACGTGGTGGGCCTGGGGTTGACCCGCGATCCGTACGTGGTCGTCGGTCTGGACAATATGTGGGTGAACGTCGGCCGCAACCAGTTCCATTTGCCGACCCGCGGCAAGCAGTTGCTACGCGGACGCGTCGGTGTCGTTGTTCCGGACCTCGACGCCGCGATGAAGCGCCTCGAGCGCGTCGCGAAGCCGCTTGCCGGCACGGCTTTTTCGTTCACGCGTGGCGCCGGATTCATCGACACCACCTGCCCCTGGGGCAATCGCATTCGCCTGCATGCGCCCGGAGAGGAATTCGGGACGAGGACACTGGGAATCCCTTACGTCCAGTTCGATGTCCCACCGGGCGCGGCGCCCGGCATCGCGCGCTTTTACGAACGCATGATCGGCGTGCCGGCCAGCGTCGAGACGCGCGAGGGCGCACCGGCCACAGCCGTCATCGTCGGAAAGTCACAACGCCTCTTCTACCGCGAAACCGACGCCGAAATACCGCCCTACGACGGGCATCACATCCAGGTCTACGTTGCGGATTTCTCGGGCCCGCACGCGAAGCTGCGCGAGCGCGGGTTGGTGTTCGAGGAGAGCGACGCGTACCAGTACCGCTTCAAGGACCTGGTCGATCCCGACACCGGCAAGGTGCTTTTCACGATCGAGCACGAGGTGCGGAGCGTGACGCATCCGCTGTATGGCCGCGATCTCGTCAACCGTAATCCGGACCAGACCAACCTCGCGTACGTCCGCAACGCCGATCGCTTTGCCGGAACGTACTAGCGACCTAGGTGTTCGCGATCGCCTGCCTCAACGCCGCGCGCATCGGCGCGGGTTCCGCGCGGCGAGCGACATCTTCTTTCCCGTGGAGATAGGAAGCGAGATGCGCACTCAGGTCGCGAGCGTCGTCACCGGCGCCGTCGATGAGCGCCGACTTGCGGCGCCGCAGGAACTGCATGCCCATGAGGTAAAGGCCGGGCGAGTCGGTGATCCCGCCGTCGTGGCGAACGCGGCCCTTCCGATCGAGAACCGGCACGCTGAGCCAGGAGAAGTCGGGAACGAACCCGGTCGCCCAGATGACCGTGCGGATCCCGCTGCCAACGAGATCCATCCCGAGCGGCGGCGACTCGTCGATGCGGGTCGGCTCGAGACGGTGCGGCGGCGCGAGCTCGCCATCCAACCCCGCGTCGGTCGCCCACTCGTCGAGGGCGTTGAGCAGCCGGATCATCTTGAGGTCGGAGAGCGCCACCTTGTTCTTCAGCGATCCCGAGAAGAGCGCCTTGCCGTCACGCACCCCCGCCAGGCGGCCGACGAGCTTCACGCCTAGCTCCGTCAGCGAGTTGAGATCGAGCGTGCGGCGATCCGGGTGGCCGGCGAGCTGCAGCGAAGGCACGGCCCGCGCGCGCCGGAGGTCCTCGACCTCGTCGTAGCGCTGGTCGAGCACTCCGGCGGCGTCCATCCACCACTCGATGTCCCGGCCGCGATAGACACGCGGCATCCGGATATGCTCGCCCACCGCCAGCGTCACCGGCCGGCCCGAGCGTTGGATCTCGTCGGCGATCTGCACGCCGGTGGCCGAGGCACCGACGACGAGTACGCCGCCCGACTCGAGCTGGTCCGGATTGCGGTACTGCGGCGTCGTCAGTGTGGCGATTGCCGCCGGAAGCGTTTCCCCGAGATCCGGAACGACGGGGATGTTGCACGCGCCGGTAGCGAGCACGACGGCCCGAGACTGCCATGTCCCCTGGTCGGTGACGACCGCGTAACCCTTTTCGGTGCGGCTCACCGAAGTGACCGCAGTGTGCTTGCGGATCGGTGCCGAAATCACGTCGGCGTACCGCTCGATGAAGGCGATCGTCTCGGGCATGGTGCGATAGCCGTCGGGATCGTCGCCCTCGTAGCCGTACCCGGGAAGGCGGCTCTGCCAGTTCGGCGTGAGGAGGCGCAACGAGTCCCAGCGCTCGGTCTTCCACGAGTTCGCTACCTCACCGCGCTCGAGGACCACGTGGTCGATCGAGCGCTCGGTGAGGCAGCGGCTCATGGCCAGCCCGGCATGACCCGCGCCGATGATGACGGCGGTGGTGCGCATGGGACTTGCTCCTCGCGGTTGGGCAGGCAGCGGCGGCTTACTTGTTGACTTCGACGGTGACGTTGGTCGGATTCGTCACGATGTCGAAGACCGCCGAGCGCTTCTGCGACTGGGCGACGAGCGCCTCGATCTCGTCCTTCGTCGCGTCGGCGTCGATCTTGTACGACACCTTGATGCCGTCGAAGCCGTTGCGAACGTCCTCGTCCATGCCGAGGATGCCCTGGATGTCCATCCCGCCCTCGAGCGTCGCGGAGACCGAGCGCAGCTGGATCTTGCGCATCTGGGCGACGGCCGCCACGCCGGCGGTGAGGCAGCTCGCAAGGCCCGCGAGCACCAGCTCGACCGGCGTCGCGCCGTGGTCCTCGGATGCGAAGATCTCGGGATGATCGGCCTCGAAGGTGAATTCCTGCCGATGGCTCTGCCCTTCGCCCAACCCGAAGAACTCCTTCACTGCGGTCTGGCTATGGGTGCCGTTCACCCACTTGTTGGTGGCGCGCCAGGTGAACTTGGCGGCCTGTGGGGCTTTCTCGAGCGCTTCACGCGCGCCGAGCAGTGCTTCGACGTTCACGCCGTTCTTGACTTCCTTCTCTTTCGCTGTGGGCATTACCGCCTCCTGTGGTGGTTGGGGGGGTCGAACAGACTACACCTCGCGCGGCAAGGCAGTCTACTTAGTTCGTGTTTCCGAGGATCTACTGCGGCGCGGTATCGCTGCGCCGCTGGGTCCCGGTCCGCGAGCTTAGCCGGCCGCCATCGACCAGAGGGCCGCCGCGACGCCGGCAATGCTCTCGCCTGCGATGAGTCCCGCTGCCGCGGCGATGCCGAAGCGCGCCGCGAGGCGCGGCCATCGCACCGCAAACACCCAGGCGATCAGGGCGCCGAGAAACATCATCAGGGAGATCGACGCCGGGATCACGAACGCGAGACCCAGCGCCACCGCGCTCGGCAGATAGATTGCACGCCTAGCCGGCAGCAGTGCTTCGAGCACGCCGAGCACGAGCCCCGCCACACCGGCGACGAGCATCGCGGCCCGCGCACTCGGAGGCACCGACCCGATGCCGTGCGCGAGCGCCTCGGCTACCGCCTTCCAGGTGGCGACCGCCGGCGCGGGCCATTCCTCGGTCAGCAACATCGTCTGCGGGTCCGGGATCAAAGCGAGATAGACCCACACGCCGACGACGCTTCCGGCGAGGATGCCGAAGCACTGCGCAACGGACTGTCGGGCCGGTGACGCGTCGATCGCGTGGCCGACCTTGAAGTCGTTCATCAGGTCGGCGCACTGTCCAGCGGCCCCGCCCGCGACGTTCGCGGTCATCAGGTTGGTGACCGCCTGGCCGGGCGCGAGTACGCCGAAGCCGAGCTGCGAGACCTTGCCGATCGCGCCGATCGGCGGGATGCCGGTCTCGCCGACCACGCGTGCCGCCACCGAGGCAAGCACCAGCGCGAGCGGCACCGCGAGCAGCGCCATCCAGAGTGAAATGTCGAAGAGCGCAACTTGCAGCGCCACGGCCAGTAGCGTCGCCAGCGCCAGGCCGACGAGCGCGGGGCGCTTCACCGGGTTCGGCGGGGGCGGGCCGGCGCGGGTGTAGCGGCGTCGCCCTCCGAGGGCGAGTTGCACGGCGAGGGTCGCAAGCGTCGCGGTCACCATCAGGCTGACGCCGGGCCACAGCAGCCATTCGACCAGCGGTCCGAAGAGCGAACCGGCGCGCACCGCATCCGACGCGACGAGTCCCTGGTCGAGCAGGCGCGGCGCAACGACGCCCCAGGCGAGCAGGGCCCCGGCGAGCAGGGAGAGTCCGACGCGAATGCCGATGATCGCGCCGAATCCGAGCAGCAGCAGCGAGGGCTCGAACGAGAACGTGAGCTTCCCGGCGAGCGGCGTCGGCGCCCAGCGCGGGATTTGCCAGGCGAAGGCCTGTACCGCCTTCACCACGCCGGAGAGAAGGCCGGCGCCGCCGAGCACCGAAATGCGCAGCACCGCCTCGCGGCCGTGGGCGAACACGTCACGCAACGTCTCGAGCGTTGCGACGCCGGCGGGGAAGGGGAGCGGTGCGGCGACGATCATCGAGGGTCGCAGGAACCAGGCGACCCAGATGCCGAGAAAGCTCACCGCGAACACCCAGCCGATCAGCGGCAGCGGCGAGATGGTCTGGCCGGAGAGCAGCGCATAGGCCGGGATCGGCGCGACGAGGCCGCCCGATACGATCGAGGCCGCCGAGGACGCGGCGGTCTGCGAAATGTTGCTTTCCTTGAGCGTCCACTCTGGCGTGCCGTGCGCGCGCTCGAGCGTGCGCCAAAGCGCGATGCCCGCGAGCAACGCGACGATCGACATGTTGAACGACCAGCCGATCTTGAGGCCCGAATAAACGTTGCACGGCGCGAGCAGCGCGCCGAGTGCGACGCCGGTGGCGAGGGCGCGGACGCTCAGCTCGCGTTGCGCCATTGCCACTGCGCGTCAGCGTCGCTCGTTCGTCGGACCGGCGGGCGTGACGAGGGTGCTCTCCGCTTCCTTCATCGGCTGCTTGGTGAAGCCCTTGAGCGAGCCCCACTCTTCCATGTCGCGCGGAATCTCGACCGAGCTCCGCGCATAGGCGGTGATCAGCTCCGCGAGGGAGCGCAGTGCGTGCATGTGGATACGCTCGTGACCGTGCGAGGCGTCGATGCCGAAGGTGATCAGTGCGGTGCGCACGTCGTGCCCCGCTTCGATCGCCGAAGCACTGTCGGAGCGGTAGAAGCGGAACAGGTCCTGTTGGAAGGCAATGTCGTTGTCGCGGCACAGGCGGATCAGCTTCCGCGTCAGGTGGTAGTCGAAGGGTCCGGTCTGGTCCGCCATGCAGATGGTCACGCCGAATTCGTCGCTCGCCTGCCCCGGCGCCGTGGTGCCGTTGTCGACCACCACCAGCGAGGCGATGTCCTGTGTCGGCAGCGACGAGGCGCCCACGCCCACCTCTTCCGAGATCGAGAACATGAAGATCGTGTCGACGGGCAGCTTGCCGCCTTCCTCGACCAGCGCCTTGACCGCCGCAAGCATTGCCGCACAGCCCGCCTTGTCGTCCAGGTACCGCGAGACGATAAACCCGTTGGGAAGGAACTCGCTGCGCGGGTCGATCGCGATGATGTCGCCGATAGCGATGCCCAAGCGCTGCAGGTCGCGGATGTTGCGCGTCAGGGCGTCGACGCGGAATTCGACGTGCTCCCACCCGATCGGCTGCGTGTCGATCTGCTCGTTGTAAGTATGGCCCGAGGCCTTGAGCGGAAGGATGCTGCCGCGGTAGGAGCCCCGGTCGGTGAAGAGCGTGCAGCGCGCGCCTTCGGCAAAGCGTGCCGACCAATGACCGACGGGCACCAGCTCCAGCCGGCCGTTCGGCTTGAGGTTCTTGACCTGGGCGCCGAGCGTGTCGAGGTGCGCGGACAGTGCGCGCGCGCCGCGCGACTCGTTGCCCGGAAGGTGTGCGCGGATCGCGCCGCGCCGCGTGAGCTCGTACTTGACGCCCAGCCGGCCGAACTCCTCACACGCGTACCGGACGACGGTGTCGGTGTAGCCCGCGGGGCTCGGTATCTCCAGCAGGCGCTGGAGCACGTCGGCGAGATAGTCGACGTCGATCTTCAGCCTGGACATGGCGCTTCTTCTCCTTAGAGCCCGGCGTGCCGTACGCCGGTCGGCAGCGATTGCGGAAAGAGCAGGTCGATGAAGCGCTCGGCGGTCGGCTGCGGCTCGTGATTCGCCAGGCCCGGGCGCTCGTTCGCCTCGATGAATACGTACTCCGGCTCGGAAGGCGACTTGACGATGAGGTCGATGCCGGTCACCGGTACGTTGATCGCGCGCGCCGCCTTGACTGCGGCCTCGATGAGCCTCGGGTGCACTTCGTCGGTGACGTCGTGGATGGTGCCGCCGGTGTGGAGATTGGCCGTCTTGCGCACCGCGATCTCGGTACCGGCGGGCGGCACATCGTCCAGCTCGTAGCCGGCGCGATGCAGGCAGCGCTCGGTCTCGGCGTCCATCGGTATGCGCGACTCGCCGCCGGTGGCGCCTGCGCGCCGCCGGCTCTGGCGCTCGATCAGCTCGCGGATCGGCGTCAAGCCGTCGCCGACCACGCGCGCGGGGCGGCGCACCGCCGCGGCGACCACCTTGTAACCGATCACCACCAGCCGCAGGTCATCGCCCTGCGCGCAGCGCTCGACCAGCACCCGGTCGCAGTGCGCGCGCGCCCGCTCGACGGCATTCATCGCCTGGTCGATATCGTCGATGCCCACTGCGACGCCGCGACCTTGCTCGCCGCGCGCCGGCTTCACGACGACCGAGCCGTGTCGCTCGAGGAAATCGGCTACATTGTCGCGGGACGTGGCCTCGATCTGCTCGGGTACCTTGACCCCGGCACGCTGCACCGCGCGGCGCGTGACCGCCTTGTCGTCGCAGATACTCATGGCGACGCTGCTGGTGAGCTCGGAGAGGCTCTCGCGGCAGAGGATCGAGCGCCCCCCCGAGGTCAGCCTGAACAGGCCGCCCTCCGCGTCGACCACCTCGACGCCGATGCCGCGGCGGCGTGCCTCGTTGACGATGATGCGCGCGTAGGGATTGAGGGTCGCTTCCGGCGGCGGCCCCACGAACAGCTTCTCGTTGATCGGATTCTTGTGCTTCACGGTAAACGCCTGGATGCGCACGAAGCCGAGCTTCTCGTAGAGTTCGATCGCCTGCTGGTTGTCGTGCATCACCGAGAGGTCGAGATACTGAGCGCCGCGCGCCATGAAGTACTCGGCCAGGCGTCGTACCAGCGTTTCGCCGACGAGCGGCATGACGGCTTGCGGATCCACCGCGAGACACCAGAGCGAGGCACCGCCGGTCGGATCGCCGAACGCGCGTCGATGGTCGACGCCCGTCACAGTGCCGATCACGGCGCCGGTGGCCTCGTCTTCCGCCACCAGGTAGACGATGGTGCGGCTGTCGCGTCGGGACACCAGGAAATCGGGCTGCACGGGCACCATCGAGCGTGACAGGTAGATGCGGTTGACCGCGTCGGCGTCGACCACGCTCGAGAGGAGGCGCACGGCGAAGCCGCGCGTCCGGCGCCGCGACGGACGGTAGGTCGCGAAGTCGAGGCGGTAGGTGTGCGATGGATCGAGGAACAGGTCTTGCGGTGCCGCGGCAAGCACGAGGTGGGGGTCGCGCACGTACGCGGCGATATCGCGTCGCTCGGGTCCCTCTTCGAGCAGGGCCGTGGCGAGCTTCGCGGGGTCGTCGAAAGTCTGTCCGAACAGCAATCTGCCCCAGCCGCAGTCGAGGGTCGCGTCGCGCTTCGGGTCGACGCCGTCGAAGGCGCCGGCGACCGTCGTTTCCAGTTGATCGCGCAGCCTTTGCATGCGATGCGCATAGGCGCCCTGCTGGCGCGACCTGCGAACGTTCCGCGATTGAGTCGTGCTCATGGCATCAGACTCCCTGGGTTTGCAGCCACATTTCGAGCAGCGCCGCCTGCCACAGTTCCGAGCCGCGCAGCGGTGTGATGTGACCTTTGGGGTCGTCGAACAGGGCGTCGAGATAGTCCTTGCGGAAGATCCCGCGCTCCTTCGCCGCACGCGAGCCGAGTGCGTCGCGCGCCAGCGCGAGGAACGGGCCCTCGAGATACTTCAGGGCCGGCACCGGAAAGTAGCCCTTCGGTCGGTCGATCACTTCCTTCGGCACGACCTGGCGCGCCACGTCCTTCAGAATGCCTTTGCCGCCGTCGCGCAGCTTCTGGTGCGGAGGAATGCGCGCCGCGAGCTCGACCAGCTCGTGGTCGAGAAACGGCACGCGTGCTTCGAGTCCGGCGGCCATGGTCATATTGTCGACGCGCTTCACCGGATCGTCGACCAGCATCACCGTGGTGTCCAACCGCAGCGCCCGTTCCACCGGGTCCTGCGCCCCGGGCCGCGCCATCTCCTCCTCGATGAGCTGGCGCGCATGATCGCCGTCGACGTACTCGCTCGAGACGTGCTGCCTGTAGCGATCGTGGTCGCGATCCATGAAGGCGCGCGCGTAATCGGCTGCCGGGTCGCCCGAGCCGACCAGCTTGGGATACCAGTCGTAGCCGGCGAACACCTCGTCCGCGCCCTGACCGCTTTGCACCACCTTGACGTGCCGCGCCACCTCCTGCGAGAGGAGGTAGAAGCCGACGTTGTCGTAGGACACCATGGGCTCGGACATCGCGGCGATGGTTCTGGGCAGCGCCTCGATCAGGCGGTCCGACTCAACGAAGATACGATGGTGCTCGGTCTCGAAGCGCTCCGCCACCACGTCCGAGTAACGAAACTCGTCGCCCTGTTCACCGTTGACCGACTCGAAGCCGATCGAGAACGTGTTGAGTCCGACCTGGCCGGCCTCGGTCAGCAGGCCGACGATCAGGCTCGAATCGACCCCGCCGGAAAGCAGCACTCCGACCGGCACGTCGGCCACCATGCGCCGATCGACCGCGGTGCGCAGCGCGGCGGCGAGGCGGTCCCGCCAGACCTCGTTGCTTGCCAGCTTGTCTTCGGCGGTTGGCTCGAAGGAGAGGCGCCAGTACGTGCGGTCGCGCATGCGGCCATCCGGCTCGATTATGCGCACCGTGGCAGGCGGAAGCTTACGCACACCCTTCAGGATGGTGTACGGCGGCGGCACCACCGCGTGGAACGAGAGGTAATAGTTGAGCGCCACCGGATCGATGGCGGTGTCGACGCCGCCTGCGGCGAGCAGCGCCGGCAACGTCGAGGCGAATCGGAGGCGCCCGGGCGATTCCGCGTAGTAGAGTGGTTTGATGCCGAGCCGATCGCGGGCCAGAATCACGCGCCCGCTGTCGCGCTCGTGCACCGCGAAGGCGAACATGCCGTTGAAGCGCTCCGGGCAGGTCTCGCCCCAAGCATGCCAGGCCTTGAGCACCACCTCGGTATCGCCCTCGGAGAAGAATCGATAGCCGAGCCCCTCCAGCTCGCCGCGCAGGGCGCGGTAGTTATAAATGCAACCGTTGAACGCCACCGACAGGCCGAGCGCCGGGTCGGTCATCGGCTGTGCCGCGCGCTCCGAGAGGTCGATGATCTTCAGTCGGCGATGGCCAAACCCGACCGCGCCCCGCACCAGCATTCCGGCGCCATCCGGCCCTCTGGGGGCCAGGGCGTCGGACATCGCCTGTAGCGACCTCGCCGACGCTGGAGCCGCGTCGAACGTCAGCTCGCCACAGATTCCACACATAATTCAAAACCTTACGATATTTTGGATGCTTAAGTTTACAACACGAATCTTTTGATGTCAAAATAAAGTCATGACAGAACTTGAACGCAGAGTGCTCATGGCGATCCGGCGCATCGTGCATGGCGTCGACCGCCATTCGAAGCAGGTGGAGCGCGCCGCCGGCGTCACCGTGCCGCAGCTAGTAGTGCTCACCGCGATTCGCCGGCTGGGCGAAGTGACGTCGGGCCGGATCTCGGAAGCTGCCAGCCTCAGCCCGGCGACCGTGACGACCATCCTGGACAAGCTCGAGGCGCGTGGCCTGGTGGAGCGCTACCGCAACGTCCAGGACCGGCGTGTCGTGCATTCGCGCCTTACTACCGCCGGAGTGAAATTGCTCGATGCGGCACCACCCTTCCTGCACGAGCAATTCGTGTCGCGTTTCGCGCGGCTGAACGATGCGCGCAAGACGGCGATCGTCGCCGCGATCGAGGACGTCGCCGAGATGATGGGCGTGCCCGCTGCGGCCGAGACGGCGTTCGTCCCCGAATTGCCCCTGGAGGCGAGCCCGGTGGAAGCGCCGCCGGCCGCGCCCGAGCAGGTCGCGTGATTGTTTTCCCCTCCTTTTCAAGGAGGGATCCGCGAGAAGGGCGGGGGGGTGGTTGCTACTCCGAGTAGTCGATGTCGATGCCCTGCTTCAGGAGCTCTTCCCGGCGGGCGGCGTTGTAGCGGGAGACGCTCTGATAGCGCTTGTAATAACCGCCGCTGGTATAGCGGAGCGCCTCCTTGAAATGGAAGTGGTACAGCTGCGAGTCCATGCGGTAGATCTCGCGGCCTTCGTTGAACAGCACCACGGCAGGGCGGTGGGTCAGGCTCAGGGCGTCCGCCCACTGTGCGGAGGTGAGGGTTTTGCCGTCGAGACCGACGATCTTGCGGTTCGAGTCGGTATCGAGCCGGACGAAGAGAAACGCCTTCATTTCGGCGACCACGTCGGGGTGATTCAGCGTCTTCTCGTGGAACCTCGCGCACTCCCCGCACCGCCGATCCTCGAACAGGATGGCGAGCGGCTTCTCGTAGCCCTTGAAGTACGAGACGTTCGAAAACTGCGGATGGTCACGTAACGCGTAGCCCGCCGGCTCGTCGCGCAAAGCCACGTATGCGGTGAACGGCTGGCGGCGATAGCTCTTGCTCTGGACGTATTCGAGTGCCTGTCGCAGGGCGTGCGGGTTGCGGTAGCCGCTCAGCTGAAGCACCTTCCCGGTATCCGGAGCCAGGAAAACGATCGTCGGGGTGCCGTGAGCCCCGAGGTGTCGCGTGAGCGAACGCTCGGTGTAGAGCGTGCCGTCTATCCAGGTGACCTCCACGTTCCCGCGCACATTGACGCCGATCACGTCGAAATGCTTCCGCATGAATTCGTAGTTGTCACCGCTCGCGAAATTCTCCCTCAGCATCCGTGCGCAGTAGGGACATTCGTCCAGGTGCAGGAACAGCATGACGTGCTTGTCCTGCTTCCGGGCCTCCTCGATATCTTCCGGGAAGTCGAAAAAGCTCGGCTTGAACCACTGCGGCAGGGAATAGACGACTCCCCCGGTCAGCTTCCCCGGCGACGTTTCCGCGGTGGCGGTTCCGGTCGCAAACAGAATCAGCGCGGCCACCACGGCGCTGATCACTCTCATAGCTGCCACCTTCCCGCGACGTGCATCGACCGATGCGCGCCTATTCGTCGTGCGGCGGCGTCGTCACGACGATGAAGACGAGGTCGGCGAGGCCGGTGTTGTAGATCGCGTGCTTCACGCCCGGCGTGATGAAGATGACGTCGTGGCGGCGCACCACCTGGCGCTTGGTGCCGACCTGCATCAAGCCTTCGCCCTCGAGCACGTGGTAGATCTGCTCCTGAATCTTGTGGGCGTGCAGCTCGACGTAGGCGCGCGGCTGATAGCAGGAGATGCGGTAGTCGACGTGCTTCGCGCCGGTGGTGTCGGGATGGACGAGAAACTTGGAATACGCGCCGCCGAAATGTCCCGCCAGATCTTCCCAGTCGACCTCGGCGATGTTGCGAATTGAGGATGTGGGCTTGGACGAAGCGCGCTTCGGCTTCTGCTTGCGGGCCATGGCTATTTCTCCGTGATGGGCGCGGCTTTGCCGAAAACCGGCTCGGTGTGGGGAATCGGCGGCAGCTGCCAGGTGCCGGTCGAGGGCGGGCGGATGTTCTGGTCGACGTGCACGTCGATGAGGCAGGGCTTGCCGAGCTTTACCGCGTGCTCGAGCGCGCCCTTGAAGTCCTGCGACTTGGTGACCGTCATGCCTTCCACGCCGGCGGCGCGCGCCCACGCGGCGAAGTCCGGGTTGTACGGCTTGCCCTCCGGGCCTTCATAGAAGCCGGTGCCGATCTCGCGCCCGTTGAAGAGGCCGTACTGGATGTCGCGGATCGCGGCCCAGGAGAAGTTGTTCCACACCACCCACACCGCGGGGATGTTGTATTCGACCGCGGTGCACAGCACGTGCGGCACCATCGTGAACCCGCCGTCCCCGCAGATCGCCACGCATGGCCGGTCGGGCGCGGCAAGCTTTGCGCCGAGGATCGCGCAGGGTCCGAAGCCCATTCCGGAATAACCCCACGTGTTGAGCATCGTTTGCGGGCGGCGCGCGTTCCAGAACTGCATGTACCAGTTGTGATGCACGCCGGAGTCGAGCGAGATGATCGCGTCGTCCGGCAGCACGGCACGGCAGTCGGCCACGACCCGCTCGGGTCGCAGTGGCGACGCATGGATCTCGAAGTTGGGGCGCACGAAGGCCTCCCACTCCTTTTTCCAGCCGGCGATCTGCGCTTGCCACTCGGCGAGCCGTTGCGTGCCGTCGAGCTTGCGATTGGAAAGCGCGGACAGAAGCTGCTCGAGGAACGCCTTCGCATCGGCGAGGATGCCGAGGTCGGGTGGATAGTTTCGACCGATCTCGGCGTGGTCGACGTCGACGTGGATGAGCTTCGTATGCGGGAAGTTCCACGAGTAGCCGGGGATCCAGGAGGAGGAGGAGCGGTCGTCGAAGCGCGCGCCGATCGCGATCACCAGGTCCGCGTGGCGCCCGGCCTGGTTCGCGGGATAGGCACCGTTCCGTCCGATGAAGCCGAGCGACAGCGGATCGTCCATGTTGATGCAGCCCATCCCGTTCGGCGAGCTGATCACCGGGATGTTGAGCCGCTTGGCGAGCGCGGTGAGCTCTGCGGAGGCCTCCGAGAGCGTCACGCCGTGGCCGATGAAGATTACCGGACGCTTCGCCGCAAGGAGCATGTCGAGCGCCTTGTTCACGTCTTCCTGGGAGGCGCCGCTGCGGCGCAGATTCATCCCGTGCCACGGTGCTTCGAGCGCGACGTCCGCCTCTTCCTGGAAGAGGTTGAACGGCACGTCGAGGTTGACCGGTCCGGGGCGGCCGCTCGTCATCGTCGTCGCGGCCTGTCGAAGCATGAGCGGCAGCATCTCGACGCGAGTGGGCTGGAAGCTTCGCTTCACCACTGGCCGCACCACGTTGGGGTAGTCGGCCTGGTTGTGGCGATTGAGCTCCTGGAACGGCGCGCGGTTGAACTGCGAGGTCGGCACGTTGGCGGTAATCGCGAGGAGTGCCGAGGAATCCGTCTGTGCGACCGCCAGCGCCATGATCAGGTTGGCCGATCCCGGTCCCGTGGAAGTGAGCGTTGCGACCGGTTCGTGCTTCACGCGGAAATACCCGTCGGCCATGTGGCCGGCGACCTGCTCGTGGCGCGGCGAAACGTACTTCACCTTGTCCGCCACGTTGTACAGCTCGTCAAGAAGTCCCACGTTCCCGTGCCCGCAAAGACCGAACACGTAGGGGATCCTTTCCTCGACCAGGAATTCGGCGATGACTGCTGCGCCCTTCATCTTTGCCATGCGAGCTCCAATGTCTCGAAATTCAGTGCTGAAGCGAGCCGCTACTTCGCGGCCGCAGCCGCGCTTGCGCCGGCGATCTTTCCGAACACCGAACCGTTGGTGAGGCCGGTCCCGCCCGGATAGTTGAAATAGAAGATACCGCCGACGAGCTCGCCGGCTGCGTAGAGACCGGGAATGGGCTCGCCGTCAGTATTCATGACCTGCGCGTCGGTGTTGACTCGCAGTCCGCCGAAGGTGAAGGTGATGCCGCAGGTCACCGCGTAGGCTTCGTAGGGTGGGGTGTCGAGCACGTTCGCCCAGTTGGACTTGGGCACCGCCAGGCCCACCGTGCTGCGTCCGTCCTTGACGTTCGGGTTGAAGGGGACGTCGGTTTTTACCGCGGCGTTGTAGGCCTTGATCTCGGCGAGGGCCGCCTTCGCGTCGACGTCGTCGAGCTTGCCGACCAGCTCTTCAAGCGTCTGCGCGGTCACCTTGGTGACCTGCTTGATCTTGTACTCGTCGCGCAGGAGGTGTTTCACTTTGGAGTCGAACACCTGCCAGGCAAACTGGCCGGGCTGGTTGAGGATCACGCGACCGTACTTGGCATAGGTGTAATTGCGGAAGTCCGCGCCTTCGTCGACGAAGCGCTTTCCCTCCGCGTTCAGCATGATGCCGAAAGGGTAGGAGTGCTTCTGGAACTGGTCGCCCACCGCGAGGTCGCCGAACTCCGGGGCGTTCCGCTCCCAGCCCACGGCGTGGCAGCCCGACCAGTTGCCGACCGGCGCGGCACCGATGTCGAGCGCCATCTTGATCACGTCGCCGGTGTTGAAGCGAGTGCCGCGCACCTTTGCGAGCTCCCAGCCCGCGCCGAGATAGCGCGCACGCCATTCGGGATTCGCCTGAAAGCCGCCGCCCGCGAGCACCACGCTCCCCGCGCGCACCTCGATGGTCCTGCCGTCCTTCTTCACGCGCACGCCGTGCACGCCGTCGTCGTCGGCAGTCAAGGACACCGCGCGAGCGGCGTACCAGACGTCCACGCCGTGCTTCTGCGCGGACTTGGTCCACGCTTCCACCAGCCCTTCGCCTCCGCCCCACGTTTCGACCGTGAGGCCGCCCCAGAACTTAAACTTGCCGTCGATCTTGAAGGCCTGGCGGCCGTAGATCGGCACGAACCGGATGCCCTTCTCGCGCATCCACAGCAAGGTCTCGAGGCTGCGCCTCACCAGGAGCTCGGTGAGGTCGGGATCGCACCGGTACTGCGTCACGCGGCTCATGTCGTCGAAGAACTGGTCGGCCGTGTAGGTGCCGAAATCTGTGCGCGCGATCTCGTCGTCGGTGAGGTCCGGCATGAGCTTGCGCAGATCACTCACGCCGTCGTACACGACGCGCATCGCTCCGGCCGTGAAGCGGGTGTTGCCGCCGGCCTCGTCCTCCCGGGCCCGCTCGAGCACCAGCACGCGCCCGCAGCTCTCCCGCGCGGAGAGTGCCGCGCAGAAGGCGGCGTTGCCGGCGCCCACGACGACAACGTCGTATTGAGGTGTGGTCATTCGATGCGATCCTCGGAAATGTTCGGCGTCTGTCGGCGCCGCACGATTACGCGGGGCGCGATGATAACGCGAGAAATGTATAGTCCAAACTACCGCATGTCAAAATCGACGCGGCGTGCAGGGACACGCCGGGGCTTGCGCGGAGCGCCCGCTGCTACGCGCGGACGCTATGCGCTGACCGGCGCGACGAGGTCGACGCCCGACCACGCGCCCGATTCGACGAGCCTGCGCGCGGTGTCCCGGATCTCGGCCGCGACGGCAGCCGCCGCGGTCGAAAGTCTCTCCGGCGGCAGAGCATAGAGATAGTTCCGCCGCACCATGTGCGCGTCCGAAATGGACAGCGCACGCCATTTCCTGCCGCGCTCGCCTTCGAGGAGGATCGCCGCCATCGGCTTGATCGTCGCGCCCATGCCGTCGTAGACACAATTCATCAGCAGCGACAGCGAATCGATCTCGGCCACGATGTGTGCAGACAGGTTGCGCTGTTCGAATTCCGCGGAAATGCGCCGCCGCAGCCCGTGCGTGCTCGTGGGGAGGATGAGCGGCAGTTCCGCCGCCTCTGCAATGGTGAGGGTGGTGCGTTTCGGGGCGACGAGCGCGCTGTGCCGAGGCAGCATCACGAAGAGTTCCTCCTCGAGCAGCGCGTCGACCGTCACCTCGCGAGCGATATCGCCGCCGAACAGCACCGCGAGATCGAGCTGCCCCAGGCGCATCATGTGCCCGATGTGCCCGCTCATCCCCTCGACCACGTTGACCAGTATGCCCGGGTAGCGGTCGCGGATGCAGCGAACCAGCGGAAGGCCCAGCGCGGAGACGGTCGTTGCGGGCAGCCCCACCGAGACCATGCCCTGTACGGCCTTCGATTCCTGCCGGGCGATGGAGAGCGCCTGGTCGAGCTGGCGCAACATGAACCGGGCGTGGTGGTAGAGCGCGAGACCGTTATCCGTGGGCGCCACGCCACGCGCCGAGCGGTTCAGCAGCGGCTTGCCGACCTCGCTCTCGAGCTTGCTGAGCATCTGGCTGAGGGCGGGCTGGGCGATGAACAACTGGCGCGAAGCCTTGGAGAGACTCCCGCTCTCCACGATCTGGGTGAAATAGCGAAGTTGCCTCAGGTCCACGCGCTTCCTCCTCGAATCGCACTGGCAAGGCTATATGCGTAGGTTATACCTTATCTCGGAAAACAGTATTTTTCCAATGGCGCGCGGTTTCCTAGACTGCGTAAGATGGGCAGCGACGGGCGCCTTTCGGGCGTAGCGGTCCAATAACAGGAGGAGATCGGCCATGACAATCGACAGCAAGGACTCAAATTCCGCAGTGCAATCCCCGCAGCGGCGCAAGGTACTGCAGGCGGGCGCATCCGTCGCGGGCGCGGTGGCGCTCGGATTTCCGGCGATCGTGCGCAGTCAGTCGGGCCCGATCAAGATCGGACACCTCACGCCGATGACCGGCTTTCTCGGCGCGCTCGGCAACTGGGCCGTTCTCGGCATCAAGATGGCCCAGGAGGAAATCAACGCCAGCGGCGGCGTCATGGGACGCCAGCTCGACATATTTTCCGAGGACTCGGTCAACCCGGCCACTGCAGCGACCAAGGCGCAGCGCATGTTCGAACGCGACGGCGCGGAGGTGCTCATTGGCGAGATCAGCTCGGCTTCCGCGAAGACCATCATGCAGGTGGCGGAGCGCAACAAGCGCCTCTTCATGAGTACCGGTCCGCGCTCGGACGCGCTGCGCGGCGAGTTCTGCAACCGCTACACCTTCCACGTCGACATCCCTGTGACGGTGATGGTCAACGCCGAAGGCCAGGGGCTCCTGCGCGAAGGATTGATCAAGGGCCAGCGCATCTATGCCCTGACCTCGGACTATCTTTTCGGCCACGATCTCGCCAAGGCGGCGAAGAAATTCGTCAACGCCCATGGCGGCAAGGTCATCGCCGACGATCTGGTCTCCACCGACACGACCGACTTCAGCCCGTATCTGCTCAAGGTCCGGCAGGCGAAGCCTGACCTCATCGCCACGAATCTCGGCGGCAACCAGGTCACCAACTTCGTCAAGCAGTACGCCGAATTCGGCCTGCCGTACCCGGTCGCCGGCTTCAACCTCAACACTGCGGACGCGTGGGCGGCGGGCCGCGGGAACCTCGGTGGCATCTGGCCGACGGTCTGGCACCAGGATATCGACACCCCGGGCACGAAAGCTTTCGTCGCCGCGTTCCGGAAGAAGTACGGCAAGACGCCGGAGAACCACGCGTGGATCGAGTACGTCTCGCTGAAGGCCATGGTCCAGGCGATGAACGCAACGAAGTCCACCAACACCGACAAGCTGATTGCCTACTTCGAGACGGAGGCCAAGATCGATCTCCTCAAGCCGCGCAAGGGCTACTTCCGGAACTGGGACCACCAGATGATGCAGGAGGCCTACACGTTCACGGTCAAGAAAGAGGGCACGTACAAGGAGGAGTGGGACTTCCTGAAGTTCAGCGCGGCGATTCCCGATCCGGACCAGCCGTTGGAGTTGCTCGCGCCGACGAAGGCAGAGAATCCCTGCACTTTCAAGTAGGGCCTCCGGACATGGGCGCGGCTGACGCGCCCGTGTTCGTTGAGCGCGCGGCCGTGCCTGCCCCGCCCATAGGTGGGCGGTTGGCGCCCGTCCGCGCACGCCTGGATTGAGCCTGGATTGAGCCTGGATTGACCATGCAGCTCCTGTTCCTGCTCGAGCAGGTGGTGAACGGCCTGGTGCTCGGAGGCTACTACCTCCTCATCGCGCTGGGTCTGTCGCTGATCTTCAGCGTCGGCGGCGTGGTCAATCTCGCGCACGGCGCGTTCTACGCGCTCGGTGCGTATGTGTCGATCGAGATCGCGAGGTATCTCGGCTTCGGCGCGGCGGTCGTGATCTCGCCGGTCGCGGTGGCGCTGCTCGGCATCCTGTTCGAGCGCTTCATCCTGCGCCGTTTCTACACAGCCGACCCGATCCTGTCGCTGCTCGTCACTTTTGGTCTGGCCCTGGTGGCCGAGCAATTGATCCGCATCATCTGGGGCGCGTCGCCGCTGTCGGCCTCGATGCCCTCCGGCCTGAAGGGCAGCGTCGTGCTGGGCGATTTCCTCTTCTCGCGCTACCGCCTGCTGCTGCTCACCGTGGCGGCAGGGGTGCTCGTCGGCATCTGGCTCCTGCTCAACAAGACCTCCTTCGGGCGGGTCGTGCGCGCCGGCATCCAGCGACCGGACATGGTAGCTGCGCTCGGCATCCGCCTGCAGCCCTACATGACCGCAATCGTCATGCTCGGCGTCGGCATGGCGGCGCTGGGCGGCGCGCTCTTCGCGCCCATCGCCCTGGTGCATCCCGCGATGGGGCAGGAGATCATCGCCGTCGCGTTCGTCGTGGTCGTCATCGGCGGCCTGGGAAGCTTCTGGGGCGTGGTGCTCGCGGCGCTTCTCGTAGGCGTCGTGCGTGGCGTCACCATCTACTTCGTGCCGGCAGCCGGTGAGGCATCGATGTACGTACTGATGTTCCTGGTGCTGATGTTCCGGCCGCGCGGGCTCCTCGGCGAACGCATCGAGAAGTTCGAATGAGGGTTTTCTGGACGCACGCGAAGTATCGGCCGCTCCTGGTCGGAGCGGTCGCGCTCGTCCTGCTGCCGTTCGTGATGCCCATGCTCGGTCTCGGCATCAACTCCGCCTCGCAGATCGTGTGCTTCGCTGTTGCCGCGCTCGGCCTGAACATGCTGGTGGGATTCACGGGACTTCATTCCTTCGGCCACAGCGCCTGGTTCGGCATTGGCGCCTACGCCGCCGCGATCGCCCAGAAGCACTGGTTCGGCGGACAGATCGCGTTGCCGATCCTGTTCTCGATGGTCGTTGTCGCAGCGCTGTCCACGGTCGTGGGCCTCCTCATCCTGCGCCGGCGCGGCGTGTACTTCGCCCTGCTCACGCTGGCGTTCGTGGCGCTCACCTATGCCATTGCGTTTCGCTGGACCGCGTTGACCGGCGGCGAGGACGGGCTCGGTGGCCTGCAGCGCGGGGGCTTCGGGCCGTTTGATTTGAACGACTCGGAGGTCTACTACGGGTTCGTCGCGCTGGTCGCGCTCGGCGTGCTGTACGTCCTGCTCCGCGTGACGCGCTCGCCGTTCGGCCACGTGCTCGTCGCGATCCGCGAGAACCAGCAGCGCGCTACCTTCCAGGGTTACCCCGTCGACCGCTACCGGCTCGGGGTGTTCGTCCTCTCGGCCGTCGTGACCGGTGTGGGGGGCGCACTGTTGGGCTTTCTGAACTACCTCGTCTCGGCCGAAGCCGTCTCGGTGCCGTTATCCGGCGAGCTGCTGGCAATGGTGGTGATCGGCGGGATGCACTCCATCCTGGGCCCGGCCCTCGGCGTGGTGTTCTACGTCCTGTTCCGCGAGCTGTTTTCGATCTGGACCGCCAACTGGCTGCTCTGGTTCGGGCTGGTCTTCGTCGGCTTCGTGCTGTTTTCCCCGAGCGGGCTGGTCGGCATCTGGGCGAAGCTCAAGCGGCGCTGGTGGCCGCCACCCGAAGAGGCCGCTGCCATGGACGCACGCAGGATCAGCGAGGGGGCGCCCCTGCCGGCGTTCCTGCGCGCTGGCGCGCGACGGGGCACGGTGCTCGAGGTCGACACGGTCTCCAAGAATTTCGGTGGCATCCGCGCGGTCGCGGATGCCTCGCTCGCAATCGACTCCGGCGAGATTCATGCGCTGATCGGTCCGAACGGCGCGGGTAAGACCACCGTGTTCAACTTGGTGTCGGGACTCTTCTCACCCGACGCGGGCCGCATTCGCCTCGACGGTCGGGAGATCGAGAGCCTGCCTCCGCACCGCATCTGCCAGCAGGGCGTTGCCCGGTCGTTCCAGATCACCAACCTGTTCAAGGGCCTGACGATCTACGAGAACCTGCGCCTGTCCCTGCAGGCGCGGCATCCGGCACGCTACAACTTCTGGCGCGACATCGACAGCTATCCCGAAATCCATGCGGAAACCGCGGAGCTCATCCGGTTCCTCGGCCTGGAAGGCATCGAGGCGATCCAGGGCGGGGAGCTCTCTTATGGGGGGCAGCGGCTCCTGGACATGGGCATCGCGCTGGGCTCGAAGCCCCAGGTGCTGCTGCTCGACGAGCCGCTGGCCGGCCTGGCGGCGGCCGAGCGCGAGCGCGTCTCGAACCTGATCAAGTCCCTGGTCGTCGGCATCCCGGTGTTGATCGTCGAGCACGATATCGATCGCGTGCTGGGCTTTTCACAGCACGTCACCGTGATGAACCAGGGAGAGGTACTGATGACGGGCACGCCCGATGCGGTGCGAAGCGACGAGCGGGTGCAGCAGATCTATACCGGCAAGGGCACGCCGCCGGTCGCGAGCCGCGTGACGGGTGAAGCGCAGGCGCGGGCACAGATCCTGCGCTTCACGAAGGTGAATTCATACTACGGAAAGAGCCATATCCTGACCGATGCGACGCTGGACGTGCGCGAGGGCGAAATCGTGGCGCTGCTCGGCCGCAACGGCGCGGGCAAGTCCACGCTTCTCAAGACACTCGCCGGATTGGTACGGGCGGCGTCGGGCACGATCGAGTTCGACGGGCGCGACATTGCGGCATTGCCCGCGCCGGACATCGCGCGGCTCGGCGTCGGCTACGTTCCGCAGGGGCGCGGCCTCTTCGCCGGTATGACGGTCGCCGACAACCTGGCGCTCGGCCGGCTGGCGCGTGCCACGGACGGGGCGAACGGCGTCGTGTGGAGCCAGGAGAAGATCTTCGAGTACTTTCCGCGCCTGCAGGAGCGCATGCACGTTGCCGCGGACTATCTTTCGGGCGGCGAGCAGCAGATGGCAGCGGTGGCGCGCGCGCTGTCGGGCAATGTCAGGCTGCTGCTCCTCGACGAGCCGTTCGAGGGCCTCGCGCCGACGGTGATCCAGGAGCTTTTCAAGGTCTTCGACGCCCTGCGCCGGCACGTCTCCATCGTGATCGTCGAGCACAACCACGATCTCGTGCTCGCGCTCGCGGATCGTGTGTTCGCGCTCGAGCGGGGGGCGGTATTCCACGAAGGTCCCGCGGAACCGCTCCTGAACGACATCGACTACCGAAAGCAGATCCTCTGGCTTTGAAGAATGCTGTGGACGTAAGGAGAGTGCCCCATGAACGAGCGCAATGACACCGTGTCTGCCGGCACCGATTCGAGCGCTGCATACCGCATGCTGATTGACGGGGAATGGGTGGCGGGGAAGGGCGATGTCCTCGCGGTGGTCGACAAGTACCGACTGCAACCCGGTGCGTACGTGACCACGGCAGACAAGGACCAGATCGCACATGTCGTCGCCTGTGCCCATGGCGCGTTCCGGCGCGGCGCGCCGTCGCCATTCGAGCGGGGTGCCGTGCTCGAGCGCGCCGCCGCGCTGATAGAAGCGCAGGGCGACGACTTCGTGCGCATCATGCAGATGGAAGCCGGTTTCACGGTATCGGATGCGAGCGGCGAAGTGCGTCGCTGCGTCCAGACACTGAAGCTATCGGCCGAGGAGGCGCGTCGCCTCGCGGGCAAGGTGGTGCCGCTCGCCGGCGCGCCGCAACAGGCGGGCCGCTTCGGCTTCACGCTGCGTGTCCCTCTCGGCGTGGTTGTCGCGATCACACCGTTCAATTCGCCGCTCAACACGGTCACTCACAAGATTGCGCCGGCGTTTGCTGCAGGCAACGCGGTGATCCTCAAGCCGTCTTCATCCACGCCGCTCACGGCGTGCAAGCTCGTCGAAGTGCTCGTCGAGGCGGGTATGCCGCGTGGATTGCTTTCCCTGGTGCATGGCAGTGCCCAGGTCGCAGGCTGGCTCCTCGAAGACGAGCGCGTGCGGTTTTTTGCCTTCACGGGCAGTACCGAGGTGGGCCGCAAGATTCAACAGGCTGCGGGGCTGCGCCGCACCCAGATGGAACTCGGTTCGATCGCCTTCACGATTCTGTGTGACGACGCGCGACTCGACGTGGCGCTGCCGAAGGTCGTCAATGCGAGCTATCGCAAGGCGGGTCAGGTGTGCACCTCTATTCAGATGCTGCTCGTGCAAAACGCGATCTTCGCAGACGTTCAGTCGCGCATGACCGAGATGGTGAAGGCGTTGCCCTTCGGCGATCCGTACGATCGAAACACCGTGGTCGGCCCCATCATCAGCGAGAAGGAGGCCATCCGCATCGAGGGCTGGATCGAGGAAGCCGTGGCCCGCGGCGCGAAGCGTCTGGCCGGTGGAAACCGCAAGGGCGCCGTCGTGCCGCCGACGCTGCTCGCATCGGTGGACGACTCGATGAAGGTCGGCTGCCGGGAAGTGTTTGGTCCAGTCTTATGTCTCGTGCCTTTCGATTCGCTCGACGAGGCGATCGCGCGGGTCAATGCCACACCCTTCGGCCTCGCGTGCGGCATCTTCACGAACCGGCTGGAAGACGCATTCGCGGCAGGCAGGCGCCTCGAGGTCGGCGGAGTGCATGTCAACGAGACGTCGAGCTCGCGTGTCGACCTGATGCCTTACGGTGGTTCGAAGGACAGCGGCTTCGGCCGCGAGGGACCGCGCTACGCCGTGCACGAGATGACCGAAGAGCGGATCGTGACCTTCGCGTTCAATTAGCGGTCGCGGCAATCCGCTGAACACCCTATCCCAGCGGCATTAAAGGCAAACGCAAAAGGCCGGAAAGATATTCCGCCGCGCGGCGGCGTCTCGCCGCGCTGAGCGTCGGATGTATGACACCTGGGTATCCTGCCCGCCCCGCGCTCGCTGGAGCGCAGCGGGTCGCCCCGGGGCCACGCAGACGCAGCGTCGGCTCCTGTGCCATGGCTGCAGTGCGGGCATCGATTCGCGCAAGGCCGCAATAAAGCTTGCAATTTCCACGAGCGCGGGGCGCGCGTCGCCGCCCAGGAGGCCGCGCGCGCGACGCTGCGGAACGCGAATCGCACCAGGCCGCAACGGTCTCGTACAGGCGTGCAGCGTCGACCCACTTTACGCGCGGTGTATCACGAGTGATACGCATCGCGTGAACGCGCTCTCAGGCTGTCAAAACTCGCGACATTATGAAACGTTGTGCAGGTAGGAAATAGGTCCAATTGCGAGTATCCATCGCTTGCGTTTTTTCGTACGTTCGGCGTACGGTCAGTTAGGACGTACTCGTAGCAAGACGCAGAAGCGCCCTCGCACCGGCGCTTCGAAGACTTACCACAACGATTGAGTAAGGCGGATGACTCGGAGGATTCTTGTCCTGCAGGGAGCGGGCTCGAGCATCGATTTGTGCTCGACGCTCGTCGCAGGTGGCTGGGAGGTCCAGCAAGTCTCGGATATTCGCGCTGCGCTGGTTACCGCAGCGACGAACGAGTGCACGGTGGGCCTCGCAGTCCTCGATCAACCTGATTCGTTCGAGCAATCCGATCTCGCGCGCCTGGTGAGCGCCACCCGCATCGAGTGGGTGGTGGTCCTCACCAAGGAAGCGTCGCGCAGGCAGGACGTCGCGACACTGATCTCGAACGGCTTCCATGATTTCCACACGCTGCCGCTCGACGCCGAGCGACTGCTCGTCGTGCTCGGTCACGCGTCGGGCAAGGCGGAGCTCAAGCGCAAGCTCACGGCGATGGAGCCGAGCTTCAAAGGCCGCTACGGCATGGTCGGACGCAGTCCAGCGATGCTCGAGCTCTATCGCGCGATCGACAAGATCGTGCGAGTCGATGCGCCGGTGCTGATCGCGGGGGAGAGCGGGACCGGCAAGGAGGTTGCGGCGCGCGCGATTCACAATCACTCGGCGCGCCGGAGCGGGCCGTTCGTGCCCGTCAATTGCGGTGCGTTGCCCACCAACCTGGTGCAATCCGAGCTCTTCGGCCATGAAAAGGGCGCCTTCACCGGCGCGCACCAGCGCAAGCAGGGCAGCATCGAGGCCGCGTCCGGAGGCACGGTCTTCCTCGATGAGATCGGCGACCTGCCGCTCGAATCGCAGTCGAGCCTGCTCAGGTTCCTCCAGGAGAAGACCATCGTGCGCGTCGGCTCGACGCTACCGCAACACATCGATGCACGCGTGATCGCGGCTTCGCACGTCGACCTGGCCGACGCCGTGCGCCAGGGTCGCTTCCGGGAGGACTTGTACTACCGGCTCAATGTTCTGCACCTCGAGATGCCGCCGCTGCGCGAACGCGCCGGAGACATCGGGCTGCTTGCCGACGAGGTGTTCGAGAAACACGGCACGATGAAAGCGCCCGACCTGCGCGGGTTCTCCAGCGAAGCGCGCGTCGAGATGGAGCTGCATCCCTGGCCCGGCAACGTGCGCGAGCTGATCAACAGGGTGCAGAAGGCGATGATCATGTGCGAGGGACGCCTCATCACGCCGTTGGACTTGGGGCTCGCGGAACGCCACGGAGCGAACTCGGGGGCGGTCTCGCTGCAACATGCAAGGCATTCAACCGAGCGCGATCTGATTCTCGCCGCGCTCGAACGCAACCGGCAGAACGTGGCTGCAACGGCGCGCGAGCTCGGCGTCTCGCGCGTCACGCTTTATCGGCTCATCCAGAAGCTCGCGATCGCCCGCTCGAGCGTGATCCGCCCGGACTCGGACTCGGTCGCCTGAGACGGTCCAACCGGGGTCGCGCCCCTGCCCGGACGGCGCGCAGCGGCGCTGGGGAGCCGGCAGTGCATGTGCAGTCGCGACCTTGGAGGAATGGGAGGAGGCGAACATGCGGAGAATCGAAATCGGCCGCGTCGGCCGTGTCGGCGCGCTCGTCGCATTGATGGCCGTTTCAGCGGGACCGGTCCACGCACAGGCTCCGCTCGGCGAACCCGTCAACCTAGACAAAATGCAGCGCCAGCTGGAAGCGGAGCGGGAGAAACTCCACGCGCTGGAGCAGGCTCTCGGCGAGCAGCGACGCCGGCTCGATCAGCAGCTGCGCGAGCTCGATGCGCTCAAGGCGCGCATGTCCGGGCGTGGTGCGGCACCGGGCGGCACCGCGGTGAGCGTGGAAACACCGCAGGGTGGAGCGTCGGTGCCGGTCCAGTCGGCACAGGCTGCCAAGCCGGCGAAGCCGGTCGGCGAAGCGCCGCCCGAGCCGGATCGGCCGCCGGAGGTCGCGCAGATCTTCGCCGAACCCACGGTGCTGACCCCGCCCGGGAAGTTCGTGCTCGAGCCGTCGCTCCAGTACATCCGCGCGAACGACAACCGCGTGGCACTGGTCGGCTTCACGATCGTGCCCGCGCTCACGATCGGATTGATCGATATCCGAAGCGTGGGGCGTGACACGTACTACGCGGCGCTCACCGGGCGATGGGGTGTGGCCAACCGGTTCGAGCTCGAAGCCAAGGTGCCGTACGTGTGGGCGACGAGCAGCACGCTCACGCGTCCGCTTGCAACGCCATCCGTGACCGACACGATGTTCGACGCCAGCGGGGCGGGGCTCGGCGACATCGAGTTCGCGGCGCGCTACCAGATCAACCGGGTCCGTGCCGACAATCCGGTCTTCATCGGCTCACTGCGCTTCAAGACGGCCACCGGCAAGGGGCCGTTCGACGTGGACTACGTGCCGTTGACCGGATTGCAGACCGAGCTTGCCACCGGCACCGGCTTCTACGGACTGCAAGCTGGCGTCTCGGTGCTCTTCCCCTCCGACCCCGCGGTGTTCTTCGGCGGCATGAACTATCTGTACAACTTCGGGCGTGACGTGGGGAACGGCTTCGGCCACATCGATCCGGGCAACATCTTGGACTTCAACGTCGGCATGGGCCTCGCACTCAACGAGCGCGCGTCGTTCAGCGTCGGCTACCAGCAAAGCATGGTCAGCAAGTCGAGCCAGAGCGGCGAGGCGAGCGCGGCGAAGCGCCTGGCGCCCGCCTCGTCACTGGTGCTGGGCACGGCGCGCTTCGGCGTGAGCTACAAGATCAGCGCGAAGACGCTGCTCAACTTCTCGCTGGGGATCGGTGTGACCAGCGACACGCCCGACCTCGAGCTGACGGTGAGAGTGCCGTACACCATCTGATTCGGGCGAGACGGCGCGTGCTGGCTGGCCCGCGCGCCGTCCGCGAGCCTCGGATTCACGGCCGGATGCCGGCCTGGGTTTGCGCTTGCAGCGCCGCGGCGAATGCGCCGGAGCGCATCGCGGAGAGTGCGTTGAGTGTCGCGTCGATCTGCGTGCGCGTCTGGAGGAGCTGACCGTCCACGGAATTTTGCACGGCGGTGACGATCGCTGCCGCGTTAGGCAGCAGGATGATCTGCCCTGCCACGCTCAATGGCGTGACAGTAACGGGCGCGCCGCCCGAGGCGAGTGCAGCGGCGGGTGGCAGAGAAGGATTCGGAGGAGGGCTGCTCGCAGTCATCGCCGGCGCGGCCGCAGCGGGTGCGGGGGTCGACGCCGACGGCGTATTTGCCGTGGCTGGGGCCAGTGACGGGGTGCCCATTTGGGGCGCCGTCGCAGCTGGCGTCGGGGTTTGCGCTCCTTGCGGAGCCGATGGAGCCGATGCGGCCGCCATCGATGCTGGCCCCGCATTCGCCACGGATTGCGCCGCCGGCGCCGAGCCGGGCGCAGCGAGGCTCGTTATTGCGGATGTTGCCGGAATCGTGACACCTGGGGCCACGTTCCCCGCGCCGCTCTGCACGAGCAGAAGCGCGTTCCCGATCGTCTGGACACTCGGGAGCCCGCCAGCCGCGAGCCGATCCAG
Source organism: Betaproteobacteria bacterium (assembly GCA_022340285.1). Classification (GTDB taxonomy): domain Bacteria; phylum Pseudomonadota; class Gammaproteobacteria; order Burkholderiales; family SG8-39; genus JAABRB01. The sequence goes on from JAJDOG010000002.1 coordinate 61,067, forward strand.
GTTGCCGATCACGAGCTGCGTGGTGGCGATCACCTGGCCGTTCACGAGCACTTCGCGCGTGATGCCGAAGAACATATCCAGTCCGTTCTGTGTGAAGCCTCCGCGCATCGCCGCGAGCCGCGCGTCTGCAACCGCCGGTAGCGGCTCGAAAGGCCTGACCGCGATGGCGGCCTGAGCAGGGAGCATGAGCGCGAGCGCGGCGCAAATCGCTGTGCGTCGACGCCTCGGTGCGGAAAGTGCGGGACGCGTCGGTTTGCGCTTGCTCATCGGGGTGCTCCTCAGAAGGCGTCAGGGGGTGGAAGCGTCAGCGTCATGGCACCGAGGGCGTTGCGGTCGATCGCCTCGCCGAGCGGCGCCGTGAGACGGGCGTTCCAGTCGCCCGGCGTGTTGAACCGCGCGACGTCGAGGTGGTTGCGGATCACGAACAGGATGCCGCCCTGCCAGACCGATTCGAGATGGTCGCGCGACATGAATCGCGAGCCGACTGACGGGTCGCCCACGACCAGCTTGCCGTTGGCGAGACCCTTGAGTACGACGAAGTGGTTGTAACCGTTCTCCTGGATGAGAACGATTGCCGGGACGTTCGCCTCGACGAGCTGGTCGAGGCTCGCTTCGAATCCGTCCGCGTCGTAACCCTGCGACTCTAGGTAGCGTTTCATGTCGAGCAGCGAGAACCCCTCGCGCCGGATCTGCGCCTGGTCGCCATGCTCGAACATGGCCCTGAACACCTCTTCCTCGGAGATCCGCCGGCCGTAGTGGTACGTGAGCAGCGTGGCGACCGCCGCCGAGCCGCAGCTGAAGTCGTATTGCTGGCGTACGGTCGTGCGAAACGCACGCGCCAGCTTGATGTCCCTGAGCGTACGCAGGGGCATCGAGAAGGTTCCGGAGTACGTGCCGGCGAAGACCGTCCCATCGTTGGCGTAGGCGCCCGCGCTACCGAGCAGCATGCCGACGCAGGCGCATGCGATGAGGACCGGGTGCATCGCGCGGAACCTAAGATGAAACACGGTGCCCCAGGCGACGGGTTTCCCTGGCTTTGCGGTGCACGAGGGGCTGTGGCCCCTCGTAGCCTGAAAAGCTCATTTGACGTTCAGGTTGAGAATCGTCGAGTTCTGGATCAGAACGTTGTTTCCGGAGTTCTGGACAACGATCGGCAAACCCGAGGCGCCGGCGAATGCCCCGTCCGAGATGGCGTTCGATCCGGTCGTCAGATGGTGCGCCTCGTTCTCGGCCACCACGCCGCGCTCCACGATCTCGTTGATGTTTACATCGGCGGCTCCGCCACGGCCTTCGGCGAGTTGCGCTTCGGTAACCGCGTGGTCGAACAAGTGGGTGCGCGCGGCACGTTCCGTCAGTCCCGCCGAGATTGGATCGCCGTACGCCGGCGCGGCGCAAAGGATCGCAGCGATCGCCGCAGCGCTCCGCACAGTGCTGGTTCTCCGCATGGCGCGGTGCCTCCTTCTTGGCCGTTGCCGGCCGGTTTGCGACCTGGGTCGCGAGCAGCAGGGGCCGGTCGCCCGGCCCCTGCGCCTACACGTGTCCGCTAGCGAATGGTGAGATTCGCCTGAACGTTCACGCTCTGTTGCACCAGCGCGTTGATGCCGCTGTTTTGGCTCGCAACGGTGATCCCGGCACTGTTCGAGAACGAACCGGCGATGTCATTCGACATGTCGAACGTTCCCGCAGTGACGGTGTTCGCCCCACCGGCGCCTCCGACACCACCGTTTCCGGTGCCACCGGTTCCGCCGCTGCCCGTACCGCCCGCACCGCCGGTCGCCCCGACTGCACCGGTTGCGCCGTTTCCGGCGGTCGCGCTGCCGTTGCTCGCGGACGAGGATGCGCCGCCGTTGGTCGCGCTACCGTTGGTCGCGCTTCCGCCAGCTCCGCCGGCGCCGCCGGCGTTCGTCGCCGTCGCGCTGCCGCCGGTGCCGCCTGTCGCGCTGCCGCCGGTGCCCGTGCCGCCTGCGCCGCCGGTGCCGCCCACGGCGCCGTTGCCGGTGCCGCCGTTACCGGTGCCGCCCATGCCGCTCGTGCCGGTCGCGCCCGCACCGCCGGTTGCGCCGGCCGCACCGGTGCTGCTCGCCGTCGCGCCCACTGCGCCGGCTGCACCTGCGCTCGTGCCTGACGCACCGACTGCGCCCGCACCACCCGCGCCGCTCGTTCCGGTCGCGCCCGCTGCGCCAACCGCGCCGGCCGCACCCGCTGCGCCGGCCGCGCCGCTTCCGCCGGTTCCACCACCACCGGACGTTGCGCCGCCGGTCGAGCCGCCACCTGTGGCAGCCGCGGTTTGCGTCGCATCACCACTGCGGCGTTGCGTGCCGATGCTGCTCGTCGAGCCCGCGTCGCCACCCCAGCTGCCCGCTTTCGCGAAGCCGCCGGAGCCCGAGGCGCCGTCGCCGCCGCTTCCGCCGCTGCCGCCGGAGCCGCCGTCGCCGCCGGAACCGCCTTTGGCCCAGCCGGTGCTGCCGCCGGAGCCGCCGTCACCGCCGCTCGCGCTGCCGCCGGAGCCGCCGTCACCGCCGGAGCCGCCTTTCGCGAAACCGCCGTCACCGCCGCTTCCGCCGCCGCCGCCGTTGCCGCCGGTCGCGTTGCCGGAGTTGCCGCCCGAGCCGTCGCCGCCGTAGCCTGCGCCGCCGTCACCCGCGCTGCCGCCGTCGCCACCATACCCCGACGCGCCTTTTGCAAAGCCGCCGTTCGCGCCGTAGGCCTTGGCGCCGATGGCACTTCCGCCGTCACCGCCGTTGCCAGCAGTCGAGCTGCCGTTGGTCGCGCTGCCGTTCGACGAGTCGCCGGCGCTTGCGCTGCCGTTGGTGGCGTTGCCGCCTGAGCCGCCGTCACCGCCCGAGCCGCCGTTTCCGCCGTTGCCGCCCGTGCCACCGTTGCCGGTGCCGCCATAGCCCTTGCCGCCCCAGCCGCCGTTGGCGTTGCCGGAGTTCGAGGCCTGGTTGCCAAGCCCGTACACGGTGTTGCCACTTACCGTGCCCGAAAGCTTCGACAGCGCGACGACCTTCGTGTTGAGCGAGTTGGACCACAGCTGCGCGGTGCCACCGTGGTTTGCGGCGGCCGCACCCAACGCGGCTTTCGCGTCGCCGTACTTGTTTATGTTTTTCGTCTTGGTGATGGTCTTCGTTTCGGTTTCGGTCTTGGTGAAGGCCTTGGTTATGGTCTTCGTGCTGTTATCGCTGTTGTTGCTGTTGTCGCTGTTGTTGTCCTGCGAGGCCGACGAAAACTCGTTGGCCTGCGGGCTACCGTCCCCGCCTTGGGTAGAGGTCGCGGTCGCCGTTTGCGAGACATCGTTCGACTCAGCGTTGTTGTTGTTGGTGGGGTTGGCCCACACAACGGACGCTGCTGAACCGAAGATCATCGCAATGGCGGCAGCCATCACGTTCCTTTTCATATGCTGGCTCTCCTTTGTTGACGAACGAAGGCGAGGCCTGACCCGACGCCATGCCTCCCCACGTGTAGACGTGTGCAAGGTCCGTACCGGGCGCGCGATCGCGTTAAGGCCTTGAACGAGCGGGGATCATCGGCGCCATGCGCAGAAGCTGAACGTTTCCCGGACGCAACATGTTCCACGGCCGAAACAGTCGGTGGCGAGGTGTTGCGGCGCGAAATGGCGACGGGGACATGGGGCGCCGACGGCCTCGGGCCGCACGCGGTGTGCGCTCAGCGAAAAGAGCGAACTGCGCGGTCGGCCGACGTCGCTTGACCTCTGTCAAAGCCCGTCCAGGCACTCGGACTATGCTGATCATAAGAGCTGGTTCAAACGGACTTTTATGATGTTTTTCTCTGGCGTATTCGATCTCCCATGGTGGGGCTATGCGATCGTTGCCCTTTCGCTCACACACGTGACCATCGTGGCAGTCACGTTGTTCCTCCACCGCCATCAGGCGCACCGCGCACTCGACTTTCATCCTGTCGTGAGTCACTTCTTTCGGTTCTGGCTGTGGCTGACGACCGGGATGGTCACCAAGGAATGGGCCGCGGTCCACCGCAAGCATCATGCGACATGCGACACCCCGGAGGATCCGCACAGCCCGCAGATCTACGGCATCAACCGCGTGCTCTGGGGCGGCGTCTTCCTGTACGTCAAGGAGGCCAACCGGCGCGACACCATCGAGCGCTACGGGAGGGGAACGCCCGATGACTGGATCGAGCGCAACCTGTACTCAAGATTCCAGGTTCTCGGGCTCACGTCGATGGGTGTCGTGAACGTCGTCCTGTTCGGTGTCGTGCCCGGCGTTCTGATCCTGGTGACGCAGATCATATGGATTCCGTTCTGGGCCGCCGGCGTCATCAATGGCATTGGCCACTACTGGGGCTATCGCAATTGGCCGAGCCCCGACTGGAGCACCAACATCGCGCCGTGGGGCATCCTTATCGGCGGCGAAGAGCTGCATAACAATCATCATGCCTATCCGACCTCGGCCAAGCTCTCGAATAAATGGTTCGAGCTTGACATCGGTTGGGCGTACATTCGCGTGCTCGAAGCACTGGGGCTCGCGAACGTCAAGCACGTGGCGCCCACGCCGCGAGTCGCCGCGCCCAGGCCCGTGGTGGATCCCGCGACCCTTCAAGCCGTCATCACATACCGTTACGATGTGCTGGCAAGGTACGGGCGGCTATTGAAGGAGGCCTACGCGGCGGAGCTCCGCAGGCTGCGCAAGCGAGCCCCTGAAGACGCGCGCGTCCTGGCACGCCTCAAGCGCTGGTTGAACCGGGACGAGAAGACGCTCCGCGGTCCGGAGCGCGAGGTGCTCGCGACGGCGCTGCCGAAGTCGCGCGTGCTGCAGACCATGTATTCCATGCGGCACGACCTGGCGGCCGTCTGGGGTCGCTCGACCGCAAGCCGAGAACAGCTTGTCAAGCAGCTGCATGATTGGTGCAAGCGCGCCGAGGCAAGCGGCATCCGGCCGCTCATGGAGCTTTCGCAACGGTTGCGCAGCTACGCCTGAGCTCGCCGACCACGGGTCGGGCTATCTGCGGTGAATGCGCCGCCAGATCCAGTGGTCGAGCGAGAGCTTGCCCGGGCCGTGAAACAGCGTCACGAGAAGCAGCATCCCCCAGTAGACGTGCGATGCGAGCGCCGCCTCGTTTCCGGAGAGGACGTGCCAGAACGAGATCACGGCCACGATGTTCACCACCGTGAGTCCGAGCGCTGCAAACCGGGTGGCGAGCCCCACAGCAAGCAACGGGGGCAGGGCGAGCTCGCCGAACGTACCGAGAAACGCGGCCACCTGGGTCGGGAGCAGCGGGACGTGATACTCGTTGGAGAACAGATACAGCGTCGCGTCCCAGCTCCGGATCTTGGTGAGGCCCGACTTGAAGAAGGCGTCGGCGACGTAGAGTCGGATCACGAGGTCGATGACGTGCGCCAGCGGCGTCAGCCAACCGAGCACCCGATCGATCAGCGGCATGACGATTGCCAGTCGGCTCATGTCAACTCCTCTCCCGGTTCTGCAAGCTCGACGATGACGCCGGCCTCGATCCAGCGCGCGAGCGCTGTTGCGGCATCGAACTCGGAGTCCTCGGCCGCAGCGGCTTCGAGCGCATCTCCGAGGGTCGCGCATTTCTGCACCGAAGCGAGAAAGCGGTAATCGCCCGCAGCGAGCGCGCAAACCTCGGCTCTCCAGCGTGGACGATGAACGAGGACCCGATCGGGCCCTGCGTCGAGGTCGACGTCGAACGCCCCCGCATAGTCGTCCTGATGCACCGTCCAGATGTGCGCGAGCGGCCAGCCCGACGTGAGCAGTGCGCAGGCCGGCGCGAGCGCCGGGCGCAGCTCGGTCCAGCGCTCGGGCGGCAAGCCCGTCAGGCGCGAGGGATCGTACGGCGCACTGTCCGCCGCATAGTAGGCGCGGTGTGCAAGCCATTCCATGCGCGCAACGTCGGGCAGATAGGGAAGGTCGCTCGTGTGGGGGAACGCGGCGAGGAACGTTGCCAGCGCCTCGCCGTACTCGTTGAGGTCGCCGCTCGTCGAGGGGTGGGCGCGGACGTACTCACGCGCGGTCGCTTCGAAGAATTCTGCGCCGACGATCTTGCGGACGATCGGATAGGCAGCGACGAGGGCATCGATGCCGTTGCCGACAATGTTGCCGCGATAGACAGCAAGCCGTGCCGGTGCCGCATCCGGCGCGCCGCGGAAGAGGGGAGTGACGGCCGCTGTGAGCCCGGCATTGCCGATCGCAGCCCCGAGCGCATGCTGGAGCTCACGCAGCGCGGGCATGCAGCACCTCCATGCGCGTTCGGGCCTTGGCGGCTTCTTCGAGCAGGACATCGATTTCCGGAATGTCGGTGTCCCACTCGATGAGCGACGGCACCGCGCCGAAGCGCCGGAGCGCAGCGTCGTAGAGCCGCCACACGGCGTCTGCGACGCGATCGCCGTGATGATCGATGAGGCAGTGCTCTGTCACGAGATGTCCGGCCAGATGGATCTCTTCGACGCAGCCGACCGGGATCGTCCGCATCGTCGCGAGCGCGTCGGCACCGTGATTGATCTCGTTCACATATAGATTGTTGACGTCGAGGAGCACGCCGCAGCCCGTGCGCCGCACGAGCTCGGCGAGGAAGTCGCCCTCCGCCATTTCGCTCGCTGCGAATTCCAGATAGGTGGAGAGGTTCTCCACGAGGATGCGCCGCCCGAGCAGTTCCTGCACCCGCGCGATGCGTTCGGCGATCAGCGCGAGGGCTTCGCTCGTGTAGGCGAGTGGTAGCAGATCGTTGAAGTGTCGGCCGTCTGCAGCGCCCCAGCAAAGGTGCTCGGATACGAGCGTGGGCTCGGTCGCATCGACGAGTCGTTTGAGCTTGGCGAGATGCCGGCCGTCCAGGCCGTCGGCGGAACCTAGCCCGAGGCCTACACCGTGCAGGCTGAGCGGATAATCCGCCCGCACGCGCTCGAGCACGTGCCGGTCGTAGCCACCGTCGCCGAAGTAGTTTTCGCTATGGACCTCGACCCAGCCGACCGCCGGCCGGAAATCAAGAAAGTCGCGGTAGTGCGGGGCGCGCAGTCCGACCCCGGCGCCGAGGCGCGGGCCCACGCCGCGCGGGGTCGAGACTGTTCGCATTCCGGGATCAGCTCTTCTTCATCATCTTTTCTTTGGCGAGCTTGCCCGGCTCGCCCTGCGTCAGGCTGCCGCCCATCTGCACGCAGGTGCCGGCCTTCACGACCTTGAAGTCGTTCGGGTCGTAATCCATCTTGGCATGACCGGCGCAGGAGTGCGCCGTCTTGTTGCTGCCGCAGTCGTTCTGGCCAGCTTTCGCTACGCCCCAACATTTCTCCTGGTTCTTGTCCTGGGCGAGTGCATTGCCCGAGGCCATACCCAGTGCAAACAGCCCGGCGATGGCGGTGCCCACGAGACGCTTCTGATTCATGAATCCTCCTGTCGATGAATGAATGAAAGCGGGGACACGCCGAAACGCGATTCCCTCGCAGGGCCACCGATCGACCGTCGGCAAAGCCAGGCCGGGTGCACCCACCCGGCTCTTTACGAACCGCCACGCGCATTGGATTCGGGTCCGGCCGATTGCTGGGCAGATGCAGAGCCTCTGCGCCGCAACGACGCCGCGCGCCGCGCACTTGATCTAGATCGCGATCGAGGGATCGAAAAGAAATCATCATGACCCCGCGCGGGGCAGGTGGCGGCAGGCGTCGTCCCTCGAGGTCTGCGCCGTGCGCCGACTAGGCCCCTTATATAGTGTGCGGCGCTTGCCTAAAGGAATGAGAAGCATTATCATTATTGCACGAAGGCGCCAACGACCCACATGTTTCCCTTTGTAAGCAAGGAAATACCAGTGAAGACGACGCTGATGGCCGCACTCCTGATCGGGGCATTCACTACCCCGCTCCTCGCTCGCGCGGAGACGCCCGAGTTCACGATCGTGATCAAGGATCACCGCTTCGAGCCGGCGGAGATCGTCGTGCCGGCCGAGACAAAGGTGAAGCTCGTGATCGACAACCGGGACGCCACCCCGGAGGAGTTCGAGAGCCATGAGCTCCGGCGCGAGAAGGTCATCGCGGGCGGCAGCAAAGCAAGCGTCTGGGTGGGCCCGTTGAAACCCGGCACGTACGCCTTTTTCGGCGAGTACCACGAGGACACCGCGAAGGGGCGGTTGATCGTCAAGTAGCGAGGCGCGCGCGATGTTGGGCACCGCAGTCATCGTATTCCGCGAGGTGCTGGAGGCAGCGCTGATCGTCGCGATCGTCATGGGCGCCAGCCGCGGCGTGGCCCTGCGCGGTCGCTGGGTGAGCGCGGGCATCGCCATCGGCGTGCTGGTGGCGCTCCTCGTTGCGGCGTTCGCGGGGGCGATTTCCGACGCGGTGCAAGGTCGGGGGCAGGAGATTCTCAACGCGTCGATCCTGCTCGCCGCGGTTGTCATGCTCGCTTGGCACAACGTCTGGATGAGCGCGCACGGGCGCAAGCTCGCCGACGAGATGAGGCGAATCGGTCATGATGTCCGGGTCGGCACGCGACCGCTCTCGGCAATCCTCTTCGTTACCGCGCTGGCGGTGATGCGGGAAGGATCGGAAACGGTGCTTTTCCTCTATGGGCTCGCAGCGAGCGGAACGCAGCGATTCGGGCTGGTCGGAGGCGTTGTCCTGGGCCTCGCCGCCGGCGTGCTGCTGGGGGTCGTGCTGTATCGCGGCCTGCTGCGCATTCCGTTGCGGCACTTCTTTGCGGTCACAGGCTGGATCGTTCTGCTGCTCGCGGCGGGCCTTGCCGCGAATGCCGCCGGCTATCTCACCCAGGCCGGATTGTTGCCGACCTTGGTGCCCGAGGTCTGGAACACGGCGGTCATCCTCAATCAGGACAGCGCCGTCGGACAGCTTCTCCACATCCTGATTGGCTACAACGACCGACCCTCGGGGATTCAGGTGGTCTTCTACGTCGTGACGCTCGTCGCCGTTCTCGCACTCATGCGGCTATTCGGCGGTCGCGACGGTCAGCGTTCCGGCCGCCCTCCCGCCAAGGCGAGCGTCGCCGCCTGAGCCAGCGGCGTTTCCCAAGCGTCAGGCGTGCGGCTTGGTCTTCTGCATGGTCGGGCGCGTCGCGATTTGCGCGAGCCACGCCGCCAGCTTCGGCCGGCGGCTGCGCCAGTCGTCGTTCGCGAAGCGGAAGTCGAGCCACTCCAGCGCACACGCGATGGCGATGTCGCCGAGGTCGAAGGATTTGCCCCATCCGCCCGCCTCGCGTTCGGCGACGTCGAGCGCAAAGTCGATCTTGAGCTGCTGCCCCTTCAGCCACTCGGGCCAGCGCAGATTCTCCGGTCGCGCGGCGAGCTCGTACCGCCGCAATATGCCTGCGTCGAGGACGCCATCGCCCAGCGCCTGGCGCCGCAGCGTCTTCCAGTGCTTGTCACCATGTGCCGGGATCAGGCGATTTCCTCCCGCCTTGGCGTCGAGATACTCGCAGATGACGGGCGAGTTGAAGAGCACCATGCCTTCATCGGTCTCGAGCGCCGGGACTTTCATGAACGGATTCTTGAGGCCCAACGCCTCGTTCGGTTTGTGGGGCGCGACCGGCGTCTCGATTTCCTGCACGCGGTCGGCGAGGCCGAGCTCGAGTACAGCCACACGCACCTTGCGTGCATAGGGCGAGGGAGGTGAGTAGTACAGTTTCATGTGTTTTCCTCGCGCGCTCAGACGATCAGGCCGCCGCCGTCCACGTACACGATGGAGCCGGTCATGAAGCCGATCGTCATGAACGCGAGAATCTGGCGCGCGATGTCCTCGCCGACACCGACCCGCTTGACGGGCAGCGCGGCCGCCGTCTTTTCCAGCATGGCCTTGCGCGCGGCTTCGGGCATCGCCGCGCGGATCGGCGTGTCGATGATTCCCGGTGACACCGCATTGACGCGCACTGGCGCGAGATCGATCGCCAGGCTACGCGCGAGCGATTCCAGTGCGCCATTGGCCGCTCCGACGATTGCCGACGCGGGGCGCGGCCGGACGCTCAGGAATCCCGAGACGATGGTGAGCGAACCACCCGGGGCGATGCTCGCGTTCCGGGCCACGCGCCACGCGCCCCAGAACTTGCTCTCCATCGTGGCCTTCGCATCCTCCATCGAAAGCTCCTTGACGTGGGCGGAGCGAAGCTGTGCGGCGGTCACGGCTACGTGATCGACGGTTCCGCATTCCCGAAACAGACTCTCGACAGCCGAATCGCTGGTGACGTCCGCCGCGACGGCCCGGACGCCGAGGCGCTTCGCGGCAGCTTGTAGCTTGTCACCCGGGCGCGACGCGATGACCACCGTCGCGCCTTCGGCTTTGCACAGTTCGGCGGTGGCGTATCCGATACCCGAGGAGCCTCCCACGACGACCACGGTCTTGTCTTGAAGCAGCACTGGCGTTCCTTTCGGTGAATTCGCGTGTGAACCGCGAATCTTAGAGGGTCGGGGCGTGATCCACAATCGCCGCATTGAATGAACTCGCAACGATGGATCTCCAGCCGCCCGCGGCGGTACACTTGAACCCTGATACATTGGCCACGGAAGCCTGGGCGGCCAGGGCCACGCAGGCGAAGGAGAGCACCATGCCGAGACATCGCGATTACGTGCCCCACGGCGTCATCCCCGCGGTGCTGCTGCCGTTCAAGGAAGACCTTTCGATCGATGAGGCTGCCTATTACGCGCACCTGCGCGACGTCGCCTCGGTCGAGGGCATCTCGGCGGTCACCACCAATGCGCACGCCTCCGAAGTGGCATCGTGCACCTTCGCCGAGCAGGAGCGCGTGCTGGCGATGACGACCGACGAAATCGGCGACCGGCTGCCGATCGTGAACGGGATCTATGCCGAAAACGCGCTCGACGCTGCGCGCCTCGCGAGAATGGCCCACGACAACGGCGCCTCCGCGCTGCTGGTGTTCCCGTCGGGGGTGTACACCTTCGGCCAGCGTCCCGCGATGGCCGTGGATCACTTCAAGCGCATCGCGGACGTCACGGATCTGCCGTTGATCCTCTTTCAATATCCGCTCGCGGGCGGGCAGGGTTACCCGCTGCCGACGTTGCTCGAGATCCTCGACGCGGTGCCCACGGTACGCGCGATCAAGGACTGGTGCTCCAATCCGGTGCTGCACGAGCGCCACGTGCGCGTGCTGCAGTCGCGCACGCCGCCGGTCAACGTGCTCACCACACACAGCTCGTGGCTGATGAGCTCGCTGGTGATGGGCTGCAACGGCCTCTTGTCGGGCAGCGGCTCGGTGATCGCCGATCTGCAGGCCCAGCTCTTTCGGGCAGTGCAGGCGAACGACCTCGCGACGGCGCGACGTCTGAACGACCGAATCTGGCCGACCGCGGAGGTTTTCTACGCCGAGCCGTGGGTCGACATGCACAATCGGATGAAGGAAGCGCTGGTGCTGCTCGGCAAGCTTCCGCGCGCGACGGTCCGCCCGCCGCTCATGAAGCTTCCCGCGCCGGAAGTCGAGCGCATCCGCCAGGCGCTCGTCTCCGCAGGATTGCTCGCAGGTCCGGCGCGCAAGGTCGCTTGAGCGACGCGATTTATTTGCAGTGACGCTTCCGAGCCACCTCACCGCCGACGTCCTGGTCATCGGCGCCGGCGGTGCCGGGATGTATGCGGCCATCGAGGCCGCGCGTGCGGGCCGCTCAGTCATCCTCGCCGATCGCAGCCTCATCGGTCGGGGCGGCGCCACGGTGATGGCGCAGATGACGGTCGCGGTCGCGCTCGAAGAGCAGGGGCTCGACCACTGGGAGAACCATTACGCCGACACGCTCACTGCGGGGCGCGGGCTCTGTGATCCGGCGCTCGCGCAACTCTTGTGCGAGCTCGGCCCCGCGCGTATCCGCGAGATGGATGCGTGGGGTGTCGGCTGGGCGCGCGAGAACGGCGAGTACAAGCGCGCATTCGCCCCCGGTCACGATCGGCCGCGCTGCGTGTACGTCGATTTTCTCAACACGGGCCCGGCAGTCTCGCGGACGCTGCGCGCGCGGCTCAATCGCACGCCGGAGATCCGCCGCATCGGCGAGCTGCTGGTGAGCGAGCTCACTGTGCGCGATGGCGAGTGCATCGGCGCCACGGCACTGCATGTTCCGACCGGTGCGCCGGTAAGCATCGCCGCGGGCGCCACGATCGTGGCGACCGGCGGCCTCACACACATGTACCGTCGCAACAGCGCCTCGCTCAACATGAGCGGCGACGGCTACGCGCTGGCGCTGGCTGCGGGTGCGGAGCTCGTCGACATGGAGTTCGTGCAGTTCTTTCCCATCGGCCATCTCGCGCCGCGGCTGATCGGCATGGACCCGATCATGTGGGACCCGTTCCGCTACAAGCTGGGTGGCCGGCTCCTGAACGGGCTGCGCGAAGAGTTCATCCACGACTATGGCTCGGAGGACGACGGCAAGTACGTCGTCACCCGCGATCTGGCGACCTACGCCATCGAGAAGGAGGTCGCAGCCGGTCGGGGATCGCCGCACGGCGGCGCGTACCTCTCGTTCGAGCACTGCAGCGAGGCCGAGCTACGCGCTGCCGGCGGGCCGGTGATCGATCGGCTGGCGGCGAACGGCATCGATCTCACCAAGCAGGCCGTCGAGGTGGCGCCCATCGCGCACTATCACATGGGCGGCGTGCGGGTGGACGCGAAGATGGCGACTAGCGTGCCCGGTCTCTATGCCGCAGGCGAGGCGGTGGGGGGCGCAAACGGTGCGAACCGCCTCTCCGGCAACGCCATCACCGAGGCGCTGGTTTTCGGGTGCCAGGCCGGCGCCTCGGCGGCGGAGCATGCCGCGCGCGGCAGAGTGCGTGCGGACGTAATGACCTTCGACGCGGCACGCAGGCGGATCACGGAGGGCGTAACCACGCGTGGATTCAATCCGGCGGCATTGATCGAAGCGGTGCAGTCGACAATGCAGGACGACGTCGGACCATTCCGCACGGAGTCGAGCCTCCGGCGCGCGCTGGATACGCTTGGCGCCTTGCGCAAGGAACTTCCTGGACTCAAGCCTGCAGCGGGCACAGCCTTCGACGGTGCGCTCGTCGATTGGTACGACCTTGCGACGATGACGCGCGTCGGCACTTGCGTCGCGAGCGCGGCGCTTGCGCGCAACGAGTCCCGCGGCGCGCACCAGCGCGAGGATTTCCCCGGCCTGGACGCGCAGTGGGGCGTGAATCAGATCATCGCGCTCGCGGGCGACACCCTCCACCTGGAACGACAGGCGGTGCCGTCATGAGCGAGCGCGCGGTGCTCATCATCCGCCGCGGCACGCCCGGCGGGGCGCAGCGCGAAGAGTCGTGGGACGTCCCTTTCGAGCCCGGGCAATCGGTACTCGACGGGCTGCGCTGGATTCGATCGCACCAGGATCCGACTCTTGCCATCCGCTACTCGTGCACCAACGCGAACACCTGCAAGGAATGCATGGTGCGGTTGGACGGCAAGACGGTGTACGCCTGCACCGCTCGGTTGCACCCGGGGACAATGCGTATCGAGCCGCTGCCGAACAAAGCGCTGGTTCGTGATCTCGTCACCGAGCTCGCGCCGCGCGACGAGCGGCTCTCTTCGTAGCCTTCGACCTCCTGAAGTCGTCGACGCGCCTGCGCAATGCGCGGCGAATGCGTTCCGGAAGATTTTGCGGGATACTACGCGGCCGCCGGCCGACCGCTCCGGAAAGCGCCTCGAAAAGGCGCGCGGCACCAGACGATGCAGTGTCCTAACAGGAGAGAATCTATATGGAAAGCGTGCGTCGAAGTGCAGTCGCGCTGCTCGGAGGAGCGGCGTTCGCGATCGCGTCCCAGGCCATCGCGGAAACACCGCTCGAGCGCGGCACCTATCTCATGCGGTCGATCGTCGCATGCGGCAACTGCCACACGCCGCAAGGCCCGAAGGGCCCGCTCCCGGGGATGGAGCTCGCCGGAGGGCTCGAGATCAAAGACAAGGGGTTCACGGTCTACACGCCCAACATCACCCCCGACCCGGAAACCGGGATCGGCAAGTGGACCGACGCGCAAATCATCACCGCGATCCGCGAGGGCAAGCGTCCGGACGGCACGATCATCGGCCCGCCGATGCCGATCGGTCTCTATCGAAGCATGTCGGATAACGACGTCCGGGCGATCGTCGCCTACCTGAGGACGGTCAAGCCCGTGAAGAACACGCCACCGAAGTCGCAGTACAAGATCCCGTTGCCGCCGTCGTATGGACCGCCGGTCCAGAATGTTCCCGACGTGCCTCGTGACAACAAGTTGGCTTATGGTGCCTATCTCGCAGGCCCCTTGGGGCATTGCATCGAATGCCACTCCCCGATGGGCCCGAACGGCGCACCGGACCTCGAGAAGCGGCTCGGCGCCGGCGGGTTCGAGTTCTACGGACCATGGGGCACCAGCGTGTCGGCCAACATCACGCCGGCGGGTATCGCGAAGTACCGCGATAGCCAGTTGAAGAAGGTGATCACCACTGGCGTCCGGCCGGACGGATCCCACTTGAAGCCGCCGATGGGCGTTGCCTACTACGCGAACATGACCAATCAGGATTTGGACGCCCTGATTGCATACCTTCGGACTCTCCCCAGGAAGTAGCGCAAGACCCGTAACGCGTGGGGTGGACTGACGCGAGGACCGCCGCAAGGACGGTCGGCGCACGTCGGTCTGCCTCACACTCGACACATATCTCCTTCACAATGGCGAGAACGGCGGCGAGGTCCGACGCGCCCGCGTCCTCGTGCCATCCGAAGGCAAATGCTGCTCGTCGCTGATCCCCCCGACAAGGAGCAAGCGCTCCGCGAGGACATCCGTCTCCTCGGCCGGCTGCTCGGCGACGTCGTGCGTGCGCGTGCCGGGGAAGCCGCGTTCACGCGGGTGGAGACCATCCGCCAGAAGGCGGTGGCATTCCATCGTGCGGACGGCGCGGGGCGGGGCGCGATCCGCCAGTCACTGGATGAGCTGCTGCTCGGATTGCAGCCGCGCCAGGTGCTCGAGGTCGTGCGTGCCTTCAGCTATTTCTCGCACCTCGCCAACGTGGCGGAGGACGTGCACCAGGACCGGCGACGGCGCGCGCATCGCACCGCGGGTTCGCCCCCGCAGCATGGCAGCCTCGCGCAGGCGCTGCAGCAGGTGGATGCCGCCGGCGTGTCCGGCGAGTCCCTCAAGGCATGGCTCGCGCGAGCCCGCATCACGCCGGTGCTCACCGCGCATCCCACCGAAGTTCGTCGCGTGAGCATCCTGGAATGCGAGCGCGCGGTCGGGGGGCTGCTGCGAACGCGTGATCGAACGGAGCTCACGCCGGACGAGGTCGCCGAGTGGGACCGCGGACTCTATCGGACGGTGCTGCGGCTCTGGGAAACGGCGATGCTGCGGGTCGCGCGGCTGCGGGTGAGCGACGAGATTGAGAACGCGCTCGGCTACTACACGAGCACTTTCCTCGCCGGGATACCACGCCTGCATCGGGACGCCGAGGACCAGATCCGGCCGCGCATTGGCGACGCGTACCAGACGCTTCCCGCATTTGTCACCATGGGGTCATGGATCGGCGGCGATCGCGACGGGAATCCGTACGTGAATGCCGAAACCCTCGAGTTCGCCGCCCGCAGCCAGGCCGAAGTGGTGCTGCGCTACTACCTTGCCGAGGCCCACGCGCTGGGCCGCGAGCTTTCGATATCGAGCCGGCTTGCCAGGCCGACGCCCGAGCTGATGGCGCTGGCCGCCGGCGCCGGAGACGGCTCGCCATTTCGGCAGGACGAGCCGTACCGGCAAGCATTGGTCGGCATCTATGCACGCCTTGCCGCGACCGCGGAGACCGTGTGCGCGGTGTCGGCGGAGCCGCCGCCGATGGTGCGGCAACCGCCTTACCGTGAGGCGGCCGAGCTCGCGCGCGACCTGGCGTGCATCCGAGCGTCGCTTTCCACGCACGGATGCGAGGCGCTCGGCGACGGGCGCCTCGACCTGCTCCAGCGCGCGGTCGCGGTATTCGGATTTCACCTGGCCTCGCTCGATTTGCGACAAAACGCCGATGTGCACGAAGTGGTCGTGGCCGAGCTGCTCGCCAAGGGCGGCACCTGCGACGACTATCTGGCGCTAGCGGAGAACGAGCGCGTCGAATTGCTTGAGCGCGAGCTCGCCAGCGCGCGGCCGTTGCGGTGCGAATACGTGCAATACGCCGAGACGGTCGACAGCGAGCTGGCATGTCTGCGCGCCGCGCACGCAGTCATCGAGCGTCACGGTGCGCGCGCGATCGAGAACTACGTGATCTCCAAGTGCGAGTCGGTGAGCGATCTGCTCGAGACGGCCCTCCTGCTCAAGGAGGCCGGCCTCTTCGTGCCGGACGCTGACGGGCGGCCGCGCGCGCTCGCGCTGAATGTCGTGCCTCTCTTCGAGACGATCGCCGACCTGCGCCAGTCCCCGGAGATCATGGCCGCCGCGCTGGCATTGCCTCGATATCGCGCATGGGTGGCCGAGCGCGGGATGTACCAGGAGATCATGCTCGGCTATTCGGACAGCAACAAGGACGGTGGTTACCTGACCTCGAACTGGGAACTGCACAAGGCGCAGATCCGGCTCATCGAAACCTGCGGCGCGGCCGGGGTGACACCGCGCTTCTTTCACGGACGCGGCGGCACGGTCGGCCGCGGCGGCGGCCCGAGCCATGACGCGATTCTTGCGCAGCCCGCGGGCAGCCTTGCGCTGGGTCTGCGCGTGACCGAGCAGGGCGAAATGATCTCGGCGAAGTACTCGGACCCGGCGCTGGGTCGCCGCAATCTCGAGGCGATCGCCGCGGCCGCGCTCGAGGGCGGGCTCGTGCCCGCGCTGCCGGAAGGCGAGCTCGATCCGGCGTTCCACGAGACCGTGGAGGCGCTCTCGGGCATCGCGTATCGCGCCTACCGGTCGCTCGTCTACGAGACGCCCGGATTCGAGGAGTTCTTCCGCGCCGCGACGCCGATTCGCGAGCTGTCCGACCTGAAGATCGGCAGCCGTCCCGCGTCGCGCAAGGCATCGAGCCGCATCGAGGACCTGCGCGCGATTCCCTGGGTGTTCAGCTGGAGCCAGTCCCGGCTGCTGATCCCAGGCTGGTTCGGCTTCGGTACCGCGGTCACGGAGTGGCTCGCCGAACACCCGGACGGTCTTGCGCGACTCCAGGAGATGAACCGACGCTGGCCGTTCTTCAGCACATTGCTCTCCAATCTCGACATGGTGCTGGCGAAGACCGATCTCGGCATCGCTTCGCGGTACGCGGAGCTCGTTGATGACGTCGCGCTACGCGACGGCGTGTTCGCGCGAATCGCCGCCGAGCATGCAGCTGCGACCCGTTGTCTGCTCGAGATCACCGGACAGAGCACTCTGCTCGAGGCGAATCCGACGCTCGCGCGCAGCCTTCGCGACCGGCTCCCCTATCTGGACCCGCTGAACCATCTCCAGGTCGAGCTCCTGCGGCGATTCCGGTCGGGCACGGATGACGAGTCGACGAAGCGCGCCATTCACCTGACCATCAACGGACTGGCCGCCGGGCTGCGCAACAGCGGGTAGCTTTCGCTCAGGGGACGAATCCCGCAACCTCGACAGCAGGCCGCCGGTCGACGCGCCGCGCGATCAGCGCGCGTGCGTCTTCCGGTCGCTCCGCCTTCAGGTAGGCGGCGAGGAGCGTGTAGGCGACAAGGTCGCGCTGCGCGCGGCTGCCGCCGATCCGCACGGCTTCCGGCAAGGCCCGCTCAAGCAGGCGGGCGGAGCGGTCCCAGTCGCCGGCCGCGAACGCGGCAAAACCGTCGGCGATTGTCGGCACGACTTCTCCCGCCGGCAACCGACCGGCCGCGAGGCGGTCGCGCATCTCGGCCAGGAGGCGCGCGAGCGTTGCCTCGTCGCCGGTCGCGGCGCAGGCCGCGGCGGTATGCACGTCTGCGAACGACAGACTCGCTTTCGGAAACGATTGGATGGCGTGCGCGTGGATCTCGCTCCAAACCTCCGGCCGCCGCGGCTCGCCCGCGAGCTCGGCGCGCCAGAGGAACGAGACACCGTCGGTGACGACGTTCAGGGCAGGGCCCCAAGACGCGCCAGGATGGACCGCAGTCCGGTAGGCGTCCCAGGCGCGGTCGAACTTCCCAAGCGCGATTGCGCAGAGCGCGGTATGCCACGAAAGGTGGCAGTGCAACACCCCGCGGCGGTTGTACTCGGGCATCCACCGCTCGAGGTAGTCGAGCGCCTCCTCGGTCCTGCCCATTTCGTGCAGCACGTGCACCATGATGTGCGCGCCATGGGCGTTGCGCGGATTCGCCGCCATCCCCCGCTCGATCAAGCGCTCTGCCTCTTCGAGCCTGCCGCACTCGCACGCGGCGAACGCGAAGACCGAGAGGAACCACCAGTCGTCGCCGTAATGGGGTGCGAGCCCGGCCAGGAACTCATGCAGCTCGGGCTCCCGGTCCTGGCGGCCGCTGAACCCATAGAGGCCGAAGACGCCGGTCGCCGGCGCGACCACCATCGCGTCCCGCGGGAATTCGCTCGCATGTGCGCGAGTCGCCTCGAGCGACTCCACCGGCTTGCTCTCGACCGCCAGAGCGATCGCGTTCACATGACCGAGCTCGCGCCGCGTCGCACCTGGCGCGGCCTCCCGTGCGCGCGCTGCGGCCGCACGGGCACGGGACACGTCGCCTTCCACGAAATAGCCGCGCGCGAGCGCGACGTGCGCGAGGGCGAGACCCGGATCGTGCTCGATTGCCAGAGTGAGGTGGTTTATGCCACCCGCGTTCGCGGACAGGATGCAATCGGCACCTGCAACGTAGGCTGCGAGCGCCGCCTCGGAGCTCGTGGACACCGGCAAACCGTAGCGATCGGCGAGCATGGTCCCCTCCCTCTGACACGGCGCAGATCGGTCAATGTTAGTCCTCAACCATGGAACGCGCAGCTGACGGATGGCATCTGAATCACCGGGACGTTGGTCGCGTCCGGAATCTGGGACAATCCGCAAGCGACCGCTCGGGAGTTCAGCGCGGCCGCGAGCTCCCCGCAGGGCTGCGCCACGGCGATCGGGTGCGGGTAAAACGCAGAAGTCCCTCCCCTGAAGATGATCCGGATAGCAACGTGACCGAGAACGCGGTTGTCGCGATCGCGCTGATCGGCGGCCTGGCCGCCGCCTGCCAGTGGCTCGCGTGGCGGGTCCGATTGCCGGCGATCGTCTTTCTGCTCCTCGCCGGAATCGTTGCCGGCCCGGTGACGGGCATCGTGCGGCCGACGGAGCTCTTCGGCGGATTGCTCTTTCCGCTCGTATCGCTCGGCGTCGCGGTGATCCTCTTTGAGGGCGCGCTGACGCTGAAGTTCTCCGATATTGCAGGGCTGGAACGCGTCGTGCGGCGCATGGTGACGACGGGAATGCTCGTGACCTGGGCCGCGCTCGCGCTGGCGGCGCGCTGGCTGGCGGGCTTTTCCTGGGAGATGGCGGCGCTCTTCGGCGGAATCCTCGTGGTCACCGGCCCGACGGTAATCGTTCCGATGCTGCGCACCGTCCGGCCGACAGAAAGGGTCGCGAACATCCTGCGCTGGGAAGGCATCGTGATCGATCCGGTGGGCGCGCTTCTGGCGGTGCTCGTGTTCGAGTTCATCGTCTCCGCGGGGGTGAGCGATGCGTTCGGGCAGACGCTGCTGACATTTCTGAAGCTGGTCGTCGTCGGCGTGGCGCTCGGCGTTGCGGTCGGCTACGCGCTCGGCGAGGCGCTTCGGCACAACTGGATTCCAGGCTACCAGTTCAACGTCGCCACACTCACTGCGGTGTTCGCGGTGTTCGCGATTTCGAACGCCTCCGTCGAGGAATCCGGGCTGCTCGCGGTCACCGTGATGGGGATCTTTCTCGCCAACCGCAAGGGCGTCCCGATCGAGGAAATCCTGGAATTCAAGGAGAGCCTGAGCCTGATCCTCATCGGCGGGCTCTTCATCCTGCTCGCTGCATCGCTCGATCTCGCCCGGCTCGGGGAGCTCGGCTGGGTGTCGCTGCAGGTGCTGGCGGTGGCGCAGTTCGTGGCCCGGCCGTTGCAGGTCCTGGTCAGCACGTGGGGCTCGGCGCTCTCGTGGCGCGAGCGCACGCTCCTCGCATGGATCGCGCCGCGCGGCATCGTGGCTGCTGCGGTGTCGGCGCTGTTCGCGCTGCAGCTCGAGGCCCGTGGGTTCGCCCAGGCCGAGCTGCTCGTCCCGCTCACCTTCGTTGTCATCATCGGCACGGTCGTTCTGCAGAGTTTCACGGCCGGTCCGCTCGCACGTGCATTGAAGGTTTCCGAGCCCGAACCGGTGGGCTTCCTGGTGCTCGGCGCGCATCCTTTGGCGCGGGCGATCGCGCGCGCGCTCGTGCAGAACAAGATTCCGGTGCTGCTCGCCGACGCGCAGTGGGACAACGTCAGCCGCGCCCGCATGGATGGCCTGCGTGCCTACTACGGCAACCCGCTCTCCGAGCATGCCGAGCTCTATCTGGATCTCGCCGGGCTCGGCCAGCTGCTCGCGCTCTCGCCCGATACGCACCTGAACGAACTCGCTTGCGCGCGATACCGGCGCGACTTCGAGCCGCGCAACGTCTACGCGCTCAGGGTGCGCTCGGGCAAGGAGGGACGGGCGACCGCGGCGCCGTCCGGCCGGGACGCATTCGGCGAGGAGGCGAGCTATGCGGAGCTCTCACGGCGCCTAGTGCGCGGCGCGGAGCTTCGAACGACAAAACTGACCGAGGCCTTCGGGATGAAGGAGTATTCCGATCGATACGCGGAGCGCGCCGTTCCGCTCTTCGCGATTGATCCCAAGGGACGCGTGGAAGTGTTCGCATCCGGGGCGAAAGTCACGCCGGGACCCGAGTGGTCGGTGATCGCACTCGTCGACGCCGACGCCGAAGGAGAGTCGCGCGAGGGTGCGGCGGCTGCGGAGGCACCGGTCGCCAGCGCCTAGCGCGCGAGGGGAACGGGCTCAGAGACGCTCGTCGATCACGACCAACGTCCGAGCTTCGATGCTCTCGCGGGGCACGAAATCGGTCGGGCAGGCGGGATTCCGGAAGCCGGTGTGCGGCATGAATCGTGCACGTCCGTCGGCGCGCGAGTCGTAGCACTTCAGCAGCAGCACCTCGTCCGGCCGCATCGCGGACGCATAGAACCATCGGTGGGCCGGATTGTGGCGAAGCGAATAGATCTGGCCGCTGTGACGCGGCGTCGCCAGGTCGCCCTCGCCGAAGTGATGAATGTCCGTCGCAACCAGATCGTCGGGCGAGACGCTGCGTGCATCGCAAAGTGCGAGAGGATTGTCGAACACCGGACCGACGATCGGTCGCCAAAGATTGACGAACAGGACGCGCCGGTCGGCGAGATCCGATCGCCCCGCCGCATCAAGGATCTCGCGCTTGCGCTTCGGCCCCGATTCCTCCGTGTAGTCGTTGTGCGCCTGGTCGACCGGCACTCGCACCCCAGGTTCGCCGCGCGCCGCTCGCACCGCGCTGCGCACGTTGTGGTCGAACACGATCACCGCGAGCGCGCCCGTGATCGCCTGCATCGTGTCCCGCACCTCGGGGTAGTAGCGTTCCTGGACCGCGGCGTCGTCGTAGAAATCCGTGAAGGCCGTGCGATGCGAGTGCAACGCGAATCCGTGCTCGTCCAGGTTGAGGCGGTCCGCGACGGGGCGTGCGTCGTGGATCGCCACCACGTGCTGGACCGACTCGGGGCGCACCGTGGCGAGCCCGCTGTTAGGTGGGTAGACGCGCACCTCGGCCCGATCGATGCCGGGTGCGATATAGCTCAGCCGCGCGTGGACCGCGGAAAGCTCGTCTGATTCGGCTGCGCGGGTCGATACGGACTTGGGCGGCATGGCGGAACGGTACTGAGGGGGTCCGGCTCTGTCAATCGCGGTCGCGCAGACCCCATTTGCCGGCTGAACACCGGCGCGGTAGACAATTCGACCCGAAGGGGCGTGTAATCACGTCGCTTCGACGAAGGCTTTTTCCCGCAGTCCACACATGGATTCTCACTCTGCATCTGCCGCGCAGCTTCCACCTGTCAGCGAGGAGGCGAGCGAGGGAGTGCGCGCGACGGTGGCGGCAATCTACCGCGCCGAGTCGCGGCGGGTCTTCGCCACGCTCGTGCGCTTGCTCGGGGACCTCGATCTCGCCGAAGAGGCTCTGCACGACGCGTTCCGGGCGGCGCTCGAACAATGGCCGCGCGACGGCGTGCCCACCAATCCACGCGCCTGGCTGGTGTCGGCCGGCCGCTTCAAGGCGATCGACGGCATTCGCCGACGAGCGCGGTTTGTCGCGATCGAGCACGTCGCCGAGCAGGTCGACGCACTGGCCGACGAGACGGCGGAGCGCGACGACGAAGGCATCGAGGACGATCGGCTGCGCCTGATCTTCACCTGCTGCCACCCCGCGCTTTCGCCGGATGCGCAAGTTGCGCTCACGCTGCGCGAAGTGTGCGACCTCACGACCGAGGAGATCGCGCGGGCGTTCCTGAGCGCCGCGCCGACGCTCGCGCAGCGCATCGTGCGCGCCAAGGCGAAAATCCGCGACGCCCGCATTCCCTACCAGGTTCCGACGCCGGACGAGCTGCCGCAGCGGCTGGATAGCGTGCTGCGCGTGATCTACCTGGTGTTCAACGAGGGCTATATGGCATCCGCTGGGGAATCGCTGACCCGGATCGACCTTTCCGGCGAGGCGATCCGGCTCGGACGGCTGCTGGTCGAGCTCCTTCCAGAGCCGGAGGCGATGGGCCTGTTGGCGCTCATGCTGCTTCAGGAATCGCGTCGCGCCGCGCGGACGACGGAAACGGGCGACCTGGTACTCCTGAACGACCAGGACCGCTCGCTCTGGAACCGGGATCAGATCGCGGCGGGGCTGGCGCTCGTGGAGCGCGCGCTTGCATCGCGTCGCTTCGGGTCCTACACACTGCAGGCGGCGATCGCGGCCGTGCACGCCGACGCGCCGAGCGCCGATGCGACGGACTGGGCCGAGATCGTCGGACTCTACGATGTGCTCCTGCGGGCAACGCCGTCGCCGATCGTGGAGCTGAATCGCGCCGTGGCCGTGGCGATGCGCGACGGCCCGGCCGCCGGGCTGGCAATCGTCGATGAGCTCCTCGCGCGCGGCAACCTCGACGACTACCATCTCGCGCACGCGACACAGGCCGATCTCTGCCGGCGGCTCGGCAAGACCGTGGAGGCGCGGGCTGCATATGGTCGTGCGGCGGCGCTCGCGCAGCAGGGGCCCGAGCGCCGGTTTCTCGAGCGGCGGCTGGCCGAACTGGAGAATTGATGCACGCGGTGTCGAATTGGCTCGGGGCCATTCGACGAGTAGGATCAACCACTGCCAAGCCGGGAGCTTATTCATGAAATATCTGTGCCTGGTGTATCTCGACGAGAGCGCCCCGCAGCACGTCGCCGACAGCGATTGCCTCGCCTACGATGCAGCGATCCGCGCGAGCGGTCATTGCATCGCCTCCGAGGCGCTGCAACCCGTGCGGACCGCGACGACGGTGCGGGTCCGGAACGGACAGGTGTCCGTCACCGACGGTCCGTTCGCGGAGACCAAGGAGCAGCTCGCCGGGTTCTATCTCATCGACGCCAAGGACCTCGACGAAGCGATCGCACTGGCCGCGCGGATCCCTCCGGCGCAGGAAGGCTCCGTCGAAGTGCGGCCGATCCGGCCGATCCGGGAAATCGCCTCCCAATCGGGAGCGAGCGTGGCGCATGGATAGGGTTGACCCCACAGCGGTTCAGTCGGTCATCTCGATCGCCGGGCTGACCAAGACCTACGCTTCGGGCCTGCAAGCGCTGAAGCGCGTCGATCTGGAGATCCGCCGCGGCGAGATCTTCGCGCTCCTCGGTCCGAACGGGGCGGGCAAGACGACGCTGATCAGCATCGTCTGCGGCATCGTCACGCCGACCTCCGGACAGGTCCTCGTCGACGGGCACGATATCCTGCGCGAGTACCGCGCCACGCGATCGCGCATCGGGCTGGTGCCGCAGGAACTGCACACGGACATGTTCGAAACGGTGTGGGGTACGGTGCGTTTCAGCCGCGGTCTGTTCGGGCTCGCACCGAACGCCGCGCATCTCGAGAAGGTGCTGCGCGACCTTTCGCTTTGGGAAAAGCGCAACGACAAGATCATGACGCTTTCGGGCGGCATGAAGCGGCGTGTGCTCATTGCCAAGGCGCTTGCCCACGAGCCGCAGATCCTTTTCCTCGACGAACCGACCGCGGGTGTCGACGTCGAGCTGCGCCGCGACATGTGGGCGCTGGTGCGGCGCCTGCGCGCGAGCGGCGTCACCATCATCCTGACGACTCACTACATCGACGAGGCGGAGGAGATGGCGGATCGGATCGGCGTGGTGAGCCGGGGCGAGCTGATCGTGGTGGAGGAGAAGACGGCCCTCATGAAGAAGCTCGGCAAGAAGCAGCTGACCCTGCATCTCCTCGAGCCCATGACGGCGATCCCTGCGGCGCTGGCCGACTGGAACCTGACTCTGAACAACGGTGGCTGCGACCTGGAATACACCTTCCTCTCGAGCGACGAGGGCAAGGCGATTCCGGCGTTGCTGCGACGGATCGGCGAGCTCGGAATCGGGTACCGGGATCTGAACACCCGGCAGAGCTCGCTCGAGGACATCTTCGTGAGCCTGGTCAGCGAGCGAGCGTGAGCACGATCACCCACACCCGGGCGTTCAACGGTCGCGGAGTCCTCGCAATCTTCCGCTTCGAGATGGCACGCGCGCGGCGCACCCTGTGGCAGAGCCTGGTCACCCCGGTGATCACCACGTCGCTCTACTTCGTGGTGTTCGGCGCGGCGATCGGCTCGCGCATGAGCGAGGTGGACGGCGTGCCCTACGGCGCGTTCATCGTGCCGGGTCTCATCATGCTGTCGCTGTTTACCGAAAGCCTGTCGAACTCCTCGTTCGGGATCTACCTCCCGCGCTTCATCGGCACCATCTACGAGATTCTGTCTGCGCCCATCTCGGCATTCGAGATGGTCCTCGGCTACGTCGGTGCGGCGGCCGCCAAATCGGTGATCCTGGGTCTTGTCATCCTCGCCACGGCGACGCTTTTCGTTCCGATCCGCATCCTGCACCCGGTGTGGATGCTCGCATTCCTGGTGCTCACCGCGACGACCTTCAGTCTGTTCGGATTCATCATCGGCATCTGGGCGAAGGGATTCGAGCAGCTGCAGTTCGTGCCGATGCTGATCATCACGCCGCTCACCTTCCTCGGCGGCGCGTTCTACTCGATCGATATGCTGCCCGGGACCTGGCGCATCTTCAGCCTGTTCAACCCGGTGGTCTATCTGATCAGCGGCTTCCGCTGGAGCTTCTATGGCACATCGGACGTGGGCGTTGGGATCAGTCTGGCAGCGACGCTCGGGATCCTCGCCCTGTGCCTCGCCCTGGTCTGGTGGATCTTTCGGACCGGCTACCGGCTGAAGACCTGAGCGGCCGGATCGGCCCTGTCGATTCCGGGGACCGCCGATCGACTAGGGGGCAAGATCCACGTCGAAGAACAGGAGGTGCCCGGCATGAGCGCGTTTTGTCTCTTCACGGATCCCGAGGGACGCATGATGGGCTTGTGGAAGTCGAAGTAACGAAGGGGAACCTCAACCGGAGCTCGCAATGAAATATCTCTGCCTCGCCTACTATGACGAGAAGGCATTCGAGGCGATGTCGAAGCCCGAGGTGGAGGCGCTCGTGAGCCAGTGTCCGCCGCACGATGCAGCGCTGCGCGCGAGCGGTCACCTGATCGTGCAGGCCTCGCTCGGAGCCAGCCGGGAGTCGATGTGCCTGCGCCCCCGAAGTGGCAAGGTCTCGATCACGGACGGACCGTTCGCCGAGACGAAGGAGCTGGTGGGCGGGTTCTTCATCATCGAGGCGAAAGACCTGAACGAGGCGATCCGGGTCGCCTCCATGCACCCCGCGGCGCATCTCGGCGAGACGGTCGGCTGGGGCATCGAGGTCCGCCCGGTCGAATTCTTCCAGCAGGAGTAGGCCGCGGCGATGTCGATTCGGCGGAAGGCCAATCGACCATTGCGCAGAGGCCGGCTCGCATCGATCCGGCACGACCCGAAACCTCGTCAGGAGACACGCAAATGCGATTCATGATCATCGTCAAAGCCACCAAGGATTCCGAGGCGGGCGTGATGCCCGAGGAGAAGCTCATTGCCGAGATGGCGTCCTATCACGAGGAGCTGGCGAAGGCCGGCATGCTGCTCGACGCCTCCGGGCTTCAGTCGAGCGCCAAGGGATGGCGAATCAAGTACTCCGGTGCGAAGGGCACCTTCGTCGACGGCCCGTTCACCGAGACGAAAGAGCTCGTCGCCGGCTACACCCTCATCCAGGCGAGGTCGCGGGAAGAGGCCATCGAGTGGACGAAGCGCTTTCCCAATCCCGCGGTCGACGGAAAGGAAGGCGAGATCGAAGTGCGCCAGGTCTTCGAGCTCGAGGACTTCGGTCCGAGCGACGCAATCGAGCGCTTCCGCGACATGGGCGTTAGCGGCGCGAAGAAGTGATCACGAACCACCCCGCCCGCTACGCGGGCACCCCTCCTTGAAAAGGAGGGGATAGAAAACAATCTCAGCTCATAGGAGACACGATGCAAGTCCAGCCCTACCTGTTCTTCGACGGCCGCTGCGAGGAAGCGCTCGAGTTCTACAAGAAGACGCTTGGCGCCGAGGTCGAGATGCTCATGCGATTCAAGGAGAGCCCCGAACCGCATCAACCGGGGATGATTCCGCCGGGCTCCGGGGAAAAGGTGATGCACGCGGCCCTGCGCATCGGGGAGGCAACGGTCATGGCCTCCGACGGCCGATGCATGGGTCACCCGAGCTTCCAGGGTTTCGCGCTATCGGTGAACGCGCGCGATGGCGCCGAAGCCGAGCGCCTGTTCGCGGGGCTCGCCGAGGGCGGTCAGGTTCAGATGCCGCTCGCCAAGACCTTCTTCTCTCCGAGCTTCGGCATGGTCGCCGACCGCTTCGGCGTGTCCTGGATGGTCATCGTGGCGCAGTAGCCCGGGCCTAGCGCGGCGTGAGGATCATCTTGCCCTGCACGCCGCGCTCGACGAACCGGGCCAGCGCATCGGCAAACTTCTCGAGCGGGTAGCGCGCGCTCACGTGCGGCTTGAGCTTTCCCGCTTCGTAGAGGGCATAGAGCTCCGTCTGGACCCGCTGCACCCACTCGGGATCGCGCTCGCGGTAATCGGCCCATTGCAGGCCGACGACGGAGATGTTCTTGACCAGCAGGTAGTTCGCCTTCACCTCGGGAATGCGCCCTGCGGCAAAGCCCACCACCACCAGCCGCCCGCACCAGGCGAGCGCACGAAGGGCGCCGTCGAAGGCGTCGCCGCCGACATTGTCGAGCACGATGTCGACGCCGCGCTTGCCGATCGCCGCGTAAACCTGCTCGCGGAGGCTGTTCCGCAGGTCGGGGGCGGTGAGGTCGATCACATGGTCCGCGCCGTGGGTCTTGCAGAATTCGCCCTTCTCGGGACTCGTCACGCCAGCGAGCACGGTTGCGCCGAGCGCCTTTGCAATCTCGACGCCCGCCAGCCCGACGCCGCCCGACGCGCCGGTGACCAGCACGGTTTCGCCCTTCCTGTAGGCGGCGCGGTCGACGAGCGCGAAATGGGAAGTCTGGTAGGCGAGCCCCAGCGCGGCGCCCTCCTCGAAAGACATCGCGGGCGGCATGACGTAGCAGGTCGCCTCGGGCGATACGACCTTTTCCCGATAGGTGCCGTACTCGCGCTGTGCCATCACGCGGTCGCCAACCTTGATGCGCGTCACACCCTTGCCCACCGCGCTCACCACGCCGGAAACTTCCTTGCCGGGACTGAACGGCCGCGGCGGCAGCACCTGGTACTTACCCTCGATGACGAGCATGTCGGGGTAGTTGACGCCGATGGCGCGTGCGTCGATCAGCACCTCCCCCGGCCCGGGCACCGGATCGGGTAGCGTCTCGACGCGTTGATCTCGAACGGGGCCGTGCTCGTGGACGATCACCGCGCGCATCGCGCGTCAGCCCTTCTTGTCGAGGAGATCGTTGTCGGCGCCGAGGCGCGGATAGCCGGCCGATCCAGGTGCGCGAAAGTGCTCCGCGACCGGCACCGGAACAGCGGTGAACTCGCCTGCGTCGGTGACCACCTTGTGCGTGAAGAGCCCACGCGCACGGAAATGCGGGCTCTCCACGGCCTCCTTCACGCTGCTCACGATGACGCAGCAGAGATCCTTGCCCTCAAAAGCCGCGCGCCATTCGGCGGAGGTCTTCGCGGCGATGCGTTCTGCAATGGCGCGCTTGGTGGCCTCCGGATCGCGCCGGTCGTCGGTGTACTCGCGAGGCAGGTCGACCGTGGTGCAGAAGTTCTCCCAGAAGCGCTGCTCGAGCGGCGCCGCCGCGACGAACCGACCGTCGGCGGTGCGGTAGATCTGGTAGCGCGGACTGCCGCCTGCCACGAGCCCCGTCGCCGGACCCGGCCATTTCCCGGTGACCTCGCCTTCGCCGAGCGCCCAGTACATGAAGGTGAAGAGGTTGTCGCTCATGGAGACGTCGAGGCGGCAGCCGACACCGTCACGGTCGCGCTGGCGGAGCCCGAGCAGGATGTTCATCACCGCGGGGTAGGCGCCGCCTGCGATGTCCGCGATGAGCGCAGGGGGCACCACCGGCGCGCCGTCGGCGCCGGCGGCGAGCGAAAGCATGCCCGACTCGGCGAGATAGTTGAGGTCGTGCGCCGCGACCTGGGCGCGCGGACCGTCCGGGCCATAGCCGGTGATGGCACAGTAGATGATGCGCGGGTTGATCGTCTTCAAGGCGTCGTAGCCGAGACCGAGCCGATCCATCACCCCGGGGCGGAACTGCTCGACGACGACGTCTGCTTCGCGAATCAGCGGCGTCAGCCTGCGGATCGCGGCCGGATCCTTGAGATCGATGGCGATCGAGCGCTTGCCGCGATTGAGGAGCGCGAAGTTCACGCTGTCGGGCCCGACGCGCGGCTGGTAGATGCGGAGCTCGTCGCCCATGCCGGGCCGCTCGATCTTGATCACCTCCGCGCCGGCCTCCGCAAGGAGGAGGGTGCAGAGCGGGCCGGGGAGAAGGGTGCTGAAATCGAGCACCTTGATGCCTGCGAGGGGTCGGTTCATTGCTTGGAGAGGAAGCTGCGGCCAATGAGTTGACGATGGATCTGGTTGGTGCCCTCCCAGATCTGCGTGATCTTCGCGTCGCGCATCAGGCGCTCGACGCGATAGTCCTTGCAGTAGCCGTAGCCGCCGTGCAGCTGCACCGCCTCGGTCGCGATGCGCATCGCGAGGTCGGAGGCGCGCAGCTTGAGCATCGAGGCCTCGATGCCGATGTCGTGCGCGCCGCCATCGACCAGTCGCGCGACGTGCCACAGCCAAGCCTCGCACTGGGCGAGCTCGGCGGCGAGGTCCGCAAGCAGAAACTGGATGCCCTGGAACTCGGCGATCCGGCGGCCCGACTGCCGTCGCTCGTTGATGTAGGCCACCGCATCGCCGAAGGCGGCGCGGGCGATGCCCAGGGCGTGCGCGGCCACGCTCGGCCGCGACTTGTTGAGCGAGGCGAGCAGGAGCGAGAGGCCGTCGCCCGGCTTGCCCAGCAGGTTCGCGCGCGGCACCCGGCAGCCGTCGAAGGCGAGGGCGGCGGTGCTCGACGCGCGAATGCCCATCTTGTCCTCGGTGCGCAGCACGGTGAAGCCCGGCGTACCCTTCTCGAAGATGAGCGCCGAGATCGCCTTGCGATCGTCGTCGATCCCGCTCCACTTGCCGAAGAGCAGGTAGAGGTCGGCGACGTCGCCGCTGGTAATGAAGGTCTTGCCGCCGTCGACGACGATCGAATCGCCGTCGGCCGTGAAGCGCGTCTTCATGCCGGTCGCGTCCGAGCCCGCCGTGGGCTCGGTGATGGCGAGCGAAACGAGGCCGCCCTGCGCGATGCGGGGCAGAAGCCGCTGCTTCTGCTCCTCGGTGCCGAAATCCACCAGCGGCTTGATGCCATGGAAGTTCGTCGCCCAGATGACGCCGGTGGAAGCGCAAGCGCTGCTGATCTCGCGCACGCACGCAAGGTAGGCCGCGTAGGAGAGCGGCGCGCCGCCGTAGGCCTCGGGGATGAACATCGCATTCAGGCCGAGCCGGTTGATGGCCTTGACGTTCTCCCACGGAAACTCGGCGTCGCGGTCGTAGCGCTCGGCACGCGGTGCGATCTCGTCGCGCGCCAGCGCGCGCACGCTATCGACGAGTAAGCGCTCCTCCTCGGCCAGCGCGAGCGTCGCGTCGAGTCTTTCGAATACGTCCATCAGTGCGCCATCCCCTGGCCGCCGTCTAGGTAGATGGTCGCGCCGGTAAAGAAGGGGATGTCCTCACGGAAGAGCGAGGCGACCATGCGCGCCACGTCTTGCGCGCCGCCGGGCCCGCCAGTCGGCACGCGCGCTTCGAGAAACGTCCCCAGTTTGCCCTGCATGGCCTCGGCATTCAGCTCTGTGGCAATGTAGCCGGGGGCAACGTCGAGGACGCGGATCTTCTTCGGCGCCCACTCGACCGCGAGGCAGCGCGTGATGGCGCCCACGGCTGCCTTGGAGGCGCAGTAGGCCAGATTGCGCTTGACCCCCAGCTTGTCGAAGAACGAGCCGATGTTGACGATGGTGCCGCCGCGCGACTCGAGGTGCGGATAGACCTCGCGGCACGCGACGAACACGGCGCGCGCATTCGTGTCCATCACCTGATCGAAGACACCTGTCGCCAGCTCGGCCGACTTGCCATCGAGGTGGATGCCGGCGTTGTTGACCAATCCGTCGATGCTGCCCGCGCGCGCGGCCAGCGCCGCAAAGGCGTTTCGCAGCGAGGACTCATCGGTCACGTCGCACGCGAAGTTCAGCGTGCGCCCGGCGATCGCATCGTCGACCGAGGTGGACTCGACGCCGATCCCCTTGCGGGTCAGGCAGCCGACGGTGTACCCGCGCCGGGCAAGCTCGAGCGCAATCGCAGCGCCGATGCCGCGGCTCGCGCCCGTGACTGCAATGACCCCCAGCGTAGCCGCCACGTCAGCGATCCTTGAAGGCCGGCTTGCGCTTTGCCACGAACGCGGCGGTGCCCTCGGTCGCGTCGTCGGTCTGAAAGGCGAGCGTGGAAAGATCGGCCTCGATCTTCAGGCCCTCGTGGATCGGCGTGTCCTGCGCGCGCATCACGGCCTCCCGAGCGAGACCGAGCACCGGCAGGCTGTAGCCGGAGAATTCGCGCGCGAAGGCAATGCCCTGCGCAACCGGATCGCCCTCGACGAGCCGGCTGGCGAGCCCCCAAGCAACGGCAGTCTGCGCGTCGATCGCCTTGCCCGTGAGGATCATCTCGAGCGCGCGGGTTTCGCCGATCACCCGCGGAAGTCGCTGGGTCCCGCCGTAGCCGGGAATCAGCCCGAGCTTGATCTCCGGGAGCGCAACCTTCGCGTTGGGCGTGACGAGCCGGAACGTACATGCCAGTGCGAGCTCGAGCCCGCCGCCGAATGCATAGCCGTTGACGATCGCCACCGAGGGAATGGGGAGGCGCTCGAGTTTCGCCATGACGGCCTGTCCTCGCTCGGCGCCGCGCTTGGTCTGGATCATCGAGCGGCCGGCGAGCTCGCCGATGTCGGCGCCCGCGCAGAATGCCTTCTCGCCTGCGCCGGTGACGAGCAGCGTGCGGGCGTCGCTTGCCGCCACTTCGTCGATTGCGGCCGACAGATCCTCCACCAGCTGGAACGAGAGGGCGTTGTGCGCTGCCGGACGATTCAGCCGGATGAGCGCGAATTCCTCGATGCGCGAGAGTTCGATAGCCACGTCGGGACTCCTGTCAGTGTTCCTTCTCGGGATCGGTCCAGCGTATTGGCTCCGGAGCGATGCGCCCGCTCTTCACCCATTCGACCAGCTCGCGCTTGAGGATCTTGCCGCTCGCGGTCAGGGGAAAAGCGTCCAACGATATGAAGAATTCGGGCATGTCGTACTTCGACAAGCCGACGGCATGGAGATGATCGAGCATCCCCTCGCCGTGTACCCGCTCGCCTTCGCGACAGATTACCGCGAGGCAGGCCTTCTCGCCGAGGCGCGCGTCCGGCACGCCGAACGCGGCGGCCTTTTGCACGGCGGCGTGCCGGTGCGCCAGATCCTCGATCCGCGCAGGGTGGATGTTGTGGCCGCCGCGGATGATCAGGTCCTTCTTTCGCCCGACGATGCGCAGGCAGCCGCGCTCGTCGAGCGTGCCGAGGTCCCCCGACATGAACCATCCGTCGCGGTTGAACGACTCTTCGGTCGTGACCTGGTTGTCGAAGTAGCCCAGCATGAGGAGCGCGCCGCGCGTGCCGATCTCGCCGACCGTGCCCGGCGGCACCTCGATATCGGGGTTCTCCTGACTGAAGATGCGCGTTTCGTAGCCGCGGCACGCGCGCCCGCAGGTCTCCACGATCGTCGCCGCGTCGTCAGTGGGCAGGGTGTACTGGTGCGAGCCGTTCTCGGTCATGCCGTAGATGTTCTGCGGCGTGATCCCCATGTCGAGAAACGTCCGCGCCACCTCGCGCGGGATCGGCGCGCCGGCCATGTAAAAGAGGCGCACGGCGCCGAGCCGCTCCATGCCGCGACGCTTCACCTCGGCGAGCAGGTCGATGGCGTGCGTGGGAACGCCCATGATGTAGGTCGCGCCGGTCTCGACTGCCCAGTCGATAGGTTGCTTGCCCGCCGGGGGATCGTTGACGACGAGCTCGAAGCCGGCGGCCATCATCTGCTCGACCGCCACGGTGCCGATGTGGTGGCTCATCGGACTAAGACTGAGCAGGATGGTCGAGTGATCGTGGTGCCAGTCCCCGACCATTGCGCGACCGTTGGCGAGGAGGGTGTTGTGCGAGTGCATGACGCCCTTCGGCGCGCCCGTGGTGCCCGAAGTGAAAGCCAGGTAGACGATGCGATCCGGGTCTTCGTCGGGGACAATCGACGATCCGGCGGACGAGCCGCGCGCGGGAAACGGGAGCACCCGCGAATCGATGCCGGCCGGCCCATCCGCGCCGAAAACCGCCTTCATGTGCGGCAACGCCTCCGCGGCCGCGACGATGTCCGCGCGCTCGGGGTCTGCGCCGTAGCCCGCATGGGTGAACAGCGCCGCCGCGCGCGTGCGCTCGAGGAGCTGCGTGATCTCGGCAACGGTGTAATTCTGGTGCAGAGACGGATTGCAGACGTACCCGTTGCGCGCGCAGGCAAGCAGCGCGACCACGCTCTCCGCCCGCGACGGCAGCCACACCGCCACGCGTTGACCGCGACGCACGCCGACCTGGTGCAACTGTTCCGCGACGCAGTCCACCCACTCTATGAGCTCGCGCCAGGCTAGCCGCACCCGCGAATCGCGCAGCGCCGGCGCGTCCGGACGCGCCTCTGCATGCTGCCGCAGGAGCGTGTACAGCGTGTCCTTGCGCCAGACACCGTCGGCGTAATAGCGCTCCGCTTCGCGCGGATTGAGCAGCGTTAGGACGGTGTTGACCATACACAGACTCGTGAGATACCGGACACGCGGGCCAAGCCGTGCTGAGTTATGTTCAGCGTCCGAACTTGTCCGGATCGGGCTTGCGCTTCGCGCGAAACGCGTCGGAGAGCTCGTGCGATTCCTCGGTCTCGAGGTAGCCCCGTAGCAGCAGGTCGTGCGCCATGCGGGCGAGCCCGCCGACGCCGCCGTGGCGCGCGTTGAACGCGGCCTTGATCGATGCCAGCGCGAACGGCCCGCGCTCGGCCAGCTCGAGCGCCATCATGCGTGTTTCCTCGCGTAGACTGGCGTCGGGTACGACGCGGTTGATGAGGCCGAACGCGAGCGCTTCGCGCGCGGTAAGGCGCGGGTTGAGCATCCAGAGCTCCTTCGCCTTCTTCTTTCCGACGAGGTCTTCCAGGTACCAGGTTCCGAAGCCCGCGTCGAAACTGCCCATCATGGGACCGACCTGGCGAAAGACGGCGCTTTCCTTGGCGATCGTCAGATCGCATACGACCTGCAGGACATTGCCGCCGCCGACGGCGAAGCCGTTGACGGACGCGATCACGGGTTTCTGCAGCCGGTCGATCGACTCGTACATCTCGAGCGTCGGCAGGACGCCGGCATAGAGAAGGGTTTCCTCCATTCCCTCTTTTCTGCCGCCGATGCAGAAGAACTTGTCGCCTGCGCCGGTGATCACCAGCACGCGGGTACGCGTCTCGCGACGCACGGCGTTGAGGCAGTCGCGGATCTCGTGACACATCTGCGGCGTGAACATGTTGCCGTCGTCGGGACGGTTGAGCGTGAGCCAGCCGATCGGTCCGTCCTCTTCGTACAGAATTGCTTCGTAGCTCACGGTGGCGTCCTCCTTGCCTAGGCTTCCTGCGCCAGCAGCAACCGGAAGAGGCGCGTGGGCCGCAGCGCGCCGATTGCGGGAGCGATGCGCTCCGCTGCCGCGCTCACGGCCCGTTCGTCGTCTCCCTCCACGAGCACGAATGGCGGGGGAAGCCGATCCGGCGCCTGGCGAAACTTCGCTTCGGGGTTGGGGACTTGGGTCGACTTGGCATGCGGCAAGGCGACACGGATTCGCCCGACCGACGCCGCGGCCGCAAGGGCGTCGCGGGCGGAGTCCGCGGGCGGCCCGGCGAGCTCGAGCCAAGCGACCACGCTGCCTGGGGCGCGATGCTCGCCGAAGTCCGCAACGACCTCGCAAGCCGCGCGCGTCATGTTGCTGAAGCGCGGCATGATGGCTCGAGTGCGCGGCGTGGGATTGGCCAGCCGCTCGAGATAGGCGGGAGAGGTGAACACGTCCACGGACGTCGTGTCGTAGATCGCGGCGTAGCGCTGCGGTGCCGAGACATCGCGATAGCGGCGCGCCGTCAGGAACCCGGGCACGCCCAGCCGCTCCGGAAAGTGCTCCTCGTCGTACCAGGCGTTGAACTCGGCCTCGTCGGCCGCGGTGATGTCGTTCCACACCGTGAGCAGTCCGGGATATCGCGTCGTCATGGGCCCTCCGTCCGTGTCGGTTTCCAGCCTATCATTTGTACGCGTTCGCCGGGGAATCCGGGAGCTGGCGACGGAGATTCTGCAGCGCGCAAACTCGGTGTCGAAGACGCCCGGAGGGCTTGCTTGACCGTCGGCGCACTTTCTAGCACCATGGCTCCGGATAACAAGATTCGCGCGGCCAGAGTTTTCTCGCACCCGCCCGCGCGTTCACCTATAAAGTCCACGAAGGAGGATCTCATGCAAGGAATAAGGAAGCTCATCGCGTCCGCCGCCGCACTGCTGTGCGTCCCGGCGCTCGCCATCGCCCAGGATGCGCCGATCAAGATCGGCGTGGTCTCGTTCCTCTCCGGGCCGGCCGCCGGGCCGTTCGGCGTCCCGGCGCGAAATGCCGCGGAGATCATGTTCGAGATGATCAACGCTGGCAAAGTGCCCGCGCCTTACGCGACGAAAGGTTTGGGCGGCGCGAAGATGCAGATGTCGCTGGTCGACGAGTCCGGCGGGACCACCACGCAGGTGACCGAGTTCCGCAACCTGGTCCAGCGTGACAACGTCGACCTCGTGATCGGCTACATCTCGAGCGGCAGCTGCCTGGGTATCGCGCCGGTGGCCGAGGAACTCAAGAAGCTCACGGTGTTCTTCGATTGCGGCACGCCCCGGATCTTCGAGGAACGGGACTACAAGTACGTGTTCCGCACGGCGTCGACCGCCACGATGGACAGCGTGGGCGCAGCGCTGTACGTGAAGGATCTCAAGCCCAACGCGAAGATGATCGCGGGCGTGAACCAGAACTACGCCTGGGGCCAGGATTCCTGGGGCGATTTCGAGCTGGCCATGCAGCAGATCATCCCTGGCATCAAGGTGGCGACCTCGCAGATGCCGAAGCTCTTCGCGGGCCAGTACAACGCGGAGATCTCGACGCTACTGAGCTCGAAGGCCGATGTCATCCACTCGAGCTTCTGGGACGGTGACCTCGAGGCGTTCATCCTTCAGGCGGGACCGCGGGGACTCTTCAAGCGCAGCACGGTGATCCTCACGACCGGCGAGACGGCGATGTACAAGCTGGCCGCCAAGATTCCCGATGGCGTGGTGATCGGCGCGCGCGGCCCGTACGGCCCGTATGCCCCCGACAACGAGCTCAACAAGTGGTTCTCCGCGACGTTCGAGGACCGCTATGGCGTCCCGCCGAACTACGCCGCCTACCAGATGGCGCAGGCGATCCTCGGTACCAAGGCCGCCTGGGAAAAAGCACAGGCCGCGAATGGCGGCAAGCGTCCGAGCCAAGACCAGGTCATC
Source organism: Betaproteobacteria bacterium (assembly GCA_022340285.1). Classification (GTDB taxonomy): domain Bacteria; phylum Pseudomonadota; class Gammaproteobacteria; order Burkholderiales; family SG8-39; genus JAABRB01. The sequence goes on from JAJDOG010000002.1 coordinate 97,256, forward strand.
GCCGCCTTCGAGAACCTTACGTTCGTCAGCCCGGCAGGCGAAGTGAAGATGACGAACGGCAAGGGCCACCAGGCGATCACCGGGACCGCCTACGGCGTGACCAAGAAGGTGGGCGGCAAGATGACGATCGACAAGATCAAGCGCTATCCGGCGGAGAAGGTGAACCCGCCCGACGGCGTGAAGGCCGCCGACTGGATCAAGAGCGGATTCAAGAAGTAGACTCTCAGCTTGACGGACGGCTGCCTCCCGGCAGCCGTCTTTTCGTTTCCCCGAGCGCGTGCAGGAACTCGTAGCGGTCGTCATCGACGGCATCATCTACTCGGCCTGGCTGTTCATCGCGGCGGTCGGACTGACGCTCATCTATGGCGTCATGAAGATCATCAACGTGACGCACGGCAGCTTCTACGCGCTCGGCGCGTATGCCGCGGCATCGATCACCGGCGCGCTCCTGGCCCACGGCATGCCGCCGATGCTGTCCTATGCGGTGCTGCTCGGATCGGCGCTGCTGGTTGCGATCGTGGTCGGTCCACTCATCGAGCGCGGCATCCTGCGCTTCATGTACGTCAAGGACGAGGTGGTGATCCTGCTGATCACCTACGCGCTCTTCCTGATCCTCGAAGACGTCATCAAGCTGATCTGGGGTGTCGACCCGTACTACATTTCAGAGCCCTACGGGCTGCTGGGCAGTTTCGACGTCGCCGACCTGACCTACCCGACGTACAACCTGATCCTGGTCGGCGTGGCGATCGTGTGCGGTGCGGGGCTCGCCTGGACGCTGACCAAGACCCGCACCGGCAAGCTCCTGGTCGCCGTAATCCACGACACCGAAGTGAGCCGGGCGATGGGAATCAACGTCGACCGCTTCTACGTCGTGACGTTCACGTTCGGCTCGCTGCTGGCGGCGATCGGTGGCGCGTTTACTGCGCCCACCGTTTCAGTGGTGCCGGGGCTGGGCGTCGAGGTGATCGTGCTGTCGTTCGCGGTGGTGGTGATCGGCGGCCTCGGCAGCCTGCCCGGCGCGGCGCTGGGTGCGGTCATTGTGGGACTCGTCCGTTCCGCGACCATCCACTATCTGCCGCAGGCGGAGCTCTTCGTCATCTATTTCGTGATGGCCATGGTCCTCGCGTTTCGTCCGCGCGGCCTCTTCAGCATCGCCGAGGCGAGAAAGATATGACCTCCGACCGCACCCCGCGGATTCTCGGCGCGATTCTCGTCGTCCTGCTCGCAGCGGGGCCGTTCGTGCCGCAGTGGGCAATCTTCCTGATCACCATCGCCCTTGCCAAGGGCCTGGTCGTGCTTGGCCTGTTGATCCTGTTGCGTTGTGGGTTGGTGTCGTTCGGCCAGGCGCTCTACTACTGCATCGGTGCCTATACGGCCGGTATGCTCGGGCGCCTATTCGAAGTGGACGGCGTGCTGACGCTGATGCTGGCGGGCATGGTCGTCGCGGCGGTGACCGCGTACGTCCTCGGGTTCCTGCTCGCGCGCTACCGCGGAATCTTCTTCGGGCTTTTGAGTCTGGCTGTTTCGATGATCCTCTACGGCCTGCTCGTCAAGAGCGAGACGCTCGGCTCGAGCGATGGCTTCAACGTTCTCCCCTCGACGCTTTTCGGTATTCGTCCGGCGGACGAGTGGGTGCGCTATGCGGTGCTTGTGGTGGCGAGCGTGGTCGCCTTCGTCGCGGCGCTGCTGGTGCATCGCTACCTCAAGACACCCCTCGGCAGCCTGGCCCCGGCGATCAAGGACAACGAGATCCGCGTCGAGTACATGGGCGCTTCGGCGCGTTACGCGATCCATGTCAACTACGTCATCGCCGCCGCGCTCGCAGGACTGGGCGGCGGTTTGGCGGCCACGACGGTCGGGCACATCGATCCCGAGATGGCCTACTGGACGACCTCCGGCGAGTTCATCTTCATCACGATCCTTGCCGGCACCGGCAGCGTGATCGCGCCGTTCCTCGGGGCGTTGATCTTCGGAATCATCCAGACCGTGGCGTTCGACATCTCGCCCAACACCTGGCAGATGGTGCTGGGCGGTGCGCTGCTCGCGGTGATCGTGTTCCTGCCGACCGGGCTTTGGTCGCTGTTCCGTCGGCGCAGGGCCACCTAGATGGCCGCCATCCTCGACGCGAAGGGACTCAACAAGAGCTTCGGCGCGGTCACCGCGGCGAGCGACATCAATGCCGCGATCGAGCAGGATTCCGTGGTCGGCCTGATCGGGACGAACGGCGCGGGCAAGACCACGTTCATCAACATGATTACGGGCTACCTGAAGCCCGATCGCGGCCGCATTCACTATGAAGGCCGCGACATCACCGATCTCGCGCCGCGTGACATCACGCGCATCGGCATCTGCCGCTCGTTCCAGATTCCCCAGCTCTACAGCTCGCTTACCGCGTACGAGAACATGCTGATGGGCCTCGGCGTGGTGATGCGCAACGCCGGCGTGGGTGGATTCTTCTCGCGCGGGCGACCGAACGTCCCGGGGCACGGTCGGCCGGCGGAGGAAGTTGCCGACGCGATCCTCGAGCGCTTCGGCCTCGTCGAGTACCGCGACAAGAACGCGCAGGTGCTGCCCGGGGGCGTGCGCAAGCTGCTCGACATCGCGCTGACGATGGCCGCCAAGCCCAAAATTCTGCTGCTCGACGAGCCCACCAGCGGCGTGTCGGCCGAAGAGAAGTTCGTCATCATGGAAATGATCATGAAGGCGGTGCGTGCCGAGGGCGCAACCGTGCTGTTCGTCGAGCACGATATGGAGGTGGTGAGCCGCTTCGCCCAGCGGGTGCTGGCCTTCTACGACGGGCGCATCATCGCCGACGGATCGCCCGACACGGTGCTGAGCGACCGTGAGGTCAAGCGGTTCGTGGTGGGCGGCGAGCTCCATCGGCTCGACGAGAAGCAGGGTGCGGCGAATGCTTAAGATCGAGAACGTCGACGTTTCGATCCAGGCAGTGCAGATCCTGCGCAGCGTCTCGTTCGAATTGCCCACCGGCAACATGGCCGGCCTGATCGGGCGCAACGGGGCCGGCAAGACCACTCTCATGAAGAGCATCATGGGGTTGCTCAAAGTGTCGAGCGGCATCGTCAAGTTCGACGACAGCGATCTGCTCGCGACGCCCATCCACATGCGCGCAAGAATGGGAATCGGATATATGCCGGAGGATCGGCGGCTGATTCCCGACCTCACCGTGGAGGAGAACCTGTTGCTGCCGGCTTGGGCGGCGAAGCTGCCCGATGCCGCCGCCCGCCTCGAGAAGGTGTATCACCTCATTCCGGAGATCCGCGGCTTTGCGCCGCGCAAGGGCCTGCAGATCTCGGGAGGTCAGCAGAAGCTGGTGGCGATCGGACGTGCGCTGATGTGCGGTGACAAGCTGCTCTTGCTCGACGAGCCCTTCGAGGGCGTGGCGCCGGCACTCGCGCACCGCCTGGTCGAGGTGGTGGGCAACCTCAAGAAGGAAGGCATGTCGATGATTCTCTCGGAATCGGACCTGCAGCATTCGGAGCGCATGGCGGATCGCGTCATCGTCATCGATCGCGGCGTGGTCACCACGAGGAGTTGAGAACCATGATCGTCGAGGAGCGCATCTACACCCTGCAGCCGGGAAAGGTTCCGGAGATGGTCCGCCTGTACGGCGAGGAAGGCCTTCCGCTCCAGCAGCGTCACCTGGGGAAATTCATCGGCTACTTCACGACCGAGAGCGGCAACCTGAACCAGGTCGTCTTCATGTGGGGCTTCGACAGTCTCGACGACCGGGCCGCGCGTCGCGCGCGCATGGCACAGGACCCCGAGTGGCAGCGCTATCTGGCGAGGGTCGTGCCGCTTCTCGTGAGCCAGGAAAACCGGATACTCACCCCTGCCTCTTTCTCGCCCATTCGATAGCTCGCGAACTGGCCAGGTTCTTCAGGCGAAAAGGCGGAACGTAACGTACAGGAGGAAACCGGCTGGTTTCCTCCCGTAACCTTCCTTCCCGCTAAAGAACGCGCTTCTAGAGCACCGCGAGGCTCGCATTCTTCACGTCTGTGACGACCATGTGGCCGGGGGTGTGCGTGATGCAGAGGGGCGGGCGGGCGTTGCGGACCACCGACTGCGGCGTGACACCGCAGGCCCAGAACACGGGAAGCTCGTCTTCGCGCACCTCGGTCGGGTCTCCCACCCAGGGGCGGTTGATGTCCTCGATGCCGATGAGCTCCGGCTTGCCGATATGCACCGGCGCGCCGTGCACGGTGGGGAAGCGAGTGGTGATCTGAACGGCCCGGATGGCGCCGGCGGGCGTGAACGGGCGCATCGAAACGACCATCTTGCCGTGAAAGCGCCCGGCCGGGGCCGTGTCGATATTGGTGAGGAACATCGGCACGTTCTTGCCCTGTTCGACATAGCGCAAGGGGAGACCTGCCTCCATCAGCGCCTCCTCGAACGAGAACGAACAGCCGAGCACGAAGGCGACGAGGTCGTCACGCCACAGATGCCGGATGTCGGTCACGTCCTCGACGAACTCACCGTCACGGAAGACCCGGTAGCGCGGCACGTCGGTGCGTATGTCGAAGTCCTCGGCGAGCGCGGGGAGACGCGGATCGCCCGGGTCCGTGGCGCCCAGCAGCGGACAGGGCCTCGGATTCCGCTGGCAGTACACGAAGAAGTCGTCGGCAAAGTCCCTGGGCAGGATGCAGACGTTTCCCTGCACGTACCCGGGCGCGAGTCCGGCCGTGTGCCCGGCGTGCGCACCGGTTCGCACCGCCCGGCGCACCGCACGCGGGTCACTGCGGTCGAAGGATGGGGTGGCGACGGCGCTTGCTATGGCCATGAGCGGCTCCACGCGTGGACGAACGCAATCTTGCGGCCGTGGGACGGCATCGTCAACCTGCGCCTCGCCCGCCGGGCAATCGGCGGGCAATCACGATGCCGTAGACTATCGGGCGTAAGGCTTCTTGAACGATGGCGATCGAATCCATCCCGAATGACGACGCGACCGGCCTGATCCTGCGTGCGGTGGCGTTCGCTGCACACAAGCATCGCGATCAGCGGCGCAAGGACAAGCAGGCTTCACCGTATATCAACCATCCGATTTCGCTCGCGAAGGTGCTGTGGGAAGAGGGCGGAGTGCGCGACCCGGCCGTGATTGCAACCGCGTTGCTGCATGATACGCTCGAAGACACGGAGACGAGCTGGCAGGAGCTGCGAGGGGAGTTCGGTGACGAGATTGCGGACCTCGTCGCGGAGGTCAGCGACGTGAAGTGGTTGAAGAGCGATGCGCGCAAGCGCCTCCAGGTCTCGCGCGCGGCGCATTCCACCGACCGGGCGAAGCTCGTGAAGCTGGCGGACAAGATCTGCAATCTGCGCGATATGGCCGCACATCCGCCGCACGGGTGGTCGCTCGAGCGGCGGCGCAAGTATTTCGACTGGGCGAGCGAGGTGATCGACCAGCTGCGGGGGGTACACCCCGAGCTCGAGCGGCGCTTCGACGAAGTTTCCGTTCTGCGTCCTTAGGCCGGGGACGTAGAATCTGCACGAGCGAATCGCTCCGGTCGCTTCAAACAGGGAGGTACACGTATGCGCTACGAATTTTACTACTGGCCCTCGATTCAGGGCCGCGGCGAATTCGTCCGACTGGCTCTGGAAGCAGGGGGCGCGGATTACATCGACATCGCGCGCATGCCGGGCAAGAGCCGCGGCATGACCGGGCTCATGCGCTATCTCGAGGGCAAGGGCGTGAAGCGGCCTCCGTTCGCGCCGCCGTACCTCAAGGCGGGGAAGCTGGTGATCGGGCAGTCTGCCAACATCCTGCTCTACCTCGGCCCGCGGCTCGGGCTCGCGCCCCGCGGCGAAGCCGACCGGCTCTGGGTTCATCAGCTGCAGCTCACGATCGGCGATTTCGTCGACGAGGCGCACGACGTTCATCATCCCATCGGTGCCAACCTCTATTACGAGGAACAGAAGCGCGAGGCGAAGCGGCGCGCCGAGGTTTTCATCCGCCTGCGGATCCCGAAGTTCCTTGGCTATTTCGAGCGGGTGCTCGAACGGAACCGGTCAAGCGGCGGGTTCATGGCGGGCGGGCGAATGACGTACGGGGATCTTTCGATGTTCCAGGTCATCGCCGGATTGCGCTACGCGTTCCCGCGCACGATGTCGCGCAGGGGCCATCGCTACCCGAAGCTGATGGCGCTCCACGATCGCGTCGCCGGGCGCTCGAGGGTGGCGGCCTATCTGCGTTCCGAGCGGCGCATCCCATTCAACGAGCACGGGTTGTTCAGACACTACCCCGAGCTCGACGGCTAGCGGCTGTGCGATTCGTCCTTTCCGGCCTGTGGGTTCCGGCGGCGCCGGAGGGGTCTGGGAAGGCAGGGGGCTTGCTGAATCGAGTCACCGCGACACTCGCGCCGCGTCCCTGAACGGTCTGCCCGCGCTCACTTTTGCGCCGCACAACAAGTTGCCTTGCTTATCGTAAGCTAGGCAACTATCTTTACGGGATGTTCCGCGAGGATCTGTCCCGCAACTTCGGCTTCATCCTGAACGACGTGGCGCGCCTGTTGCGCACGAGCTTCGATCGGCGCGTAAAGGAGCTCGGGCTCACACGCTCGCAATGGTGGGTGCTCACGTTTCTCTTCCGCAACGATGGGGTGACCCAGTCCGAACTCGCGGAGACGCTCGAGATCGAGAAGCCCACGCTCGGCAGGCTGATCGACCGTCTGGAAGCGAAGGGCTGGGTGCGGCGCGAGCCCGACGCCACGGACCGGCGCGCGTGGCGCGTGCATCTCACCGACGAGATCGAGCCTGCGATGAAGACGATGCGCGCAATCGCCGCGGAGGTACGGCGCGACGCGCTGGCCGGCCTGAACGCCGCGGAGCGCGAGCGCTTCGTGGACATGCTGCTTGCGATCAAGACCAACCTATCGCGCCTGGAGAACGGCGCGGCGCGCAATGGTGTTGCCCGCAGTGGCACGCGCGCTAGAAAGCGGGGCGCATGAGCGAGAAGCGTGTCCGGCGCATCATCTGGCCGCGACGCTTGGTGCGCGGCGTGCTGCTGGGGGTGGTGCCACTCGCGGCCGTGGCGGCCGGATTGCATTACTACGTGCTCGGTGGCCGTTACGAGGTGACCGAGAACGCTTACGTCAAGGCCAACATCATCGCCGTGAGCGCGGAGGTCGCGGGGCGAGTGGTCGAGGTCGCCGTACGCGACAATCAGCCGGTCGACGCTGGCGCACTCCTGTTCCGGTTGGATCCGACGCCATTCGAGCTCGAGGTGGCGCGGGCCGAGGCGCAGATGGCGGTGGTGCGCACCGAGCTTGAGGCGCTGCGCGCCTCGTACCGCGTGGCGCTGGCCGAGGCGGCGGAGGCGGAGTCGAGCATTGGCTTTCTCACCCGGCAGCTGGAGCGCCAGCGGATGCTGAAGGCGCGCGGCATGGGCCGCGAGGAAAGCTACGATGAAGCTCAACACAACCTCGACGCCGCGCAACGCAAACTCGACAGCAGCCGGCAGCGCGCGCGAAGCGTGCTCGCGAGCCTGGGCGGTGAGGTGAGCCTTCCTCCCGAGCGGCATCCGCGCTACCTGCAAGCCATGGCGGCGCGCGATACCGCGCAAGTTGATCTCGCGCGCGCACGCGTCGTCGCGCCGGCGGGAGGCGTCGTGAGCAACATGAAGCTGCAGGTCGGCGAGCACGTTGCGCGCGGCGTTCCGGTCTTCAGCCTGATCGAGAGCGGGCACGTCTGGGTCGAGGCGAACTACAAGGAGACCCAGCTCACCTACATGCGTGAAGGGCAGCGCGCCACCGTTGCCGCGGACGCGTACCCGGGCAGCGAGTGGGAGGCGCGCGTCTCGGCGATCGCACCGGCGACGGGGGCGGAGTTTGCGGTGCTGCCGCCGCAGAACGCCACCGGCAACTGGGTGAAGGTCGTGCAGCGTATCCCGGTCGTCATCCAGCTCGATCCCGTCGACGGCGCGCCGCCGCTGCGTGCGGGCATGACGGTGAGCGTGAGCATCGATACCGGCCGTGAGCGCACTGTGTCGGGAAGCCTCCGCGAGCTCCTCGGACTTGCGCGCGCCGAGCCGGCAGTCGGGAAATGACCCCGGACGCTGCACCGCGGGGCCGTGCGCGGCATCCCGCGCTCGTCACCGGCACGGTGATGCTCGCCACGATCCTCTATTCGATCGACTGGACCATCGCCGTCGTCGCCCTGCCGCACATGCAGGGTACCTTCTCCGCCACGCAGGACCAGATCTCCTGGGTGATCACGTCCTATATCGTCGCCTCGGCGATCATGATCCCGACCGCAGGATGGCTGAGTACTCGATACGGGCGCAAGCGCGTATTCATGACCGCCATTGTCGGATTCATGGTCGCTTCGCTTCTTTGCGGCACGGCCGATTCGCTCACCGCGGAGGTTCTCTCGCGGATCCTGCAGGGGGCGAGCGGCGCATTCCTCGTGCCGCTTTCGCAGTCCATCATCCTCGATACCTATCCTCCCGCCGAGCAGGGCCGCGCGATGGCCTTCTGGGGGATCGGCGCGGTGATGGGGCCGGTGATCGGGCCGACGCTGGGCGGATACCTGACCGAGTACTTCACCTGGCGGTACATCTTCTACATCAACATCCCGTTCGGTCTGCTCGCGCTCGCCGGCTGCGCGGCTTTCGTGCCGGAGACGGTGCGCGACCCGCGCCGGAGGCTCGACATGTTCGGTTTCGTGACGCTCGCGCTCGGCGTCGGGATGCTGCAGATGATGCTCGATCGCGGCGGGCAGCTCGACTGGTTCGAGTCGAACGAGATCGTGATCGAGCTCTGGCTTGCGGGTCTCGGATTCTATCTCTTCGTCGCCCACGTCCTGACGACCCGGGCGCCGTTCCTCGATCCGCGGCTGTTCGCCAACCGCAGTTTCACGGTGGGCATCGTTTTCGTATTCGTCTATGGGTTCATCACCGTACCGCCGCTCGTGCTGATGCCGCCCTTCCTGCAAGATCTGCGCGGTTATCCCATCGACACGGTCGGACTGCTGCAATCGCCGCGAGGCGTGGGGCTCCTCGTGGCGATGCTGCTCGGGGGCCGCCTGACCGGGGTCGTCGGACCCCGCAAGCTGATCGCCTTCGGCCTCGCATGCATGATCGTGTCGAGCGCGGCGATGTCGCGCTGGAACCTGGACGTGGGCGCCTGGCCGATCATCTGGACCGGATTCCTCCAGGGCGTCGGAGCGGGGATCATCCTGGTCCCGATCCAGGCGATTGCCTTTCCGACGCTGGAACCCAGGCAGCGCACCGAGGCGGCTTCGGTGTTCAACCTCGTCCGCAGTATCGGCTCGAGCATCGGCGTCTCGATCGCCCTTACCCTCTTCACGCGCACCGCGACGATGAGCCGAGCGCGCCTCGTCGAGCACATCAACCCCTACAACGAGCTGCTCCACTACGAGTCGGTGGCGCGCGGCGTGGAAATCGGGACCACGGCCGGGCTCGCGGAGGTGGAACGCGAGATCGTCACGCAGGCGCAGCTCTTCGCGTACGTGACCGATTTTCGCCTGCTCGCGCTCGCCGCCGTGGCAGGCCTGCCGTTGTTGCTTCTCGCGGGCACCAGGCAGCGCTCGGCGACGGTGGATAATCCGACTGATTAGCCAGGGCCGGCTGCAACGAGCCGGCGATCGAACGGACAACGGAGGCCAGGATGGCGAACGAAATTGCATTGATCGTCGGGGCAGGAAAAGGATTGAGCGCGTCGCTTGCGCGCGCGTGCGCAAAGCGGGGCATGAAGGTTGCGCTTGCCGCACGCAACACGGACAAGCTTGCCGCGCTGGCAGCCGAGACCGGGGCGAAGACGTACCCGTGCGATGCGTCCGACCCGGGCGATGTCGGCGCGCTCTTCAAATCCCTGGAGAAGGACCTCGGGTCGCCGACCCTGGTGGTGTACAACGCGAGCGCGCGCGTGCGCGGACCGTTCGTCGAGATCGAGGCCGCGCAGGTTTCCAAGGCCCTTCAAGTGTCGGCATTCGGGGGATTTCTCGTCGGGCAGGAGGCGGCAAAGCGCATGCTCAAGAGCGGGAGCGGGTCGATCCTTTTCACCGGAGCTTCGGCGAGCGTCAAGGGCTATCCGCAGTCTGCCTCGTTCGCGATGGGCAAGTTCGCGCTGCGTGGGCTCGCGCAGAGCATGGCGCGGGAGCTCGCCCCGAAGGGCATTCATGTGGCGCACTTCGTGATCGACGGCGGGATCGCACAGCAGGGCGACACGCGCGGCGATCGCGGACCGGACGGCTTCCTGAGTCCGGACGCGATCGCGCAGACCTACCTGCAGATCCACGACCAGCCGCGCAGTGCGTGGACGTGGGAGATCGAGCTGCGTCCCTGGACGGAAACCTTCTGAGCGAGGCTCAGAACGCCTTGATGAGCTGGATCCAGCCCTGGGATGAGTGGCCCGTTTCCCCGGCGGCCGATTCGTCACCGAGCGACCAGGCGTAACTCGCGTTCAGCGTCAGTCCTTCGCGGGCAAAGACGTTTACGCCGACGCCGGCTCCCGTCAGGGTGCGATGATTTGGCACCGGGGCGTACGGGCTCTTGTTGATCTGGATCGACCCGGAGTCGACGAAAGCCACTGCCTGCGTCACACCGGGGAATCCGGGAATCGGCAACGCGTAGCGTGCCTCGAAGGTTCCCAGGATTCCTTCGTCACCCGGCGCCTCGCCGGTCGGATACGCACGCACGCCCAGCGGGCCGCCGAGCGAGAATTGCTCGACCGGATCGAGATTCTTGCTCGCGAGCTGGCCGGAGACCGCGGCGTAGAGCTGCAGCCTGCGGGTCAGGTTCTGGACACGAACCAGCGAGTAGTTGAGCTTGAAGAACCCTCCTTCGCTCTGCGTGGTCGCCTGGTCGATCGCGAGGGCCGTGGAATCCTGGATATTGAGTCGGCCGCCCGCGATCGCGAGGCTTCCGGCAGTGACGCCACCGGTCGGGCCGCCGTCGGGGGCGTCGCCGAAAAGCGTCAACGTCGCGACACCTTCCTTGCGCGGATTGAAAGCGCCTGCCGCGCCGATCTTGTCCTCGAGGTTTTTCGCGTCGAACGCAAACTGGCCGTAGAGGCTGCCACGGCGCGAGCGAATCAGCGCGTAGCGCACGTACGCGGTGGCGATCCCTGCATAGCCGGTCGCGCCCAGCGCGGAGAGCGCGTCGCCGAGCGTGTAGTTGGTGTAGGTCCCGATCGCCCCGGCCTGGAGGCCATCGCCGGTCAAGGGCAGGTTATAGGCGATCTGGCCGTAAACCAGATCCGAGCGCTGTGCGACGATCGCCCGCGCGGCGAGCGTGTCGCCGCGCCCCGCGAGATTGTCCGCATGGAAGCTGCCGCCCAGTCGGTAACGGCCGGTGAGCTCGTTGCCGTAGTTGTCGACGCTCAGCGTGCCGCCGTAGCGCTCGGTCTCGGTGACATCGACGACCAGGTCGGCAGTTCCGGGTCTTTGCCCGGGTTTCAACGTGCCACGCGCCGCGATGCCGCCCAGATCGTCGAGCAGCAGGAGCGAGCGGTCGAGCGCCGCCTCCGTGATGACTTCGTTCGGACGGAGCGCACGCACCGCCTCATTCGCCACGTCGCGCGAAAGTGGTGCGTCGACCGCGACGCTCACTTCGCCGTAGCGTCCTTCGAGCACAGCGAGCTCTACCACCCCGTCGCGAATCTCCTGGGCCGGGACGTACGCCCGCGCGACCGGGAAACCGCGCTCCCGGTACAGGCTTGTGACCTTGGCGGCGGCTTCGTTCAGGTCGCTCAGCGTGATCTCGAGCCCGGCGTAAGGCTGCAGCAGTGCGATCAGATCCGCTTCGGGGAGCGCCGTCACCCCCGTGAGCCGGATCCGGTCCACCCGAAAACGCAACGCGTCGGGCCCCTTCAATGCAGGGCGTGCCGGCTGATCGACATCGACCTTTGGCTGGGTCTGCGGCGGCGGCTGGGGACGGGTCTTCTCGACATCGCGGATTGCGTCACCGATGCCGGGCAATTGCTGCGCGCGAACGGATGTCGTCGCAAGAACCGCCGGAATCAGCAGCCACAATACAAGCCGCCCAGATCGAATCAGGTCCTGCAGCAATTGCCCCTTTCTTCTTGTTGGCATTGCACGGCGAAAATCCTTTCGCCGTCGATCCCCTTGCTAGCCGCTGTTCACCTCAGTGAACCCCGTCGGGCAGGCGGATCCCTGTACCCTCGATGACGAGTGGTTGCTGCGGTCCCGGAGCGTCCCCGCCATCCGGCGGCAACGCACAGGGCAGCGATCCGACGGGCGTCGCATAGGCGAACACGTCGTCTCTGCATCGCCTGATACGCTGCGCACGCACCGTCCCCACGGCATCGCCTTGACTGCTTGCCCCGACGTCGAATGCCGAGGCATTGCCGGGTGCCTGCGCAAAGACGTAGTTGCCGTTGTTGGCGGCAAGGCCGGCGCCCCAGATCGGATACACGCCCGGTACGAAGGTGTTTTGCACCGTCGTGGAGAAAACTGCTGTCCCGGTCGTGGCGTTGCCCAGGTTGTCGGCACCCTTGAACCCAGTGACCGTGCCGGTGAAGGTCGGCAGCGGCGCGAGCGTCTGGACGGACACCGGGTCCGCGACGTACTGAAGCGTCGCCGGCGTGACCACGAAGTTGCTTCCGACGTACGTGACGATGTACTCGATTGCCGGGGCTACCGCTACCGTACCCTGGTTGATTGCGTACGCCCCGACGTTTTCGCCCGCAGCGCGCGCGAGAGCACCGGAAACCGTATCGCCGGGCACGATCGGACTGCCGGTCGTCCCCGGTCCCCCCGTTATGGTGTAGGTGTAGGCCGCCGGATTCGGGTCGCCGTAGAGCTTGGTCTGCCCGGCATCGGCAGCGATGGTGACGGGACGCGCAACGACGGTCAGCTGCCCGTTCACGTATGTGAACGTGTAACCGACGTCGGAAACGAGCGTGCCCGGGGCGACTGTGATGGGGTAGGGATTACCGGTGACCGAGCTCGTCGCTGTCGCCGTGGTGCCGAGGCTGGGCGCGCCGCTGTAGGCATCTGCAGCCGTGTCGCCGTTCGCGAGCCCGGTGACCGTCGCGGTGAGTGTCGGAACCGGCTCGCCGTAGATCTTGTTCTGGTTGTCTGCCGTGACCGTGAGAGAAGGCTGGTAGCTGTAGATATTGTGGTTACCGGGCTCCGTGATCGTCGCCGGGGGATTCGCCGCGTACGTCCGGTTGTACAGGTTGGGTTTTGCGTTGCCAGGGACTGGAACGGTGCCGGTGTTCTGCGCCGGGCTGCGCGAATAGGTGAGCCAGCGGCCACCGGCAGAGATCGTCGCCGCGCCGTAGTTGAGGTCTTCGCCGCTGGCCACCACGACATCACCGCCCGTCGAGGCAATGCTGTTCGCGAGCGTGATGTCGTGGCCCGCTCCGGGAGTGGTCACGACCGTTGCGTTGCCGGTCGTCGACACGCCGACCGTTGCGCCGACCGTTCCGACGGTGAGCGCGCCGGAGTTGAGAAGATTCACCGAGCCGGTCGACGCGGCCAGGGTACCAATGGTGTTGCCTGCGTTGGTCAGCGTGTGAGTGCCGCCGGCGCCGAGCAGGACGAGATTCGTCGCCGTGATCGGCCCCGTCTGCGTCACCGTGCCGCCGGTGGCGAGCGTGAGCGTGCCGGCATCGTTACCGCCGGGCGCAGGCATCGTCGTCGTGCCGACCGAAATGTTGCTGGTTGCCCCGCGCAGCGTGGTGTCGGCGTTGTAGTTGTTGTACGTCCCGGTCGTTACCGCACCGGAACCGTTTGCACGACCGATGATCAGCGAGTCGAATCCGTTCTGGATGTAGCCGAGCTCGGTTGTGGACAGGTTGAACTCTCCGGCGCCACCGGCGACACCGACCGTCGATGCCGGATCGATGGGCTGAAGCGTGAGCTGGCCAGTACCCCGCATCGCTGTATTGGCCAGCACGATACTGTCGGCGCCCGTCACGGTGTCGGCGCTGATCGTGATATCGCCGCTGTGTCCCGCCGCGCCGATCAGCGTGCCCGAGCCGGTCGTGATCACCCCGGGTGCCGCGCCCGCGCCGGTGCCGGTGACCGCAATGGTGCCGCTGCCCGCTCCCGACGACGTCACCTGGGCGCTTGTGTTGAGGCGCACGCCGTAGTTGTTGTTGCCGGTGCCCGCACCCTGCCCGGTGAGCGCCACGTCTCCGGTAGCCGACTCGACGCGCGCGCGAGTGCCCGTGAAATAGGCCCCGTAATTGTTGTTGGTCCCAGCGCCCCCCGTTCCAGTGACCGTTACATTGCCGCTGGTGCTCGCCACGCGCGCGTCGGTCCCGGTCACGTAGACGCCAAAGTTGTTGGTCGTCCCGGTTCCGCCGGTGCCGTTTACGGCGATGTCGCCGCTGGTGCTCGTGACCCGCGCGTTTCCACCGGTCAAGTAGACACCGTAGTTCTGGGCGCCGCCGGTCTGCGCCCCGGTGCCGGTAATGGCGATGTTCCCCGCGGCCGTCTCGACGCGGGTGTTCCCGCCGGTGATCACGACCCCGTAGGAGCGCGTGGTCCCGGTCCCCGCCGTGCCGCCGGTGCCCTGGATGCTCACGGTGCCCGTGCCGGTGGTCGTGACCTTCGCATTGCCCCCGGCGAGATAGACGCCATGGGCGTTGCGATTGTTGCCGTTCGTCCCGTCGCCGCCGGTCCCCGCGACCGATATCGAACCGTCGACGCTCTGCACCGAGCTCGTGTTGTCCATGCGCACGCCGATGTTGTTCGTCCCAAGCCCTTGCGCTTGGCCGGTGACCGTGACGTTGCCGGTCGTGGACGAAATCAGCGTGTTGTTGCTCTGGAGATAGACGCCGTAGTTGTTGTTCGTCCCGTTGCCACCGGTTCCCGTGACGCTTACGGTGCCGGTGCCCGTCGCCTCGACGCGCGCCGCGTTCTGGAGGCGTACGCCGTAATTGGCCGCACCCGCCCCAGCACCTTGGCCTGTAACGCTGACGTTGCCGTCGCCGCTCGCGAAGCCTGCACCGCTGCCGCTGACGTAGACCCCGAAGTTGTTGTTGGTGCCCGCGCCGCCGGCGCCGGCCACTGTGACGTCGCCCGACGTCGATGTGGCGCGGACGCCGGTTCCGGTGAGGTAGGCGCCATAGTTGCTCGCCCCCGAGCCGTTCCCGGTGCCCGCTAGGGTGATGTCGCCGCTACCCGTCTCGATCCGCGTGTTGTTCTGATCCATCTGGATGCCGCGGTTGTTGTTGCTGCCCGCACCCGCGGTCCCGGTGACCGAAACGGAGCCGGTGCCGGTGGCAGCGAGCTTGGCGTTACCGCCGCGCAGGTAGACGCCGTTGTTGCCGGTCGTGCCGGCCGCGCCGGTTCCCGTGATCGTGATCGTCCCGTCGACGGTCTCCACGGCGCTGGTGTTGTCCATGCGCACGCCCATATTGTTCGTCGCGCTGCCTTGCGCCTGGCCGGTGACGGTGATGCTTCCCGTCGTGGTCGCGATCCGGGTGTCGTTGCTCTGGAGCAAGACCCCGTAATTCGTGCTGGTCCCGTTTCCGCCCGTTCCCATCACGGCTACTGTGCCGGTGCCGGTCGCCTCGACCCGCGCCGCGTTCTGCATGCGTACGCCATAGTTCGCAGTGCCCGAGCCGGCACCCTGGCCTGTAACGCTGACATTGCCGTCGCCGCTCGCGAAGCCTGCACCGCTGCCGCTGACGTAGACCCCGAAGTTGTTGTTGGTGCCCGCGGCGCCGGTGCCGGTCACTGTGACGTCGCCCGACGTCGACGTAGCGCGGACGCCGGTTCCGGTGAGGTAGACGCCATAGTTGCTCGCCCCCGAGCCGTTCCCGGTGCCGATCAGGGTGACGGCGCCGCTACCCGTCTCGATCCGCGTGTTGTTCTGATCCATCTGAATGCCGCGGTTGTTGTTCGTTCCTGCCCCGGCTACCCCGGTGACCGAAACCGAGCCGGTGCCGGTGGCAGCGAGCTTGGCGTTACCGCCGCGCAGGTAGACGCCGTTGTTGCCGGTCGTGCTGGCCGCGCCCGTCCCGCTGACGGTGATCGTGCCGTCGACGGTCTGTACCGAGCTTGTGGCGTCCATGCGTACGCCCGAATTGTTCGTGCCAGTACCCTGTGCCTGCCCGGTGATCGAAATGTCGCCCGTCACGGACGCAATCTGCGCGGTGTTCTGTAGATAGACTCCGTGATTGTTGTTCGTTCCGGCACCGCCCGTACCCGATACCGTGATGGTGCCCGCGCCGGTCGTCTGGATGCGCGCCGCGTTCTGAAGCCAGACGCCATAGTTGCTGGCGCCACCGGTGCTCCGGCCCTGCCCGTTGACGATCACGTTTCCGCCGGCGGCGTCGATCGTCGCGTTGTTGAGCCGCACGCCATACGCCTGCGAGGTCGCGCCGCCGGTTGCGGCAGTCGTCGTCGGATCGGCTCCGCCGCCCAGCGTGACATTCCCTCCGTTGCTGAGAATGGAGGAGCCGTTGTTCAGCAGGATGCTGCCTCCGTTCACGCCGTCGCTATCGCTATTCAGCGTGACGTCGAGTCGGCCCGAAGTCGAAGAGATGGAGACGTTGTTGTTCAAGGTGACCTGGTCGTGTCCGCGCAAAGTCAGCGCCGCGTCGCCTCCGGCGGTCTTGGCGATGCTTGCGGCTACCGTCAGGTCGCCGTTCTGCGCACCCGATCCGTCTCCGGTGGTGATGATCACGCTGGTGCCGGCGTCGAGCTTGCCCGCAATCTGACTTGCCTGGACCACCGCCGCGTTTCCGGTGGCATTCCAATCAGGCGCCGTATTCGTGTTGTTGTCGGTGTTGGCCGTCGCGGCGCCGCCGATCGTCAGGTTGTACGGATCGAGGAGCCACGTCCCGCCCCGGCCGTTCGGTGCGGCCGCCTCGATCGTGGCGCCGTCCACGTCGAGATGCTTGCCTGAGGTCTCGACGAAACCGCCATCGCCGCCTTCGCTTGCTCCGTTGGCAGTCAGCTTTCCGTACACCTGCGCCGACGTATTGCCCCAGACCACGATCTTTCCGCCGTCGCCGCTCGCGATCGCATCGGCCGACACTTCCGCGCCTTGCGCGACGAAGGTGCGGTCGGCATTCTGCACTCCTGGATTGCCGCCCTGCACGTCGCCGCCGATCAGCACCGTTCCACCCCGCGACTTGCCGGATGCATCGATACGAGCGCGAGGGAGCACGGCAACCTTGTCGCCGGTGATCTCGACACGCCCGCCGGATTCACCGGCTTCGCGGCCTGACGCGTCGAGCGTGCCGCTTACCGAAACAACTCCGCGCTCACCGCCCTCGAGACGGATGACGCCGTTCTTCATGCTGACGCTGCGCGCCTCGATGACGCCCTCGTTGTTGACGACGGTGTCGAGCAGCGCGTCGCGCGCCTTCGCCGTGAGGATGATCTGTCCGCCCTCGGCGCGGATGAGCTGCTTGTTGGCGGCGAGAGCGCCGACGGCATCGCGGTCGACGGCGATGGCGAGGAGCTTGTTGTCGGCGAGCGTGAGGGTGACTTGCTCTCCGGCTGCGAGCGCCGCCGTGCCGAGGGGCGCCGAGATGACCCCTTCGTTCGAAACACGCGGGGCGAGCAGCACGACGTAGCCGCCTTCGGCCGCCTCGATGGTGCCCTGGTTGACAACCGAGCCGCCATCGCCGGAGAAACCGTAGCGACCCGCGAGGAAATCCGCATCCGACAAGCTCAGGGTCGACGCGACGATGCCTCCGACGTTGACCTGGGCGCCCGGGCCGAACAGCACACCGTTCGGGTTGAGAAGAAGCACCTGACCGTTCGCCGACAGCCGGCCGAGAATCGCCGAAGGATCCTGACCCAGCACACGGTTTAGCGCGATCGCCGAGGCGCCCGGCTGCACGAACTGCACCGACTCGCCGGGACCGATATTGAATTGCTGCCAGTTGATCGCGGCCTTCGACGTTGACTGGCGGATCGTCATCTGCGAGCCAGTGCTCGAGATCGCGGCGCTCCCGGCGGAGATTTCCGCACCCGTCGGCATCGCGGCCGCTTGCCACGCTTGCGCCCAGCCGAATGCCAGCAGGACCGCTTGGGCGATCCGCCGGCGGACCGGAGCGTGCCTCAGCATCGCGCGCGTCGTCGTCACTTCCTGGGCCTCTCTGGGCTTCTGAGCACTGAATATATCAAAAACAATAGCTTATACAATATATTTAAAGTGACTTTACAGAAATATATGACGCAAAAGCCACGCCAGGGGACGCCTCATCAGATGCCGCCGAGCAGCGGCCGCGCGCCGCTTATCGAGGCGGGCAGCGAAAGGGGGCCGCGGGAGGATCGCAGCGGGGGGCGCTGCTCGGACCGCGATGCGCTAGCCCGAGATCGCCATGCGCCTGCGCGCGATCAAGAGCTCGCGTGCGATGAGCCCCGCCCCAACGGCGGTGCCGAGGATGTCGGTGTACACCGCGCCTGGGAAGGCTCCCGCAGGAATCAGGGCGAGGAAACCTGCTGTGGCGAATGCGAATCGCGCGCCGTTCGAGAGCGGTCGGACGTAGTACCCCGTAATCGAGATCGAGACGAGCCACACGCCGGCGATCGCCGTGACGGTGGCGAGCGCAATCGCCCACGCGTCGCCGATGAGCAAGAGCTGGGGTGAAAGCACGAACAGGACCGGCACAACAAAAGCAGTCCAGCCGAAAGCAACCGACGCCCAGCCGGTGCGCATCGGTTCGGCGCCGGCCATGCTGGCCGCGGCGAAAGCGGCGATCGCGACCGGCGGCGTGATCATGGACATCATGCCGAAATACATCACGTAGAGGTGCGCGGCGATCGGAGTTATTCCGACCTTGACCAGCGCCGGGGCGACCAGCGCGGCAAGCAGGACGTAGACGCCCACCGTCGGTAGGCCCATGCCGAGAACGATGCAGACCAGCGCGGTGAGGACGAGCAGGATCGCGAGGCTGCCCTCGCCGATCTGCACGAGCGTGAGGGTGAGCCCGAAGCCGAGCCCGCTTATTCCCAGCACACCGATCACGATGCCCGCCGCCACGCACACCAGAATGATGTCGAGGGCCGCGAAGCCCGCGCCTGGCAGCGCGGAGAGAAAAGCGCGCCATCCCGGCCTTTCGCCGCGGTAACCGAAGATCACCGCAAGCGGGATCATCGGCGCTGCCGCGATGAGCGCCGCCATTTGCGGCGTCTGGTTGAAGATGAAGAGCGCAAGGATCAGAACCGCGAAAGGCACGACGAAATAGAGCCCGCGCATCGTCGCGCCAACGGGCGGCATGTCCCGCTCCGCAAGGCGCGGAATCCGCATCTTTGCGGCATCCAGATCCGCCTGCACGAAGAGCGCTATGTAGTAGAGGATCGCGGGCAGCAGCGCTGCAAGCACCACGTCCTTGTAGGGAATCTGCAGGAACTCCGCCATCAGGAACGCCGACGCGCCCATGACGGGCGGCATCAGCTGGCCGCCAGTGGAGGCCACGGCCTCGATCGCCGCCGCCTTGTGTGCGGGGTAACCGCTGCGCTTGATGAGTGGAATGGTGATGACCCCGGTCGCGACCACGTTCGCCACCGCGCTGCCCGAAACCGAGCCGAAGAGCGCCGAGCCGACCACTGCCATTTTCGCGGGCCCGCCGCGGAAACGCCCCATCGTCAGCATCGCGATGTCGGTGAAGAAATGCGAGCCTCGGCTCGCACTGAGCAGCTCGCCGAAGAACAGGAAGGAGACAACGATCGTGCTTGCCACGGCGAGCGGCAGTCCGAGCACGCCGTTCACGTCGAGCGCCAGATACGCGGTGAGCTTCTGCCAGTCGGTGGCTTTCGCGGCGAGGCGTCCCGGCATCACGTCTCCCCACAGTGCATACGCGATGAAGGCGACCGAGATGATCAGCAAGGTGTTACCCGTCGCGCGCCGCAGCGCTTCGAGGGAGAGCACGAGGGCGATGCTGCCGGCGATCACCGCGCCCTTGGGGCGCAAGAGGATCAGGTCGACGAGGTTCTGGTATTCCCAAACGAGGTACCCGATCGCAGCGAAGCCGATTGCCGCGCAGAGCCAGTCATACCAGGGGACGTTTGTGCGCGGCGTCTTGCGGCGCGCGGGGAGCGCGATGAAAGCCAGCGGCAGCGCAAGCGCCAGGATCGCGGCGAAGAACTGCGCGGGGTAGAGATCGAGGCGAAACCAGATCACGACGTCGAGCGCCCAGGCGATCGAGCCAAGCGTGATCAGCGAGGCGAGCGCGCTTGCCAGGACGCGCGCCACAGGGGCCTGGGTGCCGCTCGACTCGCTTGAGCCGGGTGTGCTCAACCGCGGCCCCATCGAGTCAGCTTCGGCGCCCGATCAGCTCTTGGGCGGCCAGGCGTTCGCTTCCTTGTAGAACTTGATCGCCCCGGGATGGAACTGGATGGGGTCAAGATTGGTCGCCATGCGGCCCGGATCGAACAGATTCATCACACCGAACACCTGGGCCATCGCCTTCTTGTTGGCGTGCATCGCCTTGACCATGCGGTAGACGACGTCATCGGGCGTATTGGTGCTCGCAACGAGAACCCCGTCATAGCTCAGCGCATTGATGGGCTCCACGACGCCGATATTGCGCGGGCTCGGCTTCTCGGGTCGCAGATAGGCCGGCGGGAAGAATTTCTTGATCTTGGCCACGTTTTCCGGAGTGTCGGGGATGTCGAGCGCGCGGATTCCGCCCACCGACGCGTTTGCCTCTTCCACTTTCGCAGCGCCGATAGCGAAGAAGAAGGCGTCTGCCCTTCCTGAGGCGAACGCGTCGGCGCCCGCAACCACGTTCGGCACGCTCACCGGCTGGATGTCCGCGCTGGTCATCCCGGCTGTGGCGTACAGGGCGTCGAGCAGAGGCGGAATGGTCTTCTGGCTGGTGAAGCCGGCGACCACGCGCTTACCCTTGAGATCGGCGATCGACTTGATCGGCGAGTCCTTGCGCACGAACAGTGCGGTCCGCAGCGGATAGAGGATGGTGGCGGCGCGCAGGTTGCTGTAGTTGCGGCCCTTGAACTGCTCGACACCGAGCACGGCGACACGCAACTCTTCCACATTCGAGACCCCGAACGCATAGTCGCCTGCACTGACCGCGGGCAGGTAGACCGTCGCGCTCGCGAACGGATGCACGCTCGCCTTGAGCTGCGCCGCGTCGTTCGCCATCTTGGCGATCGCCGTGCCAGTCGAATGGTATAGCGAGCCTGGGTTGGACGCCGCGATGCCGACGTCCTGGGCGAACGCGCCACTCGGTGTGAAGGTGAATGACACCGCGGCGGCGGCGAAAAGCGCAGCCGCCTGCTTATGCAAGGTCCTGACCATGATCCTCCTCCTGGGTGGGGTCGATCCCAACAACGATGAATCCGACTCGTAAGGCGCTACTTTCTTGGGCAGCGCATCGTCTGCGCTAGTTTACACGCGGCACATTGCATCCGGTCAACCGACGGACGCGAAGCGAAGTCATGTGGCGTTGTTGACCGACGGTGCGAGAATTCGAGACAGGCACCGGTTCCGGTACAGTTGCCGCGGCCCGATTATTCCCTTCACATGCGACGGTGAGGAGCCGGGCGGCGCTCGCCGAGGGACGCGCTCAGCGTGCTTTCGCGCGCAGGACTTTCGTCGCTCTCGCGACGTCTTGCGGCTCGACCCAGATGATTGCGCCCCAGCGCCCCTTCCCGGCGGTGAGAGCGTCGATTCCGGTCACGTTGATCTGCCTGGCGGCTAGCTTTGCCAGGTGGCTCGCCAGAGCTCCGGGACGGTCCTTGCCTTGAATGAGGTATCCAGTCTTCCGCGCTTCGAAGCCGAGCCCCCTTTTCCGCGCCGCCGCACGCAGCTTCGCGGCGTCGTCGGGCACCACTTCGATCTGGGCGCGCCGCCCGCGAGGCGTTCCGGTGCAGGCGAGCAGGTCGACGCCTGCGCTCACCAGCGTGGAAAGAACCTTGAATGCCTGGCCGGGCCGGTTGGGAACGAGTGTCGAGAAATGCTCGACTTTCCGAACCGTGTCAGCCATGGCTCCCTCCGTTTCGGTCGCGACTCCTCCCAGTCTAGCCGCGCCTCCGGATCCTGGAAAGAACGTCTAGAGGGTGAATCGCATCGCCGAGACGAGCATGCCTGGCAGCCGCGCACTACTCGTCGAGCGCTCGCCGTACGTGCCGGGGTCGGGAACGAACTCGCGCTCGGCCGTCAGCTCGACGAGATTCGCGCCGAGCATCCGGTAGAGCGTGTCGTCGAACCGCATCACGTTGACTGGCGCGACGATGCGCCCGCGCTCGACCCAGAATGTCGCGAATCGGGTCATACCGGTGATGCGCCCGGCCGGGCGATCGGAAAAGTTCGTGTACCAGAGGTTGCCGATATAAAGACCCGTGTCGAGCTCTGCGAGAACGTCGTGCGTTCCGAGCGCGCCGCCCGCCATATCGAGCGATTCCGGGCTTTCGCGGCCGTTCGCGGCATTGGTCTCGAGGCCGTACTCTTTCGCCGAGCGCGGCGACACCAGCGCGGCGCCGAGTCGGCCGGATTCGACGAGTGTCACGGACGCTGGCTTCAAGTAGCCATCGCGCTGAAACGACGGCGCGATGCCATCCGCGGTGTTCTCGACCAGCGTCACCTTCGGCGACAAGCTTTCGCCATGTTCCATTCGCAGCAACGGGCCCTGCCGCGTCGCGCGCGCGCGGGCCGAGAATCCACCCCAGCCGAGGAGCCCCGCGAGCTCGTCGAGTGCGGACGGCGCGAGATAGGCGCGGTACTCGCCCGGTTCGATCGTGCGCGGGGCTGCTTCAAGCAGTGCGAGATTGCGAAGCGCTTCCGCTTGCTTCGCCTCGAACGTTGCGGGATCCCAGTCGAAGCCCGCGTGGTCGCACTTGACGGCTTTGTCGCTGTGCAGATGGAGGCTCCAGTCGAGATTGAAGCAGTCGACCGCGTGCCAGTTGCGCTGCCCGAACGAGTTGGCGAAGCCCCGCGAGATCGACCCGCCCGCGTAAAGCCCGACCAGATCGCGGCCATCGGATGCGGTGATGACCTGATTCACCATCTCTTCTGCCGAAGGGAAGCTGCCCCGCCGCTCGTGAGTTGTCGATTCCGGATGCTCGGCGATGGCGAGCCATGGATCATCGGCGAAGTCGACAAGCGTGTCACGCAGGCGCGTAACAGTCGTGCGCGCGAGCGCCTCGTCTTCGCCGTCGCCCGCGAGAGTGATCGTCGCGGCGGCCTGGCAACGATTGCGCACGAGCCGCAGGGTCAGGAATTGCTGCGCCACGCTGCCCGCCTGGCGCACCCGACCATGGTTGAATCGCACGAAGTCCGAGCGCTCGCCGGACAGCCAGAGCAGCAATGCCTCGTCGGTGTGCGTTTCCCGGGTCAACCGGTCGGCGAGAGAGAAGAACCGGTCTTTCACGGCGCATCGCCCCCGAACACCGACACGCCGGCGAAGAGGCAAGGCGGCGATGCATGGCCGGTGTGGATACCCTGGTTGGGTTCGCCCTTGCCGCAGTAAAGCGTGCCGTGGATCTCGAACGTGCCGGGATCGCCCACCATGCGCAGGCTCCGCCAGAAGGTGGCCGAAACGCCGCGATAGTTGGGATTCTTCACCACGCCCCGAATCCGGCCGTGCTCGATGAGCTCGCCCCACTCGCACCCGAACTGGAACTTGTTGCGCGAATCGTCGATCGACCATGACACGTTCGTGCGCATCAGCACGCCGCGCTCGATCGACGCGATCATGTCTTGCAGCGTGCTCTGGCCCGCCTCGACGTTCAGGTTCGCCATGCGGTCGATCGGCGGGCGATTCCAGCTGCTGGCGCGCGCGTTCGCCGTTCCTTCCATGCCGGCCCGCAGCTGCGAGAAATGACCACCCAGCGGCCGCGCGAGAATGCCGTTGCGGATGAGCCAGGTTTTCTGCGCCGGGCTGCCCTCGTCATCGAAAGCGAACGTGGCGATCTCCGCGGGTAGCGATGGATCATAGGTCACGTTGAGCAGCTCGGATCCGTACTGGTAGGTGCCGAACATGCCGACCGTGACGAAGCTCGTGCCCGCATAGTTGCGTTCGTCGCCGAGGATGCGATCGAGCTCGAGCGGATGGCCGATCGACTCGTGGATCTGCAACATCATCTGATCGGGCATCAGCAGGAGGTCCATGGCGCCGGTCGGACAATTCGGTGCGCCGAGGAGTTGCAGGGCCTCATCCGCAAGGCGCGCGCCACAACCGATGAAGCCCGATCGCTCGATCGCGTCGGGGCCGCCCTGCTGGGCGTGCTCGAAGCTGCGCGACTGGGTCTCGATGCCCCGATTCGCGACGACGCGCGCTTGGGGAACCGTGTACCGAAACCGTTGCTGGACGTCGCCGCCGTGGCTGGTCAGGTAGAGATGCTCCACGTCGCGCCGATCGAGGCTCACTACGCGCTCGACGACGCGCGCATCGATGCTTGCGCCACGACACTCCTCGGCAAGGAGCTCGAGCAGCTCGCGGCGCGACCGAATCGGCTCGCTTGACGGATCCGGTCGGAACTCGCCGCGCGGTACAGGCATGCGCCGCGGATCGAAGTGATGCACGCTCGCCGCACGCGTGACCTCGGCCCACATGCTGGCGCGATCGAGTGCCGCCTGCAGTCCGGCGCGTGAAAGATCACTCGTCGCGCAATAGCCGTAGCCGCTCTCGGTGATGGCAGTGAGCATGGCACCGCGATCGATCGCGAGGCGCGGCGGCTCGGGGGCGTCCTGGCGCACCGCGAGCGATTCCTGGGTCTCCGCCACGCCCCGGAGCGACCAGAAGGGCGCCGTGGAGCGTAGCTGGCGAAAGATGTCCCGGAGCGGATCGAGCACGGATTCTCCTCGATGGTGCCGGGCACGACGATAGCGCAACTGGCCGGCGGCGGCGGGGTTGAGTCAAAACGCCGTTTCCGATATAATTCAAAGCGTTGTGCCCCTCGGACGGGTGACACTGGCCGAGGGGCTTCGCTTTTTGAGACCCAACCATGGAGGTGCGCAGATGGCCCGACCCCTGTCCCCGCAAGAAGCAACCGAAATGATCATGGCGTTGCGGCGCCAGCAACCGGGTGCACCGTCCTACCGGTCGACGCCGAGCCGGCGCGGAAGACGCTCCGACTCCAAGACCGCCAAGACGAACCAACCCGCCGCCGAAACCACACGCGAAACCGAGACCGAGGAGTGACCGCATGGCAAAAGAACAGCTGCTGGAGATGGACGGGACCGTTATCGACGCGCTGCCGAACGCACAGTTCCGGGTCAAGCTCGACAACGGTGCCGAGCTGATCAGCTATGCGAACGGCAAGATGCGCAAGTTTCGCATCCGCATCCTGCCGGGCGACCGCGTCAAGGTCGAGCTCTCGCCCTACGATCTGACCCGTGCGCGGATCAGCTTCAGGTACCGCGATACGGGGACGCGACGGGAAGCCGCCAGTGGCGTCACGTCCGCGGCTTCCTGAGAGGAAAGAACAAAACCGGAACGTTATGAACAGGAGGAAACCGCCTGGTTTCCTCAAAGACAAACCCGGAACGGTACGAACAGGAGGAACCCGCCTGGTTTCCTCAATGACAAACCCGGAACGGTACGAACAGGAGGAAACCGCCTGGTTTCCTCCCGTTACCCTCCTTCCCGGTGCGAGTAGACCCCGCTGAGGCGGGGTTTGTTTTTTTGCGGACCTCTACAATGCCGGTCATGGATGAGCCGCCGTACGCGAATCTCACGCCGGATCGCGTGCTCGATGCGCTGGAGAGTGTCGGACAGCTCGGCGACGGTCGGCTGCTCGCCTTGAACAGCTACGAGAATCGCGTCTACCAGGTCTATCTCGAGGAAGGCGCGCCGGTCGTCGCAAAGTTCTACCGACCGGGACGGTGGACCGACGCAGCAATTGTCGAGGAGCACCAATACACCTTGGAGCTCTCCGGGCTCGAGATTCCGGTGGTCGCGCCCCTCGTGATCCAGGACAGCACGCTCCACGAGTTCGAAGGTTTCCGGTTTGCCGTGTACCCGCGCCGCGGCGGGCGCGTGCCCGAACTGGACGTTTCGCAGACACTCGAGTGGATCGGCCGGTTCATCGGGCGCATCCACGCGGTCGGCGCGGTGCGGCCCTTCGTTCACCGGCCGGCGCTCGACATCGCGAGCTTCGGTGAAGAGCCACGCGATTTTCTCCTCTCCCAGGGCTGGATCCCGGCGGAGTTGACGGATGCCTACACGAGCGTCGTCAGCATGGCGCTCGATGGCGTGCGTCGCTGCTTCGAGCGTGCCGGAACGGTGGCGACACTACGCCTGCACGGCGATTGCCACGCGGGGAATATTCTCTGGACCGAGCCCCAGGCGGCGCGGGGATCGGAGGGCGCTCCGACCGGCGGCCCGCATTTCGTGGATTTCGACGACTGTCGCACCGGCCCGGCGGTGCAGGACTTGTGGATGCTTCTATCCGGGGAGCGCGCGGAGATGGCGCAACAGCTCGCCGACGTGCTGGCGGGATACGAAGATTTTCGTGAGCTCGATCCGCGCGAGCTCCACCTTGTGGAAGCGCTGAGAACGCTGCGCCTGATCCACTACACGGCGTGGCTCGCGAGACGCTGGGGCGACCCGGCCTTTCCCGCCGCATTTCCATGGTTCAACACGCAGCGTTACTGGCAGGACCGGATCCTGGAGCTGCGCGAGCAGATCCCGGCAATGGAAGAGCCGCCGCTCCCCCATCCGTGAGCGGCGGACCGGCCGCGTGTCGGGAACGCGGCCTTCGGAATTCGTGAGGAATCAGGCTTCGGCTTCTTCGACCGGCAGCTCTTCGACTTCGAAAGGCATCTTTGCCGGGACCGTCAGCCAAACCGGGTAGTCGCCGTAGCCCTGCGGGCGCGGCAGCTCGCGTGGCGAACCGGCGCGGCGGAGTTGCCCCTGCCAACGCTTGCCAAGATCGAGGCCAATCGGCTCGAAGTTGTCGTCTTCGGTCAGATCCTGCACTTCGAGTCCGGTCTCAAGGGTTTCGTCCATGTCTCTCTCCGTATTGAAGTTATCGGAAAACATCGGACTGCCCCCCTTATCACGCAAAGGGAATGCCTGATCGTGCCCCGAGAGGGTTTGTTGGTGTCGGATTTCACACAGTGCGGTCGTGACCGAGCCCGGACGTGCGAGCTGTCACGCCTGAATTGCCTGCACGGCACAAATCCGCCGAGCTTTGCGGCGTCGCACTATCCGGTTCTTGAGGTTCGCTGGCGATTATGCGAGCGTCATGTCGTCGATTCGTCAACAACCGCTCGGCGCAGTGTCAACCTTTCGACGACCATTAGCTGTTGGGGCGATGGGTTGTCCCCGGCTTCATTCAATGGAAATACGCTTGCGCGCCGAGCAGCGCCTCGCGAAACCGGTTCTTGAGATGCGGGGCGTCGCGAGGCGGCAGGACCAGCGGTAGCCTGTCGGCGGCAACCTTCACCTGCGCGAAAAGCGGACCGGCGCCAGCGTGCACGTCGCCGCGCAATCGCGTGATGGCGTCCATCGCGGTCACGACCGAACACGATGCGAACCCGCACGCGTTCGCCACGGCGGCAAGGTCCACGCCCTGCGCGGTATGGGTCGCCTGCATCCCCGTTTCGCCGTAGCGCTCGTTGTCGAGCACGACTACGGACAGGTTGCGAGTACGCCGCGCGCCGATCGTCGCGAGCGATCCGAGGCCCATCAGCATCTCGCCGTCGCCCGTCAGGACGAGGACGCGTCGATCGGGCTGCGCGATCGCGAGGCCCAGGCCGATCATTGCGGCACCCCCCATTCCGCCCCACAGGGGAAGGGTGAGCGGATGGTCCCCGGCTTCGGTTGCATCCCACGCGGGCGCCCCGAGACCGGCGACGACCAGCAGATCGCCGCGATCGGCGAGCAACGCCTTCACGACTTCGCGCCGATGCAGCCAGCCGCCGCTGCCACGCTCTGCGGTGCTCATGTTCAGTCCTTGAAGGTCTTCGCGCCCAGCAAGCGCTGCCCGATCAGCAGCGCCGTCGGACGCAGTGTGTTGTACGCAATGCGCAGCGCGCCTTCGGCGAGCGGCACGACGTCGTCCGCCCGATCCGCGCGCGAAACCAGCACGCCCATCGCTTCGAGAACAGGCTGGGTCGCGCGCCCCATCGGCACCTGCCAGGGATTGAACTCGCCCCAGTCGCCGCGCATCGTGACGAGCATCGTCAGCGGCGTCTGCGAAACCGCGAGCATCGAAAGCATGTTCACGCAGTTCCCGACGCCGCTCGATTGGGTGAGCAGCACGCTCTTGTCGCCGCCGAGCCACGCGCCCATCGCCAGGGCGACGCCTTCCTCCTCGGTGGTCAACCGCACGAGCTCGATCGCGGAGTCCGATTCGCAGAACTCGATGAGCTCCATGTGCCCGGCATCGGGCACCACGCTCACTTGGCGAATGTTCTGCGCCTTGAGAAGCTGGTAGAGGCCTCGTGGCCAGTCGGGCGACATCAGCTCGTTTCTCCCTTCGGCGCGCGTCAGCTCTGCGCCGAAGGGCGCCAGTATAATCGAGCGAAGCTGCGCTTCTCGCTTGCGTCGAAAGCGCGGTATCGCAGCCGCAAGTAATCAAACGGAGACCGTGCATGGCAAAGCTGCGCATGACGCTCGCATGCTGGGACTACGATCGTACCCGGGCGCTGGCGGACGGCACCGTACCCGTCGAGGGTGTCGACCTCGTTTATCTCACGCTGCCGGTCGAGGAGACGTTCTTCCGCATGCTGCGGAACCGCGAGTTCGATTGCGCGGAATTGTCGCTCTCCTCGTACGTCGCATCGCTGGAGCGCAAAGATCCGCCGTTCATCGCGATTCCGGTGTTTCCGTCGCGCATGTTCCGCCACTCAGGGATCTACGTCTCGTCCGTAAGCGGCATCACGGAGCCCAGGCAGCTGGTCGGTAAACGCGTGGGCAACCCGGAATATCAGCTGACCGCACACGTCTGGATCCGGGGCATCCTCGCCGAGGAATACGGCGTGCCAGTCGACAGCGTCGAGTACTTCACCGGAGGTCTGGAGGACGCAGGACGAATCGAGAAGCAGAAGATCGATCTCCCCGCCGCGATTCGCATCCAGTCGATCGAGCCGACGCAGACGCTGGCGCAGCTGCTCGCCGAAGGAAAGATCGACGCAATCTACGCGCCGCGCGCGCCGTCCACCCTGAGCACGCGGCCGGACGCGGTGCGTCGCCTGTTCGAGGACTATGCGTCAGTCGAGCGGGAGTACTTCGAGAGGACGCGGGTGTTTCCGATCATGCACACGGTGGCGATTCGCCGTGACGTGTACGAGCGGAACCCGTGGTGCGCCCAGGCGCTCTACAAGGCGTTTGCCGCGGCCCAGCGCAAGACCTACAGCGACCTCAATGAGCTCGCAGCGCTCAAGACGATGTTGCCCTGGCTTCCCGGGCACGTGGCCGAGACGAAGCGCGCGCTGGGAGACGACTGGTGGCCGTATGGCCTCGCGCCGAACCGCCACGTTCTCGAGACTTTCCTGCGCTACCATCACCAGCAGGGTCTGTCGAAGCGGCGCCATGCGCCCGAGGAACTGTTCGCCCCCGAGACGCTCGAGGCGTTCAGGATCTGAGCGCTCGGTCGTGCGCCGAAATTGATGCCGGGCGCGCCGGTTTCAGGTCGGGCGTGCCGGCTTCAAGCCGGGCGCAGGGCGAGCAGGCGCGAGAAGCGGATGCGGTCGAGGGATCGGCGCAGCCCGCCGTAACTGCGGGTGCTGATCACGGGCGGGCACTTGGTGATGCGGGCCATGATCCGTGTGCCGCGCGCGAGCAGGCGTGCCGCGGCGAGCGCGGGCGGTGTCACCGACCAGAGCTCGAGCTGCATGCCGTCGACCTTGCCGAGAACGACCGGGACCCCGTCCGCCGCTTCATCGACGGCGAGGACGGTCACCTCGACCTCGGCATCCTGCCAATCTGCGATCTTGTCGTAGTCCATTATCGTCACCTCCGCGATGACTCGTTGCAATCCCTGTGCCAGGAAACGCTCCGGGAGCGCGCGCCGTGCGAAGGGATGCCGCCCACGCGCCCGTTTCCTTGTACGTTCCGTGCATTACGATAGATGTGATGCGGTGCAATGAACAGGTGCTGTGGCGCACCCTAGATGTGCGGAATGCACCAGCCTGGAACTTTTGCACATGAGCGATTCCGCCCCGATGCCGTACAGCGTCACACGTGCCGATCATTGGCCCGGGCGATTCCTGCACGTCGGGGTGGGCGGGGTGCCGCGGACCGGGACAGGGCTCTGGCTGGCGCGCCGCCATGCGCGCATCGCCAACGCAAACCAGGAGGACGCATGAATGGCCAACAAGTCCGATCATCCCGGCGAGCCGCGCTGGGACAACTCGCGGCAATGGGAGCGCTGCTCATGACCGGCACTACACATACGCCCGCGGCGGGCGCGCAGCCGATCGCGCGGCATGCCATACCACGCACTGACGAAACGATTCCGGTGATCGGCCTCGGGACCTGGCAGACGTTCGACGTCGGCGCGGCCGAATCGGCGCGCGCGCCGCTCAGGGACGTGCTTACGCGCTTCGTCGAATGCGGCGGCAGCGTCATCGACAGCTCGCCCATGTACGGTCGCGCGGAATCGGTGGTCGGGGATCTTGCCGCCGACCTCGGGATCCAGGACAAGCTCTTCTACGCGACGAAAGTGTGGACCAGCGGCCAGAACGAAGGCGTGCGGCAGATGCAGGAATCGTTTCGTCGCATGCGCGTTCAGCGGATGGATCTCATGCAGATCCACAATCTCCTCGATCTGCGGGCGCACACTCAGACGTTGTTGAAATGGAAACGGGAAGGGCGCGTACGTTACATCGGCATCACTCACTACCACGCCGGAGCGCATGCCGAGCTTGAAAGGCTGGTTCGCACGAAGACCTACGACTTCATGCAGATCAACTACTCGCTCGGCGAACGCGAGGCGGAGGGACGCTTGCTGCCCGCCGCGCAGGAGGCCGGCGTCGCGGTGCTGGTGAACCGACCGTTCGGCTCCGGCGGTCTCTTCCGGCGCGTGCGCGGCGAGCCGTTGCCGGGTTGGGCCCCGGAGATCGGGTGCACCTCCTGGGCGCAGATCATGTTGAAGTGGATCGTCAGCCACCCGGCGGTGACCTGTGCAATCCCGGCGACCTCCAATCCGAGGCATGTGATCGACAACATGGCCGCCGGGCTCGGCCCGCAGCCCGATGCCCGGATGCGCCGAAGCATGGCTGACGCGTTCGACAAGCTATAGCTTTGAACCTCAACGACGCGGCGTTGCCTCGCGCACGATGCGCCGCCACGCCGGGTGACGCGCAATGACGGCGAGCGCCCGGCCGAGAAGCGTTCGTCCCGGCTCGGTGCGGTGCCACGTCGATGCGCCGGAAGGGTGCGGGAGCGGAACGACATCGAATGTCCGCCCGGCACGCGTCACCCGATGGCGCTTCCCGACGACGTGCTCGAGCTTCTCCGCATGGAAGAACGAAGCGATTGCCAGCTTGCCGACGGGGATCACGAGCTCGGGGGCGAGCAGCGTGAGCTCGGCCTCCAGCCAGGGGGCGCAGTTTGCGATCTCCTCGCGGTTCGGCACGCGGTCCCCGCCGCGCGGTAGCTTGCCCGGAAAGCAGCGGCACACCGCCGCCATGTACACGCAGCTGCGAAGCGCCTCCTCGTCCAGCCCGATTCCGGCGAACCAGCCGAACAGCGTCTTGCCCGCCGTCCATGCAAAGGGCTTGTGGATCACGAGTTCCTTCACGCCGGGTGCCTGGCCGATGAGCATGACCGGACTCGCAGCCGGCGCGCCGAGCACCGGGGCGCCCTGCATCTGCGGGCAGCGTCTGCATCGCGCGAGCGCCTGCTGGTGCCGACGTAGCGCGTGGACCGAAGCGCCGCTCATCCCAGCGACGCGCCTCTCGCCCTAGCGGCCGGCAGTCGATGCCGCGTCGTCGTTCCGACGCGAGAGCCACTGCCAGATCCAGCCCGCCGGCCGGTCACGGCCAAGAATCACATAGTCCCGCGCGTGCACGTTGCGCAAAGTCATGCGCTGCAAATCGCGCGCCGCATTGGTTCCCGCGAAGAGCAGGCGGTCACCGGCCTTGAGCGGCGTCTTGGCGTCGGGCATCAGGACCTCCGCGCCATCACGCACCAGAAGGAGCGGCACGCACGCGATCTCGCGCACGCGCAGTGTCGGATCCCGCAACAGCGCGTCGAGCGTGACGTCGTTCTTCTCGAACATCAGGACCCGGTGGATGGCGGGCGCCGCGGCGGCGTTGATATCGACACCCCATGTCGCGGCGACAACGGGACCGGCGACCTCCTCCAATCGGGCGACGAGGAGACTGGCCCACGGCTCGTCCTGCGTGCCGGCCATGCCGAGAAACCGTGCGAGCAGCGGCGTGGCGACGATCGAGAGGCTCTGGTAGGCGACGATCTCGGCCGATACCATGGTGATGTCGGCGGAGAAAGCCCCGAAGAGCGGCCGATTGGCCTCGAGGTTCTGGCGCAGCACGACGAACAGCTTCGGGTTGATCTCGCGCGCGGTGACCGCGATCGACAGATTGTTCACGTCGTTGTCGGTGCCCGCGACGATCCCCACCGCGGTCTCCACGCCCGCCTCGCGGAGCGGTCCGCCCTCGGTCCCGTAGCCCCGCACGACGCGCCTGCCGACCTCCGTCTGCGGCTCGGGGTCGATCACGGTCGCCTCCAGCCCTTCGCGGTCGAAGCAGCCGATGACCTCGCGACCGAAGCGCCCGTATCCGCAGACGATCCAGTGCCCGTGCGGCGGCGTCGTCTCGGCCGTGAGCGTCGTGCCCGGAAGACCGGTGAGGCGGGAGATGAGGCGGTACACCGCGGGCGCGTGCAGAGCGAGCCAGAGGTGCTCGCCGAACCGCTGAAAAGGATTGATGATGTGGTCGGTCCCGAAGGACGCCATGTTCTTGGCGACATCGCGGCTCATCGCCCGGCACAGGACCGGCGTGCGCGGATTGAGCAGCTTCACGGCGATCGCGACGGCAAGGTTCGCCTGATCGTCGCTCGTGATCGCCATCACGCCGCGGCACGCGCGGTGCGTGATACCTGCCCGGACGAGATTCTCCACGACGCGCGCGTCGCCGACGATCGCCGGGGTGTCGCGCGCGTAGCCCTGCAGATCCACCTCGTCGATCCGTGTGCCGTCGATGTCCAGCACCACGAACTGCAATCCCATGCGGTCGAGCGCGCGACAGATGAGCGAGCCTGTCTCGCCGTAGCCGCAGACCACGTAGAAGGACTCGCTCAAGCCTCGCACCTCGCGCTCAAAACGCTGCGTAACCAGCGCGAGCCGGAAGCCGCGGTCCTGTACCAGAGCGAGGAGACTGCCGAGGAAGTACGCCCAACCGACCACCGAGAGATAGATGATGCCGGTGACCCAGAGCCGCTGCGCATCCGAGAAGGGCCGCGGCAGCTCGCCGAAGCCGATCGTGCTCGCGGTATACGAAAGGAAATAGAAGGCGTGGAAGAAGCTCATCTGCCAGGTACGGCCCTGCGCGTCGACGCCCGGGATGAGCACCAGCCCGATCACCCCGATCGAGTAGACCGCGATCAGCAGGATGATCGGCAGGCGCAGCCGCCGCAGCGCGAGGAATAGCACACTGGTCATCGGGCTACCTGCGCAGCATCACCGTTTCGATGACGAGAAGGACGACGGACACGACGTTGGCGAAGAGGGCGCCCGCGGACAGCGAAACGATACCCGCGAGCTTCCCGGCCGTCATTCCGTCCGGGCTCACATTGACCGCGTAGAACCAGACGAGCGTGGCGGCCACGAGTTGAAGGACGGCGACGAGGCTGGTGGCGAGGTGCACCGCACCGATCTGCGTGCGGTCGCCGAACTTGAGCACGGCGGCGATGAGATTCACGACAACGACGGCAAAGAGCTCGTAGGCATCGTGATGTTCGGGTGTTGCGATATCGCCGTATACGAACCCGAAGTTGAGCGTCGCCGCGAGCAGGATAAAAAAACCGAAGACGACCTTCTCCAGGTTCATGCGTGCTCCTCCCGATTGGCATCCGCGGCCGAGCGTGGGCGCGCGGTGGTTCGAACGAGCTTACACCACGGCACTGCGACTGAATCCGGGGCATCGCGGGCGCGCCGTCGTGGCGAAAGCGGTGCATCGCGATGGGCTTTCCGGCGCGCGGAAAACGATCGCCTTGACCAAAAGCGTAACAAATGTCATATTATGAACTCTATAGATAACGAAAAGAACGGAATCGGCAATATATGATTGTATTCGGTACCGAGGGGCGCGGCGCAGACATCACCTGTGCCACTTCCTCCAGCCGAATGCGCATTCGCAGCCGGCGCCACCGATCACCTGGCCGCCGCACCGTTGAAGATGGCAAAACGAGCATCCACCGAGCGACGCAAGGCGCCTTACTGCACGACGCGCGAGGCGGCCGGCTTGCTCGGCGTCTCGGTGCGCACGGTGCAGCTCTGGGCCGAAAGCGGCGTGCTGGAAGTGTGGAAGACCGAGGGCGGGCATCGCCGCATCGGCGTCGACTCGCTCAACAGGTTCATGGCGGGCGAAGTGCCGGCGCCGCAGCGGGGCCGTGCTTCCGAGCCTTTCAAGATCGTGGTGGCGGATGACGACACCGCGTTGCTCAGGCTCTATCGGATTCGCGTGCAGGGATGGGACCCGCGCACCGAGGTCTACGCGGCCCGTGACGGAGTCGAGGCGCTGCTGCTGGTCGGGCGCGAGCAACCCAACATGCTGATCACGGAGGCCGTGCTGCCGGGGCTCGACGCGATGGCGATGATCCGTGCACTCGCCAATCACCCGCAGTACTCGGGCCTAGAGATCATCGTCGTGACGGCTCTGACCCCTGCTGCGCTCGCAGGACGGGGTGGATTGCCGGCGGAAATCCGTGTTCACACAAAACCGGTACCATTCGGGGAGCTCGAGCGCGAAGTGCGCTCGGCCGCACACGGGTGGCAAACACTCGTCGCGGCTACTTAGGCGATTCCCGAGGGTCGAACAAGGAGGGGGAAGCCTGAATGAGCGAGATGAACAATAGTCGTGGCCGCGCATGCGGCGACACCCCAATGCGTGGGGCGCAGGGGGCGGAATGATTGATTCGAAGCAACTCCTGCACGAGCTCGCACGGCTCAAGGCTCGGCAGGTGGCAGCAGGCTTACAGGTATCGAAGGCGTCCCAGGGGGCGCAATTCTCCCAGGGGGCACAAGAGCCATCTCGCAGCGCGCGTGGTCATGGCGCGTCAATGCAGACCGTTGCGCGCAACCCAGGCGCGGCGCCGCTCGAGCTGCATCTCGTCACCGATTTTGGCGGGCGCGTGCTGGAATGCGACGCGGATCTCGCGATGCTCCTCGCGGGCGAGACCGAGTTGAAGGGGGCAGGGATCGACGATTTCGTCGCGATGTCGGGCCAACCCGAATTCACGGCACTCTTCGACAGGATTCGCGCAGCGAGCTGCACCGACACCTTCAGCTGGCGTGGCGCGCTGCGGACGGCGCGCACCGGCGACGTGCAGGTGATCGCTAGCCTGATCGCGCACCCGGGAGGCGCCGGCACGCTCAGCTGGCTGCTGCGCGTGCAAGAGGCGAACGGGGCGGGAACCCCGCGGCACGCCCTTCCCGATCTCGCGTTTGCGACCGCCACGGATCCGATGATGCTCACCGATCCGCGCGGACGGATCCTCGCGGTGAATCCTGCGTTCACGCGACTCACCGGATTCGATGCTGAAGCCGTGGTGGACAGGCCGGCCAGCATTTTGCGTTCCGGGCGCCACGCGCCGGGATTCTTCGAGCGGATGTGGAGGCGTCTCCGCGAGACCGGCGAGTGGTCGGGGGAGATCTGGAATCGCCACGCGAACGGCGAGGAGCGCCAGGCGTGGCTGGCGATCTCGAGCGTCTCGGATGCGAACGGCGGTATCGGCGGCTATCTCGCGCTGATGCAGGATTTTTCGGTATTCAAGGACGCCGAGTCGCGGCTTCACCATCTCGCGCACCACGATCCGCTCACCGGATTGCCGAATCGCCTCCTGTTCCAGGACCGTGTCGCGCAGCAGATCGCGCTTGCCAAGCGTACCGACGAGCACGTATTTCTGCTCTTCATGGATCTCGATCGGGTCGATGTCGTCCGCGAGGCCTTCGGGCACGAGGTCGCCGATCGGCTCGTGTATCAGGCCGCTGCGCGTGTGCGTGCCGCGGTGCGCGAGCAGGACACCGTGGCGCGACTGGGCGGCGACGCGTTCACCGTGCTGGTGCCGCGCATGAAGAGCCACCAGGATGCAAGCACCGTCGCCGGAAAGCTTCTCAAAGCGATGCTGCCGCCGTTCCTGGTGAACGATCGCGCGGTGTGTGTCTCGGCGAGCATCGGCATCGCGGACTTTCCAGGTCATGCGTCGAACGCGACCGCACTGCTAGAGGGCGCCGAGCAGGCGGCCGCCACGGCCAAGCGAAGCGGTGGGGGATGCATACGCGGATACGCACCCGATTCGTCGCGTGTGGACGGCGTGGAGCCGAATATCGAGGGAGCGCTGTCCCGGGCGCTCGAGCGTAATGAACTAGAGCTTCACTATCAGCCTCAGGTGGATGCGGCCACCGGCCGGATCGCCGGTGCCGAGGCGCTGCTGCGCTGGCACCATCCTTCGTTCGGAGCGCTGACCCCTAGCGAATTCATTCGCGTTGCGGAGCGGACCGGCAAGATCGTGCCGATCGGGGAATGGGTGATCCGCGAGGCCTGCCGCCAGAGCCGGGCGTGGCAGGATGCCGGCTGTCCGACGATCCGGGTCGCCGTCAACGTTTCCAGCCGGCAACTCGACGATCCGAACTTCATCCCGATCATCGAAACCTCGATAGCCGCTTGCGGCCTGGATCCGTCGCTGCTCGAGATCGAGCTGACCGAAACCGATTTTGCCGAGTATTCGCCCGAGATGTTCCAGACGCTCGCGCGCTTGCACGAGCTCGGCGTGAAGATCGCGATAGACGATTTCGGGATCGGCTATTCGAGCCTCGACCGGATCAAGAAGCTTCCGGTGAGCCGGATCAAGATCGACCAGTCTTTCGTGCACGACCTGCTCGTTCATCGGCGCAGCGGCGCGATTGCCACGGCAATCATCTCGCTTGCCGGAGCGTTGCAGCTCGACGTGACCGCCGAGGGCGTGGAGAGCGAGGCCCAGTATCGCAATCTGCTCGAAAGGGGCTGTGCCGAGATGCAGGGCTACTTCTTCGGGCGGCCGATGCCGGCAGCCGATTTCTGGTCCCATCTCATGGCCGCTGCGTAGCGCGCAGTCCGATGCTCAGCTCCCGCGCGAGCCAGTAAAGCACGACCGCATTCAAGAGGTGCCACGCGAAGTGGGTTCCGAGGGGAAGCCCGTGGCACAGCAGCGGATCGGCGGTGCGTAGCGCCAACGAGACGAGGAACAAGAGCGTCGCGCCCAGGAAAGCGCGCGCCGAGCCGCTTCCTATGCGCCAGAGATAGGCCGCCATCAGCGCGAGCGCGATGACGTACGGCAGGTATCCCGCCGAGCCGGTCGCGGGACCTGCCGGCAACATCTTCGGGAACGCGTAGCTCAGCGCGGCGAACACGCATGCCCCGACCAGCGCGAGCGAGCCGCCGAGCCGTGCGGCGCGGGTGAGAAACAGAAACAGGAAGTAGGCGGCGAACACGAGAATGCTGAGCGTGTCGGCGAACGCGGCCCAGACCGTCGCCAGCGTATGGAAGAGAAAGCTTGCGACGCCGATCGCGCCGATCAGCACCGCGAGCGCGCGATCTTGCGGATCCACCCGCCGCAGCGCGCGGGACTGCGCCCACCAGAGCAGGGCAGCAGCCAGGAGAAATGCGAGATTCGTGAGCGCATTGAGCGGTTCCGACCAGAGTGTGAGATCGGTGCGCTCGCAGTAGATGTCGATCTGGCTCGACCAGGGCATCGGGGGCAAGTTTAGCGCCCCGGCGGCATCACGCCGCATGCGCTCACCGCGCGACGCGGTTGCGACCGGCCTTCTTGGCTCGGTAAAGCGCCTTGTCGGCGCTCTTGATGACTTTCTCGGGCGTGTCGAGGCGCTCGGTATGATGCGCGGCGCCGATGCTGACCGTTACCGAGACCTCGCGC
Organism: Betaproteobacteria bacterium; assembly: GCA_022340285.1. Lineage (GTDB taxonomy): Bacteria > Pseudomonadota > Gammaproteobacteria > Burkholderiales > SG8-39 > JAABRB01. The sequence goes on from JAJDOG010000002.1 coordinate 135,229, forward strand.
GGCGCCTTGCCCGTGGACGCGCGCCGGCGCTTTCCGGTCCGGGTCCGCTTCGGGCGGTCCGGAGAGCGGATGGCCATCCTGTAATCCTCGATGCTAGTGCGCAGCGCCTCCAGGTGCGGCAGCACTTCCTCGAGGCTCTGCCTGGGGAACACGATGGTGAATTCCTCGCCGCCATAGCGGTACGGCCGGCCACCCCCGCCGACTTCACGAATCTTTGCCGCCACCATGCGCAGCACCTGGTCGCCGACGTCGTGGCCGTAGGTGTCGTTGAATTTCTTGAAATGATCGACGTCCACCATGGCGATGGCGAATCGCCGGCCCAGGCCGAGCATGCGCTCGCCCAGTGCGCGACGGCTTGGCAGGCCGGTCAGCTCGTCGCGAAACGCCATGCGGTACGAGTCCTGCAGCAGACCGATGGTCAGGATCAGCGCCGCCGCGAGCAGAAAGGTCGCGAAAGCGTCCGGCCGCGCGGCCGCGTCCGCCGCCGCGCCGAATGCATACAGCGCTCCCGCGACGGAGATGTCGATGGGCGACCGCGACAGGAGCGCCTTCGCCAGCACGACGGCGAAGGCGAGTGCGAGCAATACCAGACCCGCATGGGGGATGGGCGTGCCGCCCGCGAGCCAGGCGGGCAGAAAAGGCTGCGCGACCAACTCGAGCGGCACGGCCTGCCGCTCGAGGCCGATCCAGGCCACGACGATCACCTGCAATGCGATGAGCAGCGCCTTGTTGCCGCCGTGCCCGTTGAAGATGCCGCGCTCACGGAAGATCGCGAAGAGGGTCAGGTTGACCGGGACGAATACGCACATGGCGGTGTAGACGGTCCGGGCGGGCCAGCTCGCGAGGCCGCCCGTCATCCATTGGCGCGCCCCGAGGTAGGCGAGCGCGAGCGTGCAAAGCGCGAAGAAGACGCGGCCCCTGCTGAACGCCGCCGCCAGCATGGCGCCCAGAAGGAGCACACCCCAGGGCATCCACGTCCGGACGCCTTCGGGCATAGCGGCCGCGTGCGGCAGCAACAACCAGGCGGCGACCAGCACGACGGCCGGCACCCCGAGCGGACCCAGCGTTCGCAATACGGCGTTATGCAAGCAACTTCCTAACCGAGCATCGAAGAACGCTTGGAGACGCCGTCTCTGCGCCGCGCCAGCGGGAGTTTCTCGTTGCCGATCAGGATCGTATCCTTCCGTGTCGCATTGCCGCGCGATTGTATCGACTCTTGGTGGCACGGCGGCGAAACGTGGGGCGCGCCGCGTGCGGTATGCCCGGTGACGCGTTGACAGGAGCGCCCGACACGGCCGTCTCGGGAAATCATTCGCCGACGGCGAAAAAGTTCTCGGTCTGTCGTATCGGTCGCTCGACGCGCGCGGGTGGCGGTGTAATATCGGCCGCGTGCGTTCGTCAGCTGTCATTCGCTCCGTGATTACTTGTTCGCTGTGCGCCCGCGATGAAGCCTGATCTGGACAAGGGTTCTCTGCCCGCCGCGTACGTCAACGCGGAGATCCGTCGCACCGGTGCGGCGCTGCTGGTTTCCCATTTCACTTCGCAGTTGCGCGCCCGAGCGCTCACGCTTCGCTCGATCGTCTGGAACGACGGCCAGGGGGCGCATGACCGGCGCGATTGGCACACGTTTCAGATCTCGTCCGCGACCGCAAGCGCAAGCTTGCGGATCCGCGACGAGGACCTGCTTGCGGTCACGACCGACGAACGGATCGACGAGACTCCGGTGGGTGCGATCGTGCGCGACGTCCTGGACAAGTTGGCGTGCGCGGAGCTCGCCGACGAAGCCGCCTGAGCTCCGCGCCGCCTTGTCAAGGTGGCTCGGGTCGTTTAACTTCCGCGCAGCGCCAGTTCGCGCCGAACGTCTCGGTCCGGCGGCCTGCGCCGGCCTTGCGCATCGCGGGAGTTCGATAGCTTGAGAGACATCTTACGCGTGCTGGCGGTCCTGGCTGCAACGGCCTGGGTCGCGCACGCGGGCGAAAACTGGATTCAGGTCCCCGGCGCCAAACGGGGAATCCACTTCGAAGTCGACGCGGAGAGCGTAATCGCTCGCGGCGGGCGCGTGGAGTTCTGGGAGCGCGTCGAGTACGAGAAGCCATCGATCAAGGACGAGGCATCGCTGCGCTGGATCAAGGTGAAAAAGGTCCTGCGCGTGATGGATTGCAAGGCGCGCACGCAGGGCTTCCGCGAGGCGATGGCCTTCTCGACCGACGCCCGCCTGATCGAGCACGTGATGCTCGGCGGCGCGGGCATCACCATGACTCCCATACCGCCCGGAACGATCGCAGCCTGGCAGCTTGACTGGGCGTGCGAGATTGCGAAAACGGCGCGCTGAGCGAATTTCCTTAGGCAGACCTTAGCGATACGGTACGGTCTTGGCCGCGCAAGATTCTGCGTGCCGCTGCCTTATAATCCGACAATCATGTCATCTGGCAACCGTCACGTTGAGTTCGACCGTCTGTTGTGCCGTTCGTTGTACCTCGTGCTACGCGCGGCGGCGTAACGGGCCCGGCAAGCATGCGCATCCTGCTCAGCAACGACGACGGTTACTTTTCCCCGGGCCTGAACTTTCTCGCGGACTCCCTGGCCGGCCTGGGCGAGATTACGGTTGTCGCGCCGGAGCGCGACCGCAGCGGGGCGTCGAACTCGCTCACCCTCGACCGGCCGCTGACGGTGCGGCGCTCGGCGAACGGCTTCCTGTTCGTCAACGGAACGCCGACGGATTGCGTGCATCTTGCGGTGACGGGGCTGCTCGAGGACTTGCCGGAAATCGTGATCTCCGGAATCAATCTCGGTGCCAACATGGGAGATGACACGATCTACTCCGGCACCGTCGCCGCGGCCATGGAAGGTTACCTGCTCGGGATTCCATCGATCGCGATGTCGCTCGCGAGCAAGGAGGGACGGCATTTCGCCACCGCCGCCCGCATCGCGTGTGAACTTGTCGAGCGATTTCGACGCGCGCCACCCGTGTATCCCATGCTGCTGAACGTGAATGTTCCGGATATCGCCCACGGGGAACTCGCGGGAATCGAGGTGACCCGCCTGGGCAAACGCCACAAGGCGGAGCCGGTCATCAAGGCGGTCACGCCGCGCAATCAGACCGTGTACTGGATCGGCGCGGCCGGTGGCGCTCAGGACGCCGGACCCGGAACGGACTTCCACGCAGTCGACGCGCGTCGCGTATCCGTCACTCCGCTCCAGATCGACCTCACGCATCAGCAGCAGATCGCGCTGGTACGCGACTGGCTCGGATGAGATCGGCATGACCCTCGCCCCCGCACCGGGTTCCGGCATGACGTCGCAACGCACGCGCGACCGCATGGTCGCGCGCCTGCGCGAATGCGGCGTCGCGGATGAGGTGGTGCTGGAGGCCATACGCGATGTGCCCAGGCACATGTTCGTGGACGAAGCCCTCGCGAGCCGTGCGTACGAGGACTCCGCACTGCCGATCGGATTCGAGCAGACCATTTCGCAGCCTTTGACGGTGGCGCGCATGCTCGAGGCCGTCCGTAACGGCAGGGAACTCGACCGGGCACTCGAGGTCGGAACGGGGTGCGGCTATGGCGCCGCGCTCCTGGCGCGCGTCGCAAAGGCGGCGTATTCGATCGAGCGCATTGCTCCGTTGCTGGAAAAGGCACGTGCCAATCTGCGACCGCTGCGGATCCGGAACTTGCGGCTCGCGCATGGCGACGGATATCAGGGATTGCCCGAAGTGGCGCCGTTCAATGCGATCGTGGTGGCAGCGGCCGCGCCGCACGTGCCCAGGGCGCTCCAGGATCAGTTGGCAGTGGGAGGACGCATGGTCATCCCGGTCGGCACGGAAAACCAGGAGCTGCGGTTGATCGAACGGACTTCGTCGGGATTCAAGGAGACACGCCTCGACGCGGCGCGGTTTGTGCCGCTGCGAGCGGGGAAGGGCTGACACTATGCGAGCGACTGCCTCCAGAGCGTGGATTGCATGGGCGCTGACCGGTCTTCTCGTGGCGGGCTGCGCGACGCGGACCCATGCGCCGGTTGCGGACCGAGAGGCGGCGCGGCCGCGCGCGCCAACCGTAGGACTGACTCAGCCGAGTACGTCGGGACGGCCGTCCACCTATGTCGTGAAGCGTGGCGACACGCTGTACAGCATCGCCACGGCAAACGGTATCGAGCCCCGCGAGCTGGCAGCGCTCAACAAGATCGACGATCCGAGCAGTCTGCGCGTGGGTCAGGTGCTGGTGTTGACGCCGCCACAGACCGCGTCCGGATCGGTGTCCGTGAACCCCGTCGCGACGACGGCGCCGGTCGAGGCACGGCCGCTTGGCGCGGCGAGTGCGCCGGCGTCCGGAACGGCGTCTCCGGCGACGGCGAGCGCTCCGGCGACCGGCGCTTCTGGTACCCCCGGGCTGAAGACGGGTCCGAAGGCCGTGAAGCTGCCGTACTCCGAAGAGAACCTCGCGTTGCTTCGCCGCGGCGAAGAAGTCCGTCCGGCTCAGGCCGAGCCCGCGGCACCGGTGAAGCCCGCCGCAACGCCTCCCGCCGCAGGCAGCGCATCGGGCGACGGTGGTCCGAACTGGGCTTGGCCCGCGGCCGGCAAGATCGTGGGCACCTTCAAGCAGAGCGGAGGGAAGGGCGTCGCGATTGCCGGAAAGCTGGGCGATCCGGTCTACGCCTCGGCGGCCGGAACGGTCGTATACAGCGGCGAAGGTCTGCCCAGTTACGGCAAGCTCATCATCGTGAAGCACAACGACGAGTACCTCTCCGTGTATGCCCATAACAGCGCGATCCTGGTGAAGGAAAAGCAGACTGTCGCGAAGGGCCAGAAGATCGCCGAGATGGGAACGAGCGGTGCAGGGGCTCCGAGCCCCCGTCTGCACTTCGAGATCCGCCGGCTCGGCAAGACCGTGGATCCGGAACAGCTGCTGCCAGAACGGCCATGATCTCCCGCTCCGTCCCGCCCGACGACGCGCGCGACGATGAGGAAGACAAGCGGGCCGACGAGGAGCCCGAAGCCGGGGACGACCGCGCCGAAGGTGAGGGAGGCGCGATGTCAGCCGCGGAAGAGCCGGCGCCCGGCGCGGCGGAGTATCTCTCGGACGTCACCCAGATCTATCTGCACGAGATCGGCCTCAAGCCCCTTTTGACGGTCGAGGAAGAGCAGCGCTACTCGCGGCTCACCGTGCGGGGAGACTTCGAAGCGCGGCAGAAGATGATCGAGCACAACCTGCGGCTCGTCGTGAACGTCGCCAAGCAGTACATCAACCGCGGAGTGCCGCTGCTCGATCTCATCGAGGAGGGCAATCTCGGGCTGATGCACGCCCTCGAGAAGTTCGATCCGGAGCGCGGGTTCCGGTTTTCCACCTATGCCACGTGGTGGATCCGGCAGAACGTCGAGCGCGCGATCATGAACCAGTCCCGCACGATTCGACTGCCGGTGCACGTCATCAAGGAGATGAACACCGTGCTGCGCGCACGCCGCCACCTCGAGATGCATGGCGACAGGGAGCCGCGCGTGGAGGACATCGCTCACCTTCTCGGCCGGCCGGCGGAGGACGTGCGGCGCGTTCTTTCGCACAATGAGCACCTCGCCTCGCTCGATGCACCGCTCGACATCGACCCCATGCTTTCGATCGGCGAGTCGATCGCCGACGAGTCCGCCACGCTCCCGGAGGCGCGCCTCGCGAGCGCCGAAATCGAGGATTTGGTGCACGAATGGCTGGAGCAGCTCAATGCGAAGCAGCGCACCGTCATCGAGCGCCGCTTTGGCTTGAGTGGCGCCGAGATCGTCACGCTCGAGCACCTCGCCGAATCGCTCGGCGTGACCCGCGAGCGCGTGCGGCAGATCCAGCTCGAGGCGCTCGCCGAGCTGCGCAAGATCCTGCGCCGCCGCGGGCTCTCAAAAGACCAACTCCTCTAGAGAACTAGGCGAATCGTCCCGCAACGCGCACAGGGGGACGGCCCGGTTCGGGCTCATGGTGCCGCAAGGCGCGTCCTCGAGCGGGCACCCATAGGAGGGCACGCCTGCGGCCTTTAGGCGCCGGGCGGGCATGGCCGCTTTCAACGCAACCCGACTGCTTCAACGCGAGCACTCGCTCGCTGCACCGAAACGATGCGCGCAAGTCCGATTTGGTGCATGGCGCGCGCGGCGCTTGACTGGTGAGACAGTCCACTTGTTCTGCACGATCAATGCGATAACGCATCGCGTCGGTGCGTGGCACGGTCGTTGCAATTCGCGCACTGGGCAAACACACGCTTGCCGCAATACGGCTCACGGGCCGTTGCCGACCAACTTGCAAAAGAGGAGATGCAATGAAACGCCGTACATTCACCAAGACGCTCGCGCTAATGGCCGCGGCCGCAGCCATAGGACTCGGGTCACCTGCGCTACATGCGCAAGGCAAGACCGTCAAGGTCGGCGTGCTGCATTCGCTGTCCGGCACGATGGCGATCAGCGAGACCGTGCTGAAGGACGTCGCGCTGATGGCGTTCGAGGAAATCAACGCCCAGGGCGGCGTGATGGGCTACAAGATCGAGCCCGTCGTCGTCGATCCGGCCTCGAACTGGCCGCTCTTCGCGGAGAAGGCCCGCCAGCTCATCTCGCAGGACAAGGTCGCCGTGGTGTTCGGCTGCTGGACCTCGGTGTCGCGCAAGTCGGTGCTGCCGGTGTTCGAGGAGTTGAACGGACTGCTCTTCTACCCTGTGCAGTACGAGGGCGAAGAGATTTCCCGGAACGTCTTCTACACGGGCGCCGCGCCCAACCAGCAGGCGATCCCGGCGGTCGAGTACCTGATGAGCGAGGACGGCGGCGGGGCGAAGCGCTGGTTCCTGCTTGGCACGGACTACGTCTATCCGCGCACGACCAACAAGATTCTGCGTGCCTTCCTGCATTCCAAGGGCGTGGCCGACAAGGACATCGCCGAGGTCTACACGCCGTTCGGCCACTCCGACTACCAGACCATCGTGGCGAACATCAAGAAGTTCTCCGCAGGCGGCAAGACGGCAGTGGTCTCGACCATCAACGGCGACTCCAATGTTCCGTTCTACAAGGAGCTCGGCAATCAGGGCCTGAAGGCGACCGACGTTCCGGTGGTCGCATTCTCGGTCGGCGAAGAGGAACTCCGCGGCGTCGACACCAAGCCGCTCGTAGGCCATCTCGCGGCATGGAACTACTTCATGTCCATCAAGAGCCCCGCCAACGAGGCGTTCACGAAGAAGTGGGCCGCGTACGCGAAGGCGCATAACATCCCCGGCCACAAGGACAAGCCGCTCACCAATGACCCGATGGAGGCGACCTACATCGGTATCTACATGTGGAAGCAGGCGGTCGAAAAGGCGAAAACCTTCGACGTAGCGCAGGTCACCGCCGCCATGGCCGGTCAGACGTTCACGGCGCCGTCAGGCATTACCTCGATGATGGACGCGAAGAACCACCACCTGCACAAGGCCGTGTTCATCGGCGAGGTGAAGGCGGACGGACAGTTCAACATCGTCTGGAAGACCAAGGGTCCGATCAAGGCCCAGCCGTGGAGCCCGTACATCCCGGGTAACGACAAGAAGAAGGACGAACCCGCCCTCATGGCGGAAAAGAAGATGTAACGGCACGACGCCGTACGTGAGACCGGGGCCGCCAGTGCGGCCCCGCTCCTTATATATGCGCATGCTACGCAACCTCTGCCTCATGCTGATCGTCGCGACAGCGGCGTATGCCCCTGCCGCGGCGGCGATCGATCGCGCGGTGGTCGAAAAGCTTGCCTTCGGTGATACCAGCGAGAAGCTCGAGGCGATCGCCGTGCTCGTCACGGAAGGGGATCCGCGCGCGGCTCCCGTGCTTGCCGCGCTTGCGGACGGCGAGCTTCAGACCGCGGAGAAGCGCGTGCTAATCGTGAAAGGCGACCGCGCGACCGATGCGGTGACGGGCGAGGCGGTCGCACCGTTGCCGGCAGGGCGGGAGGACGTCGTCGCGAACAATCGCCTGCGACGCGAGATCGGCTCGGCGCTCGCCGCCTTGCGGGTGAGAGCGCCGGACCGCGATGTCCGGCTGGCGGCGGCGAGGGAGCTCTCCGACAGCGCCGACGAGGCGATGCTTCCTCTCATCCGGAAGGCGCTCGAGCTCGAGAAGGATGCCGAGATCCGATCGCTGCTCGAGATGGCCCAGGCCACCCTTCAGCTTCGCAGTCCAGACCGCGTCACGCGCCTGGACGCGATCCGGACGCTCGGCCAGTCGAGCAATCCGAGCATGAAGACGCTGCTTCTGCCGATCGTGTCGAAGAAGCCCGATGGGGCTTTCGCGGAGCCCGACGAGGCAGTACGCGCCGAAGCGCACAACAGCTTGAAGGCCATCGAGGGCCGGCTCGAGTGGGGCGAGCGGTTTGGTCTGCTGTTCGCGGGAGTATCGCTCGGCTCGATCCTGCTGCTCGCCGCCCTCGGCCTGGCGATCACCTACGGGTTGATGGGCGTGATCAACATGGCGCATGGGGAGCTCATCATGGTGGGCGCCTATGCAACCTACGTCGTGCAGAACCTCTTCCGGGCCTATGCGCCCGACGTCTTCGATTGGTACCTCGCGTGCGCGGTGCCGGCCGCTTTCGCGGTCTCTGCGGCGGTCGGAATGGTGCTCGAGCGCACGGTGATCCGCTGGCTGTATGGCCGGCCGCTCGAGACGCTGCTCGCGACCTGGGGCATCAGCCTGGTGCTGATCCAGGCGGTGCGCACGATTTTTGGCGCGCAGAACGTGCAGGTGGAGAACCCGGCCTTCATGTCAGGCGGCATCCAGGTTCTTTCCAACCTCGTGCTGCCCTGGAACCGCATCGTCATCGTCATCTTCGCCGCGGCAGTGGTCACCGGCATCTGGCTGTTGCTCACGCGGACGCGGCTCGGGCTGTTCGTCCGCGGCGTGACGCAGAATCGCGCGATGGCTTCCTGCGTGGGGGTGCCCACCTCGCGCGTAGACACGTGGGCGTTCGGACTCGGCTCCGGCATCGCCGGGCTGGCCGGGTGCGCGTTGTCGCAGATCGGAAACGTGGGGCCGGACCTGGGGCAGGGGTACATCGTCGACTCGTTCATGGTGGTCGTGTTTGGCGGCGTGGGGCAGCTTGCCGGAACGATCTACGCCGCGCTCGTGCTGGGCATGGTCAACAAGTTCATCGAGTCCTGGTCGGGCGCAGTGATCGCCAAGATCGCGGTGCTGGTGTTCATCATCTTCTTCATCCAGCGGCGGCCGCAGGGCATGTTCGCGCTCAGGGGACGGGCGGTGGAGGCCTGATGGGTCCGCTCACGTCGACTTTCACGCGCCTCTACGGCACCAAGGGGTGGCTCGCGCTCGGCGTGTTCGCGGTCGTTCTGCTGGTCGTGATCCCGCTGCTGAACCTCGCCGTGCCCGAAACGAGTCCGTACCACGTCTCGACCTACTGGGTCACGCTCATCGGCAAGATCATGTGCTACGCGATCGTGGCGCTGGCGATGGACCTGATCTGGGGCTATTGCGGAATCCTTTCGCTCGGACACGGCCTCTTCTTCGCGCTCGGCGGATATGCGATGGGGATGTACCTCATGCGCCAGATCGGGCGCGAGGGGCAATATCAATCCGATCTGCCGGATTTCATGGTGTTCCTGGATTGGAAGGAATTCCCGTGGCAATGGTGGGGCACCGATCATTTCCTGTGGGCGGCGTTCCTGGTTGTCGCGGTGCCCGGGTTGCTCGCTTTCGTGTTCGGCTATTTCGCTTTCCGCTCGCGGGTGAAGGGTGTGTACTTTTCGATCATCACGCAGGCCCTGACCTTCGCCGCAATGCTGCTCTTCTTCCGCAACGATACGGGTTTCGGGGGCAACAACGGATTCACCGACTTCAAGCGCATCCTGGGCTTCCCGATCACGACACCGGAGACGCGCATGGCGCTCTTCGCCCTGACGGGAATCGTGCTGATCGTTGCGCTCCTCGTCGGGCGCTGGCTCGTGACCTCGAAGTTCGGACGCGTTCTGGCCGCCATACGCGACGCCGAGCCGCGCGTGATGTTCTGCGGCTACGACACCGTCCATTACAAGCTGGCGATCTGGACGTTTTCCGCGGTCCTTTGCGGCATTGCCGGTGCACTCTATGTCCCGCAGGTGGGCATCATCAATCCGAGCGAGATGTCGCCGGCCAACTCGATCGAGATCGCCATCTGGGTGGCGATTGGCGGCCGCGGTACGCTGGTCGGCGCCGTGGCGGGCGCCGGGCTGGTCAATGGCGCGAAGAGCTACTTCACGCAGGCCTTCCCGGAATACTGGCTCTTCTTTCTGGGCCTGCTCTTCATCCTCGTCACGCTGTTCCTGCCCAACGGCGTGGTGGGTCTCGCGGCGAAGCTGCGCGCCATGCTGGCCGGGCGCCGGCCGGCGCCGGCCGGCGTCGCGGAGGAGACAGCGTGAACACTGCGATCCATACGGCAGCGGGACTGGGAGGTGGTCGCGCGTCGATGGGCCACGTCGTCACCGGAGAGCTCGACACGACGCACGGGACGATTCTCTACCTGGACGGCATCAGCGTGAGCTTCGACGGCTTCAAGGCGCTCAACGACCTCTCGCTCAACATCGACGTGGGAGAGCTGCGTTGCGTCATCGGTCCGAACGGCGCCGGCAAGACGACGATGATGGATGTCATCACCGGGCGGACGCGCCCCGACGCCGGCCGCGCGTACTTCGGCGAGACCATCGACCTCGCGCGCATGAACGAGGCGCAGATCGCGCATGTCGGAATCGGCCGCAAGTTCCAGAAGCCGACCATCTTCGAGCGCCACTCGGCGTTCGAGAATCTCGAGCTCGCGATGAAGACGGACAAGCGGGTGCGCAAGACCCTGTTCGCGCGCCTCGGTGCCGATGAGCGAGACCGGATCGCCGACACGCTGCGGCTCATCCGGCTCGATCCGGTGGCGGACCGCCCGGCCGGCCTGCTGTCGCACGGCCAGAAGCAGTGGCTCGAGATCGGAATGCTGCTCATGCAGGAGCCCAAGCTGCTGCTGCTCGACGAGCCGGTCGCCGGAATGAGCGACGACGAGACCGAGCGCACCGCAGAACTCTTTCTCTCGCTTGCGGGCCAGCACTCGCTGGTGGTCGTCGAGCACGACATGGCGTTCGTCGCCCGCATCGCGCGCAAGGTGACGGTTCTGCACGAGGGATCGGTGATCGCCGAAGGGCCGATGAAGACGGTGCAGGAGGATCCGCGGGTCATCGAGGTGTACCTGGGACGCTGAGCATGCTGTCGGTCGCCCACCTCAACCAGTACTACGGCGGCAGCCACATCCTGCGCGATGTCGCATTCGAAGTGCCTACCGGGCAGGTCGTCGCGCTGCTCGGCCGCAACGGAGTGGGCAAGACCACGCTGCTGCGTACACTCATGGGTCTCGTGCCCGCCGCCACGGGCTCGGTACGCTTCGACAACGCGGATCTCACCGGCGCGCCGCCCTACCGCCGGGTGAGGGCGGGCATCGGCTATGTTCCGCAGGGCCGCGAGATCTTCCCGCGCCTCACGGTCGAAGAGAACCTTGCGATGGGCCTGGCCACGCGTCCGCGCGGCACGCGCCTGCCGGAACGCATCTTCGAGATGTTTCCGGTTCTGAAAGACATGCTGCGCCGGCGCGGCGGTGATCTGTCCGGCGGCCAGCAGCAGCAGCTCGCGATCGGGCGTGCCCTCGCAATGACGCCGAAACTCCTTATCCTGGACGAGCCGACCGAGGGGATCCAGCCCTCGATCATCAAGGACATCGAGCGCGTGATTCGCGCACTCGCGGCCACCGGCGAGATGGCGATCCTGCTCGTCGAGCAGTACTACGACTTCGCGTGCTCGCTCGCCGATCAATACCTCGTCATGGAACGCGGCGAGATCATCGCGCGCGGGCGCGGCTGCGACATGCAGTCAGACGGCGTGCGCGAGCTGCTCGCAGTATGATCGGCGCATGCATCCGGGCGAGGCCGTTCACCTGCAGGGCTGGCGCGCCGAGCTCGACCTCGCATTCGAGCGCCGCGCGGCGCGCACCGTGCTCGCGGCGCGGCGGCACGCAGGCCCGCTCGTGGTTCAGAAGCCTTTCTATCCCGAAGGCGAAGCCGTCTGTCACGCGATCGTTCTGCATCCGCCTGCCGGGATCGCCGGCGGCGACGATCTCGAGCTATCGGCCCGAAGTGCAGGCGGCGCGCATGCTTTGCTCACGACCCCCGGTGCGGGAAAATGGTACCGCTCCGCGGGATCCTGGGCGCGACAGCGCCTTGACTTCGACGTTGCCGAAGGGGCATGTCTCGAGTGGCTGCCGCAGGAAACCATCATCTACGACGGGGCGCTCGCCCGGCTCGAAACCGAAGTTCGACTTGCCGGCGACGCCTGCTACTTGGGTTGGGAGATCTTGTGCCTCGGTCGCACCGGTTCCGGAGAGGCATTCCAGCGCGGCACCTGCCGGCTGCGCACGACGGTGCTGCGCGACGGAAAGGCGCAGTGGCTCGAGCGCGGGATTATCGACGGCGGAGGCGAGCTCCTCGATGCGCGCGTGGGCCTAGGCGGCCAGCCGGTGTGCGGGACACTGATCGTCGCTGCCCCCGTCCTCGCTGCGGAGCTCATTGCGGCGTGTCGGGTGCCGCAGCCGTCGGTCGGCGCCGGCGCGGTGACGTGTTTGCCCGGGACGCTGGTCGCGCGCTATCTCGGCCCATCCAGCGAAGCGGCGCGACGCTATTTCGCGAGATTGTGGGGGATCATCCGTCCCGAGGTTCTGGGCCGCACGGCGACGGTCCCGCGCATCTGGGCCACCTAGGGGGAAGGGGATGGAGTTAACGCCGAGAGAGAAGGACAAGCTGCTGGTGTTCACCGCGGCGCTCCTTGCGGAGCGGCGCCGGGCCAAAGGTCTGAAATTGAACTACCCGGAAGCCGTCGCATTCATTTCCGCCGCGATCATGGAGGGCGCGCGCGAAGGCAGGAGCGTCTCGGAACTGATGGGCTGGGGCGCCACGCTGCTCAAGCGCGAAGAGGTCATGGAAGGCGTGCCGGAGATGATCCCGGAGATTCAGGTCGAAGCCACGTTTCCCGACGGCACAAAACTCGTCACGGTACACAATCCCATCGTGTAGAGCGGACCAGAGGAGGACTGCGTGATACCCGGAGAAATGCAGGTTGCGGACGGAGAGATCGAGATCAATGCCGGCCGCAAGACCATCACGGTCGAGGTCACCAACACCGGGGATCGCCCGATCCAGGTGGGATCCCACTACCACTTCTTCGAGACGAACGACGCACTGCAGTTCGAGCGCGCGCGCAGCTATGGTTTTCGGCTGAACATCGCATCGGGCACCGCAGTCCGATTCGAGCCGGGGCAGATGCGAACGGTGGAACTGGTCGCGCTTTCCGGTGAGCGAAAGGTCTACGGGTTTGCTGGTCGCGTGATGGGGAAGCTCAAGGGATCCGCCAAATGACTGCGAAGATCGGACGCCAGGCCTATGCGGAAATGTTCGGCCCGACCGTCGGCGACCGCGTGCGTCTCGCGGATACCGAGCTGTGGATCGAGGTGGAGAAGGATTACACGACCTACGGCGAGGAAGTGAAGTTCGGCGGCGGCAAGGTGATTCGCGATGGCATGGGACAGAGTCAGCGCACCGCGAGCGAGATCGCCGATACGGTGATCACCAATGCGCTGATCGTGGATCACTGGGGCATCGTCAAGGCCGACGTCGGCCTGAAGGCCGGACGGATCTGGCGGATCGGCAAGGCGGGCAACCCGGACATCCAGCCGGCCGTCACCATTCCCATCGGTGCGGGCACCGAGGCGATCGCCGGCGAAGGCATGATCGTCACCGCCGGGGGGTTCGACAGCCACATCCACTTCATCTGCCCGCAGCAGATCGAGGAGGCGCTGATGTCGGGCATCACCACGATGCTCGGCGGCGGCACCGGCCCGGCGACCGGCACCTACGCGACGACCTGCACGCCTGGGCCCTGGCACATCCGCTCGATGCTGGCGGCGGCCGATGCCTTCCCCATTAACCTCGGCTTCTTCGGCAAGGGCAACGCGAGCCTGCCCAAGCCGCTCGAAGAGCAGGTACGGGCGGGCGCAATCGGTCTCAAGCTGCACGAAGACTGGGGCACCACGCCCGCAGCGATCGACAACTGCCTCGCGGTGGCCGAGAAGATGGACGTGCAGGTCGCCATCCATACCGACACGCTGAACGAATCCGGCTTCGTGGAGACGAGCGTGAAGGCATTCAAGGGCCGCACCATCCATACCTTCCATACCGAAGGCGCGGGCGGCGGGCACGCACCGGACATCATCAAGGTCGCCGGCGAGCCGAACGTGCTGCCGTCTTCCACCAATCCGACGCGTCCGTACACGGTGAACACGATCGCGGAGCACCTCGACATGCTCATGGTCTGCCACCACCTGGATCCCGGTATCGCCGAGGATGTGGCGTTCGCCGAATCGCGCATCCGCAAGGAGACGATCGCCGCCGAGGACATCCTGCACGACCTCGGCGCATTCTCGATGATGTCGTCGGATTCGCAGGCGATGGGGCGGGTGGGTGAGGTGATTGTTCGCACCTGGCAGACCGCGCACAAGATGAAGGTGCAGCGCGGCAGCTTGAAAGGCGACCCCGCCACGCACGACAATTCTCGCGTCAAGCGCTACGTCGCGAAGTACACGATCAACCCGGCGATCGCACATGGGGTTGCGCATGCGGTCGGCTCGGTGGAGCCGGGCAAGCTCGCCGATCTCGTGCTGTGGAAACCCGCGTTCTTCGGCGTGAAGCCTGCGCTCATCCTGAAAGGCGGCATGATCGCTGCCGCCGCGATGGGCGATCCCAATGCTTCGATCCCGACTCCGCAGCCCGTGCATTATCGTCCGATGTTCGGTGCGTTCGGCCGCGCGTTGCGCACCGCAGTCACGTTCGTTTCCCAGGCGGCGCTCAAGGATCCCGGGCTCCATGCACTGGGGCTCACGCGGCCGCTCGAAGCGGCGCGCGACACGCGGCGGATCGGCAAGCGCGACATGATTCACAACGATTGGCAGCCGCGCATCGAGGTCGATCCCGAAACCTACCAGGTACGCGCGGACGGCGAGCTGCTGGTCTGCGAGCCGGCGAGGGTGCTGCCGATGGCGCAGCGCTACTTTCTGTTCTGATGGTCGAGATCCGCAGCCGCCTCGACGCGCATTGCGCGATTCGTCCGGTGGAGCCGGGCAGCCGGCTCGAATTGGCTTTCGATCTGCGACAGAAAAGTCGGCTGCGCGCGACGCTCGTCTCCGGCGAGCCGGTCGCGCTCATCCTCGCGCGCGGCGAGGTGCTGCGCGGGGGCGATCTGCTCGTCGCGACGGATGGACGGATCGTCCAGGTCGTCGCTCAGCCCGAGCGCGTACTGCACGTCGAGTGCGACTCGCCGCAGGCGCTGACGCGTGCGGCGTATCACCTCGGCAACCGGCACGTTCCCGTCGAGGTGGGAAACGGGTATCTGCGCATCGCTGCCGATCACGTTCTTGCGGAGATGCTGCGCGGCTTGCGCGCGCGAGTGACGGAGATCGACGCGCCGTTCGAGCCGGAAGCGGGTGCGTACGCAGACGGCCATCGTCATCACGAACACGAGCACGGTGGTCATATCCACGAGTATGGAAGCGGGCACCACGTCCCGCACGACCACGAATGAGCGGCACCTCTGACCTTCGCCTGGCGCGGCTGCTGCAGCTTGCAAGCCCCGTGCTGCCGGTCGGGGCGTACAGCTACTCGCAGGGGCTCGAGGCGGCTGTCGATGCGGGGATCGTGAACGACGCCGGGAGCGCGGGCGTGTGGATTGGCGGAGTGCTCGAGCTTTCGATGGCGCGGATGGAGGCGCCGGTCTTCCTGCGCATGGTCGACGCGTGGCGCCGCGACGACACGCGGGCCGTCGATCGCTGGAATGTGCTCCTGCTTGCCAGCCGCGAGTCGGCCGAGTTCCGGGCCGAGACGGTGCAGATGGGCTACTCGCTTTCCCGGCTGCTCTCGGATATCGGCGACTTCGATGCGCGAGAGCTCGCCGCACTTCGCTCGCTCGGTGAAACGGCGTTCGCCGCCGCATTCGCATTTGCCGCCGCGAAATGGGCCATATCCCGAGACGATGCGCTGGTCGCCTATGTGTGGGCTTGGCTCGAGAACCAGGTCATGGCCGCCGTGAAGGCGGTTCCGCTCGGGCAGACCGACGGTCAGCGCCTGCTCCACGCATTCGGCGCACGCCTGGGCGGCATTGCGGCCGGAGCCGCGGCGCTCGATGACGACGATCTGGGCAGCTACGCTCCGGGGCTCGCGATCCTGTCGAGCCGGCACGAGACGCAATACAGCCGGCTCTTTCGCTCCTGAGAGGAACTGTGATGAATCATCCGGAACGAATGCCCCCACGCAACGAGCCGAGTCCCCTGCGGGTCGGGATCGGCGGACCGGTCGGATCGGGAAAGACCGCGCTCACGCTCGCACTGTGCCGGGCGCTTCGCGATCGCTATCGACTTGCAGTGATCACCAACGACATTTACACCGAGGAGGACGCGCAGTTCCTGGTGCGCAACGAGGCGCTTTCTCCCGAGCGGATCCTGGGCGTGGAGACCGGCGGCTGTCCGCACACGGCGATCCGCGAGGATGCATCGATCAACCTCGAGGCGGTGGCGCGTCTCAACCGGCGCTTTCCCGATCTCGAGCTCGTTCTCATAGAGTCCGGCGGGGACAACCTTGCCGCAACGTTCAGCCCGGAGCTTTCCGACCTGACGATCTACGTGATCGATGTCGCCGCGGGCGACAAGATTCCGCGCAAGGGGGGGCCGGGCATCACGAAGTCGGATCTGCTCGTAATCAACAAGATCGACCTCGCGCCGCTCGTCGGTGCATCGCTGGAGGTCATGGATCGCGATGCACTCAGGATGCGGGGCGAACGGCCATTCGTCTTCACGAATCTCAAGACCGGCCAGGGGCTCGACACGGTGATCCGATTCGTCGAAACCGAAGGCCTGCTCGTTACGGAGGGAGTTCCACGATGACAGTCAGACGAATCGCAATCCGACTCGCGCTCATGCTGGCCGGCGCAGCGCTCGCTGCCGGCGCGTACGCACATCCCGGGCACGGCGCGCCCGTGGGCCATACGCACGGACTGTTCGAGGCGCTGGTGCTCGTCGGCGTCGTGGCGGTCGGCGTCTGGATCGCACGTGGAAAGCGTTGACGTGTTGAGGCGTAAGGCTTCGGCGGGTCAGCGTCCATGCCCGTCCGGCGCCTGAGGCCGCAAGCGCCCTCCTATGGGTCCCGGTTTGCGGCGGGCAGTCAACCCACGACTACCCGCGCACGAACCACCTTGCACGGGTTGTGGAGTCGTCCTAGCGCTTGCCGCGCGCGGCGCGGATCTCGCCGGCGAGCTCGAGCACCGCAATGGCGTAGAACGTCGACCTGTTGTAACGGGTCAGCACGTAGAAATTGTGCACGCCGACCCAGTGCTCGGACGCG
Source organism: Betaproteobacteria bacterium (assembly GCA_022340285.1). Taxonomy (GTDB): domain Bacteria; phylum Pseudomonadota; class Gammaproteobacteria; order Burkholderiales; family SG8-39; genus JAABRB01. Next base: position 152,662 of record JAJDOG010000002.1, read on the forward strand.
GCGTCCGGCGACTCGAGCTCGACCAGAACGCATTGCGTATCGGGAGCCGGCTCGCTCGAGAACGTGACGCCCGCGTCGCGCAGTGCGTCGGCGCGATACCGAGGCTTCACGCCGCTGTTGACGAAGGCGCGATAAGCGTCGCCTTCGACCGACGCTGGGAATGCGATCGGCTCCCCACGCGCCCAGCCATGCTCTTTCAGGAAGTTGGCGACGCTCCCGATCGCGTCGGCCTCGCTGCCGAGCAGATCGCGGCTACCGTCGCCGTCGAAATCGACTGCAAAACGCCGGTAGCTGCCGGGCATGAACTGTGGAATCCCCATTGCACCCGCGTAAGAGCCCTTTAAGCCGAAAACGTTGCGTCCGTCCTCGCGCGCGAACAGCAGGAACTCCTCGAGCTGGGAACGGAAGAAATCGGCGCGCATCGGGTAGTCGAAAGCCAGGGTCGTGAGCGAGTCCACCACGCGAAACGTGCCCGTGTTCCGGCCGAACTCGGTCTCGATGCCGATGATGGCGACGATCACGTCGGCCGGTACGCCGAACCGCGATTCGGCCTGTGCGAGCTTCTTGGCATTCCGTGACCAGAAACGGGTTCCTGCCTGGATCCTCCGGTCATTCAGGAAGTTCGCCCGATAGGCCTGCCAGGAACGCTCGCCCTGCGGCTTCGGCGTGATGAGGCGAATCACGTCCGGATCGAAGCGGGCCCGTTCGAAGAGCTGCTCGAGCTCCTTGCTGATGAACCCGTGGCGCGCAGTCATCTCGGCGATGAATGCCTGCACCTCCGGGCGTTCCGTGAAACCGGGCTGGGCGGCCGCCGACGCAGTACAGACCGCCGCGGCGAGTGCGCCGATCGACCGCCTCAAATCCGCAGCTCCCGCACGAGCGCGCGCAGACGGGCAACACCGCCGCGGTCGGGCTCGGGTCCGTAGCGCAGGTCGATGTACAGCGCAGTGATCGCGTCGATGCTGCGGGCGGCTGCCGGATGCAAGCGCACCGCGCGCGCGCGGAAGGCCTGCGGGCCTTCGCTCGGGCTGCGCAGCGTGCCACGCCGCGCGAGCTTGGCGCAGAACTTGATCCACGCGGCTTGAGCCGCGTCGCCTGGTCTCGCCCGACGCAGCAGCCAGAACGCGAACGCAGCGACGACTGCGCCCACTGTCCAGAAGAGAACTTGCGCCATCGCTTGCCAGTTTGCCTCAGGCATCCCGAGCCGGTTGAACAGCCCCCGCTGCCGCTCGGGGTTGTAGCCGAGCACCCATTGATTCCAGTAGTTCGCGAGCGCCTCCCAGTTGAATCGCAGCGCACGCAGCCAGGTCAGGTCGGGGCGCACGAGGAATGGTAACGGCTCTTCGGCGGGAACGGCGGCGGCGAGCCCGGATTCGACACGCAGCGGTACGGCGGCGGCCGTCGGATCGACCCGCACCCAGCCGCGCTCGCCGAGCCATACTTCGGTCCAGGCGTGGGCGTCCGCTTGTCGAACCACCAAGTATCCGTCCACGGGATTCACTTCGCCGCCCTGGTATCCGGTGACCACTCGTGTCGGCACGCCCGCCGCGCGCATCATGTAGGCAAAGGCGGACGAGAAGTGTTCGCAGAATCCGCGCTTGGTGCCGAAGAGGAAATCGTCCACCGAATTGCGACCGAGAGGCGGCGGCATGAGCGTATACCCGAGTCCCGCGTGACGAAAGAATTCGATTCCGCGCACGAGGATCTCCTGCGGATTGTTCGATTCGCGCGCCCACTGACGGGCGAGCGCGGTCGCCTTGGGGTTGAAGCCGGTGGGCAGGCGAAGAGCCGCCTGCAGCGCCTCATCGGAGTCCCCGCCCGTCGCCCGATACGTAAGGAACGAGCTCATCGCATAGCGCGTGCGTGTGCGCACCGGTACGCGCGAGCGCAGTTCGTAGTCCGCCGTCACGTTGGCATTGGGAGGAACGAGACTGGGCAGGTCGATCGCGAACAGCCACCGGCGATTGTGCGGCTCCACGGTCACGGTGTAGGTGAGCGGGGGACCATCCGGAACGAATTCGGCCTGACGGGGTAGCGGCAGATTGCCGCGCACCCAACTGTGTCCGTCGAAATCCCAGAAAACCGGGCCACGCCAATAGAGGAATTTCTTGTGGGGCGGCTCGTCGTCGAAGTGCACGCGAAACGCGATGGCGTCCGATTGCGAAAGCGAGCTGATTGCGCCCGGAGTCATCGAGTCCGAGAGTCCCGTCATGCCCGCGTAAGCATCCGTTGGCATCCCCCACAGCGGGCCTTGCACGCGCGGGAAGAACAGGAAGAGGAGGAGCATCACCGGCAGGCCTTGCGCCAGCAGCACCCCCGCAGTTCTGAAGTAGGCCAGCGGCGGTCGACCTGGCGCATTGAAGCCGATCAGTGCGGCGGTCAGCACGAGAACCGTGACGAGCATCAGTCCGGCAACCTGGATGGACTGGCTGTAGAAGAAGCTCGTCAGCGCGAGGAAATAGCAAAGAAACGTGACGATGATGGCATCGCGCTGGGTGCGCGTTTCGAGAAGCTTCAGCGCCAGGAAGAGCACGAGCATCGTCACGCCGGCGTCACGGCCGAAGAGGGTTCGATGCGTGACCAGGACCCCGGCGACGCCGAAGATCACCAGCACATAGAGCAGCCATCGCCGCGGCATGGGCTCGCCGCGCCAGGCGGCCCATGCGCGCCAGACGACCGCCGCCAGCGCGAGTGCGCTCACCCACGACGGCAACCGCGGAATGTGGGGCGCCGCCGCGAGCATGATGCCCGCGCAGAGCACGAGCAGGCTAGCGAGCGCTGGGGCGAGGTTCATAGAGGGCGAGCGCCTTGAGGCATTCGTCTCGATGAGCGGGGCCGTGCGCCGGCCTGATGGTCTTGCCGGGCAGCAGCATGCCGTACGCGTATCCCTCGCGCTCGGCGAGCAGCACCCAGCCCGCCAGGCGCGAGAGCCGTTGCTCGACATCGAGACCGTCGAGGAGGTCCGCGTAATCCAGCCAAAGCTCCTCGGCACCACGACCCGCGAACACCTTCGTGAGCACGTCGTTCCCGTGCGCCACGGACTTCCATGCGATGTGGCGCGGCGAGTCGGTGGGCTGATAGGGTCGCAGACCAGCGAAATCGTCGGTGCCGATTCCGGCGCTCAATGCCGCACCCGTGTCCGGTATGAGCTGCGCGGGCGGAAGCTGGGCATTGTCGGGACGCGGATAGACGAGCGTCTCGACGTCCGGCTGGACGTAGCTCCAAGCGCGGAACAGTCCGACCGGATAGCGGGTCTCGACGGTGACGCGCGGCAGGGACAACCTGCCGCGGCGCGCTGTGGGGATTCCCAGCGTCGCCACGGCGGTTGCGCGTCGGTTCACGTCGCACTTCGTCGTCACGTCCGACGCGCTCAGGCAGATGGCGACTCGCTCGAAATCGTGGCGGTTCTCGATGTGGATCGGAAAGAGCGCCATCTCCCCCGCGAAGACCGGCTCGACGCGTCCCGCACTGACGTAAAGATGCGCGAGGTTGCGATAGGTGTGCACCATCGAGACGAGCCCCATCCCCGCGAGCAGGAAGGTGAGCACGTAGCCGAGCGACAGCCCGTAATTGATCGATCCGATCAACATGAGCAGGAGCGCCACGCCGAACGTGACGCCGTGACGAGTGGGCAGGATATAGACGCGACGCTGCGCGAGGAAGATCGCGCCGGGCTCCGGGCGCGCGCGACTGGTGAAGAGCTGCCAGAACTGCCAAGCCTGCGAATGGCGAAGTAGCCGGTCGAGTGCCATGCTCAGGCCGTGCTCACGGAATGGGCACCGCCTCCACCAGGCCGACTGCGATGTCGGAGCTCGTTCGCCGCACACCGTTCAGGATGGGGTGCAGGCGATGGCCCGCAACGCCCGGTAGCACTGCCTGAACGTCCTCGGGGAGGACGCGATCGCGACCCTCGACGAGCGCCCAGGCACGCGCGCACGCGAGCAGCGCGAGCGCCGCTCGGGGAGACAAGCCGTTCACGTAGTCGGGCGAGCGGCGCGTGTACTCGACGAGCCCTTGCACATAGTCGACGAGCGCCGGGGCGACGTGCACCTGGCGCGCGGCCGACTGCAGCGCGAGCAGCTCGCCCGGACCGAGACAAGCCTCGAGCGATGCGGTCATGTCCCGGCGGTCGACGCCTTGCAGCAGCGCGCGCTCGGCGTCTCGATTGGGATAGCCGAGCTCGACCCGCATCTGGAAGCGGTCAAGCTGGGATTCGGGGAGCGGAAAAGTGCCGACCTGATGCGAAGGATTCTGTGTCGCGATGACGAAGAACGGTTCCGGCAGCCGGCGCGTCTCGCCTTCCGCGGTGACCTGATGCTCTTCCATCGCCTCGAGCAGCGCGCTTTGCGTCTTGGGCGTCGCCCGGTTGACCTCGTCGGCAAGCACGAGCTGCGAGAACACCGGTCCCGGATGAAACTTGAAAGTTCCCGACTCGCGGTCGTAGATGGAGACGCCGATGATGTCGGCAGGCAGCATGTCGCTCGTGAACTGGATGCGGTGGAAGGCCAATCCGAGCGTGCGGGCCAGGACGTGGGCGAGCGTGGTCTTGCCGACCCCCGGTACGTCCTCGATGAGGAGATGGCCGCGCGAAAGCAGGCAGGCGAGCGCGAGCCGGATCTGCTGCTCCTTGCCGAGGATAACCGTGCCGACTTGCTGGACGACGCGCTGCAGACTGGGAAGGGGCATCAGGAAATCAAAGGGCGATCAACACAACGAAACGACCGAAATACGCGCGAGACGGCGATGGAACTGCTTGAAAATCATAGTCTACGCGCAATTCGGCTATGATTGCAGCGCACTGCGCGGAGGGAATGAGGAATTTATGGCAACTGGCATGACGGCATTCATCTCCCATGTCGATTGCACCAAGCACGACATGGGCGCGTACCACCCCGAATGCCCGGCCAGGCTCTCCGCGATCGAAGATAGCCTGATCGCCGGACGCATCGGCGACTTGCTCGCGCGCTACGAAGCGCCGCGCGCCGCAATGGAACATCTGCTCCGGGTGCATCCACGGCCGTACATCGAAGCGGTCGAGGCGACTGCACCGTCGCGCGGCATCGTGCACCTCGATCCGGACACCGCCATGTGCCCCAGTACGTGGGCAGCGGCCTTGCATGCTGCCGGCGCGGGCGTGCTCGCCACCGATCTCGTCGTCTCCGGGAAGCATCCGAACGCGTTCTGCAGCGTGCGACCGCCGGGCCACCACGCCACGCGCACCCGGTCCATGGGGTTCTGCATCTTCAACAACATCGCGATCGCGGCCATGCACGCCATCGAGGCGCATGGGCTCGAGCGTGTCGCCATCGTCGACTTCGACGTTCACCACGGCAACGGCACCGAGGACATCTTTTCGGACGACGGTCGCGTGCTCATGGTCAGCACCTTCCAGCACCCGTTCTACCCCTACAGCGGAACCGACGACCCCGCGGCGAACATGGTGAACGTGCCGCTCGCGGCCGGGACGGGAAGCGATGGTTTCCGCGCCGCGGTCGAGCAGGCGTGGATGCCGGCGCTCGAGGCGTTTCGCCCGGAGATGGTCTTTTTCTCGGCCGGATTCGACGCGCACATCGAGGACGACATGGCGATGCTGCGCTTCGTCGACTCCGACTACGCGTGGGTCACCGCAAAGGTGAAGGACGTCGTCGACCGCACCGGCCAGGGACGCGTGGTGTCGATGCTCGAGGGCGGCTACTCGCTTCCGGCGCTGGGCCGCTGTGTCGTGCAGCACCTGAAGGTCCTCAGCGGGCTTTGAGTTCAGATCACGGCGCAAAGCGCGGGGCGGCGCGGGGCATGCAATCGTGCGGCGCAAGCCTGATCGAAGAGGAAAGAGGAGTATCGCAATGGGTGTCGCAGTCATCACGGGCGCAAATCGCGGAATCGGTCTCGAGCTCGCGCGGCAGCTGAAGGCGCGGGGAGCGAGCGTGGTTGCGGTGTGTCGCAGGGGCTCTCCGGCGCTCGACGCACTCGGAGTGCGCGTGGAAAGCGGAATTGACGTGACCGAGCCGGCGGCGTGGTCGGATCTGGCGGCGCGGCTCGCGCGCGACGAGATCGATCTCCTCATCCAGAACGCGGGCATGCTTCGTGAAGACTCTCTAGAGGACGTCGACCTGGAAAAGGTGCGCGCGCAGTTCGAGCTCAACGCCGTCGCACCGTTGTTTCTCACCCGGGCGCTCGCCGCGCGTCTCGCCAAGGGCGC
>JAJDOG010000036.1 GCA_022340285.1 Betaproteobacteria bacterium
CTCGTCGCGGTTCTGCACGACCATCGAGAAGGCGTTGGTGGCGTCGAGGACGTTTTCGGCGAAGCGGGTTGCAAGACTGGCGAGCTCCTCGGAGATCTTCGCAAAGCGCTTCTTCTGGTCCGCGGGGAGCTCCGCGCCGGAGAGCCGGAAGTCGCGCAGCTCGTTGTCGATGATCCGGCGCTGCGCCGCATCGAGCCGCGAGTACTCCTCGCCGGCGCGCAGCGTCTTGTATTTTGCGAACAGCGCTTCGTTGTGGCCGAGCTCGGTCCAGTACTGGACGACCTTGGGCTGGTTTGCGTTGTATGCGTCGCGCAGCGGCGGGCTGTCGATCACGCCATGCAGGTGCGCGACGATTCCCCAGGCGCGCGAGAGGCGTTCGTTCGCATCCTCGAGCGGCTCCACGAATTCGCGCCAGGTCGCAGGCGTCACCGGATCAGTGAGTCGGGCGACCGTTGCCCGGCAGTCGGCGATCAGAAGATCAATGGCCGGGCCGACGTGCTCGGGCTTGACGGTCGAGAACCGGGGCAGTCCGGAGAAATCGAGCAGCGGATTGACGTCTGTCTTCATGTCCTGAAACCTGGAGAAATTGAAAGGTGCAACGACGTGCCGTCTAGGACACGGACTCGCTGGCCAGTTGCGCAGCCAGTACGGTGTTGGCCATCAGCATCGTCACGGTCATCGGGCCGACGCCCCCGGGTACCGGTGTGATGTGCGAGGCCTTTCCGAGCGCGGACTCGAACGCCACGTCGCCCACGAGCTTGCCGTCCGGCAGGCGGTTGATGCCGACATCGACGACGACGGCGCCGGGCTTGATCATCTCTTCACGCACCGTATTGGGCCGGCCCACCGCCGCAACCAGCACATCCGCTCGCGAAGTGTGGACGGCGAGATCCCGCGTCTTCGAATGGCACATTGTGACGGTGGCGCCCTTTTGCAAGAGCAGCATGGCCATCGGTTTGCCGACGATGTTGCTCCGGCCGATGACGACCGCCTCGCGCCCCTCGAGGGCGATTTCTTCTGCCGCCAGCATGGCCATCACCCCGGCGGGTGTGCAGGGCACGAAGCGCGGGCGCCCCGTGGCGAGCAAGCCCACGTTGTAGGGATGGAAACCGTCGACGTCCTTTTCGGGCGCAATGGCGCGGAGCACATTGTCGGCGGAGATCTGCGGAGGCAACGGCAGCTGGACCAGGATGCCGTGAATGCGTGGATCGCGGTTGAAGCCGGCGATTCGTTCGAGGAGCGTCGTCTCGGTGGTGGCCGCCGGGAGTTCCACGTGCTCGGAATGCAGGCCGACCTCCGCGCTCGCCTTCATCTTGGTCCGAACGTACACTTTCGACGCGGGGTCCTCGCCGACACGCACGGCGACCAGGCCGGGCTGGTAACCGCGGGCGGTGAGCTCCGCAGCGCGATCGCGCAGCTCCGAGCGCAGACGCCGCGCGAGCGCAGCCCCATCGATGATCCGGGTTTGCATGAGGGAGGAAATAGGGGGAGGACCCCGAATTTTACCATTGCGCCCACTCCGAGCCGGCGCGGGGAATACCCTGCCTGCTTGACCCATTAGCCAGGCTTATCCTACAATCCGGAGTGTTGTTGCGGATAACGGAAGGAACGGGAACGTGCGAACGGGCGAGCGGTGGCTGCGAGCCGTTCGCCGTATTAAGCTAGCCCGTCCCCGTTCCAGCACTCCGCGCAGTCCGTTCTTTTGTTCCGAGGTAGCGCGCCCTAGGAGGAGCCTTGCATGTCTGCGCAGCCTGATTTCGACGCCGCGAACGATCCCGACATTCTCGAGACCCAGGAATGGCTGGACGCCCTCGAGGCGGTGCTGGAGCGCGAGGGACCCGAGCGCGCGCACTTCCTGCTCGAGAAGATGATCGAGCGGGCGCGTCACTACGGCGCGTTCATCCCCTTCTCGGCCAACACCGCCTACATCAACACCATCCCGCCGCACCTCGAAGAGCGTTCGCCCGGTGACGCCGCGCTCGAGGAGCGCATCCGCTCGTATGCGCGCTGGAACGCGATGGTGAGCGTGGCGCGGGCGAACAAGCGCGAGGGTGACCTCGGCGGGCACATCGCGACGTTCGCCTCGGTGGGGACCCTGTTCGGCGTCGGCTTCAACCATTTCTGGCACGCCCCCAGCGCCGACCACGGCGGCGATCTCATCTACTTCCAGGGTCACGCCGCGCCGGGCATCTATGCGCGGGCATTGCTGGAAGGGCGCCTGACCGAGGAGCAGCTCGACAACTTCCGTCGCGAGGTCGACGGCAAGGGCGTCTCATCGTATCCGCACCCATGGCTGATGCCCGACTTCTGGCAGTTTCCCACCGTCTCGATGGGCCTCGGGCCCATCCAGGCGATCTACATGGCGCGCTTTCTCAAGTACCTCGAAGCACGCGGGCTCGCGAAGACCGAAGGCCGGAAAGTCTGGGCCTTTCTCGGCGACGGCGAGATGGACGAGCCGGAATCGCTGGGCGCGATCGGCATGGCCGCGCGCGAGAAGCTCGACAACCTCATCTTCATCATCAACTGCAACCTGCAGCGCCTGGACGGTCCGGTGCGCGGCAACGGCAAGATCATCCAGGAGCTCGAGGGCGACTTCCGCGGCGCGGGCTGGAACGTCATCAAGCTGCTGTGGGGCTCGTATTGGGATCCGTTGCTCGCCCGCGATTCGGAGGGAAATCTCCAGCGGGTGATGGAAGAGACGGTGGACGGCGAATACCAGAACTACAAGGCCAACGACGGCGCTTTCGTGCGGAAGCACTTCTTCGGCAAGCATCCGAAACTGCTCGAGATGGTTTCGCGCATGACCGACGACGACATTTGGCGCCTGAACCGCGGCGGTCACGATCCGCACAAGATCTACGCGGCCTATGCGGCGGCCGCGAAGCACCAGAGCCAGCCGACCGTCATCCTCGCGAAGACCATCAAGGGCTACGGGCTGGGACGGCAGGGCCAGGCCAAGAATCCGACCCACCAGCTGAAAAAGCTCGATATCGAGACCATCCGCGACTTCCGCGATCGCTTCAACGTGCCGGTCCCGGACGAGGAACTCGAGAAGCTGCCCTTCTACCTGCCGCCGAAGGACAGCCCCGAGATGCAGTACCTGCACGAGCGCCGGAAGGAGCTCGGTGGCTATCTGCCGCAGCGCCGGCGCAAGGCGGACACGGCCCCGCCGGTCCCGGCGCTGTCCGCGTTCGAGGCGGTCATGAAGCCGACCGAAGGGCGCGAAATCTCGACGACGATGGCGTTCGTGCGGATCCTAACCGTGCTGGTGCGCGACAAGGAGATCGGAAAGTTCGTGGTGCCGATCGTGCCCGACGAAGCGCGCACGTTCGGCATGGAGGGCATGTTCAGGCAGCTGGGCATCTTCTCCCAGGAAGGCCAGAAGTACACGCCGGTGGACCGTGACCAGGTGATGTACTACCGCGAAGACAAGGCCGGACAGATCCTCGAGGAAGGGATCAACGAGCTGGGAGCGATGTCCTCCTGGGTGGCGGCGGCGACCTCGTACAGCCACTCCAATCTCGTGATGGTGCCGTTCTACATCGTCTATTCGATGTTCGGCTTCCAGCGCACGGGAGATCTGAACTGGGCCGCGGGCGACCAGCGCGCGCGCGGGTTCCTGATCGGTGCCACGGCCGGGCGCACGACGCTGAACGGGGAAGGGCTGCAGCACGAGGACGGCCACAGCCACATCCTCTCGTCGGTCATTCCGAACTGCGTGTCCTACGACCCGACGTTCGCCTACGAGCTCGCGGTCATCGTGCACGACGGGCTGCGGCGCATGGTGACCGAACAGGAGGACGTGTTCTTTTACATCACGGTGATGAACGAGAACTACGAGCATCCCGGGATGCCCGACGGCGCCGAGCCCGGAATCCTGAAAGGCATGTACCTGTTCAAGAAAGGCGGCACGCGCAAGAAGCGCGTGCAGCTGCTCGGCTCCGGCACGATCCTGCGGGAAGTCATCGCTGCCGCGGAGATGCTCGAGAACGACTGGAGTGTGAGCGCGGACATCTGGAGCTGCCCGAGCTTCACCGAGCTTGCCCGCGAAGGCGTCGACGCCGATCGCTGGAATCTGCTGCACCCCGCCGAGGAGCGGCGCAAGAGCTACGTCGAGCAATGCCTCGAGGGCCGCGACGGACCGGTGGTCGCTTCCAGCGATTACGTGAAAGCGTTCGCCGAGCAGATCCGCCCCTACATTCCCGCCGGAAGGACCTACCGGGTGCTGGGCACCGACGGCTACGGCCGGTCGGACACGCGGCAGAAGCTGCGCTTTCACTTCGAGGTGGATCGCAACTGGGTAACCGTCGCGGCGCTCAAGGCGCTCGCAGACCAGGGCGCGGTGAAGCCTGCGGTGGTTGCCGAAGCCATGGCAAAGTACGGCATCGATTCCGCGAAGCCGAACCCGGTCACGGTGTGAGCAGAGAATAACAATGGGCGCGCTCAAGGAAGTTGTTGTCCCTGACATCGGCGACTTCGAAGGCGTCGACGTCATCGAGATTCTGGTGCAACCAGGCGACACTGTTGCGGCGGATCAGTCGCTGATCACGCTCGAGTCCGATAAGGCGACGATGGAGATTCCGGCGCCCGAGCCGGGTGTCGTGAAGGAGCTGCGCATCAAGGTCGGCGACAAGGTGTCGCAAGGCGCGCCGATCCTGACGCTCGAGCCTGCGGCAGGGACGGCGGAACCCGCGCCGGCCGCCGCGAAGCCGACAGCTCCGCAAGCCGCTCCTGCGAAGACGGCGCCGGCGGCAGCGCCTCCACCCCCGGCGCCCGCCGCGGCGCCATCGCCTGCGGCGGGCGGCGTGGAGGAGGTCCTCGTTCCGGACATCGGCGATTTCAAAGACGTCGAGGTCATCGAGGTCATGGTCAAGCCGGGCGATCACGTCGCCGCCGAGGCGAGCCTGATCACGGTCGAATCCGATAAGGCCACGATGGATATTCCATCTCCGGCGACGGGCGTCGTGCGCGAGGTCAAGCTCAAGGTCGGCGACAAAGTTTCTCAAGGCAGTGCCATCCTGATGCTCGAGACGGGCGCCCCCTCTCCCGCGGCAGCGCCGGCCGCGTCCGCCGCACCGGTCGCAAATCAGGCTGGCGGATCAGCCGTGGCGCCCCCCGCGGCGTCTGCCCGGGAGGAAGAGGCGCCGTTCGTGCCGCAGCCGCTTCCCACGCGCACCGGGCCGGTTCCTTACGAACCGACAGCCGAGCCCGCAGCCTTCAAGCCGCACGCCAGTCCGTCGGTCCGCAAGTTCGCGCGTGAGCTGGGAGTGGATCTCACGAAAGTGAAGGGCACTGGCCCGAAGGGCCGGATCCTTCACGGCGATGTCCAGGGGTTCGTGAAAGGCGTGATGACCCAGGCCCCGGCGCCGGCCGCGGCGGCGCCAGGCGGCGGCCTTCCGTTCACCCTGCTCGATTGGCCCAAGGTCGACTTCGCCAAGTACGGGCCGGTGGAAGTGAAGCCGCTGTCGCGGATCAAGCGGATCTCCGGCGCGAATCTGCATCGCAACTGGGTGGCCATCCCGCATGTCACGCAGTTCGACGAAGCGGACATCACCGAGCTCGAGGCCTTCCGCAAGGCAAGCTCGCCGGACAGCGAGAAGCAGGGCTTCAAGCTCACGCTGCTTGCGTTCCTGCTCAAGGCCAGCATGACGGCGCTGCGCCAGCATCCGGAGTTCAACGCCTCGCTGGACGGCGAGAACCTGGTGGTGAAGAAGTACTACCACATCGGCGTGGCGGTCGACACGCCCGACGGGCTCGTCGTGCCGGTGATCCGCGACGTGGATCGCAAGGGTGTCTTCGATCTTGCGCGCGAGCTCGCGGAGGTGTCGAAGCTCGCGCGCGAAAAGAAGCTCAAGCCGGGCGACATGCAAGGCGGCACATTCTCCATCTCCAGCCTCGGCGGGATCGGCGGCACCGCGTTCACGCCGATCATCAATGCGCCGGAGGTGGCGATCCTCGGCGTGTCCCGGTCGTCGATGCGGCCGGTGTACAAGGATGGCCAGTTCGTGCCACGGCTCATGCTGCCGCTTTCGCTTTCATACGACCACCGCGTGATCGACGGTGCGCTCGCTGCGCGGTTCACGAGTTATCTCGCGTCGGTGTTGTCCGATATCCGACGTACGCTGCTTTGAGAATCCAATGAGCAAGACGATCGAAGTCAAGGTCCCCGACATCGGCGATTTCAAGGACGTCGAGGTGATCGAGGTCATGGTCAAGCCGGGCGATCGCATCGCGGCCGAGGCGAGCCTGATCACCGTCGAATCCGACAAGGCCACGATGGAGATCCCCTCTCCGGCGGCGGGCGTGGTCCGGGAACTCCGCGTCAAGGTTGGCGCAAAGGTGTCGGAAGGATCGCCGGTTCTCGTCCTGGAGGCCGCCGAAGAAGGCGCACCCGCCCCCGCGCCCGCTGCCGCGTCGCAGAAACCCGCGCCGGCCGAGGCTTCTGCGGCCGCAAAGTCCGCGCCGGCGCCCGCCGCATTCGCGGGCAAGGCGGACCTGGAATGTGACATGGTCGTGCTCGGCTCCGGGCCGGGCGGCTACTCCGCGGCATTCCGCGCCGCGGACCTCGGGCTCTCCACGGTGCTCGTCGAGCGCTACCCGGCGCTCGGCGGCGTTTGCCTGAACGTGGGGTGCATTCCGTCGAAAGCGCTGCTGCACGCCGCGAAGGTCGTGGAGGAGGCGAGGAGCTTCGCTGCGCACGGCATCAGCTTCGGCGAACCCGCGATCGATCTCGATCGGTTGCGCGAATGGAAGAACAAGGTCGTCGGCAAGCTCACCGGCGGGCTGGGCAGCATGGCCAAGATGCGCAAGGTCACCGTGCTGCAGGGCGTCGGCGCGTTTGTCGGAGCGAACCATCTTGCGGTGGAGGCGAAGGACGGTCGCAAGGTCGTCGCTTTCAAGCACGCCATCATCGCCGCCGGGTCACAGGCCGGAAAGCTGCCTTTCCTGCCCGACGATGCGCGCATCGTCGACTCGACCGGCGCGCTGGAGTTGCCCGCGCGCCCGAAGCGACTGCTGGTGATCGGCGGCGGCATCATCGGCCTCGAGATGGGCACCGTCTATTCGACGCTGGGCGCGCGTCTCGACGTCGTGGAGATGCTGGATGGACTGATGCAGGGCGTGGACCGCGACCTGGTGACGGTGTGGCAGAAGTTCAATGCCCGCCGCCTCGAGAACGTCATGCTCAAGACCAAGACGACGAAGGTCGAGGCGACGAAAGCCGGGCTGAAGGTGTGGTTCGAGGGAGAAAAAGCCCCGAAAGACGCACAGCAATACGACATGATCCTGGTGTCGGTAGGCCGAACTCCGAACGGGAAGAAGATCGGCGCCGAAAAGGCGGGTGTCGCGGTGGACGAGCGTGGCTTCATCGCGGTCGACGCGCAGATGCGCACGAACGTTCCGCACATCTTCGCGATCGGCGACATCGTCGGTCCGCCCATGCTCGCGCACAAGGCGGTGCACGAAGGACACGTCGCCGCCGAGGCGGCGGCGGGCCAGAAGTCCCGGTTCGACGCGCGCGTGATCCCGTCGGTGGCCTACACCGACCCGGAGATCGCTTGGGTCGGAATCACGGAAGCGGAAGCGAAGGCGCAGGGCGTGAAGGTCGGGATCGGCAAGTTCCCGTGGGCGGCATCGGGACGCGCGATCGCGAATGCTCGCGACGAGGGATTCACCAAGCTTATCTTCGACGCCGAATCACATCGCATCATCGGCGGTGGAATCGTCGGCACCGGAGCCGGGGACCTCATCAGCGAGGTTGCGCTGGCAATCGAGATGGGGGCCGATGCGGTCGACATCGGAAAGACGATCCATCCGCATCCGACGCTGAGCGAAAGCGTCGGCATGGCGGCCGAAATGTTCGAAGGCGTGTGCACCGATCTCCCGCCCGCGCGCAAGCGCTGATTCGACCCGGCGTGCATTGCCGTCGCCCGGCGCACGCGCGCTGGGCCGCGACCTTGGTCGCAGTCGTTGCGGTGGTTTGGCTGGGCGCTGCGGCGGCCGCTGGACCCGCGGCGACTCCCGACGCATCGCCGCCCCGTCCTCTACCCAATCCTATTTCCGAGCCGGGGCGGGTGTGGGCATTCGACGGTTTCGCGCTCAAGCCGCCCAGCGGTAGCGAGTGGTACAGCCTCGTCAAATCGCGTGACCGGGTCGTGTTCACCCGACATGCCGACGATCCGACGTATGCGCTGATTGCGGTCGCCTATACCGCACGCGTCGACGCCCCACCCGCGACGCCTGAAGCGCTGGCCGACCTCGTTCGGCGTCGCGCCCCGCGCTCGCCCGACACCTTCCGGTACGAGATCAAGGAGCAGACGACCGAACTCGAGCCCGCTGCATCCTGGTGCGTGCAATATCGGCTTCGTGCCGAAGACAGCCGGAACAGCTTCTTCTATCCGCATATCGTCCGGATCGCCGGGCGCGTCTGCGCCCACCCCGGGGCGCCCGGCATGCTCATCGATGTGAGCTATGCCGAGCGGGCCATCGAAGGCGAAAGCCGGCCGGAGGCCCTGAAGGAGGGCGAAGCCTTTCTCGCCGGGCTCCGATTGACGCCGTTGCTCCCTGCCGCCGTCGCCGATGCCGACGCGCTGATCGCCAGGGGTGAAGCCGGCGAGGCGGTCAAGCTGCTCGCGCCGCTCGCGGAGCAGGGTCACGCACAGGCGGCACAGCTGCTCGGCGCGGCATACGAGCGTGGTCGAGGCGTGGCGCCGGACCTTGCCCAGGCAAGCCGCTGGTATCGCATTGCCGCTGACGCCGGTGAAGTCGATGCGCTCTACAATTTGGGCGCACTCTACGAGCACGCGAACGGCGGCGGGCGGGATGCGCAGGAAGCGCTGCGCTGGTTTCGTCGCGCGGCGGACCAGCGCGATTCTCAGGCGCAGCTCAATCTCGGGCTGCTCTATCTGAAGGGAGATGGCGTTCCGGCGGACGCGGACCGGGCGCGCTTCTGGCTCGAGCTCGCCGCGGCCAACGGGAATGCGCGCGCGCGCGCGTTGCTGGACAAGCTGTTTCCCTGAGGGCACCGTAGCAACGCATCGGGGCAACCGGAGGAGGCGCGAATGACGCAGGACGAGCTCAAGCAGGCGGTCGCGCGCGAAGCGGTCCTGCACATTGTCGAAGGCGCCGTGATCGGGGTCGGGAGCGGCACGACCGCGAATTTCTTCATCGACGAGCTCGCGAAAGTGAAGGCACGCATCGCCGGTGCCGTGGCCAGCTCGGAAGCGAGCGCGAAGCGCCTGGCAGGACATGGCATCCAGGTATTCGATCTGAATGACGTGAGCGATCTACCCGTCTATGTGGACGGCGCCGACGAGATTACGGAGCAGCTGGCGATGATCAAGGGGGGCGGGGGCGCGCTGACGCGCGAAAAGATCGTCGCCGCCGCGGCCGGCAAGTTCGTGTGCATCGCCGATGCGTCGAAACTGGTGGCGTCGCTCGGCCGGTTTCCGCTCCCGGTGGAGGTGATTCCGATGGCGCGCGGTTACGTGGCACGGCAGCTCGAGCAGCTCGGCGGGCAGCCGAGGGAGCGCGCCGGGTTCGTCACGGACAACGGAAACTTGATCATCGACGTGTCCGGCCTGAGCATCCCGGACCCGGCCGGTCTGGAGGAGCGGATCAACAATGTGGTGGGCGTCGTGACAAACGGGCTTTTCGCGCGGCGCCCCGCCGACGTGCTCCTCCTCGGCACGGCGCAGGGCGTCCGAGCGCTTTCCCGGAGCCGGGCATAGGGCTTCGCAGCATCGCGACACCATCGTGCGGTAATCCGCGGAACCGAGGCTGTTGCACGCCGGTCAGAGTGCTATCCTAGGTTCGTATTCCGCCCCGGAGGGCCCGCACGATGATTGGCGAGCACCACACATCGAAGCAGTTCGACGCCGAGCTCGAAGCCGTGCGCACGCGCGTGCTGCAGATGGGCGGCATGGTCGAGCAACAGATCGTCCGCGCCGTCGACGCGCTTTCCTCGGGCGAGATGAGCGTCATCGACGAGGTGATCGCGGACGATCACCGCGTCAACGCGCTGGAGGTCCAGCTCGACGAAGATTGCAGCCACATCATCGCCAGGCGGCAACCCGCGGCGAGCGATCTGCGGCTGCTCATCGCGGTGATCAAAACGATCACGGACCTCGAGCGGATCGGCGACGAAGCCGAGAAGATCGCGCGGATGGCCAAGCTGATCTACGCCGCCGAGCGGATGCACATGCCGCGCATGGAGATGCGGAACATGGCTGGCCTGGCGCTGGCGATGCTGCGCAAGGCGCTCGACGCCTTCGCGCGACTGGATGTCAAGGCCGCGCTGGAGGTCGTGCGTCAGGACGAGGCGGTCGACGCGGAATTTCGGGCCGTCCTGCGCCAGCTCATCACATTCATGATGGAAGATCCGCGCACGATCAGCCGTTGCCTCGAGGTGCTGTTCATCGCCAAGGCCATCGAGCGGATCGGCGATCACTCGAAGAACATGGCCGAGTACGTGATCTACATGGTCCAGGGCCGCGACGTCCGCCACCTCCGCGACGACGAAATCGCGGAAACACTGAATCAGTAGCGAGATCTGCAAATCTCGAACAGAGGGGTCCGCTGGTTATGGCGAGGATGGTGAAGTGCATCAAGCTCGGACATGAGGCAGAGGGCCTCGACTTCCCGCCTGTGCCCGGCGAGCTCGGCAAGCGGCTCTGGGAGAATGTCTCCAAGGAAGCATGGCAGCAGTGGATCAAGCACCAGACCATGCTGATCAACGAGAATCGGTTGAACCTCGCCGATCCGAAGGCGCGGAAGTACCTACAGGAGCAGACCGAGAGCTACTTCTTCGGCGGTTCCGTCGATAAGCCTTCGGGGTACGTGCCCCCGAAGAGCTAGTTGCCCCGCGACGCTCTGAGCTGGAAACCACCCCGCCTACCTGCCGGTTTGCTCCTAGCGGGAAGGAGGGTAACGGGAGGGAACCAGCCGGTTCCCTCCTGTTCGTAACGTTCCGCCCTTGTCTTGTATCAGCGGAGGGATTTCACGAGGACGCGCGAGCGGCGCTGCCAGTTGTAGAGATTGCGTTTCTCCTTCGGCAGCTTGGCCGGATCGTCGGCGACGAAACCGCGCTCCACGAACCACTGCGCGGTGCGCGTCGTGAGCACGTAGAGCTTGCGCATCCCCATCGACCGCGCCTGCGCAGTGAGCGCCTCGAGCAGTTTTTCTCCGTAGCCGCGGCGCTGGTAGCCCGGCCGCACGGCCAGCGCCGCGAGCTCGGCGCTCTTCGAGCGGGGAAACGGGTAGAGCGCTGCGCAGCCGAGAATCATCTGATCGTGCTCGAGGACGTGGAACTGCCCGATCTCCTGCTCCAGGCGCTCGCGTCCGCGCCGCACGAGCGCCCCTTCGGCCTCGAGGGGCTCGATCAGCTGCAGGACACCACCCACGTCGTCGATCGTGGCCGGCCGCAGGCGCTCCAGCTTGTCGGCGGTGATCATGGTGCCCGAGCCTTCGTGCGTGAAGAGCTCGATGAGGAGCGCGCCGTCTTCGCCCCGGCTGACGACGTGGGACCTGCCGACACCTTCCTGCACCGCGCGGGCCGCGGCAGTGAGTGCGCGGCGCGTCTCCGACGAGAGGTCCTTGGATCGCGCGATCAGCCGCTCGGCGTCCCGGGCGGTGAGCTCCGGCAGCATCTGTCGATCGCGACCGAGCACCGGTGTATCCGACAGGAACACGAGCTTGTCCGCGCGGAGCGCGACTGCGCTCGCGAGCGCGACATCCTCCATTGCGAGATTGAAGACCTCGCCGGTCGGCGAATAGCCGATGTTCGACAGCAACGCGATATTGCCCTGCCCGAGCGCCCCCGAAATCGCGGCCGCGTCGATGCGCCGCACCTGGCCGGTGTAGTGAAGATCGGTGCCGTCCACGATGCCGATCGGCTGCGCGGTGATGTAGTTGCCCGAGGCGAGGCGTATCGCCGCATTCGCCATCGGGGAGTTCGGCAGGCCCTGCGAGAGCAGCGCCTCGATCTCCACGCGCAGGGAGCCGACTGCCTCCTTCACGCATTCCAGCGCGGTCGCATCGGTGATCCGCAGATCGCTCGCGAACCGCGATTCGATGCCGAGGCGCGCGAGTCGCGCGTCGATCTGGGGGCGCGAGCCATGTACCAGCACGAGCCGGATGCCGGCGCTGTGCAACAGGTTGAGATCGTGCGCAAGCTCGACAAATCGCCCAGCGGCCAGCACCTCCCCGCCGAATGCGACAACGAAGGTGCGGCCGCGAAACGCATGGAAGTACGGCGCTACCGAGCGGAACCAGCTGACGAACCGGACGTCGGACCTGGGAGACATGGTTGCAGGGACCTCTTGGGCCGCGATGCGCGTTGGGCAAAGGTCGGATTCTAAGGCACTTTTACCGTCGCACCGGCCTTGAGGCGCAGCTTGCGCGCTCGCACGCCGGTCAACGGTGGCCTAAACTGAAACGTTGAAACGGCACTGAAGCGAGCAGGAGGCATCGATGCGGGCTCGATATTCTTTCGCCCAGTTCTTCATTCAAGCACGCAGTTTCCTCGAGCCACGCAGACTCGTCGTTGCGACGAGTCTCGCGCTGGCGCTCGCGCCGGTGCACGCGGCGGATAGCGTGCCCGACGACTGGGCCACGTTCAGCCGTTTCCTGTCGATCCTGCAGGGGGTAATGCAGACCGCTGCGAAGGATGACGGGAGGGAGTCGCAGAAGGCCGTCGAGGAGATTCTTGCCGGCAAGAATGCGGAGGCGAACGAGCTTGCCAAGGAGCTCTTCGCGGAAGTGCCCGACGCGGAGCGCGAGAAGATGATCTCGATCGGACGTTCGCTGCTCGTTATCGGCCAGAAGCAGGCGGTCCTCGATGCGCAGACGGCCCGCGAGACGCAGGCGATCCAGGCGCGCAAGGATCTCGCCGGCATGGGACTCGTCTACCACGATCGGAGCCAGTTTCTCGATGCGGTGCGGCGCGGCGACTTGATCGCCGTGCGCCTGTTCCTCATGGGCCGCGGCGTGGATCCGAAGACGAAGGATATCTGGGGAACGAACGCGCTGGATCTCGCGAAGCGAAACGGCGACCCGGAGCTGATCGCGCTGATCGAATCTGCTGGCGCGAAGTAGCCGATAGCGCTCCTGGGAAAACGTCGCAAAGGGGGCCTATGGCCCCCATTGCAACTCCCCCCCCGGGAGGGACAAGTCCGCGCGGGCGGACTTGTTCGGAGATCGTCTAGCAATCTCCAAAGAGCGCCTGCAGCGCTGCGAGCGCAGCAAGCGGCGCGGTTTCGGTGCGAAGCACCCGTGGGCCGAAGCGTACCGGCACGAATCCTGCGCCGGTGGCCACGTCACGCTCCTCATGCGTGAGCCCGCCCTCCGGACCGATGAG